>NZ_JAGEMG010000006.1:0-274942 GCF_040148835.1 Allomuricauda sp. NFXS6 | reverse complement strand
CCGTTGTCGAACTCCTTTAAAATCTTTGCGATCTGTGTTGGTGAAAATTTGCTCTTCCTCATAATGCTGTTTAAAATTAAGATTATTATTCTACTTTTAAACAGTTCGGTTTTAAGGGGAGCTTACACACTCAATCATGCTTCTGATTAATGGTTTACATGAATCGATGCATGAGTTTCTCACTAACACAGAAATTGAATCTGCCAAATCAAGTATTTTTCTTAAGAACAATAACGGAGGTATATTCTCGTCTCCGTTAAGCTTTTTGTCAACATCCCATTTAATAAGGTTCGTTCCAAAATCAACCGCATTGTCAATTTTATTTGAGAGTCGTTCCAATTCTTTTGATAATTCTGGATTCAACTCCCGGGGTAACAAATCTTCAACAACTTCAAAATCCATTTTGCAGATATTATGATTTTATAATAGTCAAATAGATTTGATCTTTTCAATCAAATATGTTAAAGGAACATCCTTCGTTTCATTGTATTTATCAAAATCACTTTGTGAAATTCCTTCAAGTCGTCTTATGATGTAATTTTTCCATGCGTCAAAGAGAAAAGGATTGGGATAACTTCCTGGGTTAATGTAAATAGGGGAGTTTGTTCTTCCAATTGGGCTGATCCAAGTGGAACCGATTCGACCCAAGATATTGTGAATGCTGCTTATAATAACAGTGGCAGTGGATGGACCCAATACACCAATAATGGAGATGGGTCATTTAGTCGGACAGGAAGGGGGTCAGAATGTGAGAAATGTCCTAAAGAAGGACAACAAAAAAAGACTGAGGTCCCCATAGGTAATGGTTTGGACGGGGAACAAGGTACATATTCAATTACAGAGTTTTATCATGCAGGAGGAGTTTACGGATCTGAACCGGGTTGGTATGATGCAGAAAGATATGCTCAAATAATTGAACCGATTGCTGAAACCATTTCAAGATGGATTGGAGGCTGGGACAATGGAATGATGGAAATTCAAGGAAGTTATGATATGTACCTCAGTTTTATGGCTTCTAGGTCAACTGTAGACGGATATTACGATTTTTTATTGTCCTTTGGAAATGGCTTAAAGTTTGGTAATAACAGCCGTAAAGCATTTGCGAGGTCTGGATTTACAGAACCAATGTATGCGAGTTCTCCTATTTTTATGGGAGCACTTTCAATGAGTAGATTTGCTTTAGGTTCTGCTTTAACTCAACCTTCAAATTATTCAACTAACTTAGAATTACTTACACAAGGTTTTAGTCGTAGCAGAGGAGGTAATCTAACTTTTCAATTGGGTGTAAGACATAAGTCAAGCAATTTCATTTTGAGGCTTGAAAGAGGAGCACGCTCTCCTATCTATAATACAGGAGTAGGAAAATCTATTTTTGGCACACATTTGAATATTCAAAAAGTGGGAAGTTTTAATTATCACTTATATTTAAATCCCGGGAAATGGAAATATTTTTATAAATGGGCCCAATAAGAGAACAATTAATTGAAGAAACTTCAATATTAATCAAGGAAGATGCATTATCAACTAAATTTGATATTGCTCTGAAATGTTTGTGTAAAGAATATAGAAATCTGTCTATTGAAGTTGAGATTTTGGATTATCTAGTTTCTGAACAAAAACATGGTGTTAGTCTTAAGAAAGAAACAATTATTAATCTTTGGTTAGATTCAGAAAAATTTGAGTTTAACATTTATGGTTTTAGTTTTATTGTATTCCTCCAAGATTTGCGAAAGATAGAAATTCATAATATTCTAAGGAATCTTTTTTTGGGTGAATATAAAATTGTTAACTATAAATCCTTAAAGGGAACTACAATTTATAATGAAATCATTTGGAATGATGTCTTATTGGATAAGTTTAACATTAAAGAGAAAGTTGCTTTTTTTAAAAGAAAAATCAACGAGCATGAGGTTAATAATGGAATGAAACTGACGGTAATGTAGTAAAATAGTTGTTTTTTCAATTATTGAATTTAAACAATTAAAAGCCAGTATTTTGGATGATTTCCAGATACTGGTTTTTGGTTTTAGGTATTCCATTGTCTTTGCAGATTTAGTGGAATTCTTTGTTGGGAGTAATGAAAATAACCAATTTAGAGCCCTAACCTTAAAAACAAGTAATACGTAGAAAAACTTTGGGGTTATGAAAGAAAAATCTTATTTTCAATGCAAATACTAACCATCTAAACTTGAACCTACATCCCGCATCTTTTATCGTGCTCATATTATTGAGTATTCCTTTCTCTTCCCATGCTCAGTTGGAAGCTGCCAACTGGTATTTTGGTGGAAAAGCTGGTGTTGATTTTACAACTGGCAACCCAGTAGCGTTGATGGATGGAGAATTGGATACCGCAGAAGGCTCTGCTTCCATATCTGATGCATTGGGCAACCTACAGCTATATACCGACGGTATTACGGTTTGGAACCGGAATCATGAGATGATGCTCAATGGGACTGGGCTCAAGGGACACTCCAATAGCACTCAGACAGCCCTTATCGTTCCGAGACCAGAAGATTCCGATATCTATTACATTTTCACTACTGATTGGCAAGCCTATGACAATGGCATGAATTATTCCATTGTCGATATGTCCTTGGACGGAGGGCTTGGAGGAATAACTTCGGTAAAAAACGTTAACCTGATTCCAAGAAGTACGGAAAGGCTTACCGCTGTGGTCCACGCCAATGGAGAGGATATTTGGGTGCTTTCACAGCCATGGGACAGTAATAAATTCCATGCATATTTGGTAACGGCCGGTGGTCTGAATACCATCCCAGTGGAAAGTACCACACCATACGAAATGACATGGTTTCCACCAGGGTCAAATGGCACCAACCCTGCTGTTGGCCAAATGAAAGTATCCCCTAGAGGCGATAAATTAGCTGTGGCCAGTGATGTTTTGGGAGTGCACATCTTTGATTTTGATAATGCTACCGGTATGGTCAGCAATATGGTTGAAATTACAAACACGGATAGAATGTACGGCGTGGAATTTTCTCCTTCGGGAAAAATTCTGTATGTGTCACACCAACCTGCTTGGGTCACACATAAATTATATCAATATAATTTGGACGCCCCAGATATTGGAGCTTCTCAAGTCATATTGGCCGATCAAATAGGTGTAGGATATTCCCTTCAGTTAGCCATTGATGGTAAAATTTATGGTATTGATAGCAATCAACCCAATTTGTACCGCATCGAGAATCCGGATATCTTGGGTCCCGGATGTAACTATGTGCATGATGCAGTTGACTTGGGTCCTGGCCGTGGAATGGCTGGATTGCCACCGTTTATCCAGTCTTTTTTTACAGTAGAGCTCGATATCAGAGACCTTTGTTTTGGTGATATCACAGAGTTTTATACCGATAGCTCCGAGCCCGTCACAAGTGCTTATTGGGATTTTGGTGATGGTACTACATCCACTCAGGAAAATCCTACCCATGTATATTCAATGCCCGGTGAATATGAAGTGTCCCTTACGGTAACAACAGCATCGGGGTCGAACACCAAAGAAAGTGAAATTACCATTTCCGAAGTTCCGATAGCCCATGAGATAAATGATATAGAGACCTGTCAAACCAACTCTGCCTATAGTCTGGATCTTTCAACTTTGAATCCCGAGATACTGGGAACCCAAAATTCCAATCACTTTGATATTACATATTTTTCCACACAGGATGATGCAGATACCAACACTGTCCCCTTGGAATCGGTCGTTGATTTTGAATATGGGACCACTTCAATATATGCACGTATTTCCAATATAGGTGCTACGGACTGTTACGATATTACCGAATTTAAAGTAACCGTGATACAAGCTCCGGAATTATCAGAACCAGCAGACTGGATTGTCTGTGATAACGATTTGGATGGAACGCATTTTTTTGACTTGACATTAAAGGATGCAGAGGTTTTAAATGGACAGGATGGCAATGTTTTTGGTATTTCCTATTACGGGTCACAATTGGATGCAGAAAATAAAACCAATCCATTGGCAACCAATCATGGTGTTTCCATTATGAGCGAGAATGTATTTTATCACATTGAAAACAAGGCCTATCCCGAGTGTTTTGAAACTGGTAGTTTTGTGGTAGGGGTAATCGATAAAGTCGTGGCCAACCAACCCGATGATCTAGAAATATGTGATATGGACAATGATGGGTCAGCACAATTTGACCTATCTCTAAGGGAAGCCCAGATATTGGGAACACAAAGTGCAAGCAGCGTGGTAATAACTTATCATGAATCCCAAGCAGATGCCGATGGCAATACCAATCCATTACCTAACGTAATTACAAGCAATCAATATCAAAAAACGATATATGTCCGCGTGTCCAATGCTCAGGATATTTCTTGCTACGACACCAATTCGTTCCAACTGAACATTTATGATGTGCCAGAAGTGCCCGAGGTTTCCGATTGGCAGGTATGTGATGATGACAACGATGGCCGGTACACTTTTGATCTGGACGAAAAGGTTGATGAGATCATTGCAGATGTCAGTGGTGTATCTCTTGCTTTTTATGAATCCGAAGCCGATGCCACCTTGGAGCAAAACCCCATCTATGGCAATTACCAAAATGCGTCCAACCCACAAACCGTTTATTTTCGATTGAACAATTCCAACAACACTGCTTGTTATGCAGTGGGCAGTTTTGATCTAGAAGTGTTTGATGCACCCTTGGCATACGCGCCAACCGATTTTGTGGTATGTGATGAGGAAGGAACCGATAGCTACCCATTCAATTTGTCCCAAAAGGATGAAGAAGTGCTCAACGGACAGGACTCATCTTCCTACGAAGTCACTTACTATTCTACTGAACAGGATGCAATAATTGGGCAAGAAAAGCTTTCCGAGGAGGAATATTTCAACGTGGCCATGACGGAAACGATTTACGCAAGGGTGGAACATAAAAGTTTGTCCTCTTGTTATGACATTACCAATTTAAATCTTATTGTAAATCCCTTGCCCGGCCCTGATTTGCAGGAAGTGTACGTGATATGCCCCGATAGTCCCGATTTAGTATTGGATGCGGGAACATTTGAGAGTTATCGTTGGGAAGATGTAGATGGAAATATGATCGGAAATGACCAATTGCTCAATGTCACTGGATTGGGAACGTATTCCCTTACGGTGACCGAAGTGCAAAATGGAATCAGTTGTTCGAACACGGTTTCCTTTGAGGTCTTGTCATCTGGCGCTCCAGATAGTTTTGAAGTGACCACCGATGGATTGTCGGATAGAATCACACTTACAGTGGATGCTGTTGGTACAGGTGATTTCGAATATTCCATAGATGGTATGGTTTACCAAAGCTCCAACCAATTTGAGGTGTTCCCCGGGGAATATACGGTCTATGTGCGCGACCCCTTGGGATGTCGAACAATCAGCCAAGATGTCATTGCCATTGGCTATCAGAAGTTTTTTACTCCTAATGGCGATGGCATCAACGAGCATTGGAACATCATCGGTGGTGAGCTGTATTCGGATGCCCAATTGTTTTTGTACGATAGGTATGGCAAATTGCTTGTACAACTATCACCTAAAGGTTCGGGTTGGGATGGAACCATCTTGGGAAGGCCCATGCCTTCCACGGATTATTGGTTCAAATACGTCTACGATAATGGGAAGACTTATTCCGGTCATTTTTCTTTGCGTAGATAAGGGTGAATCCTAAACCTTTTCGTACAACAATCTAAGGAATACTACGTTTAGTTTATACCAGAATCTTATTTATGAGACCTACACTGACCATTATCCTATTGGTATTGATGCTACAGGCCTGCGGCCCCTTGCGCCAAATGCAAAAGGTACAATCACAAGTCCCGATACTGGGCTCCGTTGGGCATTACCAAACAACCCTTTTTGAGAAAGGTTTTCAAAAAGTGGGTGAACCGAAATTTGGGAGGCCCATAAGCGTATCCATAGAGTCCATTCCCTTTTCCGGTAATATAAGGACGAAATATGAAAAGTATCGCGAACATATTGGCAAAGCACCTTTGGCGAAAACCATAGACAGTGTTCAGCTGAAAACCCTTTCCTATTACCATGTGGAAATTACGGATGTGGTTGATTTGGTAAGCGAACTCAACCAAGAAAAAAATTCAAACCTTAAAACATACCTGCAAGAGGATATGGGGGTGGTGCTGTTGTCCGCTATGTCCTTTGTGGCCGACAAAGCACTGTCCCAAAAATTGGATGCCGCCGAGCGACTGTTCTTGACCACCGATATGTCCGGAGCATTGGTTCTTCGGATAGGAGGTGGGATGCATGATGGATTTGTCATAAAACAATCGACCTTGGAAGTTTTTGATTTTCAACGGGCCAATTTCTGTTGGGACAAGGATAAAAGAGGACGGATCAACATTGCCCAAATTGTATTGGATGGCGGTACCTGCCCAGGAAACACCAAGGCCAATCCAGAGAAGTTGAACAAAACACCGGATTACTTGAAGCTATGAAGACAAGAATCATCGTAATCGCCCTAATCGTTTCCTTTGGTCTATTGTCCTGTGAGGATATTTTGGAAGTTCCGGATATTTCAGAGCAGACAGTGAACCTGTTGGCTCCCTCCAATGGAACCGTTTTAGAGGATAATGCCGTCAATCTCAATTGGGAAGGAGTGGAGGAAGCCACAGGATACAATGTCCAAGTGGCATCGCCCAGTTTTGACAATGCCGCCCAGATATTATTGGACAGTATTATTGAAGTTGATACGTTGGGATATTTGCCCACACAAGTGCGGCAAAGTCTTTTCAACGGGACTTATGAGTGGCGTGTCCGAGCCTTCAACAGCGGTTTTGAGACATTATATTCAAGTAATTCCTTCCAAGTCAACGGAGATGAGGATTTGGATCTGACCCCTCCCAATACACCACAATTGTTATCCCCCGACAATGGGAGTGATAGTTCGAATACCGAAGTGGAATTTACTTGGAACAGGGAAGATGTTTCAGGAACTACGGAACGTGACAGCATATTCATTTATTCCGATGAAAGTCTACAGGACCTGGACACAAAGGCATTGGGAGCCAATAAAACACATTCTGCGAGTTTATCGGCCGGGACGTACTATTGGTTTGTGCAGGCTTTTGATACAGCTGGTAATGAAAGTGAAACCAGCAACACCTTTAATTTCACCATCAACAATTGAACAAGAATCTAAAAACATATCTGCTTTTGGGCGTGGTACTTTTAATTTGGAGCATCATTGGTTTTAAGTTAATCAACACTTTATCAAAGGAACCAGAGGTGCCAACAATCCAGCAACCGATATCCGCAGTACCAAAAAGCATCAAAACGAGGGATACTTTCGAGTTGATTGCCAATTACCGAGACCCTTTTTTGGGAACGCTTCCCGCAACGAAGAAGAAACCAAAGAAAAAAGTTGTGAGGAAAGAAAAGGTCGAGAAAAGAAACATTGTATATGCCGGCCTGGTCTCTCAATCGGAATCAGGTAGATCTATGTTTTTTGTTTCCATAGAAGGGCGACAACATATGATGTCAGAACGCCAAAAAATTGAAGGGGTCACGCTGGTCAAGGGGAACGGAAAAAGCATTACCGTGCGTTATGACGGGCACACTGAAACCATTTTGTTGCAATGATATTTCGTTCCAAAATAAAGGCAGGTGCATTGCAGTTTGTACTTTTTATAGGAACGATCATTGTCCTGTTGCTCATGGCTTTTGTCCTGATGCACCAAGGGCAATTGCTCTTTGACAAAAAAACTGACCTGCTGGTTGATCTTGTGCAAAAGGCTGACCACAGATTGATGGAGACCTTTGATGAACCTATGAAAATAGGGGAGGGACAACACAAACTGGACGATGCATCCGGGATCAACACCCGAGTCAACAAAGAGTATTGGGGCCTTTTGGAGAAACGAACAGTTACTTCAAAAAAAGGAAAATTACAGTTTGAAAAGACTGCCTTTGTGGGCTATGAAAACCCAAATCGTCCAGCCTTGTATTTAAGGGATGATAATCGTCCAATGGTCATCGTAGGGGATGCAAAAATATCAGGAGATGCCTATTTACCGGAGCGGGGCATAAAAATGGGCAACATCAAGGGATTTGGATATAACCGTTCTCAATTGATTTATGGAAGGGTATTTCGAAGTGCCGGACAATTGCCCAAGCTAAGTCCAGAGGTTGTCCAAAAGTTGGAATCGCTGACGTCTCAGCGCTATATGCCTGAGGGAAAAAAGACTTTATTGAAAAACGGAATGAGCTTGAAGAACAGTTTTGAAGAGGAGACCTTGATTGTTAAGGGCACTTTTATTGAACTTGACAACCAAGATTTGATAGGCAACATTGTGGTTTGGGCAACTGATAAAATTACGGTTGGTCCTACGGCTCGTTTGAGGGATGTGGTTCTGTTGGCACCGACCATTGAAATACAGCAAGGCACAAAAGGTGCTTTTCAGGCCATAGCGAGTAAAAAATTGGTCGTGGGCTCCCAATGTGAATTGACCTATCCCACCGTTTTGGCGGTTCAAAAGAAACGAGTATATCAAGGGCAGGAAAATCAATCTGTGGAGCCTGGAATATATATTGGTGCCGATACAAGCATATCAGGCGCCATTATCTATTGTGATAAAAATGAATCCAAGGGACGTCCCCATTTTCTTTCGGTGGATACTGGTGCCATAATTCATGGCGAGGTCTATTGTGAACAGTATCTTGAACTCAAAGGACAGGTCTTCGGCAGTGTGAGTACAAATGCTTTTGTTTCGTTTGAAAACGGAAATACCTATTTGAACCATTTATTCAATGGCCAGATCAGTGCCGAAATGCTGCCCAATGAATATGTAGGGCTTGCAAACAAAAACACAACCGCAAATGGTATCGTGAAATGGCTGTACTGAAAAAAATAAAGGCATCTACCCTGATGGAGACCTTGGTGGCCACGGTATTGATCGTGGTGGTGTTCATGATGGCAAGTATGACCTTGAACTCCTTGTTTGCCACTACCGTAAAAACCAATGATGATGGAATAAGACAAGAATTATTGTTTTTACAGTACCAGTATGGACACGGAAAATTATCCCTGCCCCATTACACCGAATTCGAAGGTTGGGATATCAGTGTGGAACAAACTAATTGGGAGGGCAAGCAACAATTGTTGTTCATGGCAACGAATAGATCCACCGGAAAGGAATTGAAATTAGAGGGTTTATGAGTACAAACATCAAAAAAATAAAGGGGTTCACCTTACAGGAGATGCTTGTGGTGCTATTGTTGACGGCCTTGGTCGTTGGGATGGCCTTCAGTGTTTTGCGATTGGTACAAGTGCAGATGAACGGTATTTCATCCAATTATACCAAAAGCACCGAGATGAGGTTGTTGAAACAAAGTCTCTGGGTTGATTTCAACCAACATGATCGAGTGTGGTACGATCAAGGTAACAAGGAACTACTGTTGGCCAACGAAATGGATGAGGCCAGATATCAATTCCAAAAGGATATGGTGGTAAAGGAGCGGGACACCTTTTTTGTGGAAATCAAGGAACTGCGTCCATATTTCAACGGCAATGGAATTCTGGGCGGGGAAATGGATGCTTTGGACCTTTATACAGGAGCAAGTCAATCTGGGCGCCTATTTGTTTTTAAAAGGAACTCGGCAACAAGCTATATCAATCGATAATATGGGATTCAAACTCGACCAAACTCTGGACAAAACGACCACGGAACAAACCCGAAAGGAGGGGGTGGACCATTGGTTAAAAAAAGAGATTACCATTCTTGGCTCGTTTTTCAATTCCAAAAAGAAGGAAGGGTACTACAGTGAATTGGCCATTTTGATCAAGGCCGGTTTGCAATTACGGGAAGCGTTGGAGTTATTGGCCGGCAATCAAAAAAAAGAAAAGCTCAAAGATTTCTACACACAAATGGTGATGGAATTGGACAAGGGCCTAGGTTTTTCGGAGGTGCTCAAAAAAAGAAAGGAATTTACGGAGTATGAATATTATTCGGTGGAAATTGGGGAGGAAAGCGGCAACTTGAGTGAAGTCCTCCAAGAGTTGGCAACCTTCTTTGCACAAAAGAACGATCAGCGTAGAAACCTTGTCAATGCACTGACTTATCCCTTGATCATTCTTTGTACGGCCATTTTGGTGGTTGTCTTTATGCTCCGTATGGTAGTGCCCATGTTCAAGGATATTTTTGAGCAGAACGGTGTGGAACTACCAGCCATTACACAATTGGTAATTGCCATTTCCAATATCATTGAGCGTTATGGTGTGCTCTTGCTCTTGGTGATTGCTATTTTGATTGTGTTAAGGAAATCATTGGTGCGAATGGAATCTTTTAAAAGAAAATGGGACTACCTGATTTTAAGGGTTCCCTATCTGGGCAATTTTATGCGATTGGTCTATATGGCCCAATTTACACAGGCCGTATCCCTTTTGACCATATCCAAAGTGCCGATGCTGAACAGCGTTCAGATGGCAAAGAAAATGTTGAGGTTCCATCCCATCCAAGATGCTCTTGAAACCATGGAGGGTAGAATTCTGAAAGGTGTCAGTCTGCACCAAAGTTTAATGGGCAACCATATTTTTGACCATAAAATGATCTCATTGGTAAAAGTGGCCGAGGAGACCAATCAGACCGAGTATATTTTTAGAAAATTGAACGAGCAATATGTCATCGAACTGCAGCAAAAGTCCAAAATGTTGTCCACTATAATGGAACCTGTGATCATTGTGGTCATCGGTTTTTTTGTGGGGGTCATATTGGTATCCATGTATTTGCCGATGTTCAGGTTGAGCAGTGTTCTTGGAGGTTAATTAATTCCTATTGATTCTTTTTATAATTTTATATTATGAAATGAGCGCAAATCTTATTTCAAAAGCTCTTTTTTGGTATTGTTGTGCAATCAGGTGTGCAAGATTTGAGAAATGAATATAAATAATTGAATAGCAGTGAGTTGTGGGTGGTTAGCTAAGTCTGCCACCCCGACTTTTAGATATATTAATCGATATTAAAACCCTGTAAATCATTTAATTTACAGGGTTTTTATTTGTCAAATTACTGAAAATTGCATCAAATCAGGGGTAGTTCCGGCAATGAACTTGTCCCACCTTGTGCTAGCGTTTTAAAAATATTTTAAATAAATAGCTTTAACATTTAGTCGTCGGTGAACGTAGATTCGAACAATTCACTTTAGTCTTTTAATTAATTACTTATCAAAAGTTTACTACTGTTAAAAAACTAATTAGCAATATTTTAAAAGAAATAGTTGATATTTTTTAGCTTATTTATCTATTTTTTTTGTAGCCACATAGTTCAGTAAAAGTCATTATTCACCCTTCGATTTTGCCCCTCCTTTTTTACTAATTTCATGGATTATGGCAAGAAATCCCTCTCTGTAATTGCTGCTAATAGGTATTTCTTTAGCGTCAATGACCACACAGTGTTTTTTGACCGTTTCTATATGTTTTAATGCTACGATATAGGATCGATGTATTCTAATAAAAAGCTCTTTTGGAAGTATCTCTAACACTTCGGATATTTTATAACGCGCCAAAACAGGCCCTTTACCGGTATGGAAAGTGACATAATTACCATCGCTTTCCACGTATTTTATATCCTGAACATACAATTGATGAAATTCAGCCCCGCTTTTTATAAAAATTGTTTGTTGTCCAACATCATTTGAAATTTCAGCACTTGAAGTTTTTATGCTGCTATTTTTTTCTAATAGCTGTTGTACCTTCATAACCGCTTGGAGCAGTCTATTGAATTCAATGGGTTTTAAAAGATAGTCCACTGCTTTCAATTCATAACTCTCCAAGGCATATTCGGAATAGGAGGTAGTAAATATAATAAGTGGCGGATTTTGCAAAAATTTGGGGAAGCTGATCCCCGATAATTTTGGCATGTTTATATCCAAGAAAATAACATCGACAGTATGCTTTTGAAGGTGTTCAAGCGCATCTAACGGATCTCTGAACGTTTTCTCCAAATCGATAAAAGGAATGCTGCTTAAATGGAATTTAAGTACATCAATAGCAGCTGGTTCGTCATCAATAATTATACAGATCATAAGGGTCGTTCATCGAGTTGCAGCATAAGTAAAGATATAAAATACCCCTTTTCTTCATTTGCTTCCAACGTATAGGTATTTGGATACAGAATGGAGAGTCTCTTTTTCAAATTATCAAGTCCAAAACCCGAAGACTCATCCTTTAAGCCAGAGATTCCTTGATGTATTGTATTGGTTACTTTAAAACATAATTTATTTTCTTCTACCTCGAGCGAAATATTGATCAGGGATTTTGTTTTGGGATCAATACCATGTTTGATTGCATTTTCAACAAAAGGGATGAGCAGCATGGGACTTATGTTTACATCTTTGACATCACCTTTGATCTTAAAATTAATATATACCTCGTCTTCGTCGGCGATACGTAGTTGATATACCTGAATAAAATTTTTAAGGTGATGAATTTCTTTTTCTAGTGGTACTTTATCTTCATTCGTTTCATAAACCATATAACGCATCAATTCTGCGAGTTTAGCAATTCCATCCGCTAATTCTGGTACATTATGCTTGAGTGATTTGGCATAAAAGCTATTTAAAACATTGAACAAAAAATGAGGGTTGATCTTAGATTTTAAAAAAGCCATTTCTGTGGAAAGCTTTTCTTCCAGTAATACGCGTTTAAGTTTTTCATTTTGTATCCAATATTTAATCAGGGCATAAGACAAGGCGACTAGTAAGATAAAAAAACTGACCACTGAATTATAAAGCAAATACACTAGAAAAGACTCATTTGCCGAAGAAAAGAAAACAGCTAAATACCTATAATCCACGATACTCTCAAATAGGTTGATGGCTATGAAACCACTTGACAAAGAAATTACCAAGGCCCTTATTTTTTTAAGGCGTAAAAATTTTGGAACCAAGAAAAATGCGGTAGTGTAAAAAACAGCAGTGTTCATAAGCATCCCGAAAAGTAAAGCAACCCAATAAGGTCCTTTGTCTTTCCTGAAGTCACCAATGGTAGATGTATAGTTTAGAATTAGAACATACCCTATTCCCCAAACTAAAACGTGAATTATGGGCTCTATATATTTTCTCATTATGAATAGCTTCGTACCAAAAGTAGCGTTTAAAGTAAATCAGATTCATAAAAGGGGCAAAAGGTATTATTGTAGGGACGAAATTGCCCTTTGCTGTGAAGTTCATCCTTTTTCACATATTTATAAGTTTCCACCACAGGAAAATAGGTGCCAATCACATTCTTTTTTTGGTATCATCCCGGCATTCTAATATTGCTTAACAATACTTAAAAATCAAAAGGAAATGAAACAAGTTACAGCAATTTTAATCGCCTTGTTCTTAGGGATCAATTCTTTTGGACAAAAACGTTCCAATAAAGAATTAAAAAAGGATATCGATGCACTATTTGAAAGTTATGCGCACTACAATCGCTTTGTAGGAAGCGTTTTAATAAGTGAGAACAATACCATCATCTATCAAAAAAGTTTTGGTTATGCCGACATAGCTGGTAAAAAAAAGAATACCAAAAACTCGATATTTAGTATTGCCTCGCTTACCAAATCATTAACGGCGGTTGGTATCATGAGATTGGTGGAAGATGGTAAATTGACATTGGAAACTCCTATTTCAATCTACTTCCCAGATTTTATGCCTAACAATTCAAAAGATATTACAATTCAACATTTACTCAATAACAGTTCTGGTATGGAGGCCAATATTGGTAGAAAAGATGATAGTGGAAACGGCCTTATGCCCGAAGTATCTTCAATTACTTTGGATGAACTTTTGGAAAAATTTAAGGCTTCAAAATTAAAATTTGAGCCAGGAACGGGGTATGAATACAATAATTTTGGCTACTTGCTCTTGGCACATATTATCAAAAAAGTGAGCGGTCAACCTTATGCCGACTATATGGAACAAGCTGTTTTTAAACCTGCAAATATGAAAAATACAGCGGTCGCAACATTTAAACCAAACCACCAGAAAGCAAAGCCGTATTTAGGTTTGGGAATGAATGAATTTCAAAACTTCAATTCCCCCTTCCATCCTTCTTGGCTTCAAGGAGCGGCCGATATAAATTCGACCACACTTGATTTATTCAAATTTATGCAAGCGCTGGAGAACGGTACCTTATTAAAGGTAGCATCAAAGAATATGCTATACAGCGCTACTCAAGCAATGGGCGTAAATAATATGTTATCTGGCCTAGGTTGGGTAATTGATGAAAAAGAAGGGGAGAAATGGATATATAACAACGGGTTGCTTCCCGGCTATGCTTCAGTGATGGGTTCATTGCCGGAAAAAAACATTAAAATAATCGTTTTATCCAATGCCACTTCTGTAAACCCAGTATTAGAGGAGTTTCAAGGTGAAGTTACTTTTGTGCCAGAAATTACCGATAAAATCATTTCACTGTTTCAAGGTAAACGTGTAGAAAACCTACCGTTACCAATTAAAAATAAAAGTATTACTGATTTTACCAATACTTATCAATTGGATGATAAACACGTACTTGTCTTAAAAAAGAAAGAAGGTACATATTCATTAGAAACGGCCGGTAAAGAGCCTTGGTCGGTTTTCACCTATACATTCTCGAGAGATTCAAATGAAAATGATGCTTATAGTAAAACAGCTCTGTTTTTTGCGAATGCAATGAGTACACAAAATTTTGAAGGACTTTCAGATTACAGTAACGAACAAATGAAAGGATTCTTGGGTACCCAACAAGGACAGGATCAATTAAAAGGAATGTGGGCAAATTTCATAAACCATGCCGGTGAATTTAAGGCGTACAATATCTACAAAATTGAGGGCAAAGAAGTTAAAAATATTCACATCAGGTTTCATTTCGAAACAGTTGATGTTGGAATGGTACTAAGTGTAAACGCTGTACATAAAATACAAGGAATGTTTATGGATGATGCTATTAAAACAAGTCATGTCACAACAGTTGCGCTTGTTCCTGTGGCTGAAAACAAATTCTTTATTGATGGACACAGAAATGGTGGTATGCAGGATTTAAAAATAACGTTGTCCAATAAGGGGTTAATTTTAACAGATGGTCCCATAAATTTTCCAGCGGGGATTATAAACCCTTAGCGGAATAATAAACGCCAACCGCTAAAAATGGATGATTAAACAGCAAATAACATATTTTAAATTTAACTAATGAAAACACCGATTTTCATATTGTCAATGTTTGTGATAGGAATGGTTACAAATGGGTGTAATTCCAAGAAAGAGAACTTTAAACAAGGTAAGTCAGTGTCACAAGAAGAGTTGTTTCTTGGTCAAAAACCACCAGGATTGATTCCTGAATTGTTTGCCCCAGGTATGGTTTCGACCAATCATTTAGAAATCGAAGCGGCCGTTTCACCAAACATGAAAGAGTTCTATTTTATCAGACAAAAAAAAGGGGAACGTACTAAATCTCATTTAACTCAATATAAAAATGGAAAGTGGGAAGACTCAGAAGATGGACGTCATTCATCTGGTGAAGTGTTTATTTCTACCGATAACAACAGAATGTATCTCGGGAATACATATAAAGAACGAACAAAAGATGGATGGACGGCCGAGAAAAGTGTAGGGGAAATGTTTGATAAATTTCCAATTATGCGTCTTACCGCATCATCGTCCAACACTTTCTTCTTTGATGAACGAGATTCAATCGGGACAATTAGATACGCTAAACTAGTTGATGGCAAACGTGAAACTCCGAAAGCTCTGGGCAAGCAAATTAACTCAGGCATATATACAGCGCATCCTTTCATTGCACCAGATGAAAGCTATTTGATTTGGGATAGCGAACGAGAAGGTGGGTACGGGGGCTCAGACTTATATATCAGTTTCCGGCTAGACGATGGTTCGTGGGGGCCTGCAATCAATATGGGTAAAGCGATAAACACCGAGGTAGACGATATTTATGGCAGCATCACATCAAATGGAAAATTCTTCTTCTTTAACAGCGTGTTTTTAGGAGATAGCTTTGAAGAAAGCAACGCTAATATTTATTGGGTAGATGCTAAGGTTATTGAAACTCTTAGACCGAAATAAAAAAATAACTACCGCCAATAATGGCTAAAACAGGCAAAGTTAAGTTGCTTTACCTTTGACCTCCTCCCAAAATTAGGTATCGGTCATAACTAGAGAACCCGGGCTGTCGATGTCACCCCTGATTTGAAACAAGTCAATACTTGAATTGAACTTTTGAGGATAATTGTAGGAATTCAGTGCAAATACAATTTAGCTACCCGTGTTGAATTGATTTATAAAAAAAAATCTCTTAAACGTTCTATTTAAAGATTTTTTTATAATTTGTTAACGTTTTTTGGTGTTATTTCAATTGGTTTTTTACTAAATCTAGGAATTGATAACAACTTTCCATCTTTTAGAGCTATTACTTTTAAGGAGTAGTTCAGCTCATTGGGCACTTTTTCGTTTAGCATGAAAGCAGTTTCGCAGGTCATCGTTGAAACGGCAATATGTTGAGAAATGAAGAGGTATATGGCTAAATTGACATAAAGCAGACTAATAATATGTTGATACCTTGTTATTTGCCACATACCTAAAAGAAAGGCGAAAAAATGGACCAGAAAAGTTTTACTAATGAACCTTACCTCATTCAGCAGTTAAAAAAGGGCTGTAAAGACGCTTATGGCTACCTTTTTAAGTTGTACCATAAAGAGCTTTGCAATTATATGACTGCGATTACCGGAAACCCAAAGTTGGCAGAGGATATTGCCCAACAAACTTTTATCAAGATTTGGGATAAGAGGGAAAAGCTTTTCGTTGCTAAGAACAAGTTAAAAGGGTATCTTTTCAAAGTCGCTTACAATCTATTTATTGACACCCAAAGAAAAAAGAAGAAGGAATTTGAATTGCTCGAAAAACTTAAACATGAGGCTTATTTGGACATGGCCGATACGGACACCTCCTTTTTTGAAGAAAGACTCAAGAAAGTTGAAAAGGAAATCGATAATCTGCCCGAACAATGCAAAAAGGTCTTTATCATGAGTAAAAGAGAAGGGCTCAAATACAAGGAGATTTCAGAACAACTTCATATTTCAATAAAAACGGTAGAGGTGCATATGTCCAAAGCCATGAAGCGTTTAAGAGCTCAATTGTCCATTTTTTTATAATACTTCCATCTAAATTAAAAACAACCTTTTGTAAGTATATCTACTTCAGTAATTCTTGGTTAAAGCAGCGTATTCCATATTTTAAATGTTAAAAAATTAGGACTATGTAAGGGTTTTTTGGAAAACCTACGTCTCTTCTAAAAGTGACAATATTTTTCAAATGACCAAAATTGATATTAGAAGGATAATTACCAGGTATATCAACCAAGAAGCTTCACAAGAAGAACTGGCCATATTATACGAGTGGGTGAAGAAGGGTAACAACAAAGATGTGTTCAAAAAATTGGTGCAAGCGGATTTTTTGGTCAATTATGAAGATAAATCCTGGGAAACCGAAGAAGCTTTTGAAAGTTTCTTACATACCATAAAAGAAAAGGAAACCAAAAGAGTAAGGCCGTTGTTTGCCGGAGATCATATCTGGAAGTATGCTGCGGTGATAGCGGTAACCCTTTGTTCGTCCCTCTACTTTTTACTCAACCAAAGTCCGTTTGTTGATGTTCCCATGGAGGTTGACAGAAATCAAATTACACTTCAATTGGAAAATGGGGAAATTTTGACCATTGACCCTAAATCTGATGCTACCGTACAAAGTAAAAATGGAAGTACGGTAGTTTCACTTGTCCAAGGGGTTTTGACCCAAAAGGAAGAGCAATTAAAAAGGGGAGAGGTGAGGAACAATACCATTAGAGTGCCTTATGGCAAAAACTTGACCATTACCCTACAGGATGGTACGGTTGTTATGCTGAACTCTGGATCCAGTATGACCTACCCGTCAAGCTTCGTTGACATGAATACCCGAGAGGTGCAATTAAAAGGTGAGGCATTTTTTGAAGTAACCAAGAATCCAGAAAAACCATTTATTGTTAAAACAGAAACCATGTACACCCAAGTTTTTGGTACTGTTTTTAATGTTTCTGCCTATGCAGAGGACGGTGCCAGTGAAGTGGTGTTGGTAGAGGGGTCTGTAGGTGTTGGCAAGCCGGACAACAAAAGAGGCGAAGATCTGCAAATGCTCAGGCCATCCCAAAAAGCAATTGATGCTTTGGACGGTGGTGAAGGTTTTGTGGTAGAAGACGTAGACGTTTCTTCGTACATCTCTTGGACACAAGGGATTTTGTCCTTTGAAAATGATTCCATGGGGCAAATTGTAAAAAGGTTACAGCGTCAGTACAATATAAAAATTGTTAACCAATACAAAGAATTGGACGAACGTAGGTTCACGGGAATGTTCGATGAAGAAAGCATTGACCATGTCCTAAGAACCATTCAGGCCCATACCCATTTTAGTTATGACAAAGAAGAAGACCTAATAATTATTAAAAAACCTGCTAAACAATAGTGCCTATGATGTAAAAAACCAATAACACCAAAAACCATTTATTAACTAACTAGACTTATTCAATTATGAAAAAAACCAAAACTATACGTGCTGTGGCACCAAGGCTGGGCAAAAGATTACTGTATGGATTTTTCCTGCTGTTTATGCTTGGTCAGGTAAATGCTGCATCTTGTGCGCAATATGATAAGGTTGAGAAGCGCTTCAACCAAACCAAGTTGGGTGATGTATTTGAAACCATTACCAAGTCGACCGGCTACAAATTTTTTTATGAAGCCACTGAGGTCGATATTGAAAGAAAGGTTACCGTTAACAGAGAAAATTTATGTATCCAAGATTTCTTAAAAGAGGTTTTTAAGGGTACCGATTTATCCTTTGAAATAATCGCACGACAAATAGTGGTCAAAAAGCGGCATGAATCTTTGCCAAGTTTGGTTCCACAAAAGAAAATCAATGCAGAGAACCCTCAATCCAATTTAACCGGGATTGTTTTGGATCAGGCGGGTATACCCCTTGCTGGTGCAACAATCATAGCCAAAGGAACCACTGAGGGTGCTACCACGGATTTTGATGGAAATTTTGAGATTACCTTGCCATCCGGTGTCACTGTTATCCAAGTTACCTATATCGGATATAAAGCCAAGGAGGTAAACGTAGCGGGACAGACTTCGGTTACCATTAACATGGAACAGGATGCTGCTGCCCTCGAAGAAGTTGTGGTCGTGGGGTACGGTACTTTGGCCAAGAAAAAGGTAACGGGCTCTGTGGTTTCAATTTCTCCAGAGACCATTACGGAAGTACCGTCATTATCTCCGGAAGGTGCACTTATCGGTCAAGTTGCCGGTGTTCAGGTACAAGAAGTATCAGGTGAGCCAGGAGCAGCTCCCAATATTCGAGTTAGGGGCTCTGGTTCAATCTCCGCCGGTAATGACCCCTTGTTTGTTGTTGATGGAATTCCAATTTCCCGAAACCTTACATCCTCCAACCAGTTGGGCGGTGTGGCTAACCGTCGCGGTACTTTTCAGCCACCAACAATTAACCCTTTGGCTACCTTGAATCCCAATGACATTGAGTCCATTCAGGTTTTAAAGGATGCAAGTGCAGCGGCCATATACGGTTCCCGTGGTGGTAACGGAGTTCTTTTGATCACCACAAAAAAAGGTTCGAATGGCGATGAAGGCGTTTTTTCCTTTGATTCTTTTGTAAGCATGCAATCTGTTGCGAATAAAATAGATTTGATGAATGCACAAGAATTGATCGATTTTACAACGGACGCCAGGAACAATAACTATTTGCAATCCGTTGATGGAGCTTCCATTGACGATCCAATAGGCCCAGGTGATAGAGGTGACACCAATTATGAAATTCCTGAGTCCTTTTTGAACTGGGATGGAACAGACACGGATTGGCAAGACCTTATTTTTAAGACAGGAATAGTACAGAGCTATAATTTTTCCTACGCATCACCAGTTCGAAACAAAACAAGCTTCTACGCATCCACGGGATATTTTTCTCAAACAGGTGTGATAGACAAAGCAAAGTTTGAGCGTTATTCGGTACTACTGAATTTAAATTCTCAATTGACCGAAAAATTGAACTTGGATCTAAGATTGGCTCCGACGGTTACGGAAAATCAAAGAGTGCCCGCATCGGCACCATATTTTGCAACCCCTCCGGGAATTGTGTATTCCGGTTTGGTGCACTCTCCAACAGTAAGTCCTTATAACCCCGATGGAACCATCAACCAGTTGAACAACCAATCCTATTTGGGTGGGGGTACCACTACAGCTAGTAACCCATTGGCGATTATCGAGGCAGTTGATGATCAAATTTTTCAATTCCAAACAAGGGGGAATCTTGCTTTGACCTATGACATTACCCCAGAATTGAGTTTCAAGACTTTTGGCGGTGTATACATCAATGTATACAATCAAGACTTCTATAGATCAAGTACACTGTTGTACAGAAACAATGCCGATGGTAATCCATATGGACAAGCATCCTCATCCACAGAAACCAACTGGCTTTGGGAAAATACCCTTAACTGGAAAAAAGAGTTTGGAGATCACTATATAGATGCAGTTTTAGGTTATATGGCACAGAAGGACAACCTTACGCTAAAGCAAGTATTGGCCAACAATTACCCGGATGACCTGGTACCAACGGTAAGCGGGGGTCAGGTGTTCGGGGGAACGTCCGTTAAAGAACAGTGGTCCCTGTTATCATCTCTATTAAGGGTAAACTATAGCTACAAAGATAAATACTTGTTTACGGGAACATTCCGTTCCGATAAATCCTCGCGATTTGGAAAGAATAATCAAACGGGATATTTCCCATCCTTTTCATTGGGATGGAGATTGAACGAAGAGAAGTTTTTGGTTGACTCAGAAACTATATCCGAGCTTAAACTACGGGTCAGCTGGGGTCAAACCGGTAACTTTGAAATTCCAAATTATGGAGCCGTAGGCTTATTGTCGCCACAGAATTATAACCTTGGAGGAAATCAAATCAACGGGCTTGTGCAAAGCACCATTCCAAATCCCAACCTTACTTGGGAAAAATCCGAAATGGTCGATGTAGGTA
This sequence comes from Allomuricauda sp. NFXS6, assembly GCF_040148835.1. Taxonomy (NCBI): domain Bacteria; kingdom Pseudomonadati; phylum Bacteroidota; class Flavobacteriia; order Flavobacteriales; family Flavobacteriaceae; genus Allomuricauda; species Allomuricauda sp. NFXS6. The sequence goes on along the minus strand of NZ_JAGEMG010000006.1, from coordinate 253,875 downwards.
TTGAGCTAGGGCTATTCAATAACAGGGTCTTCCTTTTGGCGGATTACTACGATACCAAAACAAAGGATTTATTGCTTAACGTAGCTATTTCTTCAGTCTCTGGGTTCGAAACCCAGCTAAGAAACCTTGGGGAAGTACAAAACAAAGGTTTTGAACTTGCTTTGAGCACCAAAAACTTTGTAGGGGAAGACTTTACCTGGAACACGGACATTAACTTTTCCACCAACAAAAATGAAGTACTTTCCTTAAATGAAAGCAATGAGCCTATTTTTTCCTCTGGTAGTGCTGGTGTTAGACATGTAACACGGGTCGGTGATCCCATAGGTAGCTACTATGGCTACGTTACGGACGGTATCTATCAATCCCAAGAGGAAATTGATAATGCTCCCTTTGATACTCAGGCTCCCGATCCAGCTCCTGGAGATATTAGGTTTAAGGATATTGACGGTGATGGTGAAATAACCCCGGATGACAGGACGGTTACAGGGAGTTACTTTCCAGACTTTAATTGGGGGATCAACAATAGGTTGACTTTTAAAAACATTGATTTCAGCTTTTTGATACAGGGAGTTGAAGGCAACGAGATACTTAACCTGACTTCTAGACATATGAAGAATGGAGAAGGTAACTTTAATTCTTATGCCATTTTCAACGAACGTTGGAGGTCACCTTCAGAACCGGGAAATGGATATATACCAAGAGCTGATAGGCAAACGGGAAACCATGGGAACAACAACAGGCCTTCTTCTTTTCAAGTTGAGGACGGTTCCTATGTAAGACTAAGAAATGTGACCTTGGGGTACACCTTGCCCACCGATAACTTTTTTGGAAGCAAAATTCAGAAACTTAGGTTCTATGTTACGGGAACAAACCTCTTTACCATTACCGATTATTTAGGTTATAATCCAGAGGTTAGTAGCATTACCACGAATAGTTTAACACCTGGGGAGGATTATGGAGCATTTCCATTGACCAAATCCTTCACCTTGGGGATAAACCTAAAATTCTAACCTAAAAAACGGAATAAAATGAAACGAATTCTATATACAATACTATGCACGGCCCTATTTGCCGGGTGTAGTGAAGACTTTACAGATCTCGCGCCTATTTCCAACAGAAACGAGGCAGATTTTTACAATGCTCCCGAAGATTTCGAAGTGGCCATAAATGCCAGTTATGCTGGACTGCAAAGTACTGGAGTTTACGGCCGTGGATACTGGACCATGTTCGAGATGAGGGGCGATAATACAGATCAAGGCCCCGATGCAACCGGATTGGCGCGACAATACACCGAAATCAACGCTTTTACCGAGGATGCTCTCAACGAGCAGGTTACCGCTGCTTGGAGCGAGTCCTACCGAGTTATTGCCAATTGCAATGTAATTTTGGATCGTATTCCAAATGTTGAAATGGAGGCGTCACTAAAGAATCAAGTAACTGGCGAAGCTTTGTTTATCCGTTCTTTGATGTACTACCATTTGGCAATCGGATTTGGGAATATCCCTTTACAGCTTACATCCTTTGATTCCGGAGACGAACTTGTGCAGGTTGACGAAAACACGGTATTGCAACAATTGGTTACCGATTTAACAACAGCAGAGGAAAACCTTCCGGTGTCATATTCGGGAAGTCAGGTTGGTAAGGCCACAAAAGGAGCAGCAGCTGCCTTATTGGCCAAGGTGTTGTTGACTTTGGATAACAATTCCGAAGCGGCAACTGTTCTTAGGCGAATCATAGCCAACTACGGTTATGAGCTGTTGCCCAATTATTCAGACCTATGGGGTGTTGCCAACGAGAACAATGCCGAGTCCATTTTTGAGGTTCAGTATATCAGTGGAGGTATAGGTCAAGGAAGCCTTTTTACCAATGACTTTTCACCAAGCACAGATTTGCAGACCGGTTCAGGTTTTGGAAGAAACCGACCAACAGTGTCCATGATGGAAGCCTACGAAGATGGGGATGAAAGATATGATGTGTCTATGGGAGACACCTATATGAACCTTGAAGGTGAAGTCGTTGAACAACGATATGTAAAAAAGTATCAATCCGATTTAGCAATTGAAAACGATTCCGATATCAACTTTGTGGTACTTCGTTACGCAGATGTACTGCTGATGTTGGCGGAGGCTTTAGGTGAGACACCCGAAAGTTATGACCTGATCAATGAAGTAAGGAACAGGGCTGGATTACCAGATATCGATGCTTCAACACCGGGTACTTTTGAAGACAAATTACTTCAGGAAAGAAGAGTTGAACTTGCTTTCGAAAACCACAGATGGCCAGACTTAAAGCGATTTGGCGCCGTTGGTAAAGTTATCGAGGCAGAAGACTTTATAACCAGTACCAAGGAGTATTTCTTTATCCCACAAAGGGAGATGGACATCAACCCGAACTTTGTTCAGAACTAGGAAGTTCAATTAATTTTTAACGAGATTCTGTTTTCATTCATTAAGTTAGTTCGATTGATCAGTTCCCAAACCATGGATTACCTACTTATCACTATGGATCAATAGCTCATAACAAATTGAATGAAGATAAAATTAAAATACTGTTGCTTCAATAGAGGTGACCAGAGATGGAATTGTAAAATTTTAATGAATTAAATATCAAATAGAAAATGAGAAAGTTAATTATGGCCGTTTGTTTATGTTTTGCATTTACAACAATTCAGGCCCAACAGAAAAAAGTCTTGAATATTTTGGCCATAGGGGCACATCCAGATGACTGTGATTCCAAGTTTGGGGGAACGGCTGCCTTGTTTGCCAAAATGGGTCACAACGTAAAATTCCTTGCATTGACCAATGGAGATGCTGGGCATCATGAAATGGGTGGTGGCGTATTGGCCAAAAAGCGTAGGCAAGAGGCCAAAGATGCTGCAAAAGCATTGGGTATAGCCGAATATGAAGTTTTGGATAATCACGATGGAGAATTGTTTCCGACCTTAAATGTCCGATTGGAAGTCATCCGACGCATACGGGATTGGGATGCTGATATTGTTTTGGGACTAAGACCTAACGATTATCACCCGGATCACAGAAATGCAGGTTCAGTGGTACAAGATGCAGCTTACATGAATATCGTGCCAAATGTGGCTCCAGATACTCCACCCTTGGAAAAGAATCCAGTGTTTCTATATATGAGCGATCATTTTAAGAAGCCATATCCCTTCCAAAAGGATATCGCTGTCATAGTTGATGATGTAATCGATACCAAAGTAAAAGGATTGGCGGCGCACGATTCACAAATGTTCGAATGGTTGCCATGGACCAGAGGGGTCGACCTTTCAACAATTCCTACCGGAGAAACGGAAAGATTGGCATGGTTAAAAGAAAGGTGGATGAACAGAAAACCTGATGCCAGCACTTTGGAAGCAGTTAAGAAATGGTATCCAAGTGTAGATGTTTCAAAAGTGAGTCAAGTTGAGTTCTTTGAAATATGTGAGTATGGTAAACAACCCACAGATGAGGAAATAAAAGAAATGTTTCCCATGTTGGGCGCTAAATAAAATAACCAACCCAGGTAGCATCCAAATTTAAATAACCAACCAATTAACTATGGAGACCAGCAAGCCCTCGACCAAAAGATACATTCACATTATCGGTTTGGTAATGATTGTATTTTTTGTGATATCCTTCATTACCAATATACTTAACTCCATTATAGTGGATATTAAGGATAGCTTTGACCTGAGCCTTACTTTAACAGGCCTATTGCCGTTCACTTTCTTTATAGCATATGGCATCATGTCCATACCGGCAGGCTTTTTATCTGAAAAGTATAGCGAAAAGACATTGCTATCAGTTTCATTCTTGGTCATGGCGCTTGCTTCCCTGGGTTTTGCATTATTGCCGCAATACGGTGTTTTTAGCATCACTTTGTTTGTATTGGGTTGCTGTATGGCCGTGCTTCAGGTAATTATTAACCCAATGTTGCGAGTTGCAGGGGGGGAAGAACATTTTGCGTTCAACTCCGTACTGGCGCAATTGGTTTTTGGGGCAGCCTCGTTCCTAAGTCCTTATTTGTACAAATATTTGGTCAGTAAGGATAACAGTAGGGATACATTTGCGGAAACGTTGCGCGGATGGGTGCCACAAGATTTACCTTGGGCTTCATTGTACATTGTGTTCGCAGCAATTTCTCTGATATTGTTTTTCTATGTTTTTTTGACCAAGTATCCCAAGTTTGAAAAAACCGAAGAAGAAAAAGCCGGTGATACCAGTTCGTATTGGGATTTATTAAAGAACAAATGGACTATTCTCTATTTCCTGGGCATCTTTTGTTATGTAGGTGCCGAGCAAGGTGTCGGAAACTGGATTTCACAGTTTTTGAGCCAATATCATGGGCTTGACCCACAAACCGTGGGAGCGGATACCGTATCCTATTTTTGGGCCATGTTGACCGTGGGGTGTCTGCTGGGATTATTGCTCTTAAAGTTTATGGATAGTCGAGGATTATTGATTTTCGCCACATCCATAACAATTGTTAGCCTCGTTCTGGCGCTTACCGGCTCGGCACAAATGGCGTTGATAGGTTTCCCAGCGGTAGGATTCTTCATTTCGGTGATGTACTCCATCATATTTTCTTTGGCCCTTAACTCTGTCAAAGAACATCATGGGTCATTGTCAGGTATACTTTGTACCGGTATTGCCGGAGGTGCTGTAATTCCATTTATAGTGGGAGGTTTGGGCGAATTGATGTCATTGAAATCAGGGATGTTCTTTTTGATTATACCCTTGATTTTCATCCTATCCATAGGATTTTGGGCCAAACCTTTGGTGAACAACAAGACCATAAGCTTAAAGAAGGACTAGTGGATAAAACAAGTAAAACGGTTTTAGGGGTTGATATAGGAGGTACCAAGATCAAAACGGGAAGGGTTTTGGGAAAGGATGTGGTGCAAAGCAGTCTTTCCAAAGTAAATCCGGATGATTCCGAGGAAACTTCCCTTTCGAAACTATGTAAGACCATTGACGAGGTAATGATGGACACCGTTGAAGCTATAGGGATAGGAGTTCCTGCCGTAGTTGACCCGGATTCCGGTGTTGTGTATGATGTACAAAACATCCCCTCATGGAAAAAAGTCCCATTAAAAGAGCTTGTGCAAAAACAATTCAATGTGCCCGTGTATTTAAACAATGATGCCAATTGTTTTGCGCTTGGCGAAAAGCATTTTGGAAAAGCAAAGCAATACACCAATTGTGTGGCACTTTCTTTAGGTACGGGACTCGGCATGGGAATTATAATAGACAATAAGTTGTACAATGGGGTTTTGTCCGGCGCAGGTGAAGTTGGAATGCTTCCCTACAAAAATGGAATTCTGGAACAATATGCGGGAAGCTTCTTTTTTGAAGAGGAATATGGAGAGTCTGCCAAAGTCCTTTATCAAAAAGCATTGGATAACAATGAAACTGCCTTGTCCGCCTTCAGACACTATGGGGTGCACTTGGGGGAAGCCTTAAAGGCCATTCTCTATTTATTTGCTCCAGAATCTATAATACTTGGTGGGTCCATAAGCAATGCCTATCCATTTTTTAAAGCCTCGTTGCAAGAGGCTATCGATTCGTTTGCTTATCAAAAACAATTGGAAAATTTTAAAATAGAAACATCAGATTTGGTGGATTCACCCATTTTGGGTGCAGCTGCACTATGTCTGTAAAATGAATAACCTTACTACACAAATGAGAATAATAATAACAGTGTTGCTAGCATGTTGTCTGCTCAAATCCTGTTCACGGCCCACGGAGACAGGGAAACAGATGAGCATTACCGTAGAGGACAATAAAAAGGGTGCCCCCATTACTTTAGGGATACCCTTTGCAAAGGGAGAATTATATTCCGTGGACCACCTACGTTTATTAACATCCGATGGTAGGGAAATCCCATGCCAAACCACGGAGGTAAGCAATTGGGGACCAACGGATGACAGCATCAAATGGGTTTGGGTATTCTTCTTTTCCGAAGATACCAAGGACTATGTACTGGAGTATGGTGATGGTGTTGTGCCCATTCTACCAGAAAAAAAGGTCGTTTCTACGAATAATATGAGACCCCAAGGTGGAATTGATGTTAATACCGGACCATTATCTTTTTCTATCCATAAAAAAGGAAATGGCTTTTTGGACGAGGTTTTCTTGGACTCAAATAAGGATGGAGAATTTACGGAGGAAGAACTCATTGGCTCCTCACCGGAAAAAAATAGAGGTTCTTTCTTTGATCTTTTGGACGATTCCGGCATTGATGCCTCCAAAGCTGTAATCAACGAGGTTTTTAGGGAAAAGGGATCTGGCCCTATGCATTCCATATTTCGCATAGAGGGAACGTATACCTATAGCAGGGAAGACAATAATTTATCGCCATTTACCATTTGGTTGCATGCCTATGCAGGTAAGAGCTATATAAAAGTATTGCATACCATGACATATACAGGCATACCGGACAAACATAAACGACAAGAAGGCCAACATGCCAATATTGCAACCCAGAACAAGAAAATCATTACGGAGAACACAGAGGACGATATGGGGTGGACACAACCCAATGATCAAATTGCAGGTATTGGCCTTCAATTAAAATATCATTTGGATGATAATGTGAACGTTTCAATGCCCCTTTATGAAGGCTCTTGGAAAAACGATCAGGCAAATACGGTAATGGAGGAAGTTGCCGCAAATGGTGAAACACCGATTCAATTATTGCAAAAGGGACCGGATAGACGCAAAACCACAAGTTTAAGAAGCCTTTACCTTAACAACTTCGATAAGAAAGGTGAAAACACCGAGTCCGAAAAGGATATGGATTTTAGGGCAACTGTATCTAAAGGTGAAGCCAATGTGGCCCAGACGCAAAGAGCCAAAGGTTGGGTCAACGTGACCGATGGAAAAAGAGGCGTGGGTCTTGGTATAAAGAATTTTATGAAAGAATACCCAAAAGGAATAGAGGTAGACCCCGCCAAAAATACGCTTTTAGGAAGTATATGGCCGAAAGAAAATGGCCCAATGAACTTTGCCAGGCACAATACCGAACCGGATGGAGGTATGCTTGACAATTTTGCACAAGGTATCACAAAGACCACGGAGTTTGTCTATTATTTCCATGATAATGATGCTACGGAATCCGTAGGAGAAAAAATGGAATACGTTATCGAAAGTCCGGTCGCACATGCCTCCCCAGAGTGGTACACCAACTCAAAAGTTTATGGGAACATGGCACCGGTCTCCAAAACCTACCCTGAGTTTGAAAATGCATTACAATACAGATACCAATGGTGGGCTTACAATCAAAAGAACGAGCCATGGTATGGCATGTTCGATTATGGCGACGGCAAAAGTTACTTTTTCGATGGCAGATGGGTGCAATGGACCAACAACGAGCCCACGGTCGATTTTATGCTATGGACCAACTTTATGCGCACGGGAGACCCGAAGTACTTTAAATTGGCCCAAGCAATGAGTAGGCATACCATGGATGTAGACAACATTCATTGGCCTAAAAAGCGAACCTATTATGGTGAGGTCAATGATGCTATCGATTTTTGGAACTATGAAGATGAACCCGAATCAACCCCTTACCTAGGTATTGGAAGAAGGCATGCCAATGAACACTGGTACGCACTTTTAAGTGCCCATGTTTGGATCCAAGGATGGATAGCCGATTATTATCTGTCTGCCGACCATAGGGCATTGGAAGTCGCCAAAATGACCGGTGACACCTATATTAAACGTATTTGGGGAGACCATGATTTAAGAGGCAGGAGGCTATATCTTTCTGTATTGAACTTGGTTGAGCTCTACGATGCCACGAAGCTTCAGAAGTACAAAGACGAATTGGATGAAAGGGTTAGTTTAATGTTGGAGTTCCAAGAACGCCAAGGTGGTAATTTATTGTTGGATAGATATGGATACAGTCAAACCTATGTGGCACAAGGGCTTTACAAATATCAGCAAATAACAGGCGATGAGGAAGTAAGAAAAGCATTGTTGAAGCATGCTAGATGGGTTAGGGAGGTTCCTCCATTAAACCATGAAATGGAATCTTATTTGGCCACCATTTATCCTTTGTTGTTGGGATATGAAATAAGTGGGGAAAAAGTGTATTTAAATGAAGCATTGGCTAGAGCGGAAATGCTAAAAATAGGTGAACTGCCAAAATCACCGGAAGCATATGAAAATGCAGAAACTTATAGTGAAGATCTATTGAGTATATCCAACTTACCGATGAGCAAGAAACGTTTTACCAATTGGCAAACCAACCAAGGACTACGTGTGTTTGGATGGACTCATGCATACAATATTCCTTATTTGCTCTACTGGATGGATAAAGAAAATAACGACTAAATCTAGGTTACTTACCATTAGGGACGGTGCGGCATTTGCTCACTGTCCCTTTTTTGTCTATAACTAAACAGCAACAATATGTCTTATAAGCGATTTGGTTTTGTACTAGGGCCTTTACTATTTATTTTGATTCATTTCTTTTTTAAAGGGGAAGGCCTTTCGGAAGAAGGTCGAGATATATTGGCGGCAACCAGTTGGATTGGAATTTGGTGGGTTTTTGAAGTACTTCCCATCGCCGTTACAGCACTGCTTCCAATACTGTTATTTCCTCTTTTGGATGCCGTTGCTCTGGGAGATACAACAGCTAGTTATGGACATAAATATGTTTTTCTTTATTTGGGAGGATTTATATTGGCCATAACCATAGAAAAATGGAATCTTCACAAAAGAATTGCGCTCCAAATCATTAAAACCATTGGAACAAATATGTATACCATAGTCCTTGGTTTTATGGTCGCCACAGCCTTTCTTTCCATGTGGATTTCCAATACGGCAACTACGGTAATGGTACTTCCCATGGCCATATCCATTGTAAAACAATTAAAGGATAATCCAGATACTCCGGAAGATGAGAACAAGGTTTTTAGTAAATTATTGATGTTGGCGATAGCCTATGCGGCTTCAATTGGAGGTATAGCCACTTTGATCGGTACACCTCCGAATTTGGTTTTTGCCGGATTTGTACAAAAAACATATGGTGTGGACATAAGCTTTTGGCAATGGATGAAATTCGGTTTGCCCGTCGCTTCGGTGCTTTTGGTGTTGGCCTGGCTGTACCTTACTAGGATTGCATACCCTTTGCGCAAGGCTAGATTTCCTGGTGGTAAAAAAGAAATCATTAGACTCTTGGCAGAGTTGGGACCTTTGGGAAAGGAAGAGAAAATGGTTTTGTTGGTTTTTGTGTTGACAGCTTTTTGCTGGATAACCCGATCTTTTTTGCTGCAGAAGTTCATTCCAAATATTGATGACACCATAATTGCGATTGCATCGGCCATTGTTCTTTTTATTATTCCTGCGAACAGGTCTGGTGAACCACTTATAAAATGGAACGAAGCAGTTCGGATCCCGTGGGGGATTATCCTCTTGTTTGGAGGAGGAATGGCCATAGCCAAAGGTTTTCAAGACACTGGTCTGGCAACCTATCTCGGAGGGCAAATGACATTTTTTGATGGACTGCCCCTTTTTGTATTGTTGTTGCTGGTCATTACCTGCGTCAATTTTTTAACTGAGGTAACATCCAATTTGGCCACAACCGCAATGATGCTTCCCGTGTTGGCACCATTGGCACTTACCTTGGGCATTAATCCATATTTATTGATGGTGGCATGTACCTCGGCAGCTTCGTGCGCTTTTATGTTGCCCGTGGCCACACCACCCAATGCGGTGGTTTTTGGCTCGGGATATTTACGCATACCGGATATGGTTCGCACTGGTTTCTTGATGAATATGTTATCGATTATAATAATGGCCTTAGCTGTTTATTTTTTTCTACCGATAATCATGGATTTTGTCTAAAGTGGAATACAGTTGATAATTAACAACTTCGATTTGTTGCATTTATACTAGGAAAGTCCAAAATTCACACGAAGATGTCCCATGGGATATCCTGTTTTTACGTGATGTATATTAACCGCCAACAATAGCGGGATATGGCATTTTGGTTCTGACCGCCCTTGGATTATTATTACTTGAACAATGATTTGATTTTTGAATGATTTGACTTATCACTTACTGTAAGTATCTCCTCTAATAAGTCTAAAGTTATTGGTCTTGCATTTGGATACCTGTTTTTTTGTAGAAAAGCTTTTAGGGCCCTGTTCAATTGGTGTTCCCCAATAAGCTCACTCAACTCAACAAACACCAAAGCGCCTTTTGAGTAGGCCAAATAGGTGTCGCCCGGAGCCACTTTAAGTAGGGATTTTTTTTCATGTAACCCTTTTTCTGCATCATAAATTTGTTGATGGATGGCCAAACGTTCCCTCATTTTTTCCTTTCCGTACATCTTTTTATAGATCATCATTTCGACGTACATGGCCAAACTTTCCGTCAGCATGGAATAACCTTCCCTATAGTGAGGCACAATTTGATTGGTACCCCACCAAAAATGGGCAACTTCATGTCCCGCAAGTTCGTTTACTACGTCCTGATTGTCTCCTGCATCGAGGTTGGCATTGAAGGTCATGTTCTCCGTCAGAAAAATGGTTCCAGGATAGGCAGTTCCCGCAAAGCCTTGTGTAAAGGAAGATACCTCAGAATAATTGATAGTCGTAAAGGGGTAGGGACCAAAATTCTCGGTGCAGTAGTCCAAGGTAAGTTTGGTATTTTCTATAAGGTGTTCAACATTGTTCTTGTGCAATGGATGATGATAGACCCGTATGTCAATATTATTATGTTCAAAACGTTTTACATGATATGTCGCGGAAGAAAGTGCAAAACGGAAGGGAATGGAATTGGCGGTGTATTCATAATAACTTCTTCCATCATGCTGCCACTGTTTTTTCAAATCTCCGGTACCTACCGCGATTTGATTTTCTGGTGTTGAAATTTGCATAGTAAGATCTATGGAATCATCTGTGTTTTCTTTTGTTGCCTCCAACCTTTGTAGTTCAGTGACTTTGCCCAAACCATTTTTTTCTCTTAGTGCTATGTCAGTTAGTTCCTTTCCTTCATCATACCCAAATTGCGGAAAGTATCGGCTGATTCGCATAAATGATCCATCCTCAACAATGGCATTAAAAGGATGGTGGCCATTTATGGCATGCCATTTATAAGAGATTTCAAAAATCAGTTTTGCAGAATCTTGTGGTTGAATAGGTTGTTTTAGAAGTAGCTCCGAAATTGCTTCTTCAACCTTAATGGTTTCATTTTTGTATTGATATGCGATTGATTTGATTTCAAAATCTTCCGGGATACTTATCAAAATAGAATCAATTGGTTCGGTTTGCATATTTTTTAGGACATATTCCCCTTTAATAGTATAGGATTGTTCACCCGGATATAGATCAATTTTGGTATTTACTTTTTTGATTGTCGGTTGATGTATGTTTTGATATTTTCTATACTTTTTTTCATATGACACCTGCTCTGTAACCAATTCCTCTTTTCCCTTTTTGGGAATATGATTTTCTAAGTACCAGAAGCCACTTATGACTGCAAGGAATGTACAAATGGCTATACCAAAAACGTTAAACAACCTTTTGGAAGGAAGCTTTATGAAGTTGTAGAGGATAAATACAGCCCCTATCAATGAAAAGCCAAAAGCCAATCGCCAAAGAAAGGGATATAGGTAAGCACCATAGCCTAAAAAGTCGCTGTAAGTTCCTCGATATCCAGAGAAAAAGCGAAACAACGAATTAGCTATTATGCTTTTGGCAATGGGGGTGGCGAGAAGCAAAAAACATACTATTGAAACACCCAATGCTATGGATTTGTTCTTGCTAACGGTATTTATAAAAAGTAAGAACAGCGCAAAGAGCAACAAGGGCAAGGTGTTAAAAACGAATACCCCAAAATAAGCTTCCCAATCAAAAACAGGGAACTGGAAGACCAACTGAAAAACAATGGCTTCAATCAGCATTATTGCCGTGAGGGAAAATAACAGGAGTGCAATGCTTCCCATATGTCCAATACTTTTTGAAGTCGCATAGTAGGTTGTTTTCTCAATTATGGAAAACCCGCTGGCCTTGCTTCGCCAAAAGATATCGTTAACAAAATAAACCATAACCAAAGCTCCCAAAGCGTAAAAGGAGCTATTTATAGTTTGTGCCAAAAGACCGGAGCTGGCATAAAGTTGGGGTAGACGGATTCCTTTGTTGATATCATCGAACATTTCTACACCTATATAAAACAGCAGCAATATGGATATGGCGACAAAAGCAATGCTTTTGAGCAAATAAGTTGAATCAACCTTGATGAACGATAGTATTGCTCGCCATTTTGATGTATTGTTGAATACTGTCGCCACCGTGGAATAAGGCTGCAGCGGATAGCTTCGTTTTAAGCCGCTCACCTGCTTTTTTGTTTTCCTTTTAAATCGAGGTAGAAATGAAAAGGAACGCATCCCAAAATATACCACGACCAAGGAGAAAAGTGTAAAAGCCGTCCTGTTGATGAGCAGTAGGTTGGAAAGTGGTACAACTTGATTGTTCCTTTGAAGGACATTGAGGTCCTTTGCTTCAAAAAAGTATCCAGATAGCCCAAACAAATCCACTAGGGCGGAAATACGCTGCACGCTTAAAGATTGTGGTAATGCCTGTGCCATAAAGGGTGCATTGGAGAACATAAGAGCAATCATATACAGCACATAAAGCAATAAACCCGAAATAGCGACCAATAATTTGTTCTTAAATCTTTGTGCAACAAAAAACAGGATGCTGCACACTACCAATGCATTTACAGCCCCGAATATCAAAAATGGATAAAGAAAATGCCAGAGGTCAAAACTTGGGTTCATCTGGGTACCTGGAGCTAAATGAAGCCCGATAGTATAACCGACAACCAAGATGGAAAAACCAAAAAGAGTAAATAGGTAAAACGAACAGAAACGCGCGAGAGCGAATACTTTCTTCTTGATAGGGGTGGAGAAAACGATCAGACCATAATTGGCATCTTGTTCTTTGAAAAGTAACGAAAAAGCTAAGATAGTTGCGATTAGGATGATGGTAAGGCTCAGTAGCCCGATCATAAACCCCACTGAATATGATGCATTGGCTGCAAGCTCATCACCCACCGAGATATTGAATTTAAAACCGGCGATGAATCCGACACCCACAAAAAGAAGCAGGGCAATGTATGTTGCTTTTTGCAGTACAATGGTCTCTAAATCGTTTAAGAAAATTGTTCTCACAGTGCAGTAGTGTTTAAATGGGCAAAATAGGCATGTTCCAAACTTGGGGCTGTGGGCGTAAAACCAGCAGGCCTGTCTTCGGCAAAAACGGTGACGTTCATCACCCGTTCAACCAATCGCTTGTTTATGATCTGATGATCGGATTCCACTTTCTCCAGCTCCTGTTGAGTAACCGCTTTGCTCCATAATTTACCAGATAGCTGATGGACATAGGCGCTGGGCGATCCTTTTGAAATCACCTGTCCTTTTTTAATAATGGCCATTTGTGAGCAAAGGTTCCGTACATCTTCCACCAAATGGGTGGATAAAATGATAATGATGTCCTCGCTGATATCACTCAGCAATGTATTGAACCGGTTTCGTTCTTCAGGATCCAATCCGGCGGTGGGTTCATCCACAATTATAATCTTAGGAGCTCCCAGCAATGCTTGTGCCACCCCAAAACGTTGTTTCATCCCACCGGAAAACGTATGTACCTCTTTGTTCCGAACATCGGTCAAATTCACTTTTTCCAAAAGACCCATGATTTGATCATGACGTTGTTTCTTGTCCTGTACCCCTTTCAACTTGGCCAAATGTTCCAAAAGGTCATAAGCGGACACTTTGGGGTAAACACCAAAGTATTGGGGCAAAAAACCCAAATATTTTTGAATTTCAAGCGGATTTTTTACTACGTCGATACCATTGAAACTAATGTTTCCTTCCGTTGGTTTTTGCAGTCCAACAATGGTTTTCATTAAAGAGGATTTACCAGCACCATTAGGCCCCAAGAGTCCAAATATTCCGTTTTGTATTTCTAGATTTACGGCAGTAAGCGCCTTGTACCCATTGCTGTATACAAGGGATACATCATCAATTTTTAATGTATTCATGGTTTAAATATGTTGGAAGAACTATGCTACATAGTCAATAATATCTCCTGGTTTACAGTCCAAGGCCTTACAAATGGCCTCGAGGGTTTCAAAACGCACACCTTTTGCTTTTCCATTTTTAAGTATGGATAAATTAGCTGGGGTTATGCCAATCTCTTCAGCTAGGTCCTTGCTCTTGATCTTTCGTTTGGCGAGCATCACATCAATATTTATAATAATCGGCATAGCTTAGATGTATAGATCTTGTTCGTTCTGTAATGACAGCCCTTGATGGAATATTTCTGAAATAATGAAAATAAAAACCCCCAAAACAAGGTGTAACGCTACAATGATGAATATTCCTTTTTCAATGGCAATGAAGAATGATGAAAAGGCAACAAGCACTATAGGTAAAGTGATATTGGCTAAATAAAAACGCTTTAAATGTCCAATATTGGGATTCGTAAAAAGCTTATCCTGATAGAACACCTTAAATACGTTGGAAAGCAGCCAAAAAAACAGCGTATAGGATAAAACAGGCAGCAAAAAGGCAAACAGAAAATACGACTGATCGTTATCCAATATTAGAAAAGAAATATCGGTAAAAGGATAATTTATGATCGTTGTGGTATCCGCGATTTGGATGTTGGTTTTGGTGATCCAAGCGAAAGTACCGTAAAGCCCAATTGCCAAGTAAATCCAAGAAAGACTTCTGGTTAAGGCATATAATATCTTAGATATTATTTTTGTTTTTTTCATTATTGAAATAACTAAAATGTTTCTGCAAACATATAATAAATTATTGTAAAACAATAATAAAATATCTTTTTATTAAATATTTTTAAAAAAAATATGATTGTGTGGAGTTACTTTCCCAGACCTATTTCATTTCTTGTAAATCAATGAGCCGGTTAATAGGGAATCTTTTTTTATTTGAAAATTTCTTGACAAAACTCCCAGGTTGCTCCTGTAACCGCCCTTATCGCTTCTAAATATTTTACCCTTTAATACCCCCCAATTAAAAATGTAGTGGCCGCCTTCTTTGTAAATTTTGATGATGGGCCAGTTTTCAGTGTTTTTGTAGGTGCCAATGATCTTATCGTTCCCATTGTTGGCGGCTAAAACTTCTGAATCATCAGGATACTGGATGTCATTTTCTCTTTTAACACTTTTATCGAATGAAGTTTTTTCAATCTTTAAAATACTGTCCGCAGGTTGCTCATTGATGATGTTGTAGGCATAATTTGCCATCAAGTGCGGTAGCAAGTATGCTCTGTTATCATTTGAAAAAGCAATCACTCCTATATTTTTATCGGGCATGAATGAAATATGGAAACTTATCCCTGCCAATCCTCCAAAGCGAGTCAATATCTTATTGTTTTTATATTTCGCAATGTCCCATCCCAAGCTATAACCAGATCGTTGGTACGTGTAGTATTTCTTGTCCTGTGTTGCGGTTGAGGTATGGAGCTCCTCCCATGAATCATCATCTAAAAGCGTTTTATCTTGATTAATGTTTGCAGCTAACCATTTTGACATATCATTTATGGTTGAAATAATTCCTCCAGAGGCATGCATGGTGATATCTGATTTATAAAAACCTTTCTCAACAATGCCTCTTTCTTTAGTAACGGTTAATGATGGACGGATGTCCTTAAAATCAAAATCACTGACATGGGCACTGGTATTTTTCATGTTTAAAGGAGAGAAGATGTGCTCCTCCATAAGTTTTTTCCAGTTCTTTCCCGTCACTTTTTCCGCAACCATTCCAGCAACAATAGGTCCTACGTTAGAATACCGATACCTGCCGGAGGGGTCAAATAGAAAATCAGTGTTCATATCATTGATCAACTCCTTATTCCCTCCGCTGTACCCTAAAAATGCGGTTTTCCAGGTCATAGGGGTACTGAATGTACCGTGGGTATGGTTTAAAAGATTTTTAATAGTGATGTTCTTGGTATCAATACTATCTTTAAAATCCAATTCAGGGAGATATTCATGAAGGGATTTGTTCAAATCCAATACGTTGTCCTCTTCCAAAATTTTGAGCAACGTCCCAGTAAACGACTTTGTGCTGGATGCAATATAAATAGGTGCATCATTATTCAAAGAGGATTCTTTTCCTTGTAGGATTTCTCGATTCAACGCAAAAGAATATGCCAATCCATTTTCATCGACTACAGCAAATATGAAATCCCCGTACATCTCTTTTTCAAGGTAAATGTCCTTTACGTTGTTTTCAAATTGTGTCGAAAACGTAGGGTTTTCTTCCCTGAATTTGCTCATGTTTTCCGTGGTTACGCCTTTGCTTGTTCCACAGGAATCGGTGATAAGTAATAGTGTCAATAATAATAACAGTCTCATAAATTGATTTGTTTTTTTGATTTGAAGGTTTTGACGAACAAACTCCATGATGGGTTACAATTTTGTTTTTACCCTAGGTTCCATAAAGGGTAAACGGAATATTAAATTTCCTCGAACAAGATTTCTTTTGGTTTACGAACTTTCGTTCTGAATTGTGTGTGGTCTTCTGTTGATCGATACCCGACCGGAGCGATTACTGCAGCATTCAGCCCTTTTTCATCAAGACCCAAGATGGTGTTGAACTTCTCTTGCTCAAACCCTTCCATGGGACAGGAATCTATTTTAAGTGCTGCACATGCGGTCAACAGATTGGAAAGTGCCAAGTAGGTTTGCTTTTCCGACCAGTTTTGCCAATCTTCATCTGATTTAGCCGACAGGCTTTCCTTGATTAAATCACCATAACCCGCTAGCTTTTCTAATGGGGTATTCTGAATCTTGGAAGTTGCTTCAATATATTCGTCTATATGTTCATTCTTTCTTTCCGTATAGTTGCAAAACACGAAAATATGGGAGGCATCGGTCAACTGGGCTTGGTTCCATGCCGCTTCCCTTAGTTGACTCTTCAATTCCTTGTTTTGAATAATCAAAACTTTGTACAGTTGTAGCCCGTAAGACGATACCGATAGCTGTACGGCCTCCTTTAGTTTCTGCAAATCATCCTTTTGAATTTCTTTGGATGCATCAAATTTTTTAGTGGCGTAGCGCCATTTCAAATCTTGTAATAAATTCATTGTCTTTTGTTTTTAATTGATCTTATCTGTTGTTTTACACTAGCTCTTATTTATTAATAGGATGCCGATGGTCATCGCCAGCAACCCAAATATCTTTTTTATGACCATGGGTTCTTGGGGCAATCCAAACCATCCATAATGTCCCGCTACCGCCGAAAAAATCAGTTGTCCAAAAAGGCCCAAGGAGATCATGGTGGATATCCCTAGTTTGGGAATGGTGTAGTAGTAAAGTCCTATTCCGATAACACTGAAAAATGCTCCTGTAAACCATAAATGTTTTGGAATACTTAGCAGGAGTGCTGTTTTTGGAACGTTTTTGACACTAAGGACGACGGCCAGCAACGCAAACAACATACTGAAAAAGAAAGCTGTCAGCGATGCCAACAAAGGATTTTTGAGCTGAACACCAAGTTGTGCATTCAATCCTCCTTGCATAGCCAAAAAAACGCCACCGATAAAAGCTAATAAAATGTTGATATACTGGTTCATGACTTCATTTTTTGGATGTCACAAAACTAGCGGGAAGCTTTATGGGAAATCTTAAGGTAGATTAAGAAACAAGATTTAGTGTAGAGCTAGTTTTGATTTCTGGTTAATGGCCAATAACTGCTTTCTTAACCAAAGTCAATGAAAAAGATGCTGCCACAAAATAGCTTTGTTTAATTATGAAGGATGTAACTAGTAAACATAAAGTCACTGGATTTCCAAGGATTCAAATCCTGATTATTTGGTTGATGTTGGTTTGTCCAATCGTGAGTTTTGGTCAACCATCCAATAGGTTCAAGAATCAGATCGATGCATTGTTCATGGATTGGGATTTGGAAAACCATCCCGGTGGAGTGGTGGGGGTTATGCAATCAGATGAAGTTATTTATTTGAATTCCTTTGGAAACGCTAGCTTGGAATATAATGTTCCCAATACCGAGGCTACTTTGTTCAATATTGGGTCCATATCCAAACAATTTACGGCAATGGGCATTGTACTTCTTGAGAAACGAGGATTATTGTCCATAGATGACCCTGTTCAAAAGTACTTCCCAGAGTTTCCGATTTTTGATGAATCCATCACCATAAAACATGTACTGCAACATACGAGTGGTTTAAGGGATTTTCACGATTTGATGGCCCTTGCCGGTTGGCGGGGCGATGATTACAGGGCCAATGCCGATGTTTTACGACTACTTCAAAAGCAAACTGATTTGAATTTTAAGCCCGGTGAACAATTTATGTATTCCAACTCGGGATATGTTGTTTTGGTCGAAATCATTGAAAAAGTGACAGGAGAGGATTTCAAAATTTGGATGCAAAACAATCTTTTTGAGCCATTACAGATGCACAATACCTATGTGGAGGACAATTATCAGCGTATTGTCCCCAATAGGGCTACATCGTACTACCATAGCCACGATAGGGTGTTTGAAACAGCCCAAGGGTATTGGGCATATACTGGCGCTGGGAATATGTATTCTACCGTTAAGGACCTGTTGAAATGGTCCAATAATTTTTTTAATCCTCAAAAAGGATGGAAGGGTTCATTTGAAATGCTTCAAACTATGGGACAGTTGAACAATGGCACTTCAGTTGATTATGGTTATGGAATATATGTGGATGAAAAGTTCGAAAAAAAGCGTGTTCAGCATGCAGGAGTAGTTGGGGGCTATCGAACCTTCCTCAGTATCTATCCCGAAGAGGAATTGAGCATTGTTGTATTGACCAATTTTTCGAACGCACCATTTGGGGAAAAGGCGGATGATATTGCCGGAATCTTATTTTCGAAAACCAGAAAAAAGAACAATCCATTTTCTAATTCCAAAGTAGGGGAGAAGAAAAAAAATCAATCCAGTCCATTATCGGATTTAACGGATTACACGGGCACATTTTATAGCCCTGAAATAGACACTCATTATACATTTTACCTAGAGGGTGATACTCTAAAATGTTCCCATGCCAGACATGGTGAACTTAAAATGGAAGTGGTTGGCCTTGATGTGTTCAAAAGTTCTTGGCCTTTGGAAACCAATAAAATGTCACGTAATCAAAAAGGAGAAATCATCGGTCTCTATATATCCACGGGAAGGGTAAAAAACCTGTGGTTCAAAAAAATCAATTCATCAATCAATTAATATTATGAGAACAACAATCATCAAATGTTTGCTATGCATTCTTTGCTATACCATTGGGTATGGTCAAAACGATACCGTCATCATTCAAAATGTAAATGTTATCCCAATGCATCAAGAAGTGGTATGGGAAAATCAAACCGTAGTAATTGCTAATGGGAAAATCCTGAAAGTTGGCCCTTTAAGCGATACATTGGTTCGCGAATCGGCCAAAATAATTGACGGTACGGGAAAATATCTGATTCCGGGATTAAGTGAAATGCATTATCACTGGCGTAACAAAGAAGGAGGAATAGCCCGTGACTTCAAATTGTTACTGGTCAATGGAGTTACCACAGTACGAAACATGGCGGAGTACGATTGGCAGGACCATATTGCAATACGGGATAGCATAAACAACGGACAATTAGTGGGACCCAATTACTACACGGCTGGTCCCTACCTTCAATCGGGGGACCTAAAAACCAGTGCAGATCTGGAAAGGGTCATACAACAGCACCACAAAAAGGGTTATGACTTTATAAAGATTGCTGATAATCTGCCCAAGGATATCTATCTAGAAGTTTTGGAAAAGGCGGCTCAATACAAAATCCCAGTAATGGGTCATGCCCAGCGGGAGCTAGACTTAGAGTTTTCACTCCGAATGAAATCCATTGAACACGTAGAGGAGTTTGTGTATTTGTTCAGTGATGAGCAGAGAAAGGATAGTCTGTTCCTGAAAAAGGCCGTGCAACAAATTAAAAACAGCGGAATTACCATTGCACCGACTTTGGTGGTCTTTGATATGATCGTAAAGTGTTTGGACGATAATTTCTTTGAGGAGCTTAAAGAAAAAGAAGCAGCAACATATATGTTGAAAGGAGATTATAGGTATTGGTCATCCGACGAGAATCCGTATCGCCAAAATTTAAAGGGAAAGGTAATCAACGGAATGGATGCTTTGCCTTTGCTGGAAAGCTACTTTGAATGGATGAAAAAGTTTACCAAAATGTTGGCAGATGCCGATGTACCTATAATGACAGGAAGCGATACTTTTGGGTTTGTAGTTCCGGGATTTTCCTTGCACGAAGAATTTCAATTTCTCCAAGAGGCAGGTTTATCTCCTTATGAAATTTTGAAAGCCAGCACATTGACACCTGCCCGATACTTGGGCTCGATTGCCATGGAAGGGATCATTACCGAAGGTAAAAATGCCAATTTGGTGTTGTTGAACAAGAATCCGTTGGAAAATATAGAAAATACCAAGGCCATTGAAGGTGTGTTATTGAAAGGGGTGTGGTTGGATAGGAATCAATTGGATGAGCTTCTCAAGGAAGTGGAATTAGTAAATCATAAATAACTAAATAAGAATGACACATGCCACATTTTGTATTGGACTGTTCCAACACGGTCATTAAATCGCAATCACCGGAATCTATAATGCAATTGGTCTACGATACCGCCGAATCCACAGGTTTGTTCGACCCACAGGATATCAAGGTGCGGATCAATCCATTTGAACACTATATGGTCGGGAATGGAAAGGTTGACTTTATTCACATTTTTGGAAGCATCATGGAAGGAAGAACTACCGAACAAAAGGCTAATTTATCAAAACAAATTGTTTCGGAACTCAAGGCAATGTTTCCAGAAGTTCCAATTATTTCAATAAATATCAGGGATTTTGAGCAAGCGACCTATTGTAACAAAATCATGGCATAACCGTCTACTATGAAAATGAAAGCAATAACGGCGACCATTGCGATAGTTTTGATGTTTTTTGGTGTACAAGCTCAATCGGAGGGTATTCCGAATGTGGTGGGGTTCAATCACCTCTTGGTTTCTGAAGTTTTGGGGGAAGAGCGGGGAGTTCAGATATATCTGCCCCCAAGCTATCAAGATTCAGATAAAACATACCCTGTGGTTTATGTGCTCGATGCTCAACGCTTCTTTTTACACGTGGTCAGCCTAAGTCGATCGTTCCAGCAATTTCAACTGGCGCCAGAGTTTATCATTGTGGGAATCAAGAATTCGTATCCTGGTAGATTTCAACATTTCGGAGAAGGAAAGGAAAACTTTAAAGGCTTCTTACAAGATGAATTGAGTGCTTATGTAAACCAAAACTTTAGGACCAATGGTGAAAATCTGCTATTCGGTTGGGAATATGGAGGAAGCTTTGCTTTTCACATGATGAAGGACCAACCAACCCTTTTTAATGCTTATTTGATAGCCAGCCCTTATCCCATTTTTGATGCCATTGATGAATTGGATACTTCTGCCCGCATGGACACCCAACTGTATTTTGCGGTAAGCCCGGATGAATATGATGTGCGGAACAGTACTGAAAAATTGAACGAGAAACTGGCATCAAACCCTATTGAGGGGCTTGAATGGAAGTATTTTGAATTTGGACTGGAAGAACATCGCTCCACGGGATATCCAACTTTGTATCATGGCCTCCGCGACTACTTCAAATATTATCAGGAGTTTGAAACGAACAACCTGCAAAAGTTCATCAATGCAGGAGGTATGGAGTATGCCCTGAATCATGCTCAAGAAAGGGCAAAGCGCTATGGATTTGAACCTGAACTCTCGTTATGGTCGCGTTTTACCATTGTTCGCAGCGCCATGCGGGCCGATGATTTTGATCAGTTTGAAACTTTGTTGAATGCCTTGGACAAAAACGCTTTTATACAAGAGCTAATAGAAAATAGGGATTATGCCGTATCCCAATTTGTTGTATTTTATGAAAAGAACAATCGGTTTCAGGAAGCCGTTGAATTGTACGATATTTTGTTAAAAAAATATCCGGATTCGGAAAGGCTATTGAATAAAAAACGGAGCGCACAATCAAAACGTCAATAGATAGTCAAAGAATATAGGTGAAGGATAAATTAAATAAAGGCCGAAGAGACATTTAACAAGTGCTATGCCCCTGCATTGTCACAAAAAAGCCGTGGAGAGGTAAATCAATAAAAAAGTAACAGGAAAACATATGAAACTAAAATGTACAGTGATTATTGCGACCTTGTTTGGCAGTTTGTTCTCGGCAGAAGCCCAGCAAAACAGTTTTACATTTTCAAAATCATTGGTTTTTGCCCAACAAGAGGTGTTTCATTCAGAGATTTTGGAAGAGGATAGGACGATTAATATTTTCCTGCCGGAAAGTTTCCATGAGTCCTCAGAAGAACATACTTACCCGGTATTGCTCCTTTTGGAGGATGAGTTTTTTTTGATGACCTCAGGGGTTGTCAAGCACTTAAGTTCTGTAGAACGAATGCCCGAGACAATTGTAGTAAGCTTGGTGGATGGATCTACAATACCCAAACTTTATACCAATGGCAGTGATTTCTGGCCCAAGGACTGGAAACAATTACCGTTTGGAAAAAATCCAGACCCATTCACTGCACATCTAAAACAAGAACTCTTTCCTTATTTGAAGAAAAATTTTAGGGCAAACGATTTTAATATGATCATGGGCCTTTCGGGGACAGCGGTGTATGCTTTGCATGCCTTTGCCAAGGAGCCAAATTTATTTGATGCCCATATTGCCATTGCTGCAGGGGATATCCTTGGAATGGGATATGAGGAAGGAGAAAGTTTAATCGATTATGTGATAAATGATTTTGAAAATGGGACGAACAGAACAGCTTATCTATATGTGACCTCCGCGGATTCTGATGGTAATGGCAATTCTCCAATGATCAAGGCCAATTTGGAAGAATTGGAAAAACGACTCTCCCCGTATCGCTCTGAAGATTTTCATTTTATCTCAAAAATATTTCCAAACGAAGGGCACTATGATGTGGCCTTACCAGCATTGGAGGAGGCACTTGGACTCATCTTTCCAAAGGAAAAGTGGTTTGCAAAATATAGGGATATCATAAATGAGCCGGGTAATGCCTTGAAGAATATCGATGATCATTTTCAAAAACTTTCGGAGGAATATGGGTTTGAACTATTACCAAAAACAGAGCGCTGGAACAGCACGAACAGTTTAAGTCGCATTGGTGCCATTTTACTCAAGGAGGGAAGAACCTTGGAGGCTATCGAGGTTATGAAGCGTTGGGTATCATATCGCCCAAACTCCATAGATGCCCTAAACGAACTTGCCACTGCATATAAGGCCAATAATGATTTTGAAAAAGCTGCTTCTGTCATGGAAAAAGTGGAAAAGCTATCGAGCAAGGTCAATATTGGATTCAAAGCTCATAAAGATTCCCTAAACCATCTATTGGAACAATACTATAAGTTAAACCTTAAGGTTTTCCAACAAAACTCGACTCCTGAAGACATTGACAACATCTTTGAACTCTTCACGGACGATTTTACCTATGTGCACCCCAAATATGGAGGGGTGTATACCAGGGAAGACCTATATAACGGTTACATGCGCAACCAGAAAAATGGAGGTTATGATGGAAGTGTGGTGGACATTAAAGGGGAAAACAAAATTGTTGGGCTGAATGCCATAGCCGTCAGTAAACGTTTTATCAAAAGGGAAGAGGGTAAAATTGTGGAAGGCGATCCTCAAATGGCCCTCTTTGAATTTAAGGATGGAAAAATCTTTAGGATTTATGAGTATTGGTAGTTCCTAAATGAAATAGTTAAAAAACAAACTGAAAAATCAATTGAAAGAATGTACCGTATGAGAGCTCTTTTATCGTTTTTATGTATTGTAATGGGAGTTTGCTCCCTTCAATCACAACAGCAGACTGATTCGATAACCAAGGAATTGAAAAGGATACAGGAAAGCAGCAATCTTGTGGGCTTCGCCGTAGCTATTGTCAATAAAGATAGTATTGTTTACTCCAAAGGCTTTGGCTATTCGAACAAAGAGCAACAGCAACCCTATACAACAAAAACGGTCCAACCTATTGCCTCCATTTCCAAGACCTTGCTCGGAGTGGCCTTGATGAAAGCGCAGGAAATGGGTTTACTGGATTTAGATGACCCCATCAATGATCATCTGCCCTTTACCGTACAGAACCCATTTTATCCAAATGAGCCAATAACCATTCGTCAACTGGCCAACCATACTTCAAGTATCCTGGACACAGAGCACTACAACAAGATTTATATTTTCAACGATAGTATACCTCCGTTTTATGAAAACCTACCCCAAGAATCTAAACAGGGGGTGAAACAAGAAGTTGATATTTTTAATAATAATCAAATGATGCCGGCATCCCAATTTATTAAAAACCAATATTGTACGGACGGAAAATGGTATACGTCAAATAGCTTTTCAAACACGGTTCCGGGGTCTACATATGATTATAGTAATATGGGAGCAAATATTGCGGCTTATATTATTGCACAGGCGAGTGGTATGGAATACACCGATTTTTTACAGGAGCATATTCTGGACCCGCTCCAAATGGATAATTCCGGTTGGGCATCCAAAGATCATCCGTTGGAAAATGCTTCCAAGCTATACTGGTATGGTAATCCCATTCCCCAATATGAGTTCATTACCTATGGCGATGGCGGATTCATGACCAATATAGAGGACTTCAGTCAATATTTGATGGCGGTGATGAAGGGCCACAATGGGGAGAGTAATATTTTAAAGGCATCCAGCTATAAGGAAATGCTATCTCAGCCGGCCTCAAAAGAATTCAAAAAGAATGTTTTTTGGACTATTGATGATGAAAAAATCGGGCATAGCGGAAATGATCCGGGCATTATTTCCCATGCATATTTTCTTAGGGAAGGAAGTCATGGCATTATTGTGTTTGTCAATACTTCGGAAGTAAAAAACGATATGATATCGGTAAGGGATATCTACCGCACACTGCTTAAACATATGTAATAGCCCTAATGAATCTTTTTAAACCCTACTTAAACATTTCATAGAAGAATCATTCGAAGTCAACTTTAAGACCAAAAACAAATAGGAAATGAATATGGGCACATGTTTGCAATGCGAGTACGACCTTACTTCAATAAATCGTTTTTAACGTCCATATTGAACAATACTGTAATTTCATCACAATACCCGTTCATTCGTTGTAGATTTTCTATAGCAGTTTTTGGTAATTTTTGCCTTGCAGTTACCCAAGCTTTTTTATCTGGCCATTGCGCATAGGCAATATAGCTGCCCGTCTCGTTTTTATGGAGACGGGAGCCTAGACCTCCAGCATGTTGTATAAATGCTTCTGTTACAAGTTTCCATAACACCTCAAAGTCATTTTCCTGACCTTGGATAACATCAAACTGATATATTACTGCATACATGTTGGACCTATTTTATTCCTTTCATTAATCCCAAGAGTTGTTGGTTGAGATGGCATGCTTGCCTGCTCCACTATAGAAAAAGGCAATACCGGCTACAATATAAATAAACAGAAGGTCAATGGACCACCCTCCAAATTGGTTCAAGGTAAATAGGTTTTGGGTTTGCGCCATAAGTACGGCCAATAAACAATTAAATGACAAAATAAGCCCTGCCAAACGGGTCCTGAAACCTATGAGGAGCATTAAGGGAGCGATTATTTCACCTACAAATACGCCATTGGCCAGAAACAAGGGTAAACCATAGGTTTCCAATAGGCTGCCTATAAATCCTGTACCGTTCTTGATTTTATCTATTCCATAAATGAGCATGGTAAAAGGAATGGCGATTCTAAATAAAAAAATAGCAATGGTTTTGTTTCGTTTCATGTTGTGACTATTTGATGTTAAAAATTATATTTTAAAAAAACGCCCGTGTTCGTCAATGTTTTTCGAGCGTTGTTGAACTGATCCAGATTTATGGCAAGCCCGGTCGTGAATTGTTTTTTGCGTATACCAATTTTAAGTTGTTGGAGTCCTCTTGCATACCCACTGGCATTAATGGTACCTGTGGCAAGAAGATTTATGTAACCCTGATTATTGTTTCCAAAAGAGGGTAAATAACTGGCTACAATAGATTGTTCAAATGAAAATCCATCTTGATACGTACTACCGGCCGAATAGGTAAAGCTAAATTGGTGCGATTGGGTAGTAAAGGATAACGACATGGTTCCAAAAGCACCAGGGTTTTTGATTCCTATGGCCGTGTTGGCTCTTATGTTTTTTGTAAGGGCATAGGAAATAGTATTTCTTATGAAATAAAGGTTGTTTAGATCGTTTCCGTATTCGGTATCAAAAAGGGTCAAATTGTCCACCGAAAGTTTTGGATTGATTGAATATTTGATCAGATGTTTGTAGGTCAACGATCGGTTGCCAAATACCACATCCGGGGCGAAACTTAATTCTTGACCAATAACCAAGGTTGAAACGGACAAATAAAATAGCGTGAATAAAGATGTGTTCCTATTCATTGTTATAGATTTTACCGTGGCAAACCTATAATCAATCAAAACCAGAATACTTAAGGTGGCTTAAGAAAGGACTGGATGAGATGCTTCAAATCGAAAAAGGTGTCTGTCTCCCATTTTTTTGAAAGAACGGACACCCTTATAGTGATGGAAGTATATTTTATAAATTCAAGGGCAAGGAATAACTCTCCAAAACCCCATGTGTTGTAAATCCCATTTTGGTATAAATGCGCTCTCCAGCCTGTGAAGCGACCAGATAGACTTTTCTACTTTGGTTTCTAATTGCTTGATCAATCAAAAATTGGGTCATCTTTTTTCCGAGTCCCAAGCCCCTATAACCTGCGTTTGTACCGATCATATGAATTCCGGAAACCCCATTTTTGTCCAAATACACCATGCCACAACTTGGAAAAGCATTTTCATGTTTGCCCAAGAAGAGCGCAAAGGATGGTTTGTTGATCAATGCACGTATGGTTGAAGGGCTAACCGGATAACCAAAGGATTCCGTGGCTACTTGGGCAAACAGTTCCGCTTCAAGTCGTGAACTTACCCCTATAAACTCAGATGCATCAATAGGGTCAAAATTGAATTCAGAAGTATCCAGGGCCATTGCTTTTATTTTTGATGTGGCCCTTAGCCCTTTAGACAGGAGAAGGTCTTTTATGGCTTCGTTTTCAGGAACGGCAATGGAGTTGGGCAGCTTTTCCGATATAATTTTTTCACATAGGGCATGGATATCCAACTTTTCCATAGTTAGGTCAAAAACCTTATTGGGCCAGGAGCCGTTCGTAGGTTTTGTAAAGGAAAAACCATTCTCCTTGGTCAGGAAATTTCCATGTTTTCCAATCTGTTCCCAGAACTCGAATAAATGTTCAATAATTTGCTTGTTCATGATCTATCCTGCATTGATTTGTTTGTCAGTGCAAACCTATTGCTGGAAGATTACAGTAATCTTAAGGTGTATTAAGAAATGGATTTATTTTATCTTTTTTCGGAGGGCACTTAAAAATTCAGGAGTAATGCCCAAATAGGAAGCAATCATATATTGAGGGACACGTTGTTCAATGCTTCTATATTTTGACCGGAATTCCAAATAACGCTCTTCGGCCGATTTGCTCATGGAATTAATGGTGCGGTCTTGCAGGGCAACATAGGCTTTTTCAAACTTTAATCTGTAGAACCGTTCAATAGCTGGAACTTTTTCGTAAAGTTCATTAAGGGTGTCTCGGTGAATTTGAAGCACTATTGTTGGTTCTAAAGCCTGAACAAATTGTTTGGCCGGGGTACGGGTCAGAAAACTGTATAGATCGTTTACCCACCAACCTTCAATACCAAATTGTACGATATGTTCTTTGGCCTCTTCATCCATATGATAAGCGCGTAAACATCCTTTGGCAATAAACCGCATGTGGTTGGAAACTTCCCCTGCAAAAAGTAAAACTTCTTTCTTTTTGAGATGAATTTCCGAATAGCTATCACACACGATGGATTCCTCCTCGTGGGTTAGTTTAATAGTTTCCTTTAAATGAGATAAGAGTTTATCCTTTGCATCCAAAATCTAGAAATTGATATAGAAAATTAATAAAAGTTCATTAATGAAGGCTTTTTTGGAACAAGCAAATTTATATTTCATTCAGATTTGTTTTGATTTTGAAGCGCTTATTGACCAAAGTCAATGAAGTTATTGCCGCCTGCCTCTAATTTTGCCCCAAAATCATTAAGAAGAAGTCATGAATATTAAGCAAGCACTTTTGGTATCGGGCATTAGCTACCTTTTGATTTTTATTTCAGGGTTTTATGCCAATTTTGCCATCTTGGAAACCATGGTGGTGCCCTCCAATGCCGGGGTGACCGTTTCCAATTTTCTGAAGGACCATTCTGGGTTGGGTTGGGGCATTGTAGGTTTTTTGGCTATGCTTGTTTTTGATGTGATCCTGGTGTTTTCCCTTTTTTTGGTGACTAAAAAAGTTAACCGAAAAGTAACGATGGTGGCCTCAGGTTTTCGACTGCTCCATGCCATTTGCTTTGCAATGGCTTTGATGTGCTTGATCGAGATTTACCAAATCACTGCTGATACTGCGGGGTTGGATATGGCAAGTTTACAGCAATCGGTCATGTATTTATTGCAACAGTTTGATGAAATATGGACTTGGGGATTGCTGCTTTTTGGAGTGCATTTGGCTTTTTTGGGCTACTTGTCCATTAAATCGGATATGATTCCCAAAGGCATTGGCTATTTATTGCTCCTTGCTGCCATCGGGTATCTGGTGGATAGTTCCGCCAAGCTCTTTATGTCCACTTATTTGGATTATGCACAAATTTTTGAAATATTGGTGGTGGTATTGGGCGTAGTGGGAGAGCTGTCCTTTACCATCTTTTTGTTGATCAAGGGATTTAAAAACGCTCAATAAAGAACTGATTAAGGCTTACCGTTGAGCGATTCGTTTTCTAATACGACTCAATGATTCCGGTTTTACGCCCAAATAACTAGCCAAATGATATTGTGGAACGCGTTGCAACAATTCCGGTCTATTTTCCATAAGGTCCAGGTATCTTTTTTCTGGACTGGAAATCATGAACTGGGCCAATTTATCTTGATAGGCCCCAAGCTCTTCTTCCACGGAAACTCTGCAAATAGACTCAAAACTGGGTACGCGCTCAAAAAGTTCCTGTTCTTTGTCTCGGGATAAAATGGCCAGCCTACAATCTTCTACACATTCCAAAAAATGATTGGAAGGGACTTTTAGATTAAAGCTCCGCAAAGAGGAAATGGCATCTTTTTCTATATAAAATTCAGTAGTTTTTTCCTCGCCATCGACCAAGTAATACTTTCTTACCAACCCTTCTATGTTAAAGTAGGACTCGTTGGAGACTTGTCCTTCCCGAAGTAAAACATATCCTTTAGCGAAAGTTTTGATAGGAATACATTCTGTAACCGCTTTGGCTTCCTCTTCGTTAAGGGTCAAAGCACCTTCGAGCAGCTGTACAATTTCACTTTTCAATTTGACGGTTTAGGTAAATGACATCAATGCCAAGACTAAACTATGAAATCATTTAACAACTTTTTACCAAATCAAAAAAATATGGGTATGTCCTGTAACTTTTACTTCTAAAAGCTATTTCGTTATTGTTTTGAAGTTATTCTCAAATAGTACCCGTCTGGATCTACCAATCGGAAATCTTCAAGTCCCCAGTTTTGCATGGTCAAAGGCCCGTGTATTGGATATCCACTTGATTTTACCTGTTCATAGATCTCTTTGATATCATCAACTTCCAGAACGATTTCTACCCCATAACCTTTATTTATAACGTTAAGGTTGGGATCAAAGTGGTGATCTTTGGAAAGTTTGCTAATCGGACCGATTCCGATGACTACATTTCCCTTCTTAACAGGTTGGTAGGACTTGTTGATTTTTTTACCCTCCATGGTAAAACCCAAAACTTCGGTATAGAAGTTGACCGATTTTTCCATATTCGAGGCGAATAGTTCCATTCTAAGGGTCATCCCAACCTCCTTGGGATCATTGTTTTTCCTATTGCAAGAATATCCGATTACTAAAAGGATCGATAATATACATAGCCTGCGTTTCATTATATTATTTTTTTTTTGTTTTACACATTATGTACGGCCTTGATGGCTGAAAAGCACATGTTTTTGATTTTTGTTTAACAACGACAAAGAAACAGGGAAACAGCTTTTCAGAACTTAACATAGGTTAAGAAATTAGTATGGTTCTGTCATTTTTTTACATAAGGTTTTGCCCCGCTCAATACCAAAAAAGTTAGTGCGCAGGGGTATGGTTCATTAAAATTTGTGAATTGCTATTTCTTGAACTGTGGTACGTCAAAATCGGTGTTGCCCGCGCTCATACATTATGTTTACAGAGACCCCGACTGAAACTTTATTAAGAACCGGCCCCATTGCCTTTTCCAGATTTTCTTTGTTTTCCATAAAAGGAATATGACCCGTTTCAAGACAAGAAATGAGGGCAGATGATATATCAAACACTAAAGATCTATGTAAATACAATCGCTGTCAAGTACCTAAAAGCAAGGATGTCCACAATATAATGTAGTTGGTTCAGCACTTATTGTTAAGGATTAACAAGAAACAGTACTCTTTTACCAAAGTAGGCAACATATGATATTTTGGGAATGGGCTCCTTTCATACTGTTAAAAATAAAATATTCCAATACCCTTCCTGATGTCAAATGTTGAAACTGAAGACGTTCCCCGCAAATTTTTAAGTCGATTTCGTGTTCCTCCTTTTTTTGAAAGGATGAACATCACAGGTAATTTCATCCTTATTGGCACCAACAACCTCATAAAACGCTTATTTGATTGTTTTCGGCACTTCTTTGGGCTTTTTAAAACTGTACAGGTACGGTGCCTTATGGGAGTTGCCAGAAAACCTTTTTTCATGGCGTACCAAGGTGTTTGCACTTAACATTTTTCGTTGGAACCCACTGCGGTTCAAGGGTGTTCCGATAATGGCTTCATAGACCTGTTGCAGTTCCTTCATGGTGAATTTTTCGGGAAGCAAGTTCATCCCCAATAATTTCTTATCCAGATTATCGCGAAGCGTTTCAAGTGCTTTTTCGATGATTTTTCGGTGATCCATCATCAAGGGGGGCAGCTCATCCAGGGAATACCAATCAATACCGTCGGACAAAGAATCAGGCTTGGGCACCACTTTTTCAAAATTGATCAGGGCATAGTAGGCCACAGTGATGAATCGATTCAGTAACCAGTCATTGGACGCTATATCGATACCGTTCATTTTTAAAATCCGTTTCATAGGTTCTGGATCAAACCTTTCCAAATCCCCAAAGGTCTGGAATTGCTCCAAATAAATATCCTCGATACCGGTTCGTTGTCGGACCCCTTGCTTAACAGCTTGGTCCAAACTTTCATTGTGTTTGATGAAACCGCCGGGAAGAGCAAAAAGACCGGTATTTCGATATTCCAAAACCAATATTTTCAACTTTCTGCCATTGAATCCAAAAATGACGGAATCAAAGGCAAGGTGCGGAATGTATTCCTCTTTGTTAAAAGGGTGTTTTTTTGAGCTCAAAATATTTTTTCTAAATTAAAGTACAATGTTACATAAAAACAAAGTATTATTGTAACATAATGTAACAATAGAAAAACAAAACACAATGAAAAAATTACAACTTGGTGTAGTTACGTTGTTTTGTGCGATGTTAAATCTTCACGCACAGCAAGATAACGCTTTTCCCGTTCAGGTCTTACTGGAAAATGGAGCAATTGAAGGCCTTTACGACACACATACAGGAATTCAGAAGTATTTTGGAGTCCCGTTTGCCAAACCACCTGTAGGGGAACTACGGTGGAAGGCTCCCCAGCCCTTGGAGCCTTGGGAGGGTGTCAAGGAAACAAAGGAGTTTGGGCCAAGGCCCGTACAGGCCATGGTATTTGGTGACATGAAATCGCGTTCCAACGGTCTAAGCGAGGATTGTCTTTACCTGAATGTTTGGACCCCGGCCAAACGCAGCGACAAAAACCTTCCGGTACTGGTATACTTTTACGGAGGTGGAAATGTAGCCGGGGATGCCTCTGAATATCGCTATGATGGTGAAAGCATGGCAAAAAAGGGCATTGTGGTGGTGACTACCAACTACCGTCTGAACATTTTTGGAAATTTGGCTCACCCAGAGTTGACTGCTGAAGCTCCATACAAGGCTTCCGGGAATTATGGTCAGTTAGATCAAAATATGGCCCTTCAATGGGTGCAACAGAATATTACAGCCTTCGGAGGCGACCCGAATCAGGTTACTATCGCTGGAGAGTCAGCTGGCTCCATCGGGGTCAGTGTACAGATGGCATCCCCACTTTCAAAAGACCTGATCGCTGGAGCTATCGGTGAGAGCGGGGCAGCCATTCCTCCCACCATGGCACCAATACCTCTAGCCGAAGCAGAAAAACAGGGTGCTCAGTTCCTTAAAGATGCCGGTATAGCGAATATTGACGAATTAAGAAAATTGAGTACACGAGAGATTTACGAGATTTATAATGAATCACAAAAATTTGGATTCCCTATGGTCATTGATGGATATTTGCTTCCCAAGCCAATACCGGAAATATTTGCCTCGGAGGAACAGGCGCAGGTTCCCCTCCTGGTCGGTTGGAACTCTGCCGAAATTCCTGGTATGGCCTTTACACAAGGCCCTATAACCAAAGAGGGTTTTGTGCAGAAAGTTAAGGAGGCCTACCCAGAGAATTACGCTGCCGTATTGGAATTGTATCCGCACAGTACGGCCGACGAACTGCAATGGGCGGCAACGAATCTGGCTTCTGATCGCTTTATTTCCTATAGTACTTGGAAATGGTTCGACTTACATCGAAACCATAGTGAACAACCGGTTTATCGATACCTTTACAGTAAGATAAGACCACCGCTCAGAGACAATAACTTGGTTTCTGGATTGGCAGGAGGCACCGCTGAAAAAGGGTCTGATGCAATTCAAATGCCAGAGGCCATTGGAGCGCCACATGCTGCAGAAATCGAGTATGCTATGGGAAATCTTCACCTTGTGGAGGATTATGCATGGACGGCTGACGATTACAAGACTTCGGAAACGATGCAACAATTTTTTGCCAATTTCATTAAAAGTGGTAATCCTAATGGTGAAGACTTGCCCAATTGGGATGCTGCTCAGGCTAAAGAGGAGGCTCCACCGGTAATGATCATCAATACGGAGAGCAAACAGACCAAGGCCGTTAAAGATGCGCGGTATGAATTTTTGGACAAGTCCTACAACAATTGATCGATATGTTTCGCTTGAACAGCGATTAGGATAATCTTATATTGGCGCTCATCCTTTTTTTGAGAATGAGCGCCATATCTAAAATAATTAAGGTTCAGGCTTTTTTCCTCCTGCAGTACATCAAGGCTTTTATTGGGCTGGTACCCTGCATAACGGGCCGTGAGCTCTAAAGGCTCGGGCCACCAAGAAAAACTTTGATGAAAGAAATAACCGGCCTGTAGATAATATGCCCTTTATAAGATGTTTAGATAAGTCTTCATAAAAACGTTATTTGTTAAAAAATCTTGTGCAGATACAAGCGCTATTTGCCAAGAATATAGTAGTTTGCTTATTGCAGTAAACTATGTTTAACAAATCAGTTAGAATGAAAAAAATAGTAACATTTGGAGAGATTATGCTCCGATTGGCACCCAAGGAACACCTTCGGTTTTCCCAAGCCTCGGAGTTTAATGCGATCTATGGAGGAGGAGAGTCCAATGTGGCAGTCTCTCTTGCCAATTACGGTCTCCCCGTGGAATTTGTGACGCGTTTGCCCAATAATGATATCGGGGAATGTGCGCTTATGGAAATGAGAAAGCGAAATGTAGGCACCAATCACATTGCGTTCGGTGGAGATAGACTCGGTATTTATTTCTTGGAAACGGGAGCCGTAAGTCGCGGTAGCAAAGTCGTCTACGACCGGGCACATTCTGCAATGGCAGAGATTCAACCGGGAATGATCGATTGGAAAGCTGTGTTCAAGGATGCCCATTGGTTCCATTGGACAGGTATCACTCCGGCAATTTCACAAGGCGCTGCCGATGCATGCCTTGAAGCGGTAAAAGTGGCCAGCGAAATGGGACTTACCATTTCTACGGATCTCAATTATCGTGCTAAACTTTGGAAGTACGGAGTGGAACCAGAAGCTATTATGACACCCTTGGTTTCCTATTGTGATATCATCCTCGGTAATGAAGAAGATGCCCACAAACACTTTGGAATCCATCCCAAGGGATTGGATGTGCACAAGGATGGCAAAGATGTGACAGCTGAAGCCTTTTTATCCGTTTGCGAACAAATGATGGAAAAGTTTCCACGCGCTAAAAAGGTGATCACCACATTAAGAGGTTCCATCAGTGCTTCCCATAATACTTGGGCTGGCGTTATGTACGATGGGGAAAAGATGTACAAATCACCCACTTATCAAATCACACATATTGTGGATAGAGTAGGAGGTGGGGATAGTTTTATGGGAGGTTTGATCTATGGGTTGAACACCTATGATGACGACCAGAAAGCGCTCGAATTTGCTGTAGCTGCCTCTTGTTTAAAACACACTATTTATGGTGATGCAAATATGGCCACCATTGCCGAGGTCGAAAAGCTTATGGAAGGTGATGCATCCGGTCGAGTTGCCCGATAATTTTTTATTTATCCGATAACGCAATCGATTGTGTTAATTTTTGTGGAAAAATGGAAAAATAGCCGTAAAAAAGTAAAAGCCCCGAACGTCGGGGCTTTTTTATGTAGTTTTTTTGAGCTCTAGTCTTTATCCGGTAAAGTACGATAAGATACCGATAACGATAACCACTAAGAGAACAGAGAGCACAATATCGATTGTACTGTAACTATCCTTTGAATTAATACGATCTTCTGGTGACAATGTGCCAAAGGATAGCCCTTTGATTCGTACATAGTCGGGAGGAGAAGTAGCCAATGTTACGGCAATGCAAAGGGCCACAGAAAAAATGAACATAAAAATGGCCATATGTGCGAAGTTCACCGATGCAAATTGGAACAGAAAACCGGATACCTCTGTACCTGCGGTAATCTGCGGTTGATAATAAATTTCAGACCCCAACCGCAGGATTAAAAGCACCAATCCAGCCAACAAAGTTGTAATCGCAGCTTTGGAGTTTACCCGCTTCCAAATAATGCCCAACAAGAATACTGTGGTCACAGGCGGAGCAATATAGGACTGTACATTTTGTAGATACTGGTACATGACCCCACCTCCAATTTTATCCATAATAGGAATCCAAATAATACCCAGGACCACAATAAGACCTGTCGCGATTTTACCAACGGTCAACAGCTCGCGTTCAGATTTTTCCGGACGTAACTTTTTATAGATATCAATGGTAAAGATGGTGGAGCAGGAGTTGAACACAGAAGCCAACGAGCTCATCAGCGCAGCCATAAGACCACCGGCCACCAAACCTTTCAATCCTACAGGTAGAAGTGTTGTTACCAGCATGGGGAATGCCCTATCTGCTCGTTCTACACTAAAAACCTCTGGATTTTGTATAGTCAATGCAAATGCAATGATACCTGGGATCAAGAAGATTAAAATGGGCATTAATTTAAGATAGGCCCCAAAAATGGCCCCTCTTCTACCAATTTTAATATTGTTGGCTGCCAAGGTTCGCTGCACAATATATTGGTCGGTACACCAGTACCAGATACCCACAATGGTTCCACCGAACAACAATCCTGTCCAAGGAAAATCGGGGTCGCTCATCGGCCTCCACATATTAAAGTGGTCAGGACTCACCGATGTCACCGTTGCATGCAATTGGTCCCAGCCACCCACTTCTTGCAGACCCAAATAGGTAATGATCAAGGAGCCCAAAATCAGGATAACGGTTTGCAGGGTCTCGGTATATATCACAGCTTTCATACCACCAATAACCGTATAGATTCCCGTAAATACCACCACTCCAATGGCCCCGTACCAAAAAGGTATTCCCAATAGTTCCGAAACCACGATACCTCCGGCGTAAATGGTTACCGAAACCTTTGTGAGCACGTAAGCGACCAAGGAGAAAATCGATAAAAACCACCGAGAACGGCTATCAAATCGTTTTTCCAAGAACTCGGGCATGGTAAACGCACCACTGCGAATATAGAACGGAAGGAACAACCAACCGAGCAATAGCACAATCCAGGCATGAAGTTCGTAATGGGCCATGGGGGTACCGGATTCAAACCCTGTACCCGCAAGACCTACCACATGTTCCGAACCAATGTTCGAAGCAAAAATGGAGGCTCCAATAACAAACCACCCCACATTTCTACCGGCCAAAAAATAGTCTTCGGTGTTCTTGTTTTTTTGGGATACCACCCAAACGGCAACACCTATCAAGGCCAAAAAGTAGATGCCCAGAACAATCCAATCCGGCTTTTCTAAAACTGATTCCATAATTTAGTTTGATTAGTTAACGAAGCGCTTAAATATATTGGTTGATGATATTCTCAAACAATTCTTGCTTGCCACTACGTTGTTTAATGTCTTGGTTGGCAGATGCATGCTTGTAAAGGTCTTCCAAACCAAGTTGGCCATCCTCAAAAGCTTTTCCAGTTCCTTTATCGAATGAAGCATATCGTTGTTTGCGCATTTCTCTGTATTTGGATTTGGTAAGGATTTCGTCCGCAGCAAGCAACGCACGTGCAAAGGCATCCATACCTCCGATATGGGCATGAAAAATATCCTCTAAATCGGTTGAATTTCTACGGACCTTGGCGTCAAAATTTACTCCACCGCCTTGAAACCCACCGGCTTCAAGAACGATCAGCATGGACTGGGTTAGTTCATAAACATCCACCGGGAACTGATCGGTATCCCATCCATTTTGGTAGTCCCCTCGGTTGGCATCTATACTGCCCAGTAAATTGTTATCCGCTGCAACCTGCAGTTCGTGCTCAAAAGTATGCTGTGCCAAAGTGGCATGGTTTACCTCGATATTCAGTTTAAAGTCATCCTGAAGACCATATTTGTTCAAAAAGCCTAGTACTGTGGCAGAATCAAAATCGTATTGATGCTTGGTCGGCTCCATAGGCTTTGGCTCTATAAAGAACGTTCCCTTAAAACCTTGTGCTCTTGCATAATCTTTTGCCATATGAAGGAACCTTGCCATATGGTCAAGTTCACGTCCCATATCGGTATTGAGCAGGGACATGTATCCTTCACGCCCTCCCCAGAAAACATAGTTTTCACCATTCAGTTTCATAGTGGCGTCAAGGGCATTTTTCACCTGCGCTCCTGCGGCTGCCAATACATCAAAATCTGGATTTGTGGCAGCTCCGTTCATATATTTGGGGTTGCTAAAGCAATTTGCCGTTCCCCACAAGAGTTTCACCCCAGAGGCATCCATTTTTTCCTTGGCATAATCCGTAATGATGTCCAATCTTTTTTCCGTTTCGGCCAGCGTGGCTGCTTCATCAATGAGGTCAACGTCATGAAAGCAGAAGTAAGGTGCTCCGATTTTTGTGATGAATTCGAAAGCGGCGTCCATTTTGTCCTTCGCTTGTTGAACAGGGTCTGTGCTGACGAACCACGGAAAGTTTTTGGTAGGGGCCCCAAAGGGATCGCTGCCCGCGTCATTGAAAGTATGCCAATAGGCAATGGCAAATTTGAAATGTTCTTTCATCGTTTTTCCGGCCACTACCTTATTTTCATCATAATATTTAAAGGCAAACGGATTGTCCGATTCCTTTCCTTCGAAGGAAATTTTGCCTATGCCCTTGAAATATTCCTTGTCTCCTGTTGTAATCATAATATTAAATTCAGTTTTCTATATATTCGTTTAGATTATTTTTCCATGCTTGGTAAGCTTCTTGGTATGCTTCCGTAGAAGCATTAGGGGTGTAGGTCTGCTCAATTTTATCCGAGGCAGTCGCCTCTCCTATACTGGCAAAATCGCCAAAAGCGCACGCCGCTGCTCTGGCTGCACCTACGGCACCCGTGGTTTCAACAATATCAATTTTACTATTTGATAAGGTGGCAATGGTCTTGGAGAAAATGCCTGCTCTAAAGAGATTGTCGTTTCCGGCTTTTATGGATGAAATATCAACCCCGTCATTTTTTAGGATTTCCATACCATATACAAATGAGAAGGCAATTCCCTCCAAGGCAGCCCTGTATATATGTGGGGCCTTGTGTACGTTAAAATTCACGTTCAAGATGCGCGAGCCCTTGTTAATATTGTTCAGCATACGTTCGGCACCATTGCCAAAGGGCAAAATATGGAGCCCATCGGAACCAATCGGGACGGAATCCGCCTGTTGGTTCATAGTATCGTAGCTTAGTCCACTGCTTATTTCGGAGCGCACCCAATTGTATTGTATTCCGGTTCCATTGATGCACAACAGTTTCCCGATTCTAATTTTGTCATTGGTGTGATTCACGTGTGCAAAACTGTTGATGCGCGTATGCTCCTGTGTCTTTTTTTGTCCTGAGATAGCATAAACTACCCCAGAAGTACCGCCTGTTGCAGCAATTTGACCAGGTTCCATAACATTCAGGGCCAGAGCATTGTTGGGCTGGTCCCCGGCCCGATACATCACGGGAATTCCCTCGGGCAGACCAGATTCTTCGCCCCCCTTTTTGCTAACGCGACCTTGTTCGGAAAATGAAGGACGGATTTCTGGAACCAACGATGGGTCGATTCCCGCATCTTCCAACAACCAGTTGGCTACTTTGTTTTCTTTAAAGTCCCACATAATTCCTTCGGAAAGACCGGACGGCGTGGTTACACAAGAACCTGTGAGTTTCATGGCGAGAAAATCACCGGGCAACATAAACTTGTATATCTTGTTATAAAGCTCAGGTTCGTTGTCCTTTACCCATTTTAGCTTGGAAAGTGTAAAATTTCCTGGAGAGTTCAATAAGTGACTCACACACTTTTGTTCTCCTGAGCTTTGAAACAATTGTTCTCCAATGTCCACAGCACGACTATCGCACCAAATAATGGAAGGCCTGAGCACCTCTAAAGATTCATCGACCACTACCAAACCATGCATTTGGTAGGAAATTCCAATACCCTTGATGCTGTTTTTATCAATTGAATTTTTTGAAATGAGCTGTTGAGTCGCCAAGCAGGCATATTTCCACCAAAGTTCTGGGTTTTGTTCTCCCCAACCTATATGGGCAGAGTCAATTGGCATTTCTTTTTTTGGTTCTTGAATGATGTCTTTTACAGCACCATTGCTAGCTTTTATCAACGCCACTTTGATTGAGGAACTACCAATATCGAAACCTATCCAATACATAGATCAAAAATTACATATTTTTTTCATATCTTTTTTCAAATATAGTTAACGGAATCGATTGCGTAAATTAATTTTTAAATTTCTTTTTGTGAAACCTGCGTTTTAAAGGAAGATTAGTGTTTTTATTACACTTTTTTAAAATATTCTTGAATTAGACAGATTTCGAAAATCGATTTCAAATAATTATTCTAAACGAAAAGTAAAAGTTAATTTAGTAACTTGAAATTCAAGTCCGTTAGTAATCCTCGACTTGAATAACCTAAGCGCAATCTGAACAATGAAGATTAAAAAGGAGGTTACCATCTACGATCTTGCCAAAGAATTGAATTATTCTCCCTCCACGATTTCGAGAGCCTTGAACAACCACAAAAGTATCAGTAAGAAGACCATCAAGCTGATCAAGGAGGCAGCAGAGGAGATGGGCTATCGCCCCAATAATTTGGCGGCGGGTCTTAGAAACAACAAAAGTAATACCATTGGCGTGTTGATTTCCCGAATCAACCGACCTTTTATGGCGTCACTGATTAGCGGAATCGAAGAAACCGCTCGAAAGGCCGGCTATAATGTGCTCATCAGTCAGTCCAACGACAAGTACAAGAACGAAATAAGCAATTGCAACGCACTCTACGATAGCAGAATTACAGGATTGATCGTTTCCCTGTCGATGGAAACCGTGGATATGGGACATTTTCAAAAGTTTGTGGACAAGGGAATACCCATTGTATTTGTGGATAGGGTCCCCGATAACTTTAATTCGTACAAAGTGGTCATCGACAATTATACTGCTGGATATTCTGCTACAAAACACTTGATTGAACAGGGCTGTGAAAGAATAGCCCATTTTGCTGGGGCACAGCACCGAAATGTATACCGCGAACGTAAAAAGGGCTATATGGATGCACTTCGTGAGCATGGATTGCCCATAGAGGACAATCTGATCGTTAATTTTAAGACCTTGAGTTTTGAGGAGGGAAACAAAGCCACCAAAAAACTTTTGAAGATGAGCAATCCGCCCGATGGTATATTTTCTGCTAACGATACGGCTGCGGTAAGTGCGATTATGTGCGCCAAAAAACTGGGAGTAAGTGTCCCACACCAACTGGCGGTAATTGGTTTTAACGATGATCCCATTGCGTCCATTGTGCAACCGTCACTTTCAACCGTATCGCATCCCGCCAGTAAAATGGGGGCCATATCGGCAAAAAGAATCCTAGATCATTCCATAAATACTTACGATGCGGGCCTTTCGGAAATTACGGTACTGGGTACGGAAATAGTGGCAAGGGAATCTTCGTTAAAAAAGGCCGAAGTCCTAGAAACCGAATAATCGAGGAAGCCAAAGGCTTAGCTCTGGAAAAACGCTCACCAGGATCAAGGCCAATATCATCGCCAAAAACAAAGGAATAAGTGGCCTAATTACTTTTTGAATGGTCGTTTTGGCCACTCCGACACCTATGAACAAAACGGCCCCCACCGGTGGTGTGCACAATCCGATACAAAGGTTGAGTACCATAATGATTCCAAAATGTACCGGGTCTATACCAAGAGCTATCACCACGGGCAAAAATATTGGGGTAAATATCAATACCGCCGGGGTCATATCCATAAAAATTCCAACGATCAGCAGAATGATATTAATCAAAATAATCACCATAATTTTATTGTTGCTCAGACCCAAGAGAGCCTGTGTCACTGCTTGTGGAATGTTTTCGTAGGAAAGCACCCAGGACATGGAAATGGAAACAGCAATCAACAACATTACTATGGCAATGGTCGATGATGATTCCACCAAAATGGGGCGAATGTCCTTTATGGATATTTCTTTGTAAATCATGGCCAGTACCAAACAATAAATGACCGCTACGGACGATGCTTCTGTCGCCGTGAATATTCCCGCCACGATTCCACCGATCACCACGATTAAAAGGAATAGACTGGGCAATGCATTCAAAAAGGTGGTCAAAATCATTTTAAAGGAGCTTCTGTCCGCTGTGGGATATCCTTTTCTCTTGGCCCAAACATAGGCAACGACCATTAAGAGTAGACCTGTGATTATCCCTGGAAGGTATCCTGCTAAAAACAAGGCACCTATACTTACACCACCGCTTGCTACGGAGTAGATAATAAAAATGTTGCTGGGCGGAATTACAAGGCCCGTGGTTGCCGATGTTACGTTAACCGCTACGCCGAATCCTTTGTCGTAACCAGATTCTTCCATTTTATCGGACATAAAACCGCCTATGGCCGCCGCAGCTGCCCCGGCGGATCCCGCAATGGCCCCGAACAACATGGCTGCAACAATGTTCACATGGGCCAGTCCTCCAGGAAGCGCGCCTACCAAGCTTTTTGCAAAGGCGATCAAACGTTCGGCAATACCCCCCTTGTTCATAATATGGCCTGCCAAGATAAAAAACGGAATGGCCAAGATTGAAAAACTGTCTAGACCGGTGACCAGTCTTTGAGCAATGGTGGTAACGGCAGGAAACGTATCCACACTGACCAACAAGGTCAATAGCGACGATATTCCAAGGCTCCAAGCTACAGGCACACGGATTGAAATCAAAAGGAGAAAACTAAGGATGAGGATGCTAATTTCCATGCTTGATTTTTTTTAGGAGGATATAAAGCTCGGATAGCTTGTAGTAAAGGATAAACGCACCTGATATTGGCAATACCATATACACAAATCCAATGGGCAGTTGTAGGGCAGGGGAGGTTTGTCCCAATGCAAATGAAATATAAACGTACCTGATGCCGCCGACCAAAAAAACCGCGACCGTAAAGAGCAGGACTATCAGGTGTATAAGCAGGTCCAAGTAGTTTTGCTGTTTTTGGTTAAGGCTTTTCGGGAGAAAATCAATGGCAATATGCAGTTTTTTTCCCGAGGCATAGGCAGCTCCCATAATACTGAGCCAAACCAACAAAAAACGGGCAAGTTCATCGGTCCAAGAACTTTGGCTTTCCAAGAGGTACCTTGTGATGACTCCCCAAAAGACATCCAGCACCATAATGCCCAACAAGAACGCCATGGCCCATTCCAGAAAGTTATCGACCCTATCTTTCATCACTGTATGTTTTTAATTTCTTGTACGAGTTCGTATAGATGCCTGTTCTCTTCTTTTAAGGAACGTAGCATAGTTTTTGCCTTATTTTCAAATAGCTCTTTGTCCGGATAGGAAACCTGTACACCAGCTTTTTCAATTTCGGTCAAGGCTTCTTCTTCTGCGCTTTCCCATAGTTTTCGCTGTAAAACCGTAGCTTCTTCAACCGCCTCCATCAACCAATATTTTTCCTGGGAGCTCAAACGGTTCCAAGTCAATGTACCGATGACCAAAATATCGGGGATGGAGCTATGTTCGTTTTTAGAAAAGTACTTACAGACCTCATAATGTTTGGAAGTGTAAAAACTGGGGAGGTTGTTCTCTGCACCGTCTACCACGCCCTGTTGAAGGGAAGTATAGAGTTCCCCCCAGGATATGGGAGTAGGAGATCCCCCAAAGCTCTTTACCATTTCTATGGCGGTGGGACTTTGCATTACCCGTATTTTGAGCCCTTCAAGGTCTTGTGGTCTATCAATTGACGTATCCTTGGTGTAGAAAGACCTATTTCCTGCATCAAAGTAGGTCAATCCCTTTAGCCAAAATTGTTCCGACCCCGAAAGAAGCTTTTTTCCAATGTCGCCATCATACACTTTAAATCGATGTTCATCGTCCTGAAATAGGTAAGGATACCCTAAGACCTTTAGGTCGGGTGAAAAGTTTTCCATTACCGCTGCGGATACCTTCGTCATACCCAGACTTCCTATTTGAAGCAGTTCCAAAGATTGCTTTTCGGAACCCAATTGGCTGCTGGGGTAAATTTCGATTTTGAGCTTGCCCTTCGATTTTTCGGCCACCAGATCGGCCATGTGCACCATAGCCTCGTGAACGGGATGGTTTACTCCTAGACTATGCGCCAACTTGATGGAATTTACATTTTCCTCATCGGGTTGACAGCCAATGAACAAAACGGCGAAAAGAAGAAAGAACCAGGTTCTCATGCCGATTTTATCTCTTGGATAATTTTC
This sequence comes from Allomuricauda sp. NFXS6, assembly GCF_040148835.1. Taxonomy (NCBI): domain Bacteria; kingdom Pseudomonadati; phylum Bacteroidota; class Flavobacteriia; order Flavobacteriales; family Flavobacteriaceae; genus Allomuricauda; species Allomuricauda sp. NFXS6. The sequence continues at coordinate 210,462 of NZ_JAGEMG010000006.1, read as the reverse complement.
AGCACCTCTCTCACCTGATTAGTGATTAGGTCATAATTGCCTTGTACCACAGCCTGCTTGTCAATCAATTTGGATCCCATTCCCACACATGTAGCGCCTGCTTCGAACCAGCCGATCAGATTCTCCTTAGTAGTGTCCACTCCGCCTGTGGGCATTATATTGGTCCAGGGTTGGGGACCTCGAACAGCCTTTATGAATTCGGGACCATAAACCTCGGCAGGGAACAGCTTCACCAGTTCGCAGCCCAGTTCTTCCGCTCTAGCGATTTCGGTTAGAGAACCACAGCCCGGTGACCAAAAGACTTTCTTTCGGTTGCAGATATGGGCAATATCTTCACGCAATACCGGGGTTACCACAAATGAGGCACCCATATTGATGAAGTTAGAGGCGGTCGCAGCATCCGTAACGGAGCCTATCCCCAAGATCATATCGGGGCACTCTTTGTTGCAAAAAGCAACCAGTTCGGCAAACACTTGTTCGGCATTTTCTCCCCTGTGGGTAAACTCGAATAATCGTGCGCCTCCATCATAACAAGCTTTTACAACCTTTTGTACCATTTCGGGGTCGGAATTGTAGAACAATGGAACAAACCCTGTGTTCTCCATTGTCTTAAAAACATCGATGCGGGTATATGTTTTCATGTGAAATGTTTTTGTTGAGTTAAAGGCTTTTATATGTTTTTGTACCAAGCTTTTTTATGGTGCTCGGGAATTCAAAAAATGATTTCGCGTTATTGTAAGTTACGTCCCGTACTATTTTTCCGATCCATTCCATATCATTTGGGAGCAGTCCCGCTTTAAGGTCGTTGCCCAGCATGTTGCATAATACTCGTCTATAATATTCGTGCCTTGGAAATGACAGGAAGCTCCTACTGTCCGTAAGCATGCCCACGGAGCAACTGAGCAATCCCATATTTGAAAGTACATTCAATTGGTCCTCGATTCCATCTTTCTGATCTAAAAACCACCAAGCGGCCCCAAATTGGACCTTGCTTTTGATGCCCTCGCCAGTAAAATTTCCTGCCATCGTTGCAAAAACCTCATTGTCCGAAGGGTTGGAATTGTAAAGAATGGTTTTGGGCAGATTATCGTTATTGTTCAGTCGATTCAGAAAACTTGCCAAATGTTCAGCCTGTTGATAGTCACCAATGCTGTCCACTCCGGCATTTATCCCAACTTTTCCCAGAACCGCCTTGTTGGTGTCTCGAATAGGTCCCAAGTGCAACTGCATTACCCAATTTTTTTCTGCATATAATTCGCCAAGGGCAACCAAGATGGCGGATTTATATTGCGCAGCTTCTTTCTGTGTGATGGATTTTTCTGCTAAACGGAGCTTTAGGATACGGTTAACTTCAGCTTCAGTATATTGAGCACTATAAGCATGGGGCAGACCGTGGTCGGAGAGCCTACATCCATTGTTATGGAAATGATGTACTCTTGAACGAATCGCTTCCTTCAAGGATTCAAAATCCGTGATTTTAATGTCCGTTATCTTGGACAAAGCGGATAGATAATCTATAAAATCAATTTTCTCAATTTCGATCAATCCGTCCGGCCTAAATGTTGGAAGAACTTTAACAGGGTATTCCGATGCAGCCAATCGGGAATGATGCGATAGATCATCCAAAGGGTCGTCCGTTGTGCAGACAACTTCCGTATGCATTCGCTGAATCAGGTTTTGAGGTGAAAACTCAGGACAGCTTAACTTCTCGTTACACGCTTTATAAATGGTAGCAGCACTAGTGGGGTCCAACAGCTGATCAATGCCAAAATACCTGCTCAGCTCCAGATGGGTCCAATGATAAAGGGGATTTCTAAGGGAATACGGTACCGTCTCCGCCCACTTATGAAACTTTTCCTCATCCGTTGCGTTGCCGGTAATATATTTTTCCTCAATACCCAAAGCTCGCATGGCCCTCCATTTGTAATGATCTCCCTCGATCCAAATCTGGGTCAGGTTTGCAAAATTATTGTTTGCTGCAATTTCATCTACCGGAAGATGGCAATGGTAATCTATGATGGGTTGATCTTTCGCGTAGTTGTGATACAGCTCTTTGGCATAATCGGTTTCCAGCAAAAAATCATCATGTATAAATTTTTTCATAGTGTAATCTGTAAGTGAGATTTAATTCAAGCCAATCGATGGTTTCAACACTTTTTTTTGTAGTCTTGGACTATTAGTCGGACACATAGCGCCCCTATCTGCATACCCCTTGAATTTTGCGGCTTCAAGATCTTTTTCCTTATTATCGTTCACCATGTGGGACCCCTTGAATTCCTGTGTGAAGGTACTATTTTTGGTGCTTTTGGTGTACCGTGGCGACCCTTGTATCCAGCAGTATCGGTAATTCAGGAACTTTACATGTGCTTTGTATCCAGAAATATTATGATGAACCTTGGTATATGATAATGCATCGAAGGTGCTGAATCTGTCCATATTTTCTTCGCACATCGAAAGAACAGCGAAGCCTTTGGAACCGAAAATACGAACCGAAGATGACTTCATAGTTTGGCGGTTTTGATCATTTTTTTCTTAAATAGAGTTCAAATTTCGTAAAAATTTCCATTTTTGCAATCGATTGCGTTAAACATTTTGTGAATCTATGAATTTTTTACTTATTTTACTCGACGCAATTGATTGATTAACCGATTAATCGATTTTTTTTTGTGAATTTCCAAATGATGAAGCACCTTTTCAAATTAAAAACAACATTTTTTTTCGTCTTTTTTATACTAATTGGCAGTATGTCGTTCTCCATGAACAATGGATATGACCTTTGGCTGAATTACACCATAATCTCCGACGAAGCGCTGTTGAAAACATATCAAAACCATTTCCAAAGTATTTATTTGAACGATGGGGGAGAAACCATCGAGGTGATAAAGAAAGAACTGAAAATGGGGCTCGGGGGATTGTTGGATATGGAAGTACAATTTAAACCCTATGATGTTTCAGAGAATCAATTGATAGTTTCGAACTACGGCAACCTGCCAGATAGTTTTAAAAATTCAGTCGATGTAAGTGGAATTACAGGTGAAGGTTACATCATAAAAACCATTAAAAAAGGAAAACAATCCTATACCGTAGTAACTGCAACGGAAGACATTGGGCTACTTTACGGTACTTTTCATGTGCTCCGCACACTGAAAATGCACCAATCGTTGGATGGATTGCATATTGAGGAATCACCAAAGGTGGATCTTCGAATGTTGAACCATTGGGACAATCTGGACAGGACCATTGAGCGAGGATATGCCGGTTTTTCGATTTGGAACTGGCAGACACTGCCCGATTATATCGATCAACGATATATTGACTATGCCAGAGCAAATGCATCCATAGGAATAAATGGCACGGCACTGACCAACGTTAATGCCAACGCCCTTATTTTAACGCCTCAATACTTGGAGAAAGTCAAAGCCCTGGCAGATGTGTTCCGTCCCTATGGCATAAAAGTATACCTCACTGCTCGTTTTTCGGCCCCTATGGAAATTGGTGGGCTGCAGACGGCGGACCCCTTGGACTCGCAGGTGATTCAATGGTGGAAGGACAAGGCAGCAGAAATTTATAAAAGCATACCCGATTTTGGCGGATTTTTGGTAAAAGCAAATTCCGAAGGACAACCCGGTCCCCAAAATTATGGACGTACCCATTTGGATGGCGCCAATTTACTGGCGGATGCCGTGGCCCCTTTTAAGGGAAAGGTCATCTGGCGCGCCTTTGTATACTCCGAACACGACGCCGAGGATAGGGCCAAACAAGCCTACAGTGAATTTGTGCCCGATGATGGCAAATACCATGACAATGTATTGATCCAGGTAAAAAACGGTCCGATAGATTTTCAGCCTAGGGAACCCTTTCATCCTATGTTTGGAGCAATGCCCAATACCCCTTTGGTGATGGAATTTCAAATTACCAAGGAGTACTTGGGCTTTGCTACCCATCTTGTGTATTTGCCCAAACTTTTTGAAGAGGTTCTGCAGAGCGATACCTATCAAAAGGGAGAGGGGTCTACCGTGGCCAAAGTGGTCGATGGTTCCCTCTACAATAAAAAATTGACCGCGATGGCGGGCGTTTCCAACATTGGAAATGATGCTAATTGGACAGGTCACCCCTTTGCTCAAGCGGATTGGTATGGATTTGGAAGATTGGCGTGGAATCCCTACATGGATTCCGAACAAATTGCGGATGAATGGCTGCGTTGTACCTTCAACAATAACAATAACTTTTTGGAACCTGTAAAAAAGCTGATGCTGGAGTCCAGGGAAGCCGTGGTCAACTATATGAACCCCTTGGGGCTGCATCATATTTTTGATACCGGCCATCATTACGGTCCGGGGCCTTGGGTCGGAAATCTATCACGTCCAGAATGGAACCCTGTGTATTATCACAAGGCGGATGAAGCGGGAGTTGGTTTTGACAGGACCGAAACAGGGAGTGATGCCTTGTCCCAATACGCCCCGGAGTTTAAAGAAAAGTTCGGCAACTTGGAAACCTGTCCAGAAGAATACCTATTGTGGTTCCATCATTTACCTTGGGATTACAAGCTCAAGAGCGGAAGAACTTTGTGGGACGGCCTGGGGATTAAATATCAGCAGGGTGTAGATCAAGTTCGTGAAATGATAACCATTTGGGAAGATATGAAACCCTATGTGGATGAATATAGGCACAATCAAGTAAGTATGTTGTTGGGCATACAGCTCAAGGAGGCCAAATGGTGGCGAGATGCCTGTATGCTTTATTTTCAAACATTTTCAAAGATGGATTTCCCAGAGGAAATGGAATCTCCAGAGCATACGTTGGAATATTATAAATCACTGAAATTTCCTTATGCGCCAGGAATACGGCCACGATGGGATTAAACTTTAGAATACATAAATGGATAAAAAAATAGCCATAGTAACCGGGGGAAACTCCGGATTGGGGTATGCAACTGCAAAGAAGTTTTGTGATAACGATATCAAAACCTACGTTATTGGGCGAACCAAAGAGCGTACGGAAAATGCTTGTGCGGAAATGGGGGATAATGCAATCCCATTGATTTTTGATTTGACAAAATTGGAGGACATCCCAGGAATGATTCAAGGGATATTCGATAAAGAAGGGCATATTGATATTCTTGTGAACAACGCGGGTATCAACATGAAGAAGGAATTCATAGACGTTACCGATGCTGAGTTTGAACAAATCGTTCAAACCAACCTGTTCAGCGTGTTTGCGATAAGCAGGGAGGTGGTGAAAAAAATGAAGGAAACCGGCGGTGGAAGCATTGTCAACATCAGTTCCATGGCCGCACAGTACGGTATGCCCAAGGTTGTGGCCTATGCTTCAAGTAAAACCGCCATTGAGGGCATGACCAGGTCCATGGCCGTGGACTTGGCCCAATACAACATCAGGACCAACTGTATTGCGCCAGGTTTTATAAAGACCAAAATGACCGCCAAGGCACTTGACTCCGACCCTCCACGGAAGGAAAAAGTCTTCTCAAGAACGCCGATGGGAAAAATGGGACTACCAGAGGATATCGCGGATGCGGTATACTTTATGTGCTCCGACCAAGCAAAATTTATTACAGGGACAGTGCTTCCCGTTGATGGTGGAAACAGTATTGGGTTTTGAGCAGAAACGAATCACATAGAATCACCATGCAAAAGACCATGCGTTGGTACGGTCCGCACGATGGAGTATCCCTTCGGGATATTCGACAATGCGGGGTAACGGGAGTTGTTACCGCTTTGCACCAAATTCCGGTCGGAGAAGTTTGGCAGGTTAAAGATATTCAAGAACGCCAAGAAATTATCCGAAGGGAAGGAATGGAATGGAGCGTGGTGGAAAGTTTGCCCGTTCATGAAGATATCAAAAGAAGGGGAGGAGAGTACCAAACACACATTTTGAACTATAAGAAGAGCTTGGAAAACCTTGCCCAATGTGGTATCAAAGTGGTCGCCTACAACTTTATGCCCATTTTGGACTGGGTGCGCACCGACCAAAGCTACTCCAATCCAGATGGTACAAAAGCACTGTTGTTCGATGAGGTCGCCTTTACATTTTTCGATGTGTTTTTGCTGAAAAGACCAGATGCGCAGGATGATTATTCCAAAGAACAACTGGATGAGGCCAAAGTCTATGGGGACAGTTTGAATGAAGAAGAAAAAGAACGACTCTTTCAAAATGTGTTGTTAGGGTTACCGGGTAGTGACGAAAGCTTCACACCGGAGAAGATTTTGGAATTGCTGGAAGCTTACAGCGGCATTGATGACGACGCTCTGAGAAATAATTTGATTCAATTTCTTTCCGAAGTCGCACCAGTGGCAGAAGAATTGGGGATGAAACTGGCCATTCACCCCGATGACCCACCTTTTTCAGTTTTGGGACTTCCCAGGGTGGTGTCAACAGAAAAAGATATCGCAGCTATTATGTCCAAAGTTCCAGTAAGTGCCAATGGACTTTGTTATTGCACCGGTTCCTTGGGAGCTCAGCCCAATAACAATTTGGTGCGCATTATCGATAAGCACGGAGACCGCATTCATTTTTTGCATTTGAGAAACGTGAAAAGGGAGGACGGTAAACGATTTAGGGAGTCGGAGCACCTGAATGGAGACAACCCGATGGAAGAAATCGTGGAAAAGTTGGTGGTGCTTATGCAAAAGCGCAAAACAGCACTTCCCATGCGCCCCGACCATGGATTTCTGCACTCGTTTGAAGGCAAAGAAAAATATCCAGGCTATTCGTTGATCGGAAGACTTAAGGGACTTGCGGAAATAAGAGGTCTGGAGTTGGGGATTTTGCACAAATTAAAACAAACAGGGACAATAAATTAAATGTTCCAAACATCAAAAATTGCATAATAACTAAAAAGAAAATTGAAATGAAAGTATTCAAAATTATACCCATTTTGTTAGTTGGGTTTTTAATTGGTTGCAGTTCTGGAGACGATGTTACCGGTCCTCAAGTTGGTGGTCCAACAGAAGGTACCGACCCAGATCCAGATCCGACCACGCCACCGACCGATAACGGATCGGACAACAGTGATCCATTTACATATGATGCCACCCAAAACTTGAAGGATGTGGCAAGTTTCCCCATAGGAAATATTGTTTCGGCCAGTAAACTAGCCTCAGTATCCTCGGACAACACCACTTTTAAAACACTTCTTAATCAAGAGTACAATAGCATTACGGCCGAAAACGATATGAAGATGGGCAATATGTTTACAGGCCCTGATACCTATGATTTCAGCGATGGAGATGCCATTGTGTCTTACGCCTCGGCTAACGGATTACGGGTGCATGGCCATGCATTGATCTGGCATTCGTCCATTCCCGGTTGGTTGAACAATTTTGAAGGAACCGATGAAGAATTTGAAGCACAAGTGGAGGGCTATGTCAAGGCAACGGTGGCTCATTTTGCCGAAGCCACGGATGGTGAAGGAAACCCGATTGTGGCATCTTGGGATGTGGTCAACGAGTATTTTGATGGAGCTTCGGTACGTACTTCGCTTTTTACCCAACGTATCGGTACGGATTTCCATAAAAAAGCCTTTCAATGGGCAAGGGAAGCGGACCCGGATGTAAAACTGTTCTACAACGATTATAACATTGCAGGCGAAGTGGGCAAACGCAATTCCATAGTCAATATGGCATCTGAATTTGACGCTGAAGATATTCCAATTGACGGAATTGGTATGCAGATGCACTTGAACCATGATTGGCCATCTTCAGATTTGCCAATTGCAATTCAAGATATTGCGGATACCGGGTTATTGGTGCATGTTTCTGAGTTGGACGTAAAGGCCAACTATAGCGACGATATTGATGAACTTACTGTGGAAAGGGCAGAGGCACAAGAGGTGCAATACCAGAGAGCAGGATATTACTATACCACTATTGTGCCCCAAACGCAACAATTCGGATTGACCCTTTGGGGCTTTAGAGATCAAGATAGTTGGTTGTACGATGGCGGTTCGGATTGGCCATTGCTATACGACAATGATTTTAACACCAAAATCACGCACAGGGGATTGGTTGCGGGATTGAACGGTGAAAGCCCAGAATAATAAAATATTGACCGTATAATGAAGAAGTAACCGTGATGAGAATTTTTATTCATTTTCATCATGGTTTTTTGTTTTTGATTTTAAAAGAAACGGATGAATATTATAAAAAAAGCAACAGTATATGGGTTTTTAATGGTGAGCTTTGCTGGAAATGCCCAAAATAAACTCTCGACGCCCAATGGTGATAAGGCAATGTACTCAGCTTCTATTTATGAATCACCCAAAGTTGACCCTAAGAATTTTGATTCAGAGAGGAGCGCGATGCTTTCCAAGGTAAATAATCCAAAGGAGGTCAATTCGCACATGAAGGAGGGGTCCCCTTTATTTTCATTCAGTAAGGATGATTTGGTGAACCTGAACAATTTGCCTTGGCAGGGCAAAAAAGCAGCCGTTATCCTCACTTATGATGATGCCCTCAATGTACATTTGGACAATGTGGTTCCTTTATGGACTTATCCATTTGATTGAACCATGAGAAAATGGCACAATTACGAATAATCATTCAGTTCTAAAAGGCGATGCCGGTAGCCCTTCCTTATTATATAAATTGGGATTATCTGGATTATCTGCCCAAGCATAGCGTACATATTTTGGATTGGCGATTTCGTCGCTCCATACAATTACTTTGTCCCCTTCAATTTTTGCTTGTGCCCAAACAAAGTTTTTGTCCTCACCGGCAATCTCAAAAGTATCAGGTGCTCCGCCATCATTGGTCATCAATCCTCCACCGACATGTGAAAAGGAAATGACGATTTTACCATCTTTTATTTGAGAAGATTGATAAAGTGGCCCTGAATACACAATATCTTCACCATATACCAAGTTTTGGGCGGCCAGAGCCATTCGTTCCCCTACATCTTTCTTGTTGTCGGGGTGGATGTCGTTCCATTCCCCTAAATCAATATTGACTGTCATTGCGGTGTTCGGGTCGCCCAAAGCCTTTAGTTGGGCTTCCCTGAGTTCGGCCCAGTTGCTCTCGGTGGGAGAGTAGGTCACATCACCAAAATTGGGAAGCTGGGCATAGATAAAGGGCAGCTCGGGATCATTGTAAATTCCTCTCCATCCATTCATCAGAGCGTGCATCAAGTCCAGGTATTCCTCAGGTCTGCCAGCGTTGCTCTCGCCTTGATACCACAACACCCCTTTTATGGGAAGTTGAACATAGGGAGCCACCATACCGTTGTACAAGGCCGTGGGCTCATTTTGGGGATTGATGGTTCTTTCTTCGGGTTTGTCATCATTCTGTGAAAAAGAAGAGAAATCAACGGGCGGATACACCTCTCCAACCTTGTATTGCCAATATCCTTTTAAATCCACGGTATCCTTGTCCGTAAAAATATAATAGGGCTTGTCCGGCACAAAACCCCCTTTACCAAAATTATTGGTCACACGAATGACAAAAGTGTTTTTCCCGGCTTTCAGAATATTTGCAGGAACATCATATCTTCTTTGTGGATATTGGTAGGTGGTGTTGCCCACTTTTTCACCATTGATATACAATTCGTCGGCGTCTACGATACGGCCCAAAAACACGGTCGCCTCTTCGTTGTCCATGGATTGGGGCAGAACGATTTCCTTTCTGTACCATACCACTCCGTTGAGGTCTCTGGCTCCTTGATCTTCCCAATAGCCAGGAATGTTTATCCTGCGCCAGTTCTCAGGGGTGAAATCCACATCATACCAAGGTTTTTCGCCGATAAGGCCTTTGTCCTTTGGTTGTTGAGCCTTTTGTTCGCCAGGGAAGCGCTTTCTGGAATGGCTGTTCACAAAGGCAGTATCCTTGTTTTCTTCAATGATTTTTAAAATATCTGGGAATTCTTGGTAGCCCTGCTCGTTTATCCAAGCCTCGATCGGAGTGCCGCCGACACTTGCATTGATTAGCCCGATGGGCACCCCATATTTTTTGTACAATTTGCGTGCAAAAAAATAAGCGACGGCTGAAAAAGGCCGAACCTCCTCGGATACGGCAACTTTCCAAGAGCCTCCGTCCAAATCTTTGCTCGGGCCTTGTAGGTCAGTCTTTCGAGGTACCTTAAAATGCCTGATTTCTGGGTAATCGGCATTAACAATATCTTTTGCATAGGTAACATCATGAATGTCCATTTGATGCACCATATTCGATTGTCCGGAGCAAAGCCATACATCCCCGATCAAGATATCTTCCAGACGGATATCGTTTTTTCCGGAAATTGCTAGGGTGTAGGGGCCTCCCGCCTTCATTTTGGGGAATTCCAAGCTCCAGTTCCCTTCGGAATCGGCAGACGTTTTTCTTTGCTTTCCGTTGAATGTCGCTGTTATTCGTTCTCCCGTCGATGCCCAGCCCCAAATGGTGATTTTGGCATTGCGCTGGATGACCATACTGTCCCTGATGATTTCAGGAAGTGTTATTTGTGATATTCCTGCAGTGACCGAGAACACCAATAAGATAAATGTTGCAAAGGTTTTACCGTTTTTCACAATACGTGTTTAATTGATTTATGTTGAAAATTAAATTATTTCTTAATCAAGCTTTCTGGCGGACCTAAGTAACTTTCTACATCAACACCTTCTTTTTGCAGCACTATTTTTTGCAATACAAGCCCGGGGTCAACGGCCCAATACCTGATGGTGTGCGTTCCTGCCGAAAGTTCTTTGGAAAGCACGGTTTGTTTCATGATGTTGTCCTTGACCGCTTCGTTCCACCAAGTGGGATAGGTCCAATCCGCGGCTATGGCATCTTTGTGCAAATTTATCATTTGTGGGGCATCTCCATCAATGGAAACGGCATAAATCAAACCTTCATCTTTTTGAAAGTTAAGGGTAGGTGAAAAGTATGTCGTCAGGTTGTAAGTGCCTGAATCCATAAGATAAATATCGTATTCCAAATACGGACCGTTATCGTTAGGATTCTGTTTTGTAGCGGTAACGGGCTTAGTGGTTATGGCAGACCCTGTTCGTCCAAGATTGGGTATGGTTTGCCAGGAAACATCTTCTGTTTCATTCGCACTTTGATAATTTACTGCATCCATGCTCACTATACCTTGATTTTCTACAAAACCTGTGATGTTTTCCGGGAGGTCGTTTCGGATAGGTAAGCTAACCTTGATTTCTTCTTCAGAATGATCAGCTTTAATTATTATTTCCCCTAGGTCTTGACCACTGGGAGCTTTATTCCAGTCAATACTGACAAAAACTTTTTCATCATATTGAATGGTGCCTCCTTTCGAAGACAACTTGATCCATTCGTTTTCCGTGGTGATGGTATAGCTCAATTTTTCCTGCCCCATATTGAAGATCTCCACATAATAGTTTTGATCGTTGATGGGGTCAAAAGAGGGAAAACTGCTACTGTTGAGACCACCTGGCATCCAAGGGGAGCGACTAACACCATCCTCCACTACGTAACCCAAATTGGCTTGGTTTCCAGATTGGATGTATGACACCGGGGGCATTTTGTTATAAGCTGGGTCCCTCCAGTCGGTATGCCCCATATGAGTTTGGGACATCATATGGTTCCATTTGCCATTGGCCAGACCATGATAGTGATTGGTGAACACGGTATCCTTAAAAAACAGTTCTCGAGCTTTGTCGGCAAAGTGGTTTGTGGATGCCCTGTTCTGAAAACCATACAATCTGTTCTTGCCGGCTGACACGTACATTTCGTTCAGGTTTGCGCACGCTTCCACCGGATATAGCACCAATTGATAAAAAGCATCAAGGGCTCCCGCTGGCAATTGCTCTTCAACTTTTTTTGCACGGGTCACCAAGGAATTGTAATCTTCGACCATTTTTTCTGCCTCATTGAAGTTTTGAAGACTGTAGGTGGTCGGTTCAATCAATTCTGGTTTTCTGCGTGAATTGTATTTTGTGTACAAGGCTATGATTTCACCGATTTCTTTGGCGTGCTCGGTTCCAAATTGTTTTTGGGACCAAGTGGTGTAATATTTTGACAGTTGCTCAGCAGGGAATTCCTCAGGGTTCCAAGCATAATCCAAAAAGAAACTGATCGGGAACTCCATAGGTTTGATGTCCCCCACATTGACCAACCAAATTTCATCCACGCCGTAAGAATATGTTAAGTTCATTTGCTCCCAGACCCTTTCAATTTGGGTAGTGTTCAACCATTTGTAGCTCCGGGGCCCGCCAACAAAATCAAAATGATAGTACATGCCATAGCCGCCCTCACGAGGTTCGCTGTCCAAAGCTGGCAAAACCCGTACCTGACCCCAGTTGTCATCACACAGCAATAAGGTTACATCGTCGGGAACGCGCATACCTTTGTCATAATAATCTTGAACTTCTTTGTACAATGCCCAAACCTGTGGGGTTTCCGCAATAGGTTTGCCGGTAACTTCTTCTATGATCTCTCTTTGATCTTTTACAATTTTTTCCAAGAGATCGATATTGGTGCCTTCACTCATCGCTTCATCCCCGTCTCCTCGCATGGCAAGGGTAACCACTTTTTCTTGTCCTTTGGTACGCTCCATTCCTTCCCTCCAAAACTCCCTTAGTTTTTCAGGGTTTTTGTCGTAATCCCAAGGACCTTCCCCATGGCGGTCCCATTCCACGTGCGAACGCATCAACGGTTCGTGGTGCGATGTGGCCAAAACTATACCCATTTCATCGGCTAAGGGGGCAGTGGTGGGGTCATCGTCCCATAGTGACCTTCCCCACATGGCAGGCCAGAGGTAGTTTCCTTTCATCCGAAGGATCAATTCAAAAACCTTTTCATAAAACTGTTTGTTGAAATCACCATATTTTTCTGTCACCCATCCCGATAATGCGGGGGCTTCGTCATTGATGAAGATGCCCCTATATTTTACTTTGGGCTCGCCAAGAGTATAGGTTTCTGGTTTGGCGTAGATGTTCTGGCGGACTTTTATGGGAACATCGGCCCACCAATACCAAGGGGAGACCCCCATTTTTTCTGAAAGGTCGAACATCCCGAAAATGGTTCCCCGTTTGTCGCTACCGGCTATGATAAGGGCGTTTTCCACCCCTTCCATCGGGTTTTCCACAGAAGTAATCAAGAACTGCTCCCATTTGCCTTCCAATTGGGCTACATCGATTTTGCCTTCTTGACCCAAACGATCGATCAAACTGCTTTTGCCAACGGTACCGACTATGATGAGATTTTTTGATTGATATTCGTCACCAACGATCAATTCAGGTTCTTGGCCGGAGACATGGCCCAAATCCTTTTGGAACATACCTGCTATCCTTAACACGCCTGGATGGTCGGATGGGCTGACCAAAATATCACTAGCAACCCCATTTTCAACAATGGTAAATCCACTTTCTTCCTTATTAGTAGTCAAGAAAGAGCTTTGAGGAAAGGTATCCTTTGTCGGGAGGGTAAGTATTCTTTCCAGATTGTTTTTTTCATTGCCAACTTGTTGTGATTCACCCTTTTCACAAGAAACGAGAAGGGTAAGCATAGTCAAACCCAATAAGCCCCTTTGAGCCCACTGGGTAAAATTGGTCGTTGTCTTCATGGATGTTTTTATGATAAAAATTAGTCTTTAGCCGAATTGATCACTGCATCGAATGCCTTTTTGGGTTTCATTTCCCTATCGAAAAGCAAGGTATAATCCGTTCTTCCTCGAATGGGGAAATTATTTTTCCAAGACAGGCCATCGTGCAATCCCCAGAAGGTTACTCTACTGATTTTGTCTGAATGCTTGTTGAAAAGCTTAAAAATTTCTTCATACCGTTTTGCCAATTGGGTTTGTACCGAATCGGGCAAGCCGTTGGGGTAGGGGTTCATCGTCGGATTGTTTTCAAAGCGTGCCGAAATATCTGCCGTAGGGGAGTTCCAAGGACTTGGCAAAACAGAGATGTCCAACTCTGTGAACATAACCTTGACACCTGTCTCCGCATACATTTCAATGGCTGTTTCAATTTCTTCGATGGATGGACCTTCCAAGCTCCAATGGGCCTGAACACCAACCCCGTCTATCTTGATGCCCTTGCTCTTAAGGTTATTGATGATGCGTATGGCGCCATCCCTCTTTGCCGGGGTGATGAGATTATAGTCGTTGTAGTACAGTTCGGCCTCAGGATCCGCAGCATTTGCAAATTGGAACGCTTTTTCTATAAAGGCTTCTCCACCTATTTTGAAAAACGGTGATTTTCTATACGATCCATCTTCTTCCAAAGCTTCGTTGACCACATCCCAAGCGTCTATCTTGCCCTTGTAGTTCCCAACAATGGTGGCGATGTGCTTTTGTATACGGTCGGTCAATTTTGCATTGTCAATGGTGTCCCCATTGTCGGACGTAAACACCCAGGGAGCCAATTGGCTATGCCAAACAAGCGTGTGGCCAACCACGAACATATCATTTTCCTCTGCCAGTTCCACCAATTTATCCGCCTGTTCAAAATTATAGGCGTCCTGCTTTGGGTGTATGTACATCCATTTCATGTCATTTTCCGCGGTCAACGCATTGAATTGCGAAGTAATCAAATCGATTTCTTCTTGGTTGCTTTGGTTGATTTGCGAACGGTTGATGGCAACACCCATCAAGAATTTGTCTTTGAACGCATCTTTCAATGATGCTTCCTTTTGTGCTTTGGATTGATTTGGTGCCAGTGCAAATGCGGCAACCAATAGAATTAGAAACTTGTTCACGATTAAGTATTTGTTAAAATAATCACCATTATTCGGTGGCTATAATGATTTCTTCCAAAAATAATTAATAAATTGGCAAAATGCAATCGATTGCGTAAATTTATGATGTTGTAGTGAAAGGGTGTGGATAACGCTTCTCTACGGGTTTTTAAATTAAAGGGATTGATGTTCGCATCATTGACTTAAACAGTAATTGAAAATAAAAATGCATGAAAAGAATAAAACGATTTTTTTTGATCTTAACTGTGATTTTGGGATACAGTTGTAGTAGTGATAATGGTCAAACCAATACTGTCGGAGGGCCTGAACCAACACCGGAACCGACTGATCCCACGGTGCTGCAATCCGATGCTGCTACCATCACGCCTGCTGAAACTGAACAAAACATCAGTGGTTTTGGCGCTGCCACGGTTTTTAGGTTGAACAGTCCACTTACAACTTCTGATATGGATAAACTGTTCGGAAACGATGAGGGAGAGGTTGGTTTATCCATTTTGAGAATACGTGTCGCTCCAGATGACAACGCAAGGGCCATTGAACTTGAGCATGCACAACTGGCAGCCGAGAGGGGCGCTAAAATCATGGCGACCCCGTGGAGCCCCCCGGCCGAAATGAAGACCAACAACGATTTGATAGGTGGATCTTTGAAAACCGAATCCTATGAGGATTACGCCAACTATTTAAATGATTTTGCCGCATATATGGAGACAAATGGAGTTCCTTTGGAAGTGATAAGCATCCAAAATGAAGGCGATTATGAAGTTTCTTATGAGTCCTGCAATTGGTCAGCGGTACAAGTGCGGGATTTTATGAGGGATTACGGAGGACTTATCACCAATTCCAAGCTAATGCCCTCGGAATCGTTTCAGTTTAGGCACGAACACACCGATTTAACATTAAATGATCCCGTGGCAGAAGCAAATGTGGATATTGTAGGCGGGCATATTTATGGGACTGCGGTGGCGGATTATCCTTACCCTCTTGCCCTGGAAAAAGGAAAAGAACTATGGATGACAGAACATTACAGCACTAGCGATAGAAGTGCAAATTTGTGGCCCGATGCCTTATTGGTGGGTAGGGAAATTCACGACTGTATGACGATTGGTCAATACAGTGCCTATATTTGGTGGTATGGCAAACGATATTATGGCTTTATTGGCGATGGTGAAGAGGGAACTTCCAGCGGAGTTGTTACAAAGCGGGGTTATGTTATGTCCAATTTTTCCAAGTTCATTAGACCTGGCTATACACGAATTGATGCTGATGCAAGTCCACAGACAGATGTATTCGTTAGCGCATACTCTGGGGAGGGAAAAACTGTAATAGTGGCAATAAATGAATCCGACCAGACCAAGGAACAGCAGTTTGTGATCACAGGAACGAACAGCACTGCGGTAACCCCTTACATTACGAGTTCATCCAAAAATCTAGAAGCGCAAGAAACTGTTGATATCGAATCCAGTATAGATGCCTTTTTATATTTGTTGCCACCCAATAGCATCACAACTTTTGTTACAGAAAACTAATGCATTGAGTTTGATTAAGTGATTGTTTGTTTTATGATTGAAGAAATTGATTTGGACATAAGTTCACATCGTAATAATTTTTACGTCTCAAAAGGAAATATTTTCCCAATCTTGATTTGGATGATAGTGCTGTGTTCGGGCTGTGTGAACTCCGAGAAGGAAAATCAATCTAAGACCAGTGCTGAAACGAATCGTATTTCTGAAAATAAAAGGAATACCACCCAAGAGATGATTGATGATATCCAACAGAGAGTTGCAAGCATCAATGTGGAAAACGTACCTTATATTTTTAACAATGCCAAAGTTGACATTTTAAGACAGAAGCTTCAATCGGCACAGGGCAATGAGATGTTAAATCTGCTGTTCACTTATGGGCTGGAGTTGCTAAATGCGGGTAAAACGGACGAATCCATTGCAGTTTTGAACCAAGTATTGCAGGTTGTTGAAAGTCAAAATATCCCGTCAAAGGAAGAGTTGGTGTTTTTTATAAAAAAACAATTGGCCATTGCTTATATGAGAAAGGCGGAGCAGGACAACTGTATCGCAAACCATACCAATGAATCGTGTATCGTTCCCATAAGCCCGAAGGCCCAGCACATTATTAAGGAAGGGGCACAACAAAGCATAGCATTGCTTAAGGAATTGCTCGTGTTAAACCCAGATGATCTGGAATGTCAATATCTATTGAACATTGCCCATATGACGTTGGGCCAGTATCCCGAAAAAGTACCCAGTGAATTTAGGATTCCCGAGTCGCACTTTTCCAATGCCGCAACGTTCCCACATTTTACGGATATCGCTATGGATTTGGGTGTTGATGTAAACCTGCTGTCCGGAGGTACTTGCTTGGATGACTTTAATGGTGACGGCTATTTGGACATCATCGCATCTTCTTGGGGCCTTAACGACCAAATCAAATATTTCGAGAATGATAAAAAAGGTGGCTTCATTGACAAAACCGATGATGCCGGATTGCAAGGTGTTACAGGAGGACTGAATTTAAGACATGCCGACTATGACAACGACGGCCATATGGATTTTGTGATTCTACGGGGCGCTTGGTTGTCCGTTTTTGGCAGTATTCCCAATTCCTTGATGCGAAACAATGGGGATGGCACCTTTACCGACGTCACCAAAGCTTCAGGGATATACTCCTTGAACCCAACGCAAACGGCTGTTTGGGTAGATGCCAACTTGGATGGATTGCTCGATTTGTTCATCGCCAATGAATGGACAGAGGCGAAACAAAGTTATTGCGAGCTGTTTTTGAACAATGGGGATGGCACCTTCAACAACATTGCCAAAGATGCAGGGATAACCGTGCCGGGTTTTTTTAAAGGTGTGGCAACAGGAGATGTCAACAATGATCTATACCCCGATTTGTATTTGTCCGATTACGATGGACTCAACACCTTGTACATCAACACCACCAAGGAAACGGGTAAGCCTTCTTTTGCAATTGCAGACAAAACTGCCGGAGTTGCCGAACCAAAATTAAGCTTCCCCACTTGGTTTTTTGATTATAACAATGATGGTTATGAGGACATTTTTGTTTCAGGATACTCTTCTTCGGAGGTATTGCCCTCTGAGATGCTCCTCAGAAATATAAAAACCAACACTACGGATTACAGGCCGCTATTGTATCAAAACAATGGGGACAACACCTTTACGGAAGTATCTTTAAAAGCCAATTTAACCGAACCCGTTGCCACGATGGGCTGTAATTTTGGCGATTTGGACAATGATGGCTATTTGGACTTTTATTTGGCAACGGGCGACCCTGATTTTTTCTCCATCGTGCCGAACAAAATGTACCGAAATGTGAACGGTAAAAGGTTTGAAGATGTTACTTACAGTGGCGGTTTTGGACACATTCAAAAAGGGCATGCCATCGGTTTTGGGGATATGGACATGGATGGAGACCAAGATATTTACGCCGTGATGGGCGGCGCTGTGGAAGGTGATGTTTTCCGAAACTTACTTTTTGAAAACCCAATGGGCAATAAAAACAATTGGATCAATATGGTTTTGGAAGGAAAGCTGAGCAACCGTTCTGCCATTGGGGCCAAAATTATCATAACCATTAAAGAGAATCAAAAAGAACGAAAAATATACAACACAGTCGATTCAGGGGCGAGTTTTGGGGGCAATAGCCTTATGTCCGAAATTGGATTGGGAAAAGCCACCGTCATCAAAAAATTGGAAATCAAATGGCCTTATCATACCAAACCCGTTTCCACTTTTGAAGGGGTAGAGGTAAATCAAACCATTAAAATCATTGAGGGAGGAGAAATTCAGCAGCTAGACCTTCCCGAAGTTTCTTTTGCGTCAAAAATGTCAGAACATCAGCATCACTAACCCTTCTTCATTCTGAAAATAGTCAATGCTTCATCATTATTGGCAATCAAATAACAATCTTCTCCACCAATAGATATCTTTTTCATATCCTTTACATTGTTCTGGGTAAAAAAGCTAGTATCTGTGTATGGTGTAAGATTACCTGCTGAATCCCCCAAAAGAATATAGCCGGTATTGGCATCATAGCGAATGGTTTCCACTTCAGCTTCGTAAATGTTGCCAACCCCCAAAACATCCAAATGACCATCTTGGTTGATATCCGTTACCTCAAAACCCATCGTTGGACCAAATTGGGCCTTCGTGGGAAGCTTTTGTACCTTAAAAGAGCCATTGCCTTTGTTTTTTAAATAGACAGTGCCAAACTCGTACGCTTGTTTATGGTAGGCGGCATCCAATTCTTCCTCTCCGTAAATGTCAATCAAGGTGGAGTTGGCAAATTCTTTATAGGTTTCAATCTTTTCGCTCACAAAAGGGTTTTGTTCCGTGGAACATTCCTTGCCTCGAACGGGAACAAGTTTGCCTTTGTAGTATTTGCTCAATACCATATCGTATTTACCATCCGCATCAAAATTGGTGGAATAGATATGGAGCGGTTTGTCTTTTGTGGGGTGGAACTTGTTGTTGTCCCCCAAATTGCCCACCAGATAATCCATCTGGCCGTCCTTGTCCAGATCCACTTCGGTAATGGTATTCCACCAACCCTCGGTTTGGTTTAAAGATGGCATTGTTGTTTTTGAGAATTTCCCGTTTTGGTTCTCAAAAAAGGTAATGGGAATCCATTCCCCGACAACAGCTAAGTCTGCATCCCCATCCCCATCATAATCCGTAAAAAGCAAATCGTTTACAATTCCAATATCCGATAGTTCTGGAGCGAGTTCTTCTGTTGCGTCCATAAAGCGGCCATTTTCATTCTTCAGTACATAGGTCATGGATGAAAGGGGGTATTTGCCGGGAATTACCTGTCCACCAATTAGCAAATCCAAGTCTCCGTCGCGATCAATGTCGTTGGTGGCAACTGTTTTTGTGACGCCCAACATTTTGGGCAACCTGTTGGTTTTTGAAAAATTGCCCTTTCCATCATTTATATAAAGTCGGTCTTGGAGTAACGGATTGTCTTCACCGACCTCGTAACTGCCACTGCCCACATATAAATCCAAATCCCCATCGGTATCGGCATCAAAGAAAAGAGAGGTGGTATCTTCGTATCTGCTTTCACTTGAAAGCAAGGATGTAATGGCCTTATTGAATTTTCCATCTTGGGTTTGCAGGTACATTTCTCCCGCTTGATCCAATGCGCCGCCCACGTAGAAATCCTCCAGTCCGTCTCCGTTCACATCTGCAACGGATAGTGCAGGGCCTTTTTGTGACTGCTTTTGAGGCAGTAAGGTCTGTAAATCAAAATCGTTAAAGTTGTTTTCTTGGTGGTTGAACGTTATTCCCAAACTATCGGGATCGATGCTTACGAAATTTTCAACTTTCTTTTCGGGCATTATTCCGTCAAACTTAAAATCTTTTTTATCGAAAACAAGTGTTTGATTAACCGCTACGTCGTCCATGGCCAATACCGTATTATCGCCCCATATCACCTCAATCCGGTCAATTTTTTCTTCATCGCCCAGACCAAAATTTAGTTGATACCCCATGGATGACTGGTATCCTCTCGAGGGAAACAGTTCTTGGTATTGCGTTTTTTCTTTGGAGTATACTTTCACTTTGGCGCCAACCGCCTTCACATTTTTTTCATCGCCAATAAGCTTAATGTTAATGAAGTTATGGGTCGCATTGTTTTCATATACCGTTGCCTGATCGGACATGTTGTTCATGACCAGATCTAGGTCACCGTCGTTGTCCAGATCGGCATAGGCAGCGCCATTGGTGTTTATTTTTTTGCTCAAACCCCAATCATCAATCTTTTTTTCAAAGGTGAAATCACCATTGTTTTTGTAGATGTAATTTGAGATTTTCTCCGAAGGCATGATGTCCATCATCTCTTGAACGGTCATGGCTCCTTTTTCCTTTTGCTGTCTAACGGACTCTTTTTTGTAATCCTGATTGCCCAGTTCCCTTTCGATTCCGTTGGAAACAAAAATGTCCTTGTACCCGTCATTATCAAAATCGGCGATCAATGGCGCCCAGCTCCAATCTGTTTTGGATATACCTGCCAACTGACCGATGTCGCTAAAAGAACCGTTACCGTTGTTCAATTGGAGTGTGTTTGCCATAAAGGAATAATGGTAGCCCGAATTGACCATTTTCCAAAAGCCCTGAGTGTTCATTGAGGCCATATTTTCCTTACCACGTCTATGGTCTTCGGCGAGCATGTCCAAAACCACCAAATCGGGGAAAGAATCATTGTTTATATCAGCATAATCAGAACCCATCCCATTGAATGGAATGTGCTTGAACCTAGTATCTATTTGGTTTGAAAAAGTTCCATCTTGGTTGTTTATATATAAATAATCAGGATGAATAAAATCGTTGGCCACATACACATCGAGCCAACCATCATTGTTAAAATCACCTATGGCGGCACTCAAGCCCCATTCTTTGTTGATTATTTTGGCCTGAAGCGTAACATTCGTGAAGGTGTCCCCATCGTTTCTGAACAAATGGTCCGAGGTCTCTTTAAAATATTCCCGTTCCGCTCTATTTTCTATGGTATTGCTCTGGCCAAAATCGTGACGGTGATTGACCAAATACATATCCAAGTCCCCGTCTTTGTCGTAATCAAAAAAATAGGACTGCACGGAGAAGCCATTTTGGTCCAATCCCCATTGCTTTGCTTCATTTTTAAAAGTTCCATCTTTTTGATTGATGAAAAGCTTGTTTTTTCGAAGTTCATCATTTCTGAGGGATGCCGATTTGCATACGTAGATGTCCAGCCAACCATCGTTGTTTATGTCCACCATGGATACTCCCGTGGTCCAGCCATCGCTATCCTCCAGACCAGCTTTTTCCGTTACATCCATAAACTTAAAATCACCTTGATTTAGGTATAGCTTATTGGAATTTTGATTTGAGGTAAGATAGATGTCCTCGAGGCCATCATTATTGATGTCTCCAATTGCCACTCCCGCTCCATTGAATGCATACACATATTCGATGTAGTTGAAATCGATATTTTGCTCGACGGTATTTTTAAAATCGATCCCCGTTGTGGTTCTGGGCACCAATGAAAATAGGGTAGGGGCATCTGAGGCCTTTTTCTTTTTGACATCAACTTTGTCACAGTTTATCAAGGCGGCTAAAAGGAATATAAAAACCCAATGTTTATGTGTTCTTCCCATAATTCTTAAGGATAGCAAAGTAAAAAAAGGCCATCACAATGACAGCCTTTCAAAAATCTTAGTTTAATATGAAAAAGAATATTGATCCATTCCTTAGTACCAAGTTAGGCGCTACTCTTCTTGCGGTGGTGCCAAAACACTGACATCATCAATAAAATAAACTGCATTCTCTGTAGCTCCAAGGTCTAACACAATTTGTGTCTGTGTGCTGTTGGCAGTCAATAGCCACTCAACTTTTTGCCATTCGGTAGTTACGGTTACATCAGCTTGGTATTGGGGATCACCGTTACCTGCGGTGGACATTCTTATGATACCGCCATCACCTGGGCCCACTGCCGCTTTGATCCATAAACTGACTGCATATTCTACACCATCCTCGGTAGGAACGGCATCACTGGCTATCTGGGTCCTCCATGGGTCTGATCCAAATCCAACCGCCCTAAGTGCTCTATCGCCACTGCGGACTTCATCGGCCACTGTGGTAGCAGTCAACAAGTCAGCTCCATTGAATTTGCTCCAATTGGTAAATTCATCTCCATCTCCTTCTTCAAAACCTCCGTTGAGAAGAATTTCGGTAGGTTGTGGCCCGGAAAGACCTGTGGCAACCAAAGTGACGTTATCTACAAAATATACAGCATCTGCCACAACACCGAGGTCTAGTACTGCACTTGCCGGTGAAGCATTGGCAGTAAATACCCACTCAATTTGTTGCCATTCCGCTGTGATGTCATAATTGGCACTGTAAAGTGCGTCTGGAGTAGTTGAAAATCTGATATTCCCACCGTCCCCAGGAGTTCCGGGCTGCCCTTTTATCCACATGGACAAGGTGTATTCCACATCAGTTTGCGTTGCGGCAGCATCGCTGGCCAATTGTGTTCTCCAAGCATCTCCACCTACACCTACGGCACGTAAAGATCTTCCATAAAAAGCTTCACCATCTTCGGTGGTGGCAGTCATTCCGTCACCGCCATTAAACTTGGACCAGTTGGTGAATTCATCTCCGTCACCTAGTTCAAATCCTCCGTTCAACAGTAAATTCTCACCCACATAAAATTTTCCGGGAGCTGATGCTTCCCCTCCAGAGGTAACTACTGTAATGGGAGCTTCCAAGTTTTCCTCTAGACCCGAGGGAACGGTTATTGTCAACTCGGTAGCAGTTGAAGAAACCACGCTTGCTTCAATCTCTCCAATGGTTACGGACTGGACGTTATTTAAAGATGTTCCTTTAAGTGTAACTTCGCCTCCCTCTGGAGCGGCGCTGGTGGACAGTGCCGTAATAATTGGAAACGGTCTTGCGACTACTTCAATATTGCGGGTAACGATATAGCCATCGGGCATTACCAAGGTAACTGTTCCTTCGCCAATGGGTGCGTTATCTGGAAGTGTAAAAGTTAAGACATCCCCATCCAATTGAAAGGGGATCTGATTATTTTCCAAAAAGACAAATAGAACTGCCTCAAAATTACTACCCTGCATACTTACTTCATCACCAGGATAAAAATTATCCGACTCAACGCTGGTCACATTTACGGCAGTGGCAGATAAATCGTCATCTTCACAGCTTACGGTAAGAACAATTGCAAGAACTGCTAAAAAGCTACCTATGAATTTAAGAGTTTTTGACATGATTTTAGTGGTTTAATTTAGTTATCTTATGTTTTGTGCTAATAGATGAATCCAATGGAATTTTAGTAACAAACCATCTTATGCGTTATTGTTATTTTGTTGATTTCTATGATCTAGACTGGAATTTAACCTTGCCTTGGCAACAGCATCTTGTTTGATAAGTTCGAAGTAAGCGAATTCCAATATCGGGTTTGATGTCTCCCAGTGTAAGTTATGGTTACTTTCTAAATCGATTGCGATACGTGATACGGGTCTATCAATAAAAATGGATAAACTTAAAACTGATAATCCGGATTCAGCTGATACTGCTCCGGGAACTGTTAAATCTTGCGCATTTACATCAATGAAAAACAACAAGCTCAAACAAAGTATAAGCTGTAATTTAAACCGATTATCGCTAAATAAGCATCTAAAGAAATAATTGGTCATGTTATGAAGTTTTAAATTTGCATGGTTAATTAATTTGATTACAGTAAAAAAGTATGAGTAAAAATCCCAATATTGTAAATATACATAATAAACGTTATGATGCAATCGATTGCGTAAAATTTTTGTAAAAAAATATATTTTTTTTAGCGATTGGCTTTTTCAGAAAGTGATTTTTTGAAGAGAATAAAATTTTGTTGAATTTTTAGCAATTTTCAAAGAACAAAAACACTGTCGAACGAGTGTTTCGATTAACCTATTTTTGATCATTATCTTGGGTTTTCAATGGAAAAGTATCCAAGTTGCGGCAGGAGTCAAGCTTTACAAGCTCCGACCGAACAATTTAATATTTAAGGTTAGTTAGTAGTAATCTAAATCCAAATTTAGTCCCCTAGTTAACCTTAAATACGGTTACGGGTCTGTCGTTGTTCGCTATAATGACATAAGGTTCATTTTTAATATTGACCAGCTTCATTTTTTTGGCGTTTAGGTCGTTGTAAAAATTGATGTCTTTAAATGGGTCAAAACCACCTTCAGCGCTTCCTAGCAGCACATAGCCAATGTTTGAATCGTAGCGAACGGTCTCCACTTCAGCCTCATGAATAGCGCCCGCACCAATAACGTCCATATTTCCGTCTTGATTGACATCCATAAATACAAAGGACATTGTAGGGCCCATCTGGGCTGGGTTGGGCAACGGTTTCACCTCAAAATCCCCACCTCCTTTATTCTCTAAATATACCGAGCCAAACTCAGTAACCTTTCTATGGTATGAACTTTCCAGTACATTTTCTCCATAAATATCTTCCAAAGTGGAATTTGCAAATTCTTTATAAGACTTAATTTTTTCGCTAACAAAGGGATTTTGTTGGGTAGAACATTCCTTGCCTCTGACCGGGACAAGGTTGCCTTGATAATTTTTGCTGAGGAACATATCATAATTGGCATCATCACCAAGGTTGGTACCGTAAATATGAAGTGGTTTTTCGGCAGACGGGTGAAACTTATTGTTTTTTCCCAAATTTCCAACAAAATAATCAAGGTCACCATCTTGATCAAAGTCAATTTCAGCGATAGTATTCCACCACCCAGCGGTTTGCTCCAAAGCCTTTGGTTCAGCCTTGGTATAAACACCGTCGGTATTGCTCAAAATGGTGATGGGCATCCACTCTCCGGCAACCATGAGATCTTTGTCACCATCTTGATCGTAATCGGAAAACAACAAATCATTGATAATGCCCAGATTCTTAAAATCCGGGGCAACCGATTCCGTGACATCAACAAATCGGGAGCCCTTATTTTCCAGGACATAAGAACTGGAAGGCAAGGGATATTTGCCCGGTACCACATGGCCCCCTATAAAAAGGTCCATATCCCCGTCACCATCATAGTCATGGGATTGAACGGCTTTGGTATTCGAAATGATGTTAGGCAGCCTTCTGGACCGTGTAAAATTTCCATTTCCATCGTTCAGGTACAGTCTATCCTGGAGCAAAGGGTTTCGCTCATCCAATTCATATCCACCACTGGCCACATAAAGATCTAGGTCTTTGTCGTTATCGGCATCAAAAAAATGTGCGCCTACATCTTCATATTCCTTATCGTTTTCAAAAATCGATTGGTCTAGCCTTTCAAATTTACCATTCGGTTTTTGAAGGTATATTTTCCCAGCTTGGTCCAATGCACCTCCCACAAAGAAATCATCCAAACCATCTTTGTTGATATCAGCAACAGCAAAAGCCGGTCCTTGTTGCGATTGTTTCTGAGGTAATAGCACCTGTTTTGAAAAGTCATTAAAGTTATTTTCTTCGTGCCGATAGTCAATACCCAAATCTTCGGGATGTATCCTTTGGAAATGTGTTGAAAAAGCGAGTTTGGATTCCTGAACCCCGGCTTTGGCATTTTTTTGTTGAAACGTAAGGGTCTGATTGGCTGCAATATGCTCCTGAACGGTTATATTTCCATTGCCCCAGACCACTTCAATCCGTTTTATTTCTGTTTGGTCACCAATGCCAAAATTTAAGGTAGGGGATACGGAAGATTGGTAGCCCCTTGACAAAAACAGCTCTTGATACTGATTTCCCAGATTGGTAAAAACCTTGACCTTGGTTCCGATGGCATTAAGGTTTTGCCCGTCGCCTTTGAGTTTAACATTTATAAAATTGTGCGTTGCGTTGTTTCTGTAAATACTGGCCTCATCCTCAAGATTATTGATGACCAGATCTAAATCTCCATCATTGTCCAGGTCAGCGTATGCAGCTCCATTGGAGTTTACGGTTTGCCCAAAGCCCCAATCATTGGTCGCTTTGGTAAACTCCAGTCCCCCGTCGTTTTTAAAGGCGTAGTTCTGTAATTTTTCTGACGGCATTTTATCCAAGAGTGAACCAATGGGCATATTCTTCACGGTTTCCTGTTCCGTGTCCAGGAAATTACCGAAGTCCTGGTTTGCAATTTCACGTTTAATACCATTGGTGATAAAAACGTCCTTAAAACCATCACCGTCATAGTCCGCGATAAGGGGTCCCCAACTCCAATCGGTTTTTGATACGCCGGCCAATTGGCCAATGTCACTGAAATATCCGTTCCCATTGTTCAAATTGAGCACATTGGACATATAGGGATAGTGAAAACCTGCCCTAACGATCCACCAAAACCCATTAGTGTTCATACTGGGCATATTTTGCTTGCCCCTGCTATGGTCTTCCGCAGACATGTCCAAGACCATTAAATCCGGTAAAAGGTCATTGTTGATATCGGCAATATCTGACCCCATACTGCTATAGGAAATATGCTTTAGGCGCTGATCAATCTGATTGGAAAACGTACCGTCCTTGTTATTGATATAGAGTTTGTCGGGGGTGATGAAATCGTTGGCCACAAATACATCCAACCAACCATCGTTGTTATAATCACCTATGGCGGCACTTAGGCTGAATTCCTTGTTCATGAGTCCGCTATTGATGGTAACATCGGTAAAACCGTTTCCGTCATTTCTATATAAGTGATCGGAGGTTTGGGGATAAAAATCTTGGTCTTTGAGAATGCCCTCCAAATTGATGGAATTTAAAAAATCCACCCTGTGATTGATGAGATACATATCCAAATCACCATCTTTATCGTAGTCAAAGAAATAAGCCTGTGTTGAAAAACCATCGTCATCCAGCCCCCATTTTGCGGCTTCTTCCTTAAAAGTTCCATCTTTCTGGTTGACAAAGAGTTTGTTTCTACGCAGCAAATTATTATTCAAGGAGGCAGATTTGCAGACATAAATGTCCATCCATCCGTCGTTGTTGATATCGATCATAGTCGTTCCAGTGCTCCACCCTTGGGCATCCGATACCTTGGCTGTAGCCGTAACATCCTCGAATTTAAAATCGCCCTTGTTTAAATATAGTTTATTGGATTGTTGGTTAGAGGTAAAATAGAGGTCGTCCAGCCCATCGTTATTAACGTCCCCAATCGCAACTCCTCCACCGTTATAGGTATAGTAGTAATTTAGGACATTAAAATCTGCCGTTTCCTTTACTGTGTTTTTAAAGTGAACATTGGTTTGCCCATTGTCCAGCAAACTAAAAAGAGCGGCCCCTTCCGCTTTTTTACTCTTAAGTTCATTTTTTGGATTACAGGAGGATAAAAAAATTGGAAACAAGATCAATGTCAAGATTCTTTGGGTACCCGTCATTGGAATAATATTAAGAATATCAATAGGTGTAGTGGTTTTATGTATAGGTAAAGGAATAAGCTATGTTTAATTCACGAAAATAGTTCTGAATGATTATGCAAAGTATCTACTCTCTATAGAATAGGTCATTGAACCAAGTTCCGACAATACGATAAGGTTGGATGTATTTTATCAGAAAAAAATGATAACCAACAATGGATTCCTATGGTAAAATAACCAAAACGCATTCAATTAAATTTAATACATAAAAAGGCTATCTAATATTTTTAGACAACCTTTTTACAGTAATGAAATAAAAATTAACTAAACTAACTCAAACAAACTCAAAGCTTTTTAGTATCCAGGGTTTTGATATGTATCTTTTTCAGCTTCCGTAAAATCCAAATCATCGAGTTGACTTTGTGGTATTGGCCTGAGATAATGGAATGGTTGAATAGTCCTATTCGTGGTGGTTGGACTGTGATCTGCTGCATCGTTTCCTGCAATTTCATAAGAATCTGCATATTCGTTCCATTTTTGGGTACGAACCAAATCATACCAACGATGACATTCGCCAAAATATTCCCTTGATCGCTCTGCCAAAATATAATCAATATCGATAGTGGCTGGAGTTGCTGCAGTCATAGCGGCACTATTGTCTTCAATACGCTCTTCCTGCTCTCCATTATCAAAACGCCACATACCGGCACGTGCACGGATAACATTCACCAATTCACGAGCGGTGAAGGCTCCGGTCGCACCTTTTACAGCCGCTTCGGCCGCTACAAGGTAGAATTCTGAAAATTTGGCGATGGGAAATGGTCTTGTCAATCCTGCATTTGGCTGACCTAAACCACCGTCATTGTCCGTACGGTAGGTTCCAATTTTCCAAAGACCTGGATAAAACCTTCGGTTGATCTCATTAAGGTTTATTACATAATCGGACCTGCCGGGAATTACGCCTCCGCCAATACCGCCTCCATTCACACTGTAATCCACATTGGGATTAAATTCATCCAAAAACGAAACCACAGCATCTCCAGGCTCGATTTCGAGACCGTTCGCAGCAGTAAGGCTAGGCGTTTCATCGCCTGCTCTGTCCCAGTTACCTCTATAACTGGTGACAAAGGTGCCATCGTATCGGGAGTCAATGTCCTTATCGGTAAAGGTTTCGGTCAATGCACCAATGGTAGGTGCCATACGGGTCCATGGTCTTCCATAACTTTGGCCTGCCTCACGTTGCACTGCGGCGACCCCATCAACACTGATGGTGGTATAATTGGAAGTTACCATCCATGCCGCAGTATTGGTGCCGTCCGTACCTCCAAAACCGTTTATAGGTGCACCATTGGCGATTGCGCTTCCTTCGGTTCTGTCAGAATAGAGCATCATTTCCTCGTGTCTGTCGTTGGCACCATCGTGAACGTCATAAAAATATTCCAGCAATCGGTAAGGTCCAGGATCTTGAATACCTGCTACCGCTTGGTTGTAAGCTTGTTGAAAATAAAATGCAGGACCGTTACCATCCGGATCGGTTCTTGGAGCCTCTGGATAGGTTGGTATTCCATTCGGGTTTTCCAACCACCAACCATAGGTCAAAGATGCTTTTGCCAAATATAGACGGGCGACATTTTTGGTTACCGCTCCGGTCAATCGTGGACTTTCTGGCAAACCATTTACCGCCGCAATCAAATCGGGTAAGATGGCTTTGGTATACACTTCGGGCACGGTATTTCGTACTGAAGTTCTAACCGCCGATTGATTGAATGCCAATTCGCCAGACCCTAAATCCAAAGGAACTCCTCCATAGGTCTGAACCAACAAGAAGTAGTAAAAAGCCCGGAAAAATCGAGCTTCAGCGATCAATGCATCATCCAAGCCTACGGCGCTTGCATTTTCGATGATACCGTTTGCTGTATTGATTGCAGGAAAACTGGAACCCCAAACGATTCCTACGGAAAAACCTGAATTGGAATTCAAATTTCCTTCTCCTGCAAAATCCAAATCAAAAAAGTTGTTGTCCGCACTTTGGGCGGCACAATATTCGTCTGTTCCTGTCTCCGCTAAATTCATAAAGTAAGCGAATCCATAAATGTCACGCATGGTTTCATATAAAAATGTCAAACCACCCTGAACACCAAGCTCTGTTGTGAAAAACTCAGGGGTCAACACACCCCTTGGTTCTTCCTCCAGGATATCTTTTGTACACGACCCTATGAACAGTGCAATGGATAGGACTGCCGTTGTTAAAACTTTTCTATTCATCCTTTTCATCATGTATTTTTTAAAATGTTATGTTTAATCCTAAAATAAAATTTCTTGTAGTCGGTGCATTTGAACCAACTGTTGGGATACCATCGGAGATATTACCAGTATCAACGGCCACGTTTTGACGTGTTCCGTCAGGATTGGTTCCAGAGTTGGTTTCTGGATCTAAACCGGATTCATCGTGAAATGGTGAAAACAGTACAAAGGGATTTTGCACGGTGGCATAGAGGCGAAGACTCTTGAATCCTGCATCCGACATTAACTTTTGGTCAAAATTGTAGCCCAATGTAATAGCGCGAAACTTTAAATAAGACCCATCAAAATAACCCAAAGTACTTGCGTATTTTTGATTGTCTCCACTTTGAATTCCACCTGGAGCAGGGTATTTGGCATCGGTGTTTGTTGGTGTCCAGTAGTCTACATCCACGTTATTTCTTCTACCGGTCAATAAGTTAAGATAGCCGGCTGATGAATACAGTGTACTCACGAGAATACCCCCGCTTTGGAAAGCACCGATCACATTTAAATCCCAGTTTTTGTAGGCCAATCGTGTATTGAAACCACCCAGAAAATCGGGTTGGGGATCTTGCACAATTCTATCATCAGGATCAACTGCTCTAACAGGCGAGCCGTCCTCATTGAATTCCCCGGTATATCTTACTCTGATCATACCTTCATTACCGCCTGGTTCAAACTGGTCCAAATATTCAAAACCTGGATCGTCCTGATTCCAAAGCCCCAATCTTTCGTAGTCAAAGATCACATTGATCGGGGATCCGACAAACCAAAGGTTTCCTTCATCTCTTTCAACCCCAGAGGCCAATGCGGTAATTTTGTTTCTGTTTCTATAGGCGTTAAATCCAATATCCCAAGAAAATCCATCGGGATTATCAAAAATAGTTGCGTTAAGTGCAACTTCAATACCTTTGTTCTCCGTATCACCAATGTTTCTTGTTGTAAAGCCCACACCTGAAGATTCAGGCAGTCCTACTCCGAGCAAGATATCTTTGGTCTGGGTCACGTAGTATTCGACACTACCGGAGAGACGATTGTTGAACAAACCGAAATCCAAACCGTAGTTAAAGGTCTCGGAAAACTCCCATCCCAAATCCGGAGCGGGTAGCTGATTTACAAATGCACCCGTGGTATAGGTCTCACCAAAGTTGTAGTTGACCAAGCTTAACGCACCTTGTACTGAATAAGGGGCTATGGCCTGGTTGGAGGTTTCTCCATAACCTGCTCTAAATTTTAATTGGTTTACCCAATCCACATTTTCCATAAAGGATTCGTTGGCAACATTCCACCCCACGGACATTGCGGGATAGGTAAAGTACTTATTTCCGGGCGCCAATCTTGAGGACCCGTCGGTACGAAGGGTTGCCGTGAATAGATAACGGTTGTCATATTGGTACAATACCCTTGCCATATATGACAGTAATCCCGTCTCAGAGAATCCGGTACCATATCTGGTGAGGTCTTCGGCAAGTATCACATCATCATCCAGCTGGTACCATAAAGAAGATTCATTGGGAATATTCTGGGCAGCATAACCAATATTGTCAAACTGGGTTTTTTGGGCAGAGAACAATCCAACAAAATTGACTTGATGCTTGCCAAAGGTTTTGTCGTACAACAGTTGGTTCTCAATTACATAATCACGTGTAAAGGATGCATCATAACTTGCTGTGGATGGATTGGTTGGATTAAAGTTAAATACACCTTGTCCGGTAAAATTACCATCCCTTGAGGCACGATAGTTCAAACCGATGTTCAAACGATATTTCAGACCATCGACACCGGGTATCTTCACCTCACCATAAATGTTGTTGTAGGTACCAAAGTCGAGCTGCTCATTGGCTCGCCCTTTTCCAATACGTCTAATCTCATTTCTTGTGGGGTACCATACATCATCGGCTTGGGTTTGCAATCGAACCGATTCCAAATAGTTTCCATTTTCATCAAAAGGACTCAATAATGGCGAAGCATCCAATGCAGGACCCACAATGCCGCTGGTTTCACTAAAATTGGTGACCGAGTTTACTCCAAAACGGAGCCAATCACCAACATTCTGGTCGATTTGTACTCGTAAGGAGTATCTATCAAAAGAATCCCCGGGCAACACCGAAGTTTCTTTGAAATAACCTAAACCAATATTGTAAGAACCGTTTTCGGTACCTCCTTTAATACTAAAATCGTGTGCGGTTTGCAAACCAGTACCATATAGTTGGTCTTGCCAATCGGTATCGTTCCCCAAAAATTCGTCTCCTCCCAAATTAAAAATAGGGACACCACCATTGTTTGCCGCTACATCAGCGCGCAATTGAATCAATTGGGCGGCATTCATCATTGGGAATTTAGCAAATACTTGCTTTGATGCATAATAGGTATTGTAGGAGACAGTTGCCTTTTGGCCTTTGGTACCGGACTTTGTGGTAATCAAGATAACACCGTTCGCTCCTCGAGAACCATAAATGGCTGTTGCAGAAGCATCCTTTAAGATATCTAGACTTTCAATGTCATTTGGATTGATGTCGTTGAGTCCACCGGAAAAAGGGATACCGTTCAGAACAACCAAAGGATTGTTGTCTGCTGAGAGGGAACGCGTGCCACGAATACGTATTTGCGGTGCGGCCCCGGGTCTGGTGCTTGTTGTGGTAATGTTGACCCCGGCAGCTCGCCCTTGAAGCGCTTGTTGAAAGTTACCTGCTTGCACTTCGTTCAAATTGTCTCCTTTAATGGAAACCACCGAACCCGTTACGGATTCTTTCCTTTGGGTACCGTAACCTATTACAACCACCTCATCTAGTTTTTGGGTGTCTTCTGCCAATTGAACATTGATGGATGATCTTCCGTTGACTGCAATCGTTTGAGTAACGAATCCAAGATAACGAAACTCCAAGGTGGCATTGGATGCTGCTTCCAATGTATAGTTCCCGTCAAAGTCCGTTGATGTCCCGTTTGTTGTGTTTTGTACAAGTACGCTTACCCCGGGAATAGGCGTGCCAGATTCATCCGAAACCGTTCCGGATACCGTAATGGTATTCTGTGCAAATGCAGTGGTACAAAAAACAAACAACAAAAAGCTTGTTAGATACAAATGCAGCGGAGAGGACCATTTGCTATTTGTAAAAACAAAAAATGATTTTTTAGTCATGTTACTAAGTTTTGATTTTGTTTAGTTATTTAATTCTATTATGGCAAAAAAGAGCGCTCAATATTTAGAATGTGATAAATATACATAATATATTGATTAACGCAATCGGTTGCGTTAAAAAATTGCAAATTGTTGAAAAATTATTGATCTTGCTAAAGAATAAATATTTAACCTATTGTAAATCAGTTTATTTTTATTGTATCATGTTTTAAGCAAACGATTGTTTGTGCTCTAGAAGTTATATTTTTAACATTTTAATGCTGAAATTTTTATGAAAAATGTAGTTAGTTACCTCAAAGTATTCCAAAATGGTGGTGTAAATAGAGTTTTTTTATCATTTGCACTTGTTTTTTCCGTAATCGGTTGCAAACCCAAAAAGGAGCGGCCCGCCGAAAGCCAGAAAGTAGCAGAAGAGGTAGTTGATACCATCGGAACCACACCGGAACAGGTGTATCTGTTGACGACCGATATGTATACCGCTGATCCTTCTGCACATGTTTTTAATGGTAAACTCTACGTATATCCATCCCATGACTTTGAATCTGGGATACCGGAAGATGATCTTGGGAGTCATTTTAATATGGAAGATTATCACGTTTTTTCCATGGATAGCGTTGGGGGAGAGGTAACCGACCATGGTTTGGCGCTACATATTGATGATGTGCCTTGGGCAGGAAGGCAAATGTGGGCGCCCGACGCCGCCAAGAAAGGCGATGAATACTTTTTGTACTTTCCGGTCAAGGACAAAGAAGATATCTTCCATATCGGAGTGGCAATAAGCAAAAATCCAGAAGGTCCATTTGAGGCCATGGACAATCCCATTGAAGGAAGTTACAGTATGGACCCCGCGGTTTTTGAAGATACCGATGGCAAATACTATATGTACTTTGGAGGTATTTGGGGCGGACAATTACAACAATGGGATCAAGGTGAGTACCTCGGAGAAGATCGGTACCCGGCGGATGATGAACCGGCACTTGCGCCAAAGGTGGCACTGATGGGCGATGATATGGTCAGTTTTGCCGAAGAACCCAAAGATGTACTGGTTTTGGACGAAAAAGGCGATCCCATAGTTACAGGTGATAACGACCGCCGTTTTTTTGAAGCTGCGTGGGTCCATAAATATGATGGTAAATACTATTTGTCCTATTCCACGGGCGACACACATAATATAGTCTATGCGATAGGGGATAGCCCATATGGACCATTTACTTACAAAGGGGTAATATTAGATCCTGTTTTAGGCTGGACCAATCATCATTCCATTGTAAAATATCAAGGGAAATGGTGGTTGTTTTTTCACGATAGTTCCATGTCAGGTGGAAAGACACACCTGAGAAGCGTAAAAATGACCGAGCTTACCCATAATCCTGATGGTAGCATAAAAAGATTGAACGCCTTTGTGGAAGCAGAATCGAATAAATAAATTATCCTTCGGTCTCATATTTAAATAAACATACGAAGCTCCCGGCCAATTTTGGCTTGGAGCTTTTTGATTTTCCCTAGAAAAGAGCCCCCGGTTTTTATACTTTATTAGGATTTTTCAAAAACCTATTACAATTACATACCTTTGTCTTTGTAATGGGGTGCCCATATTTTTTAGGCTGAGATTATACCCGGAAGCTTATCGCTTCACACCTGATCCAGGTAATACTGGCGTAGGGATTTTAGCAGGCTTGTCCTGACTGTTTTCCAATTTGGGTATCCCATTGATTGTAAATTTTAAGGATTGCTCAAATGCATATGGAATTTCTTTCACAACTTACCTTACTGCAATGGCTGGGAACTATTTTTGGTGTACTCCAAGTTCTTTTGGCAAGGCAAAATAACATTCATAATTACCTTTTTGGCATGGTTGCCATTTTAATCAGTATTTGGGTATTGTACCAATCCCAATTATATGCCGATATCTTGCTCAATCTCTATTATTTGGCAATGAGTATTTACGGTTGGTTTTATTGGAAGAGTGGAAAGCAAAAAAAGGAAGCTCCCATTTCTTATTCAAGCCAAAAAGAACATAAAATTGCTGTTGGCATTGTATTGGGATGCTTCGTTCTGATGGCTTATTGGTTGGAGCAACATACCGATTCCGATGTGCCCTATTGGGATGCCGTGGTATGTGCCTTTGCATGGGCAGGTATGTGGTTGATGGCCAAGCGCAAAATAGAGAATTGGATTTATTTGAACATTAGTAATCTTATATCCGTACCGCTTTTGATTTATAAGGAACTTTATATCTACGCCGGATTAACGGCTTTTTTGTTTGCGGTAGCTGTTTCGGGATATATCAAATGGAAAAAAATAATTGCACAAAAAAGAGACAAAACTTATGCGGGTGCCTAAACAGTTAAATTGGGAAGAAAAGGAGTTTGATGCAGAAGTTTTGGATTGGATTGCCCAACAAAACTTATGGAACCTTTGGGTGCCGAAAACCTATGGCGGACTGGAAATGACTTTGCCCGAAGGTTTGGTAAAGCTGAGGTCCTTGGCACAAATGGATGGAAGCCTTGGATGGACCGTAACCCTGTGCAGTGGCGCCAATTTCTTTATTGGAAATTTACAAAAAGAGGTTGCCGATGAAATTTTTCATAATCCGGAAAGGCCCGTATGCTTCGGTGGGAGCGGCGGTGTTTTTGGAACGGCTGAGAAACAGGGGGAAGGGTACATTATTTCAGGTATATGGAAATATGCCACTGGAGCACCATATCTGACACACTTTACCTTGAATGCAAAAATCCAGAAAGGGGGCAAGGATGTACTTCAAGCAGATGGCACTCCCACGGTTCGTTCATTTGTATTGGGAAAGGACGATGTCGAGATAATCAAGGACTGGAATACCATGGGGTTAAAAGCCACGGCAACACATTCTTTCAGGATAGATTCAAAATGGGTGCACGGAAAATACAGTTTTGTTTACAATGAACTTTATCAGCCCCATACCATTTTTAAAGTCCCTTTTTCCGTTTTTGCGGATTTGACCTTATGGGCGAATTATATCGGAATGGCATGGCATTTTTTAGAAGAAGGACGTAAGGTGCTGCGAACCCATAAATCTTTGACCGAGCTTGAAAACACAATCAAATCCTCAGATAAATTGATGATGGACTATGCGGGTCAAATACAAGGACAAATAGGGAAAAGTGCGACGTTTTCAGAAACCTTTATAAAAAAGGTGCATAGAAAAGCATCGGAGTCCGTAATGTCGCTATCCCATGCCATTATTGAGGCCTACCCTATATTGGGTATTTATGCAAGTAAAGAGGCACACAGGTTGAACCAAATTTTTAAGGACTATTTTACGGCAACACAACATCATATTTTTAGGGAAGGTACACAAAGCTGAATAGTCATCTTTTGTTGATGTTTCACTTTCAAGTAAAAATTGAAGTTTTTCGGCAGATTCAATCCTTAAACCGGATAACGAAAGTGGTTCCTTGGTTGACTTGGCTATCCACGGAAATACTTCCTCCAAGGCTGGTAACCTGCTCGTGGACCAAATATAGCCCAACACCTTTGCTATCTTCGTTGCCGTGGAATTTTTCGTTCAATTTAAAGATAAGACTGCCCACCTTCTCCATATCAAAGCCAAGTCCATTGTCCTTATAGATCAGTTTTTTTTCTCCATTTTCCTGAGAGGTGCTAATCGATATGATCGGCGGAACATTTGGCCGAGAATATTTAATGGAATTGGTGATTAAATTCAAAAAAACACTTTCCAGGTAGATATTTTTGAAATTTACGCTGGCCAAAGCGCCAAAATCTATTCGAAATGTAACTCCAGCTCGTTGTATCAAAGAACTTATGGAACCTTGCACTTTGTCGAGGACTTTTTTAAAATCGACCTCCTCCAGTTCTGTATCCGGCAAGTCGGATGCTTTGTAAGAGTCGATATAGGCGTTCAAGGTATTTTTTAACCCTTCGGTCGAAAGTTTTATTAAACTGAGTATTTCCTTGGTCTCCGTATCATCTATTTTTCTCAAATCCAATAAGTTGGCGAGGGACATAATATTGTTCAGTGGAGACCTAAGGTCATGAGAAGCACTGTAATTCTGGTATTTAAGTTTTTCATTGACCTTTGAAAGCTGGCTTAAATGTAAAATACGCTCTTTCTCAAGTGTCTTAGTATGCGTAATATCTTTGGCTATAGCGTAGATCAACCGTTTGCTTTCCAATGGTATGGATGTCCAATGCAGCCATACAATGGCCCCTGATTTACATACATATCTGTTTTCAAAATCCACAAGTGGAACATTGTTTTTCAGTCTTTCCCTAAAGGAGGCTGTTCGTTCCCTGTCCTCGGGATGAATGAATTCGGAAATTAATTTTGATTTCAGTTCCTCTTCGGTGTATCCCAAAAGCTTTATGAGAGCAGGATTTATTTTTACAAAATACCCATCGTAGTTTGCGATGCACAAACAATCCATGGATTGGTCAAAAAATGGTTTTAATTGGGGGTTCATTGGTTTGTTAAAGGTATTTTTCATTCTACTTTCCCTTTAAGGGAAAAACAGGATAGGTTTGATTTAGATGCGTTATAGGTTCCATATCTGGAATAATAATAAGACATCCAGTCTCTCATACAAATGGCTACAATATAGGGTAAAACTGAAATATGATGAGTATAAATTGAAGTGTATTAATATGACCTTGGTTTATTTAATCTTTGGAATTACAGCAGTTGTCTCCCTAGATAATCAGATTGCGTTATAGATTCTGCAAAAGATGGACGGTCCATTCGTTAATCGACCAATTCAGGGTAATCGTTCTAATTTACAAAAGAACGTAGGGCAAAGAATAATGGGAGGAGTCTGAATATGCGTAAAGTGGTTGGAGGAGTCTTCTAATCCAGACCAAAAAATCAATAGCGTTAAAATAACACGCAATTGAGGTAACTGATGATGGATTATACACGTATACTTGAGAAAACTAAAATTTTATATGATACTGACGACTGAAGAAGACCAAATTAGATTAGGAAACATAGCGGACAACGATTACGAAATTTATGCGCTGCTCAAACAGCGTTACAGTCCAAGAATTTTTAAAGAAGAAAAGATAGATTCCGAACAAATCAAACAATTGTTTGAAGCGGCAAGATGGTCTGCTAGTTCGTTTAACCGACAACCATGGAGATTTGTTTATGCTGAAAAAGGTTCCAAAGAATACGACAAGATGGTGGATTGCCTAAGCGAATTCAACCAATCTTGGGCTGTTAATGCACCAATGTTGATGTTGGCCATTTATAAAGAAAACACAGATGACGGAAAAGAGAACTTCCACGCTTTGCACGACTTGGGTCTATGCTTGGGAAATATGACCGTACAGGCCCAATATATGGACATAGCCCTGCACCATATGGCTGGAGTGGATTGGAAAAAGGCCCAGAAAAGTTTTAATGTCCCCAAAGGCTATCACGTATCTTCAGCAATAGCCTTGGGTTATTATGGAGGCGATATTGAAGATCTCTCAGACGACTTACAGGAGAATGAAACGACAAAACGAACCAGAATCCCGCAAAAGGATTTTGTCTTTAAAGGAAAATGGAAAGACTAAGTATTTTCTCTACAAATGAATTTAATTATGATTTGGCCCCTAAGGTTTTTACCTTGGGGCTTTATTTTTTGACGGCTCTTTACGAAGAACAAGGTTTCATAACACCTTGTTCAAGTTAAGAAACAACTAGTTACGGAGCTAAATGTTATATGGGTAAAATATCCAAAATCAAAATAGTATTTTACTGCGTAGATTCTGGATTACAGGAAAACTAAATTCTCGATACAAAAACAATAACTAAACAAACTAAAATGAAATTAAAAACAACACTCTTTTTATCCCTAGTTGTAATTGGGATGAGTTCTTTGCAGGCACAAACTGAAGTTGTAACCGGAGCAGATGTTGCGGTGACCGATACCGAATCGGGGAAAGTCCGCGGATTTATCCAAAATGGAATTTATACCTACAAAGGGATTCCCTACGCAACCGCAGAACGCTTTATGCCAGCAAAAAAAGTGGAACCTTGGGAAGGGGTAAGAAGTTCAACAATGTACGGCCCGGTTGCTCCCTTAATGACACCGACTACACAGGTTCAGGATGAGCCTGAATTTGTTTTTGATCACGATTGGGGCTACACCAGCGAAGATTGTCTTCGACTCAACATTTGGACCCCGAGCATTGATGATAATAAAAAAAGACCCGTACTTTTTTGGATGCACGGTGGTGGATTTACAGCAGGATCTAGCCAAGAACTGCCATCGTATGATGGAGAAAACCTTAATAATAAGGGAGATGTTGTCGTAGTTTCCATTAATCATAGATTAAACATATTGGGTTTTCTGGATCTATCTGCCTATGATGAGAAATACAAACACACTCCAAACAACAGTATGTTGGACATTGTTTCCGCATTGGATTGGGTAAAAGCCAATATTTCCAACTTTGGCGGGGATCCAAACAATATCACGATTTTTGGTCAGTCAGGGGGAGGGGCCAAAGTAAATACCCTGATGGCCATGCCACGGGCCAAAGGATTGTTCCACAAGGCGATAAATCAAAGTGGTTCGTTCAGGGGAAGTTTGTCCAAAAAGGAGACCACAAGGGCCATTGCAGCCGAGGTGTTGAACCAACTTTCGTTGTCCGAAGACCAAGTGGACAGTCTTCAGACCATCCCGTTTGATAAATTAAGCGCAGCGGGAACCGCAGCCTTGCAAAAAGTAGCCGAGCAAATGAATGCCAAAGGCATTGTTCCTGTGGGGTTGAGTCTCAATTGGGGACCGAGTATGGATGGGAATGTGCTACCACACGATTTAATGTCCGATGAAGCATTCGAACTTTCCAAAGATATTCCCTTGATGTTGGGCACTACCAAGAATGAATTTACGCCATTTATGAACGGTCGTTTTTTCCAAGCATCCGAAGAAGAAGTGATGGCGCATATCAAAGAAACCTACAAGGACAGGGCAGACGATTATGTGGCCGCGGTTAAAAAAGCATATCCAAATGACACCAGACCATCCGATTTATTGGATATTGATGCTACTTTTAGACCTGGAGCCGTTTTCCAGGCCAACAAAAAATCCCAATTGGAGGATGCTGCGCCCGTTTACATGTTTATGTTTACTTGGCAATCCCCAGTTTTTGATGGAAAATACAAAGCGTTGCACTGTATGGAACTTCCATTTGTATTCGATAATGTGGAACGAGCCAGGCAAATGACCGGCGGAGGTGAAAAAGCCCATATACTTGCGGATAAAATGAGCAGTGCTTGGATCAATTTCGCGAAGAAAGGAAACCCGAACCACAATGGGTTACCACAGTGGCCGGAGTACAATCCGGAAAACACATCAACTATGTTTTTTGACAATACCTGTGAGGTAAAGCCACAGCACGACAAAGAATTTTTGGCTTTGATGGCAGATATGTAGAATAATACAATGGGCGACGGAGTTATTACGGAAAATTAATCTGCACATTATATTTGGCGCGTTTTTTCTGTTAACTCCCCAAGAACTAAAAAAAGGATGATTATTCATTTTGCTGATTGCACGGCTTGTGCTGCGCTTCAGACGGAATAATCATCCCCTTTATTTTCAGGTTTGTTTTTGGAATGGAAATATGTTCATTCCATTACCAAACTGTTGTTACTAAAAATGTCCGACATTTTCTTTAAACCAATTTCATTTGTATGGGATCCCAGGTCATTATTTTTTTATCAAAATAACTGGTGTTGCAAGCTAGTGCAGGAGCCGCTGCCCTAAAACCAAATTCAGCATCTTCCACCACTTTTTTTCCTGATCTAATTGCATCAAAGAAGTTGGTAAAATGCTCCAAATGGGCACTATAGCCCTCAGGCGCTTTATATATTACATCGCCTTTTGGGTGTTTCTTTTGTTGCGCTTCGGTCCATTTGGCATTATAATCGGCTTTCATTCGGTTTTGCATTTCTTCTGGAAAGGTAAACACAGAGTCGTACCCTCCAAAACCGGGGGCTTCCGGCATTTTGCTGTACCCAACGGTGATGTCGTTCCCGTTTATGGTGATGGTTCCTTCAGAACCTATCAATTGAATGATTTCTTGTCCTCCCGTTCCACTAACAAAGTTTACCTGAAGATTTAATTGAAATGCCGGGTGCTCTGTGCTTTTTGGGTATTGCATCACACCGGACATCACATCGGGCATATTTCTACCATCGTTCCAGTAACTAAATTGCCCTGTACTGTAAATATCCTCAGGGCCTTTGGAATTCGTAATAAAATGGGTCCCGCTCAATAAATGGATGTAAAGGTCTCCTGCCACACCTGTTCCAAATTCTTTGTAAGCTCTCCACCAAAAGAATTTTTTGGCATCAAACTCCATTTTGTCGGTTACCTCGATAAAAGTGTCCCAATCCGTGGTTTCCGGGCTGGCATCATCTGGAATGGTATATTGCCAAGCACCGATGGAGCTTTGACGGTCCCAAGCGGCTTTCACCATATTGAGCTCTCCAATCTCTCCGTCGGCTAAAAGCTCCTTGGCTTTGGCGTAGCCAACGCTACTTACTCGTTGGCTGCCTATCTGAACTACTTTGCCCGATTTTTCGGCAGCTTTCATCATAGGGTAGCCTTCCTCAATTTTGTGCATCATCGGTTTCTCCAGGTACACATGCTTTCCTTTGGCCAAAGCATCGAGGGTTATCCTTGAGTGCCAAACATCCGTTGTGCATATCAAGACGGCATCAATATCATCTTGGTTTAGCAGCTCTTTGTAGCTTCTGGTAACAAACAGATCTTTTCCAAACTCTTCTTGGGCTCGCGTTAATCTACCTTTGTACAGATCGCATATGCCCGCAAGTTCGACCCCGGGAACTTGTAGGGCGGTGTTCAGGTCAAAATGCCCTTGCACACCGTATCCGATTACACCGATTCTTACAGTATCGTTATTGGAAAATCCTTTTTCATATCGCAAGATGCGCTCTTCAGCCTTTTCTTGCGCCGCAAAAGATGCGAACGGGGTTGCTGCCGAAGCCAAGGTGGTGGCTCCAATTTGACGTAAAAATTTTCTTCTTTTATTCAAATTATCTTTCTTCATCAATTCTTGATCTTTAATGGTTTTAGTTGACCGAATAGCTCACAAAGGCCAATTTTTTACTGTCAGGACTCCAAGAAGGCACGTTTATGGTACCTTGGCCGCCAAAAAAGACAGGAGTTATATCCTTTATGTCATTCGTTTCAAGATTCATAAGTCTTAGTTTTACTTGTTTGCCAAATAAATGGTCTTGCTTTTGA
Source organism: Allomuricauda sp. NFXS6 (assembly GCF_040148835.1). Lineage (NCBI taxonomy): Bacteria > Pseudomonadati > Bacteroidota > Flavobacteriia > Flavobacteriales > Flavobacteriaceae > Allomuricauda > Allomuricauda sp. NFXS6. The sequence goes on along the minus strand of NZ_JAGEMG010000006.1, from coordinate 168,230 downwards.
TCGGAAGTATAGGCGATGTACACGATCCATTTTCCATCCGGGGAAGGGTGTGGAAACCAATTCGAGTTTTCATCAAAAGTCAACTGTTCTTGTTTTTTACCATTGGCCAGCATCCGCCAAATCTGCATATGTCCGGATTTATAGGAATTGTAATAAATGTATTTTCCGTCCGGCGAATATTCAGGTCCATCGTCCAGGCCTTCTGCGGTGGTCAATCTTTTTTCCTTTCCGCCATTTACGCTAATGGTGTACACATCATAATTTCCGTTTCGTTCGGCACAATAGGCCAATCTTTTTCCATCCGGTGACCAGCCATGCCAATACGACGGCACTTTTGTGGTAACCTTTTTGGGTGTTCCCCCATCTATGGGCACTACGTAAATAGCAGATTTATAAGATTTTGGGGAGGGGTCTGTCATATCGTTATGGCTAATGGCCAACCATTTACCGTCCGCCGAAATCCCATGGTCATTGTTGCATTGGTCTGCAAAATCAGTATCCAATTGCTCCAAATCTTTCGATTTCAAGTCCAGGGTGTACAGTTTACCTTTGCTATTAAGTATTAGATAATTGTCCGGGTGCCAGTTGGGAGCCTCAAAATGTTCATTGATGGCCAAAACAGTTTCGATGTTTCCGTTTTCAATATCCACGGTTTGGATAAAACTGGTGGTATCTACTTTCTTTTTTTGGGAATAGGACAGTAAAGAAGCTAGAATTCCGCAGAAAAAAAGGAGTACTTTTTTATTGGAATGCTTAGAACAAGCCAAAAAGTATTCCTGAAGATGAATAAATATCTTCATGATATGTTAGTTTAGTTTTGGTGTGCGGTATAAATATACGTTTTGTATATAAAATTTAGAGCATTGGTTTTAAAACCTCCCAGACATTGTTCGCAACCAATTTTTGCCCTTCTATTGTTGGATGAATACCGTCTCCTTGGTTCAGTTCGGGCATCCCGGCCACATTTTCCAATAGAAAAGGAATTAATTTTACATTTTCTGATGCAGCCAGTTCAGGAAATATGCTTTCAAATTTTGATGTGTATTCCGGTCCCATGTTCGGCGGAATCTTCATGCCGGCCAAAATAATTTTTGCTTCGGGCAATTTGCTTTGAACGGTATCTATCATAGCTTGAAGATTCGATTCCGTTTCTGTTAGAGGAACACCTCGGAGCCCATCATTGGCACCCAATTCTATGATAATGATGTCGATATCATCTTCCAGTACCCACTCCAACCTGTTTTTTCCGCTTGCCGTGGTTTCTCCGCTTAGCCCGGCATTGATCACCGTGTAATCCAACTCCAAAGAATCAATTTTTTGTTGGATAAGAGCTGGAAAGGCTTCACTGACCTCCAATCCATAGCCAGCGGTAAGGCTATCACCAAAAAAAAGGATTTTTTTATTGGAACCTTTGGCCTCGGTTACGGCTGTTTCTTCGGTTGTTGAGGTTTCCTCAGTATCTTTTTTAGCGTTCTTTTCTCCACATCCAAGAAGTAGTAATGTCAAAAAATAACAAAACATTAACGGCAAAGTGAAGCTCGGGGTTTTCTTGGTCATGATCTATTTTAGTATTTTGAAAGTTTTAACCAAAAGCGTGTTATGTCAAAGATATTAAAAGTTCAACACCTCTCTAAAACTTATCGAAGTGGTGAACACGACCTCAATGTACTCAACAATGTTTCTTTTGAAGTGGGAGAGGGCGAAAGTTTTGCGATTGTCGGCCCATCTGGTAGTGGAAAAACCACCTTATTGGGACTTTGTGCCGGATTGGATACCACGGATGAAGGCGAAATTTGGCTTTGTGGTCAAAATTTGTTTGAGCTTGATGAAGATGGCAGAGCACGCCTAAGAAACCAGAATGTAGGTTTTGTTTTTCAGGACTTCCAATTGTTGCCTACCTTGACCGCTTTGGAAAACGTAATCGTTCCTTTGGAACTTCGAGGTGTAAAAAATGCGGCAGCTCAGGGTAAGGAACTACTGGATAAGGTCGGATTGTTGGATAGAACAGGACACTATCCTTCACAATTATCAGGCGGAGAGCAACAGCGAGTGGCATTGGCCCGGGCCTTTGCCAATAAACCGGCCATTCTTTTTGCCGATGAGCCTACAGGGAACCTTGATGACGATACGGGTATCAAAATAGAAGACTTGCTTTTTGAACTCAACAAGGAACAAGGTACAGCACTTGTCATTGTGACCCATGATTTGGAGCTGGCCAAAAAAACAGATAAAAGTATTCGCCTAAGGTCTGGCAAAATTGAGCAAACCGTAGGCTAATTATGAAAAAGAACAACACTGGATTTTCTTGGCTGCTTAAAATGGCATGGCGCGATGGCAAAGCAAGCTACGGTAAACTTTTATTATTTGTCTTCTCCATAACCTTGGGAGTGGCCGCAGTCGTAAGCGTCCATTCCTTTAGTGATTTATTAAAAGATAATATTGCCTCGCAGTCCAAAGCACTTTTGGGTGCGGATTACCTTATTGAAAGCGACAAACCTGTCAATGATAGGGTAATGGGCATTATGGATTCTTTGGGCGGGGCCGATGCACGGGAAATCAATTTTATGTCCATGGCGGCCTTTCCGGGAAATAATGGCACCAAGCTAATGGAAGTTAGGGGCGTGGAAGGCGGTTTTCCATTTTATGGAGAATTGGAAACTACCCCCGTTTCCGCAGCAAAAGATTTTAGAAACGGTAGGGCTTTGGTAGATGCAACTACCATGCTACAGCTCAACCTAAAGGTTGGAGACAGTATAAAGTTGGGATCTGTTACCCTTCCCATAGCCGGAGAATTGGAAACAGTTCCAGGAAGCACATCGGTTGTTGGGGCGATTGCACCACCCATTCTAATTCCTTTTCAATTCATCGAATCAACAGGTCTAGTACAGACAGGTAGTCGAATTGAATACAAATATTATTTCAAGGCCGATGAAAGCGAGGATATGGCTATGTTGGATGAAAAAGTTGACCCAATACTGGATGCCGAAGAAGCCGATTTGGATACCCATCTATCCGAAGCTCGACGCTTGGGAAGGCGCTACGAAAACTTTGGAAAGTTCCTCAATCTGGTTGGTTTTATAGCCTTGCTTTTGGGGTGTGTAGGTATCGCCAGTGGCATGGGGATTTACGTTCAAATGAAGATAAAATCCATTGCCGTGCTCAAATGCTTGGGTGCTTCAAAACGACAGAGCTACCTTATTTTCTTCCTTCAGATAGCCTGTATGGGGATTGTTGGCGGATTGCTGGGTACAGTAATCGGGTATTTACTGCAACAATTGTTTCCCGTATTATTGGGCGATTTATTGCCCGTCGATGTTGATATAACGTTTTCACTTCAAAGCATATTCCTAGGTCTCTCATTGGGATTGGCGATGTCCGTATTGTTCGCACTCTACCCCTTGATGAAGACCTTGTACGTTTCGCCCTTACAGGCCTTGCGTGTGGTACAGGAAACCAAATCCCGATCCAAAAGGGCGACCACGGTAGTTGGTTTGGGCATTGTGTTGTTTGTATTCTCTTTTTCGTTTTGGTTGCTCGGCGACTTTCTTCGTTCCTTGTATTTTGTTGGTGGACTCTTGGTTGTCTTTTTGATTTTGACCGCGGTAGCCCGATTCTTTATGGCCATGTTGAAAAGATTCTTTCCGTATTCGTGGAGTTTTATAGCTCGCCAAAGCCTGAAAAATTTGTTTAGACCACAAAACCAGACCTTGGTGTTGGTGTTGTCCATTGGCATAGGAACATTTTTGATCAGCACGCTTTATTTTACCAAGGACATGCTCTTGGAAAAGGCGGCCATTGAAGATAGCGCCAATAGTGCCAATATGATTTTGATGGACATTCAGAACCAACAAGTAGAAGGGGTTTCCAATACGATCAAGGCTTCAGGTTATCCTGTGATCGATAAAATTCCAATAGTGACAATGCGGGTGGAAACCTTAAAAGACAGACACGTAGAGGATATTAGAAAAGATACCACATCACAAGTGGGAAGATGGATATTGAACCACGAGTTTCGGGTGACCTATCGGGACAGTCTTATTGGTTCTGAACGTATTTTGGAAGGCGATTGGGTAAGCAGTGTCAACTCAGATTCCGATGTTCCTATTTCTGTGAGCAGTGATTTTGCCAATATGGCCAAAGTCACCATCGGGGACTCCGTATCTTTTAATGTACAAGGTAGGATAATGAGTACTGTGGTACAAAGCATTCGCGAAGTAGATTGGAGCAGGTTACAGCCTAACTTCTCCATCGTTTTTCCATCTGGAGTACTGGAAAACGCCCCACAATTTGGGGTAATGACCACAAGAACCACCGATGATCAAGGTTCGGCACAACTACAACAGCAATTGGTGCGTCAATTTCCCAATGTTTCCATTTTGGATTTAAAACGAATCCTTAGTCTGTTGGAAGATATTCTTGGAAAAATCGGTTGGGTCATAAATTTTATGGCTTTCTTCAGCATTTTTGTAGGGGTGGCAGTACTTATGGGAGCCATCTATAGCAGCAAGCACCAACGTGTAAAACAAGGGGCCCTGCTCAGGACTTTAGGTGCTCAAAGTTCCCAAATTTTAAAAATGATTGCCATTGAGTATGCCGTCCTTGGGATTTTAGGGGCTTTTATGGGTGTATTGCTCGCTGTTTTGGGAAGTTCCCTGTTGGCTTATATGTTGTTTGAAACTGCCTTTGCACCATCATGGGTTCCTTTCTTAATTATTCTTCCTTCCATTACCCTATTGGTTTTTGCTTTGGGGGTCGCAAACAGCATAAGTATTGTTAGAAATTCCCCACTTTCGGTTTTGAAGAAGGAGAAAGAGTAGTGGGCCTATAGTGGGCCTACTATATTTATCCTTATCATTGTCCATATCTCAAATCCATAAATCCTATTATGGGGATTGGATTGGAAAAAGAAGCTTTCCAAACACTTGGACCTTAAACAAAATGGGTAATCTTCTCCTTGGGAGAGTTGCTTAAATCCGTTCAAAACTTGCTTTTCAGGGTAATTTTTGCTGTTTAGGGGCTTGGGATTGTTGTTTGAGCAGTTTTTTTTTCAAATCGCCTTGAAATTCACGAAATTATAAGGAATGTTTTTTTGTTAAACTTAGTTTATCAAATCAAGGAAATGAGAAAGAGCAAAATTGAGGAGTGTCTTATAAGCGTCGAAAACAGAAAGAGCGTTGCGGTTTTGTTTCTTTTTTCAATTTTAGGATTGCTCTGTTTCAATTGCTCTCCAAAATATTCGGATTTATCCCCACCCTTGGATGAATTTGAGGATTTCACGGCAAAAGGAGATTCTTTGGTGCAGGATAAATGGTGGGAAGCCTTTCAAGATGAAGAATTGAACAGCTTGATAGATACGGCCATGCAATCCAATCTAAACTTGGCGGCCACTTGGCAACAATTTTTGTCGACCAGGGCCACGGTCAGGTCCCAAGCCTCCAATAAATGGCCGTCCATTGAAGCTTCGGCCCAGACGGCAAGAACACTTCCAGAGCCGGATTTCGTTGGTGGTGAGAATACACAGTTGGGCTTTTTGTCAAGTTACGAACTCGATTTATGGGGGCGTATCGGCACCGCCGTTAATGCTGAAAAATTTAGGTCAGAAGCCTCCTATTTTGACTATCAGACACTTTCACTGTCACTGTCGGCAGAAATAGCCTCGACCTGGTACCAATTGTTAGCAGCCAAAAAACAATTACAAATCACCGAAGACCAAATCAAAACCAATGAAGCTATCATCAAACTCATCCGTTCGCGCTTTGTAGGGGGACAAATACGGGCAGTGGATATTTTAAGGCAGGCCCAATTGCTGGAAAGTACCAAGGAACAGAAGATAATTTTTGAAACCAATATCCAACTCATAGAAAATCAGCTGTCGGTACTGTTGGGCAAACAGCCACAAATTCAACTCGATATTGTAGAGGCCGAAATGGCAACTGTGCCCGAGTTGCCCGAGACCGGATTACCTCTGGATTTGGTCAGGCGAAGACCTGATTTAAAACAATCTTTTGCGCTTTTGGTTGCGGCCGATAGGGATATGGCCTCCGCAGTGCAGAGCAAATACCCAAGAATCACCCTAAGCGGTCGTGGACAGCTTCGTTCCAATAATTTTGATAACCTTTTTGACAATTGGGCATATTCCTTGGCAGGAAACATTTTGGCACCGCTTTTTTATGGAGGACAATTAAAAGCTGAAGTGGATAGAACCACAGCGATTAAAGAACAACGATTGTACGAGTACGGACAGGCCACATTGGTCGCTTTTAGGGAGGTAGAGGATGCGTTGGTACAAGATATAAAGCAAACCGAAAGATTGGAAAACATTGGGAGGCAACTAGAACTGGCGGAGAAAAGTAACAAACAGCTTAGGGTAGAATTTCTTAATGGTTTCAGTCCATATTTGGATGTACTGCTGGGTCTGGATCAAGAACAACAATTACGAAGAGACTATGTTACGGCACAACTGCAGCATATCCAAATAAGGATAGCATTATACCGGGCCTTGGCCGGAGGTTTTGAAACCGGAAGGGAATTGGATGATTGGAACAGTAAACTGAACGAACTATATGAACAATAAAAAGGTAATTTGGATTTGTTTGGCCATTCTTCTAGGGGGGATTTTGGTGACAACACTCATTTTTTCCACCGAACCCGAAGCACAGCAAGAGGGCGCTACCATCGAGACCGCTATTTTGGTTGATGTGGTCACAGCTGAAAAAGGTACTTTTGCCCCAACCATTGTGGCTACGGGAACCGTACAACCGGTAGAGGATGTGGTTTTGAGCCCTTTAGTGCCTGGACAGATCATACGCAGGGATCCGGCATTTACCCCAGGTGGTTTTGTGAAAAAAGGAGAAGTATTGTTACAAATAGATCCGGCGGATTACCAAAACACCCTGGAACTCCGAAAAAGCGAACTTTTGCAATCCGAAACAACCCTTGCCACCGAAATGGGAAGGCAGCAAATTGCTGAACAAGACTTGCAGCTGATCAATAATGACTCCCTATTTGGAGACAACCCACTTTCCGATAATGAAACACAATTGGTATTGCGCAAACCACAGTTAAATGCGGTAAAGGCTACTATTGAAGCTGCCCGCGCATCCGTGAACCAAGCAGAGTTGAATTTGGAACGTACGACCATTAGAGCACCATTTGACGCCCATATTCTAAGCCAAAACGTTACGGTAGGTTCTCAAGTGGCCCAAGGAGATAATTTAGGAAGAATTGTTGGGACCGATAGTTATTGGGTGACGGCCACCGTACCCGTTTCTCGATTGCAGTGGTTGAAATTTCCAGAATCAAACTCGGAAAAAGGCTCTCTGGTCCATATTGAGAATCCATCGGCATGGACAACAGGAGCTTATCGTACAGGCTATTTAGATCGACAAATAGGGGCTTTGGATGCACAAACCCGATTGGCAAGGGTTTTGGTCAGGGTAGAAGACCCCTTGGCGACATCCAAAGCATTGGAGGGCGCTCCCAAACTAATGATCGGAACTTTTGTCGAAGTAAATATCGAAGCAGATTCCATACCAAATGTGGTTCGTATGGATAGAAATTTGGTCAGGAGCAACCAAACTGCTTGGGTGATGAAAGATGAACTTTTGGAAATCCGGGAACTGGATATCATCCTTACCGACAATGAATATGTCTATGTACAATCGGGATTGGAGGAAGGAGACAAGATAGTGACCACCAACTTGAGCACGGTCACCAATGGGATAGAATTACGTACGAGGTCCGCAGGGACTTCGGAAGAAGAAAATGACTAAAAGTTGCTATGAAGGAGGAAAAAGACACGGATAAAGAAGTTAGAAAAGAAGGTGCCATAGGTTATATGGCACGGAATTCCATTGCTGCCAATTTATTGATGCTGATACTTCTGGGTGGCGGTATATTTACCATGTACACCATTCAAAAGGAGGTATTTCCTGAATTTCAACTTGATTTTGTGGATGTATCCGTTGCCTACCCGGGAGCCTCCCCTGCAGAAGTGGAACAAGGGGTGCTTCAACCCGTGGAGGAAGCTGTGCGAAGCGTTCAAGGCATCAAGGAAATTGTTTCCCAAGCTAATGAAGGTTCGGGCGAGATCAATATTGAACTGGTCGCAGGTTCCGAACGTATGAAAGCCTTTCAGGATATCGACCAGGCCATTAACCGTATTCGAACCTTCCCCGATGACATCGAACGTCCCGAAGTAAGCCTAAGATCTAGGCAGCGGGATGTACTGCAGATAGGTTTATATGGAGAGGCCGATATTTGGACATTGCGGATACTTGCCGAACGGCTTCGAACCATTTTATTGAGCAATCCCGAAATCACCCAAGTCGAACTCAACAACATTCCCGATTTCGAGACGCGAATAGAGATTACGCGGAACAATCTTCAAAAATACAATTTAACCCTCGGCCAAGTAGCCGATATTATTCGGCAAAGCAGTAACGATGTGCCTGCAGGAGCAGTTCAAACACAAAGTGGAGAAATTTTGCTTCGGATGAAGGAGCGAAAACAATGGGCCGACGAATATGGAAACATCACCATTGTTTCGGCACCTTCGGGAGCCAAGGTAAGCCTCAGCGATATCGCGACCATTACCGATGGTTTTGAGGAGACTGGGTTTCATGGCCAATTCAATCAACAAAATTATGTCGAACTTCAAATTTTTAGGGTAGGAGACCAATCTCCTTTGGAAATTGAAGATGCTGCCCTCGGTATATTGGAAGATTTTAAGTTGCCTCCAGGGGTAAACTACCGCACCGACAGCAATAGGGCCTCGGACTATAGGGAACGTTTGTCCTTGCTGACAGAAAACGGTGTGTTGGCAATTCTCATCGTACTTTTGATACTCACCCTGTTCCTGGAATACCGTCTTGCTTTTTGGGTGATGATGGGGATGACCGTCTCCTTTATCGGGGGAATTATTTTTTTACCGCTTATCGGAATAAGCGTCAATATGATTTCGATGTTCGGCTTCCTGGTGGTGCTCGGTATTGTGGTTGATGATGCCATTGTGGTAGGGGAAAATGTCTACGAATACCGGAAAAAAGGGCTGAGTCCCATAAAAGCGGCCATTGCGGGAACCAAAGATGTATCCCGCCCGGTTATCTTCAGTATAACCACAACGATTATTGCCTTTGTGCCCTTGCTTTTTATGCCGGGCGAAACGGGTAAATTTTGGCAACCCTTGCCCGCGGTGGTCATCGTAATATTGGCCGTTTCCTTGCTGGAGGCATTGTTTATTCTACCATCCCACTTGGCACATTTAAAGAAGAATCCAAGCAAGAACAAATGGGTTAAGCAATTGGAGGGTTGGCAACGTACTTTTGCCAACAAGTTCGATGAATTTGTGGATAAGCGGTATCGTCCTGTTTTGGACAAATGTCTTAAACACCGATATATTACATTGACCAGTGCCATCGTCCTGTTATTGATTGTGGGGGGATATGGATACAGCGGTCACATGGGGATGATTATGATGCCCGAAGTGGCGGCCGATGAAATAGAGGCCGGTGTGCGACTACCAGTGGGCACCACCCCCGATCAGGCGGCAAAAGTGGCCCACGATATTTCGGATGCCACCCAAAGAATGTTCGAAGAACATAACCTGTACGAAGTTGCCGAAGGAATAAAAACGAATGTACGGGGACAGAACTTTATCGATGTTGAAATTGTGATGCTTCCACCCGATCAGCGCGATATTACCGCAGCAGAAGTCATTGCGCTTTGGCGGGACAATATTGGCGACATTGAAGGTGTAGATCAAATTACTTTCGAAGCAGAACGTGGACCCGGAGGGGCGCGGCAAGCCATTAGCATTGATTTGAGCCATACGGATATTGAAGTACTTGAAAAAGCAAGTGCAGCCTTTGTTGAGCGGATGGAGGCCTTTTCCAACACGCGTGATGTTACGGACAATTACAACAGCGGGAAGCTGCAGTATGATTTTAATTTGTTGCCCCAAGGCAGGAATTTGGGCCTTACCTCGAACGATGTGGGAAGGCAGGTGAGGAATGGTTTCTTTGGGGCGCTGGCGATGCGACAACTTCGTGGCATGGACGAGGTGGAAGTTCGGGTAAAGCTGCCCATCGAACAACGAAAGGATATCAGAAACCTGGAAAACTTTCTTATTAGAACACAGGATGGGGTAGAAGTCCCCTTGATGGACGTTGTTGAGGTAAAACAACGCGAAGCATTTACCAGTATCAACCGTAGGGATGGCCGTAGAGTGGTGAATGTGGGAATGGATGTGGAACCTGCAAATACGGTAAATAGGGTTATTGCCAAAGTACAAGAAGAAACCTTGCCCCAGCTTAGGGCTGATTTCCCTGGAATTACCTGGACCTTTGAAGGAAGCCAAGCCGATATGCGAGAAAGTACAAGTACCCTGCGTTCAGGGTTTTCCATTGCCATGTTGCTCATATACGCGCTATTGGCCATTGCCTTTGGAAGTTATTCACAACCCTTAATCGTAATGACTGCTATACCTTTTGGAATCGTGGGTGCCGTGATAGGACACATTTTGTTGGGCTATGACCTTTCCTTGGTAAGTTTGATGGGGGTTATCGCTTTGTCGGGGGTGGTGGTGAACGATTCCTTGATCATGATAGATTATGCCAATAAACGACGAAAAGAAGGTGACCCCATTTACAAATCCATCCACGAAGCGGGACTGCGCAGGTTTCGTCCTATTATCCTGACCACAATGACCACCTTTGGGGGACTTGCCCCTATTATCCTGGAAACATCAAGTCAGGCCTTTTACTTGATACCTATGGCCATTTCGCTGGGATTTGGTATCGTCTTCGCGACGGCAATCATTTTGGTGATTGTGCCTTGTCTTTATTTGGTCTTGGAAGATATTAAGCTATCCATCCAAAAGGGAAGAACAGTGAAGGAGGTAGATGTATCGGAGAACGCAATTTCTTAACCGCTATCTTTACAAAGTGTTTCTTTGATATCCGATTTTAATCAAAATCCAGGGTGAGAACTAAAAGGTTGCTTATTTTAGTAGTATGGCAATTAGGGAATTTCATATTACCAAATCAACTGGTGATCAGGTTAGGTTTTCTGTTGAAAAGCTAAAGAAATCGCTTCTACATAGTGGAGCCAGTGATGATATGGTTCAAGAGATTGTGCAACGTGTCCAAGACGAACTCTATCCCGGTATTTCCACTCGGGAAATTTACAATCGGGCCTTTGCCCTTTTAAAGAAGAAGGAGTCGGTCTACGCATCAAAATACAAACTAAAAAAAGCAATTTACGAACTAGGGCCTACGGGTTTTCCTTTTGAAAAATTTATCAGCGGTATTTTGTATTACTCTGGTTACGAAACTAAAGTGGGCGAGATGCTTCAGGGCACCTGCGTTTCACATGAAATTGATGTACTTGCCACCAAAAACAGCACCTTGAATGTGATTGAATGTAAATTCCACGGAGATGATGGGATTAAATGTAGTGTAAAAGTTCCCCTCTACATCAACTCAAGGTATAAGGATGTTAAGGCTCCATTGAATTCACAAAAAGAAAAGACATTTAAAACTACTGAGGGTTGGGTAGTGACCAACACGCGATTTACTCAAGATGCCCTCGAATATGGAACATGTGTAGGGCTATATCTTTTGAGCTGGGATTATCCAAATGGCGATGGGCTTAAGGAGCGGATAGACAGATTGCGCCTGTATCCTATCACGGTATCCACACTATTGTCGAGCAGGGAGAAGGATTTCTTATTGGAACGGGACATTGTACTGTGTAGGCAATTGATAAAAAATAGTTTCTTGCTGGACCATTTGGGGGTTTCCAATGGCCGAAAACAAAGAATTCTAAAGGAAATGAAATCACTTTGCAATTTGTAAATGAATATGAAAAAACTGAAAATTCATTTTTTGGGTGCCTCAGGAACTGTGACCGGTTCAAAATTTTACCTGGAGACCGAGGAAGTCAAAATTTTGGTTGACTGTGGTTTGTTTCAGGGCGTAAAGGAATTGCGCCAACAAAATTGGAAAAGTCTTCCCATAAATGTTTCAGAAATAGATTATGTACTGCTTACCCATGGACATTTAGACCATTGCGGATACCTGCCCCTTTTGGTTCGTCAAGGATTCAGGGGGAAGATTCTGGGAACGGGACCAACCTTGGAAATTGCAAGAATTATCCTTGAAGACAGCGCCAAAATACAAGAGGAAGAAGCGGAGAGGGCCAATGAGGAACACTATAGTAAACATAATCCTGCTTTGCCTTTATACACCAAAGAAGAGGCTGCCTTTGCTCTGAAGTTTTTTGAAAGGGTAGAAGAAGGGGATAACCTTATACTTTCGGATAACTGTTCAGCAACATTTTTATACAACGGCCATATTATCGGTTCCACCTATATCGAAATCGACCTTCATGGAAAACGGTTTGTGTTTTCGGGAGATGTTGGTCGACAAGAGGACGAATTGCTCAACGCTCCGAAACAACCCGAGTGGGCCGATTATTTATTTGTAGAGAGTACCTATGGGGACAGGCAGCACCCAGATGAGGACGTAGGACATATTTTAACCGGACTCGTGAAGGATAGCTTGCACAATAAAGGAACCTTGATTATCCCTTCTTTTGCCGTGGAACGTTTACAATCCCTTATGTACCAACTCTGGAAGCTTTATAAAAAGAACAGGATCCCGAATATTCCCATTTTTGTGGATAGTCCCATGGGGAACAATGTATTGGAGGTATTTGAGCAATTTCCAAGTTGGCACAAACTTACTTTGGAGGAATATCACAATATGTGCAACCATATTTCGATAGTGAGCTCGTATGCCGAAACATGGGAAACCATTGATGACCCAAGACCAAAAATTGTTATTGCGGGCAGCGGTATGGTTACTGGCGGCCGTGTCCTTACTTACATAAAGCAATTGGGAGATATGGCGTCAACCACTATTCTACTGGTGGGGTTCCAGGCAGAGGAGACCCGTGGCAGAAAATTGTTGGAAGGTACAACCGAGCTCAAGATTTACGGGAAAAATATTCCCATTAAGGCAAAGGTCAACCATTTGGAAAGCCTATCGGCCCATGCTGACCAACCGGAACTATTGACATGGATGGATTCCATAAAAAACATTCCCGAAAAAGTGTTTTTGGTTCATGGCGAAAAGGCGGCTATGGAAGTTTTTAAAGATAAAATTCATGAAAAATATGGTTGGAACTGTCATGTTCCCGCGATGCACGAAGTGGTTGAGGTTCTCCTCTGAAATCATATCATAATTTTACACCATAGCTTAGGTCCCCGGCATCGCCAAGACCAGGAACAATGTATCCCTTGCTCGTAAGTTCTTCATCAACAGCGGCAATCCACAAATGGGTATCTTCTGGAAAATCCTGTTTAACTTTTGCAACTCCGGGCTTGGAACCGATAACAGAAATAATGTGGATTTGTTTTGGGGTTCCATGACTTTTAAGGGCATCGAGTACATTTTCCAATGTTTTTCCCGTGGCCAACATCGGGTCTGTCAATACTAACACCTTATCATCAAGCGAGGGTGCCGCAAAATATTTCACGATTACCTCAAAATCATCATCATTGTTGGGATGATGACGGTATGCCGAAATAAATGCATTTTCTGCACCATCAAAATAACTTAAAATACCATGGTGGAGCGGAAGCCCTGCCCGTAAAACGGAGCAGAGCACCAATTTGTCCGCGCACAGAAATGATTTTTTTGTTCCAAGTGGAGTTTTGACCGCTGTTTCCTCATAATCGAGGGATTTGCTCAATTCGTAGGCAAGTACTTCCCCAATACGCTCAATATTACGTCGAAACCGCATGGCATCCTTTTGTATTTCCACATCCCTGATTTCTGAAATAAAAGTGTTGAGGATGGAATTGGCGTGGTCAAATTGATGGATGATCATATGCTGTGAATTGGTCCGGATTAAAGGTAATTCTTGTTGGGAAGATATAAAAATGAAAACCCTTAGCTTTTAATATGGGGCTGTACACTGATAAAGGTCATTGGAAAAAAAGAAGATTTTTAGCGAAATTTGAGGGTATAGTTCAAGGTTAAACGAATTCAGACCACGGTATCGTCTTATGGATTTTATAGATTATTACAAAGTGTTGGGGGTGGACAAAAAAGCATCCATCGACGAAATAAAAAAAGCCTATCGCAAGTTGGCCAGAAAGCATCATCCCGATCTAAATCCCAACGATGAGGAAGCGGAAAAGCGCTTCAAGCGTGTCAATGAGGCGAACGAAGTACTCTCCGACCCAGAGAAAAGGAAAAAATATGATGAGTACGGCAAGGATTGGCAACATGCGGAGGAGTTCGAGAAAGCAAAACGTTCTAGGTCACAACAAGGACGACAAGGAGATTATTCTGGCTACACCTATAGTCGTTCTGGCGGTTCTGCCCAAGATTTTTCAGATTTTTTTGAATCGATGTTCGGAGGTGGTGGGGCTGGATTTGGTTCCAGAGGACAACGGGTTCGTTTTAGGGGTCAGGACTACAATGCGGAACTACAGCTGTCGCTTATGGATGTCTACTCGACCCAAAAGCAAACACTTACCGTTAATGGTAAAAATATTCGCTTGACCATTCCTGCCGGTATCGAAGATGGGCAGACCATCAAAATTAAAGGGCACGGAGGCCCAGGTGTAGAGGGTGGTCCGTCAGGTGACCTGTACATCACTTTTTCCATTATCAACAATACGGCTTTTAAACGCGATGGGGCCAACCTATACAAAACTGTTGAAATCCCCTTGGTAAAGGCAGTGCTTGGAGGAGAAATCCAAGTGGATACGCTAACGGGAAAAGTAAAATTGAAAGTAGCCCCTGGAACGGAGAATGGAACCAAGGTAAAACTAAAAGGAAAAGGGTTTCCGAAATACAAGAAGGAAGGTCAGTTTGGAGATTTGTACCTTACCTATACCGTTAAAATGCCAAAGAACTTGACCCCCGAGCAAAAATCGCTGTTTGAATCCTTGGAGAAAACCAACTTAACATAGTGACATGAAAGAGGAACATTACATATCGATAAAAACGTTTTGTGAGCGACATGGCGTCAGGGAATCTTTTGTTTACTCCATGTACGAGTACGAAATTTTACAGGTAGAATACGATGAGGACGATGGTAAACTACATGTAGAAGATTTGCCGCTTTTGGAAAAAATGGTGCGCCTGCACAACGAGCTCAATATAAACCCTGAAGGTATCCAAGCCGTTCACCATTTGTTGAGCCAAGTGGAAAGCCTGCAACAAGAAGTGACATCATTAAAAAAGAAGCTGGACACCTTGGAATAGCTCCATCAACAGTTCTAGATATGACCGAGGTCATAGGAATACCAGCACGCCTATTTTATTTTTAACCTAAAATAATAGAAATGGCCATGATCCATGGAACAGGAGCTATGGAACCATCTTTTCAACTTTATGTAGCAGGCTATTTTTATTTAAACTTTGGATGACATGAAAAAAATATTGGTACCCGTCGATTTTTCGAAACATTCGGAATATGCCCTAGAGGTGGCTTCAAAAATTGCAAAGCAACATGGAGCTGGAATTGTATTGCTCCATATGATCGGTATATCGGACTCTGTTTTGGCCAATTCGGAGATCGCAGAGGAAGCCGAGGCCAAATATTATCTAAACCTGGCCAAAGAAAAAATCAAACAGTATACGGAAAAAGAGTATCTGAAAAAGATTCCTTTAGAAGCAATTATCCAGAATTATAAAGACTTTGAGGAGGTCAATAATGTAGCAAGGGAGAAAAATTGCGATTTGGTCGTAATGGGATCGCATGGGACCAGTGGTTTAAGTGAACTGTTTGTGGGGTCCAATACAGAAAAGGTGGTTCGCACCTCAGATGTTCCCGTAATCGTGATCAAAAAACCTCATGAAGATTTTACGATCAAAAAAATAGTAATGGCCAGTGATTTTGCTAAGGAAAGTATTTCCGTTTACAAGAAAGCAGATGCATTTGCCAAATTATACAAGGCCAGTTTGGAGGTCGTATATATCAATACCACCGGGGCAAACTTTATAGGGTATGATATTGTTGAGAAAAGAATGGAAGCCTTCAAAAAAGAATTGGGCAATGATGTTCAGATCAACTTTTACAGCCACCCAAGTTTAGAACGGGGAATCTTTAAATATTGCCACGAGAAGGATGCCGATCTGTTGGTCGTTCCAACCCATGGAAGAAAAGGTTTGGCCCATTTTGTGGTGGGAAGTTTGGCGGAAAATATCTCCAACCACGCAAAAATGCCCGTGATGACCATCAAACTCTGATTATGTATTAAAGAGCAATTGCAAGCGCCCCAACAAAATCAACTCAGATTTGTTGCTGCCCGCAAAGGCAGTGGCAATGGCTCGAGAAGTAGACATGGCCAAATCCTTGATTTGTGGGGTGAACAGAATTTTGTAATCGGTGTAAAAGGCTTCAAACTCCTCATAAATTTGGTCACTGTCCTTACCGTATTCCAATAACCAATCAAAGACAGAGATAATTTGAAAAGCGGAATCGGTGCCGTACTCATCTTCAATATCGTCCACCTCCAACCAATGGTCGCGAACCGTTTCGTTGAGTTTTTCCACTTCTTTCATATGGATACTATGGTCTGCCATAGCCATGGCGTAGAACAGTTTTCCTAAACTTTGGTATAATTCGTTTCCGAGCTTTTTTTTAGATTCCAACATTTTCATAAATTTTAATGCAAGGTTTTAAAGATACCGACCAAATTTACATTGGGAAATGATCAAAATCAGTAAATTTAGATACTGTTTTGGAAAATTTTGAAGAAAACAACATATTAGGCATGTTTTCGGAGGTAATCTCCGAAGGAATCATTATTGTCAATGACCAAAGGCAAATTACCGCCAGTAATAATGCGGCCAATAAAATGTTCGACTACAGGGAAGGGGAACTTTTGGGCGAGTCTTTGGACATTTTGATCCCCGAACGCATTAAGGACAAGCACAGTAAACTGGCCGATAGATTTATGGGCGAGGGCAAGGCAAGGCAGATGGGAAAGGGACTTGATTTAGTAGGTGTCCGCAAGGATGGTGAAGAGTTTCCCTTGGAAATAAGCTTGAACCCTTTTAAGTTGAAAGCGAAAAGGTATGTGTTGGCCCTGATCATGGATATCTCCGAAAAAAAGAAGGCCGAGCAAACCATAGATTATTGGTTTCAAATTTTTGACGAATCCCTAAATGAAATTTTTGTTTTCGATGCGGAATCGTTCATTTTTATCAATGTAAACCGTGGTGCCCAACTGAATTTGGGATATAACATGCAAGAGTTGGGCAAAATGTCGGTGATAGATATAAAACCCGAGGTTACCATGGAAGTTATGAAACGCCTGGTTTCCCCCTTGGTGTCCGGTCGAAAGGAAAAGGTTATTTTTGAAACTGTCCACAAGAGAAAGGATGGTACAGATTATCCGGTGGAGGTGCACCTGCAAACATCTTTTATGGGGAAAAGGCAGGTATGCGTTGCCATTGTTCTGGACATTACCGAACGAAAAAACTATACCGAGCAACTGGAGAATACGGTAGAGGAACGAACCCAGCAATTGCGCGAGGCACTGCAGGCAGAGAAAAAGCTCAACGAACTAAAGACCAAATTCCTTTCCCTGGTATCCCACGAATTTAAGACCCCCCTTACCAGTATCCTTACCTCTACATCCCTGTTGTCCAAGTATAGGGAGGCCGAACAGCAAGAGAAGAGAGACAAACATATTTCCACTATCAAATCCAAGGTGAAATATCTGGACAATATTCTAACCGACTTTTTGTCCATAGAACGTTTGGATCTGGGCAAAGTCAACTATAAGGTGACACCGTTTCCATTGAGTAAGTTGATCAACGAGGTGGTCTATGATTCCAACACGCTCTTAAAAGAAGGCCAGCATATCCAATACCCAGAAAACATTGATGGGCTAGTAGTTGAATTTGATGAAAAAATATTGGGATTGGCACTTTCCAACCTTGTGCACAATGCCATAAAATACTCCCCCGAGCATACGGATATAGATCTCAAGGTTGAACAAGAAAGCGAACAACTTAAAATCAATGTGATCGACCATGGTTGTGGAATACCTCCAGAGGACAGGCCCTTTATCTTTGATAGATATTTTAGGGCGACCAATGTACTTACCGTACAGGGAACGGGAATTGGCCTTAATACTGTACGGCAACATATGCACAACCTCAATGCCAATGTAACCTTTAAAAGTGAATTGGGCAGTGGCTCAACATTCACTTTGTACATACCATTAAATAACAAGGAAAATGAAGAAAATCTTACTGGTTGAGGATGATACCTCGCTACGAGAAAACATTGCAGAACTCTTGGAGTTATCTGGTTTTAGCGTGTATTCGGCATCAAACGGGAGAATAGCGGTCGATATGGCCAAGAAGAACCTTCCGGATTTGGTGCTGTGCGATATAATGATGCCGGAAATGGATGGCTATGGAGTATTGGAACAATTATCATCTGACCAAAATACACGTCACATCCCATTTATTTTTGTTTCCGCCAAAACCGAAAAACAAGATGTGCGAAGGGGGATGAACCTTGGTGCCGATGATTATTTGACCAAGCCTTTTGAAGAAGATGAGCTGTTGACTGCCATTAGGTGCCGATTGGAAAAGGCAGAACAAATGAACGCAATGTTTAAGGAACACCCGAAAGAAGTAAGTGGTGAGCATGAGATACGTTCCCTGAACGAATTGAAAAATTTTTTTGATGATCATGGCAATCTGTTTTCCTTTAAAAAGGATGAAACCATATATAACAAGGGAGAGCATTCCAATATGGTATACCTGATCCTTAAAGGGGTTGTAAAAAGTTGTGGATTGGATGAGGAGGGAAAGGAACTGATAACCTCCATCTACTCCGAGGATGATTTTTTAGGCTTTACTTCATTGACCGATCATTTGCCGTATCAAGAATATACTGTTGCTATGGAAGCTGTGGAACTGGCAGGGATATCCAAAGAAAAGGTGAAAGCAATTTTAGAGGATAACAAAAGTGTTTCCTTGGAACTTATGGATGTAATCGCCGAAAACCTGACCAGTATTAAAAAACAGTTGTTGCAAATGGCTTACAGTTCGGTGCGTAAAAAAACGGCCCAAACACTTTTAGTATTCAGCAAAGCCATTAACAAGGATAAACAAGGGCCCTTAAAAATAGCCAGAAGCGATTTGGCAGGAGTTGCGGGTATCGCGACAGAAAGCCTTATCAGAACCTTGTCGGATTTTAAAAATGAAGGGCTCATTGCTATAGAAAACAGACATATAATGGTGGTTGATAAGGACGCTTTAGAACGGGTGCATTAAAAAATTATGCGTCATAAATAGGGCAAGTGATATTTATCATTCTTTTTTTTTTGATGAATAACCAACTTGCGCCTTTAATTTATGACAAATGAAGAATATTCTGGTCCCAACAGATTTTTCAGAGAATTCCATTCAAGCCTTAAAGTATGCAGAATTACTTTTTAGCACGTTGGAATGTAACTTTTACCTACTTTATGTGGGCTCCCTTTTGGATACAAAAAACGATGTGGAATCCTTTTATGAGACTGATCAATCCGACGATAATACCAAAGAAAGGTTGACGGAACTTGTAAAGGAAATAAGGGAACATAGCACGGAGGCCCATCACTTCTTTTTCCCCCTGCACGAGTACGGTTTTTTTATTCCGACCATCAAAAAGCATTTAGAAGAAAATGATATCGACCTTATTGTTATGGGTACCAAGGGAGCTTCGGGCTTAAAGGAAAAGGTGGTAGGAAGCAATGCTGGGGACGTGATAACCCGGGTGCAATGCAATACCCTGGTAGTTCCAATCCAGGTAGAACTTTCCAAACCAAGGGAAATAGCTTTCCCTACAGATTTTAATATTTTTTATTCCTTGAAGATTCTTCGTCCCATGGAGGAAATGGTCAAATTGGGAAAGGCCCAGTTCAGGATAATGAATGCCTTAAAAGAAGGGGACGGGCTCAACCTGGAGCAGGAAAAGAACAAGGAATACCTTTTGGATTTTATGGATGACACATTCCCTGGAAACTATAGTTTTCATACCATAACCAATCAAAAGGTAAAGGAAGCTATACAATGTTTTGTGGAAAGCAGGGATGTGGATATGATGATCATGGTAGCCAAAAACCTTAATTTTATCCAACAGATTTTGTTCGATTCCATAGTAGAGCGAATCAGTTTTCATACAAAAATACCATTCTACGTCATCCACGAATAAAACTGATTTTCAGTTATTTTTGAGAACTTGTTTTTTGGGAATGTGATGTAAATCATAGTTTACAAATAAGCTGCTACTTAGCTTTGTTACCATAGGATTTTTAAATTCTCAAGCTATGATCAAAGTAGTATTGCCCACCGATTTTTCCGAGAACGCGTTCCATGCCATTTCGTATGCCGTAAAGCTACTGGAGCATTCCACTTGTATATTTTATTTGGTACATGCATACACTCCTCCCATGTATAGGGTAGATTATACCATGGGAAGTCCTGGACAATTAGGGTTGCCAGATGATGAGAGGTATAAGGCCGAAGAGGCGCTGGAGCATACCAGGAAAAAGATAAAAGCAAAGTTCAATGTGTCAAAACACACTTTCGTGACCCATGCGGCCTTTAATAGTTTAGGAGATGAAATCGCATCCATCTCCCAAAAGGAAAACATTGATTTTATCGCCATGGGAACACAGGGCGCCACCGGGGCCAAAGAAATACTTTTTGGTTCCAATACGGTTCGAGTTATTCAAAGATCCAAAATACCCGTTTTGGCCGTTCCAGTCGATTTTGAATACGAGTCACCTAGCAATATTTTGTTCCCAACGGACTACGAAGTGGATTACAAAAAAGCCCATTTGGACTTTTTGCTGAAATTTTCCAAGCTATCGCATTCAAAACTGCATATTATGCACGTAACCTCGCCGGAAGGCTTGGATATGACCCAGAAAAAAAATAAAACTTATTTGGAGGGCAGGCTCTTGGAGCATAAACATAAGTTTTACGATTTGCCCGACCAAGAATTGATAGAGGCCATCAATGGTTTTCAAAAAGACCACCCTGTAGCGTTATTGGCCATGATAAAGAACAAACATTCGTTTTTAGAGCGTCTGTTTGTGGAGCCCATTATCAAAAATATAGGCCTGCATAGCAAGGTTCCCTTTTTAGTCCTTCCGTTTAACCCTTAAGTAAAGACAAGCTATGTTACAAGTTTTAGTGCCCACCGATTTTTCGAACAACTCCTATAATGCGCTGTATTATGCTGCACGTTTGTTCGAGGGAAAGGAATGCAGATTTCATATCGTAAATGTGTGCAGTAAGGAAAACAATCCGGATATGGAAAAGGCCAAATTGGAGTCGGCCCAAGGATTGGATTCCTTGGTACACCGATTGGTCAGGGATGTTGGCGAAAATAATAAGCACACTTTTTACAAAGAATCCCTCTGTTCCGATATGGCCAAAGGGATTGCCGAATATGCCAAGGAGAACAATATGGACCTTACCGTTATCGGCAACAAGGGAAAAGAAGAGATCAAGCACATATTGTTCGGAAACAATGCGATGCAATTGGTTCGTGAAATTACGTGCTGTCCCATATTGATCGTTCCTTTGGAAATTGATTTTAAAAAGGTCGACAAAATTGCATTTACCTCCAATTTCGCTTATCCAATAACAAAGGAAAACATCAGAACACTTCGGTTTTTTAACGGATTGATGGATAGTGTGATCGTTCCCATGAGCATAGAGGAAGAAAAGGTTGTTGAACCTGCCAAGAGGAACAAATTGGACTTTTTGACGGCCGTATCCGAAGATGCAGCAAAAGAAGTTAAACTGCCTCTGCTAGAAGGAAAGGTGAATACCATTTTGGAGTTTGTGGACCTTTGGAATATAGATATGCTCTGCATGATTTATTACCCACATCATTTTTTCTTGGAGTTTATCGGCAAGGGAATTATCAAAGAGCTCAACACTAAATTAAAGGTGCCATTTTTGATTTTGTCCAGTACTCCAAATTGACCAAAATCATAGTATATCATTTGGAGGAAATATAACTTTCGTAAAAACAGAAATCGTCATGGACAAGAGAGTTTTGTTACCCACGGATTATTCAAAAAATGCATTGAACGCCATTAGATATGCATTGGAACTTTACAAAAATGTGAGATGTGATTTTTTCATCCTAAATGCTTTTCACATTTCAGGATATACCCTGGACAGCATGAGGGTGCCCGAATTGGGCGAACCCTATTATGAAGCTGCAAAACAGGAATCGGAGGAAGGTATGGAAAAGTTGATGCAAATGATAAAACTGCATCCCCAAAATGATAAACATGAATTTCATACTATAACGACCTTCAATAGCTTGACAGAGGCCATACGAAATGTAATCGATAAAAAGGATATCGACATCATTGTTATGGGAACCAAGGGGGTCACAGAATCCAAAGCACGGATATTCGGTACCAATACCGTCAACGTTATGGAGCAGATCAAAGAATGCCCTGTTATCGCCGTGCCCAACAATTATATGTTCCAAACACCAAGAGAGATTGTTTTTCCCACAGATTACAAAACTCCTTTTAAGCGTAAGGAAATCGGGGATTTGATAGAAATCTCCAATTTGTACGATGCGAAAATCAATGTGGTTCACATTGATAAGGACAAAGATGGAAAGCTCAATAAAAAAGAGAAGATCAACAAAGATTTGTTACAAGAAATCTTGCAGGGGACTAATTACAAAATACATTTTTTGCCTGCGGACAAAATTAGCAGCGGAATAAACAAATTCATTGATGACCATGGGTGCGATATGATAGCTTTCTTGAACAGAAAACACTTGTTCTTTCGAAGTATCCTATCAAACCCTTTGGTGAAAAAGATTGGGTACGAACCGAAAGTGCCGATTTTAGAACTGAATGATAACTAGAAAAACGATTGAATTATGAAGCGAGTAGGAATATGGCTGGACAAACTAGAGGCCAATATCGTAGTTTTGAAAAATGGAAAAGAAAACCTGACCAACATTCCTTCGGAACTGGATTTCTTTAATCCCAAAGGGGGAGCTCGATCCAAAACCAAATGGGGCCCACAAGATGTTGTGCAGGACAGCAAATACTTGGAAAGAGAGAAACATCAATTGAAGGATTATTTTGAAAAGATTGCCGAGCATATTTCAGATGCGGATCAAATAAACATTTTTGGGCCCGCCGAAGCTCCGGAGAAATTTATGGATGCACTAAAAACAAGGCATTCCCATTTGGCCGATAAGGTTAAAAAGGTGGAAACGGTAGACAGCATGACCGAAAACCAGTTTAAGGCCTTGGTGAAACAATCCTTTGGAATGGATGACCGGTTCCCGGAACAGACTTAGTAACTTGTTGATATGATTTAAATCATTTCACAATAACCCATCAAACCTTACTTTCAGTAATAATTTAATGCCGCAATGATGGTAAGGGATAGACAAATAGAGGTAATGCGTGGGGAACTGCAAAATTGGAAATCCTATTTGCAGTTTATCGAGGGCGAAATGGCTTTTATCCAAAAGCTATTGGATTCCTATGTGTTTGAACCGAGAACTCCCAAGTTGTTCGAGCGGTTGGAAACTTTTAAACAACATTTTACCATTTCCAAGAAGGAAAGGAAATCCCTATCGGCAATCATGGCGAAGCACGAGAACGGTTTAGGAGGCATTTATGAATGTACCCAAGAAGAATGCGACAATCATTATTATGAAAAACACCAGGGCATAAAGGAGAAGTTTACAGATTATATCCAGAGATACATCAAGCTTAAAAAAGAAGTGTACGATTACGCTGGTTCCGTGCTCAAACGAAGAAGTCCTTTTACTGATGTGGATTCTTCCATATCGGATTGATATAGGTCAATTAATCAATAATTTGAATAGTTATGTCACTTGTAAAATTGGATGGAAAGCGATTTCCATGGAATGAGAAACTGATTGATTTTTTCAATCGAGATGCATTTGTTGATGATGATTTTTTCAATTTGGAAAAAAACCATCCATCAATGAATGTAAAAGAACACAAAGATGATTTTGAAATTGAATTAGCCGTACCTGGATTTGACAAGAAAGATTTCGAGATCACTATGAAAGATGATGTATTGGAGGTATCGGCCCAGAAGAGCAAAGAGGAAACCGAAGAGGAAGAAAACTTTACCCGAAGGGAGTTCAACTACAATGCATTTACCAGAAACCTACAATTACCACCTACCGTAGATCAATCCAAAGAGATCAAGGCGGTATACGAAAATGGTATTCTTAAGCTCAAGATCCATAAACTGGAAGTGGCCAAGGAAAACCATAAAAAAGTAATCGAGGTGGTTTGATCAAAATTCGCGGCAGATGAAAAATCATCTGCCGCACAAAGTATTTTAGCGATGGAAACAAAATCAAACAAACGAAGATTTAGGGAGTGGTTCAGTGCTGAGGAATTGCATGAAGAATCAAAAAAATGGTCTTCCGAACTACATTTTGCTCGGGATGAACAAAAGTTCTTGAACCAAATGGTAAAAGACTATACGTTGGACATCATAGATTCAGACATGTTCAAGACCATACAGCCTGTCGTGGAATCGTTGAACAAATCGGAGAAGGATTTGGTAGATCTTTTTAAAAAAGTGCAATTGCACGGGAATCAGCTCCAAATTATGTTGGATCAAGTCAACCAGGAAAAAATGGAGCAGGCCTACTTGGAAACCCATAGCGAACTTGGTAGGGAAGTGGAAGATTTCTTTGTGAAATACAGAGATTCCAAGACCAAAATTTTCGATATCGTTTCCAATGTGATCAAACGGAAGAAACAAAAAAGATTGTTGAATTAAAATGTATTGAAGATGAAAGTACTGGTGTATAGCGCCAAGGATTTTGAAATAAAAAACCTGGAAAAATTAAATGGGAACAAGCACAAACTAAAGTTTGTGCCCGACGTTCTGAACTCAACAACTGCTGTAATGGCAGCTGGGTACGATGCCATTTCCATTTTTTCCAACGACGATGCTTCCTTGGTTGTCTTGGAGATGCTCTGGGATTTGGGGGTAAAGTACATCACGCTGCGATCAACGGGTTACAATAACGTTAGTGTCAAATCTGCTAAACGAATCGGGTTCAAGGTGGCCTATGCACCAGAATATTCACCAAACGCCATTGCAGAGCATACAATTGGGATGTTGCTAGCTTTGAACCGTAAGCTCGTTCAGGCCGATGCCCAAGTGAAGCGATATAATTTTACATTGGACAATTTAATGGGTTTTGACTTGAACGGGAAAACCGTTGGTATATTCGGAACTGGAAGAATTGGTTCTATTTTGGTGAAAATATTCCATGCCTTTGGGTGCAAGGTGGTAGCAACCGATTTAAAACGCAACCATTACCTGGAAAGCCATTACGATTTGGAATACCTTCCTTTGGAAGAATTGTGCAGACGGTCGGATGTTATCAGTATAAATGCGCCCCTCAATTATGAAACGCACCACATTTTTTATGAGCCCTTGTTCATGGCAATGAAAGAGGGAGCCATATTGATCAATACGGCGCGCGGCGGTATCGTAAAAACGGAAGATGTAATCGATGTGTTGAAAAGTGGCCATCTCGGAGGGTATGCCACCGATGTTTATGAGCACGAAAGAGGTGTGTTTTTTAAAGATAACAGTAAAAACGGAATCAATGATGAGGTCCTCAAAGAACTGATAGCTTTGCCAAACGTACTCTTAACACCGCATCAGGCATTTGCTACCAAAGAGGCCTTGTTTAGAATAGCCGAGACCACTATTTATAATTTGGATTGTTGGGAAGAGGGGAAAACCTGCAAAAACGAGTTGGGGTTCGAGGCGGTGACACTATAAAACCGGACTCAACAATTTAGCGAAGCCTTCGATCAATTTTTTGATCCAAGGTCTTTCCTTGTATTTCTCGTAGTCCTCCAAAATGATGGATTTTTCACAATCCTTCAAAAAATCGGATTTCATTTGTTGGCACAGAACACTATCATAAACAAACACCTGTGCCTCATAGTTTTGTTGTAGACTTCTGTTATCGAGGTTTGCCGTGCCAATGCTGGCGATTTCGTCATCACACATCATTACCTTGCTATGCAAAAAGCCATCGTCGTATAAATATATCTTAATGCCCGCTTTTAAATACGACTCAAAATAGGCCCTTACGCACCAATCTACAAGTTTTATATCTGTACTGGTGGACATCAGGATTCTTACATCGACTCCGCTCAATGCAGCGGTCATCAATGCTTGCAATATTGCATGGTTCGGAATAATGTAAGGATTAACTATATAAAGGTATTTTTCCGCACTGTTTATAATTGAAAAATAAACCTGCTCCATTACATCAAAATCGTCATCCGGTCCACTGGGAACTATTTGGAGGGAGGTCCCTATTTTGGGTGCCCTGTAGACTTTGAAAGTAGAGAAATCCACTTTATTTCCACTGGCGAGGTACCAATCGGTCATAAATGTCCTATTTAAAAAATCAACGGCCTCACCTTCAATCTTTAAGTGGGTATCGTGCCATTTGCCCAAAGCGGGGTCTCCCTTTAGGTATTTGTCCGAAATATTGATGCCGCCCGTAAACCCAATTTTGTTATCGATTACGATAATCTTTCTGTGGTTCCTATAGTTTAATGCGGAAAGGAACCTACCAAATTTGAAGGGTAGAAATTGAGCTGTCTCCACCCCGATCTTTTTAAGTTTTCTGAGATATTTTTTACTTAACGAGTAGCTGCCAATACCATCGTATAGAAGTCGGATGGTGACATCCTCGGCTATTTTCCGTTCAAAAACCTCCAAAAGTTTATCTGCCAAGAGGCCATCCTCAAAAATGTAGTATTGTAGATGGATATGTTCTTTGGCCTCCTCAAGTGCATGAAAAATACTTTCAAAAGTATTCTTTCCATCTTTCAACAAGTCCAAATTATTATAGCAAGTAACAGGACACTTGGATGTTTTATTTATTAAAAAAGTTATTTTTTGTTTGTTCCCAGAAATTTCGGGATGGCAAGTTACATGTTCCAGTTTGTTTATGGGCCCAAACTGATTCTTCAAAGAGAACATTTTACTTTTTCTTCTGTTTCGTCCAAATAGGATATATAAAAGACCGCCTGCCACGGGTATGGTGAAAATGGCCAACAGCCAAGCCAAGGTCTTGCTGGGTCTCACACCATTTAACAACAAACTTATCACCATGACCAGGGCAATTAGAATGTATACCGAAACGAGAATGGGAACGAGCATCTATTTTTTGATACTTATTGAAATCTATTTACAAGTTAGTAAAAGTATTTGGTGGAGAACGTAGATTCCGATCATAATCTTACAACACATAAAAAGAGGGTGAATTCTAAAAAGTATTGAAATGCGTCATTCCGAATTTATTTCAGAATCTCATCGTGCTGGTAAACATATAATTATGAGAACCTGAAACAAGTTCAGGTTGACGACAGTTGATTTTTAGACACCCTCGTGTTTTTTAAATAAAATCCTTAATGTTTTCACCGAGGTCGTAGACTTGAACGTTGTCAGTATTGCTTTCAATGATACTGGTTCCGGCCGTACTACGGTATCCACCGGCACAGTGCACAATAATCGGCTTGTCTTTGGGTATTTGCGACAATGATGAACGAAGATGATTTAGGGGGATTGTCAGCGCATTTTCAAAGAATTTGCCCTCGGCTACTTCGCTATCGTTTCGGATATCCACAACAGTATAGCTGTCGGGATTGGTTTTAAAATCCGTAAGATCAAGTTTGTCACTTTCCACAACGGCGGTTTCATCCAGTGTCAAAACCAGTTTTACTTGTTTCTCATATCCTATTTTCGCAACCCTTTCCAAAATGTTTTCAATATCATCTGGTTTTTTAATAACGATGCTAAAAGGCTCTTCAGGATTTACTATAGCGCCTAACCAAGTTTCAAACTTTGAGTCTTCCGAGACGGCCATAATATTGATGCTCCCTGGCAGGTGCCCTTTTTTAAATTCTGTTTCGTCCCTGACATCCACAATTAATCCATTGATACTTGTATTTAATTGTAGAGGCACTTTTGCAATGGAGGTTCTTAGATTTTCTGGACCTCGTCTATTGGTATCCACATCAAATCCAAAATAAGATGGGATAAAGGGTTGGCTATCCAAAAGAGTGTCTACAAACTCTTCTTTTGATTGAGGCTTAAAGGCCCAGTTTCCCATTCTTTCGTTGCCGAGGGTACTGCTATTGTCGGAACTCAGATTTTTTCCGCATAAGGAACCAGCACCATGTGCAGGGTATACCAAGGCTCCATCGGGTAGATCCTTGAATTTATTCTGGATGGTATCATACATCATTTCTGCCAGTTCTTGACGCTTTGCCGTCATATTACCGGCTTTTTCACGTAAATCTGGTCGTCCAACGTCGCCAATAAAAAGGGTGTCCCCTGTAAAGAGTGCTGTTTTTCCGTCTTTTTCGGCTACAACGGTAATACTGTCCGGAGAGTGTCCTGGAGTATTTAAGGCAGAAATTTTGATATCCCCGACCATAATACTTTGCCCTTCATCAAAAGGTTCATATTCATAGTCGGCACCCAAATCCTTACTATGATAAATGGGAGCTCCGGTTTCTTTATGTATTTGCAAATGGGAACTCACAAAGTCGGCATGTGGATGGGTTTCAATGACAGCTACTATTTTTGCATTATGTTCTTGTGCATACACATAGTACTGCATAGGATTCCTTTCTGGATCTATAACGGCCATTTCACCATTGTCCACAATCGCATAGGAATAGTGAGCTAAAGGTTTATATTCAAACTGTTTTATTTCCATAAATTAGGGTTTAAAGGGCACCTTGGAACAAGGCGCCCTGTATTCAACATTATTTTTTAGATTTCTTTCTTGGCAAGGTACCAATCTACTTTTTCAAGGGTGTCGTCCGCAAGTCTTTCATTAAGCTGATCTAGAGTCTTAGGAGGGGAAACTATAACTTTGTCTCCTTTTTTCCAATCCAAAGGCATGGCAACTTTATACTCATCCGAAGTTTGTAGTGCTTCCAATGCCCTTAGGATTTCATCCATGTTCCTGCCTACATTTAAAGGATAGTACATTATCAATCGGATTTTTTTTGATGGATCGATAAAGAAAACAGCGCGTACTGCTGCAGTTTCACTTTCATTGGGCTGAAGCATTCCATACAATTTGGATACCTTCATGTCCAAATCTGCAATAATTGGGAAATCGAAATATACACCAGTGTTTTCCCTCACATTTTGAACCCATCCCAAGTGGGCGTGGATACTGTCAATACTTAAACCAAGAAGTTCGGTATTTAATGCATCGAATTCGCCTTTTCTTTGCGCGAACCCACTCATTTCCGTAGTACAAACAGGGGTAAAATCTGCAGGGTGGGAGAACATTACGGTCCATTTATCCTTCGCAAATTCCGATAATTTTATTTTCCCCTTTGTGGTTACTGCTTCAAAATCTGGAGCAATATCTCCAATACGGGGCATTTGATTTACTTTCTCGTTTTCTGAATAAGAATTTTCCATAGTATTATAAGTTATATTTATTAATATTTAATTTGTGATAAAAATAACTTATAATTATAATGATGGCAGTAACGAATGTTACATAGTGGCACTTTAACGGATGTTTAACGGATAAAAAGACTTTACTTTAAGGTACTACTTATTAAAGATAAAGTCAACCGCAATTTGCGCATGTAAATTTGTGGTTGCCAAGGTAGGAATGTCAACATCGCCTTTTTGTATTAGCAAAGGTAATTCTGTACAGCCTAAAATTATTCCGTCCGCACCTTTTTCTTTAAGTAATTCAATTTGTTCTATGAAAAACTGTTTGGCAGCATCGGAGAAAGTTCCCTGTGTAAGTTCTTTCGATACATATTCATGCGCTTGGGGAACAAACTCTTCTTCTGGGATTATGGTTTCGATATCATAATTGTTCTTCAAAACTTTGGGAATAAAATTTCCCATCATCGTAGGTTTGTTGCCTAATAAACCGAGCTTTGTAAGTCCCAAACCTTTCGCCTCCTTTCCTGTTGCATCTGCAATGTGCAAAATGGGAATATTAATTTGGGGTTGTACAAAATCATATACCATGTGCGGGGTGTTTGCACAGATAACTATAGCTTCCGCACCAGCAGTTTGCAGCTTTCTAGCGGTATCTAAATATTTTGTATTAATTTTTTTCTTGTTCTGTTCCCTCATCAATTCAATATTGATGCTATGTATAATTAATGGAGGGTTGGCCCAATCACCGATTATTTTTGAGGCCATTTGGTTGATGAGTTTATAATATTCTATGGTCGAATGCCAGGAAGTTCCTCCGATCATTCCTATAGTTTTCATGTTTTCCGTCATTTTCTTCAAAAATTGTCAGCGATATTGTAACAATTTACGGAAAAGTGATAAAAAAATACCGAGTATTGGGTTTTGTTGAAAACTGATATTGCTTTTAAAGGTATCGTGAGATTTAAAAGGAATACTTGATTATTTTTTTCAAATGCCCCCTTTAAAAACCTTTAATCTAAGATTTTTAGGTTAAAATTAACATAAACCTAAAGTCACACTAGTTAATTTTAAAAACTATTGATTTGAGAATTGGATGTCCGTAATCTGTCATAATATCACTAACGTCACCCTGAACTTGATTCAGGGTCACATGAAGATGCTTATATTCAGCAAGATGAGATGTTGAAACAAGTTCAACATGACGCCAAAACACCCATTATGATATTAAACGGACAATCAGTTTGAGAAAATCGTTTTTACGATATTACCATTCTTTATTAACTCAAAATAAATCAAATAACTAACATATGAAAAGAAGAGATTTTGTACAGTACGCCGGTATGGGTGCAGGGGCCATGATGATGCCTTCGCTTCTTTTGGGGAACGACATTCCTGCAGAAGCATTGCTCGAACCGGGTATGGATACCGTACTTAAAAAGAAAATGGCGGACGTTGCCCTGAATACGGCAAAGTCGATGGGTGCTACCTATGCGGACGCCAGAATTGGAAGATACTTGAACCAATATGTATTTACCCGAGAAGACAAAGTTCAAAATGTGGTGAACACCGAATCCTTTGGTGTTGGAATCCGTGTTATTGCCAATGGCACTTGGGGTTTTTCCTCTACCAATGATGTTACAGAGGATGGCATAAAAACGGCAACACAACATGCTGTTTCCATTGCCAAGGCCAACTCCAAGATTCAAAAAGAACCTGTTGTTTTGGCTCCAGTTCAGGGTCATGGGGAGGTATCTTGGAAAACTCCGATAAAAAAGGACTTTAAAGAAGTGCCCATCTCCGAAAAAGTTGATTTGCTTTTAAACGCAAACGCTGCCGCTATGGAAAACGGTGCCAACTTTGTAAACTCGGCACTTTTTATGGTGAATGAGCAAAAATATTTCGCCTCGACCGATGGATCTTACATTGATCAAGATGTACACCGGATTTGGCCAACCTTCAATGTTACGGCCATCGACCGTGCAGCTGGGAAATTCAAAAGCCGTCAGGCACTGAGTGCCCCAATGGGCATGGGATATGAGTATATGGATGGTTTGGAATCCGAAAAATTATCGGGTCCAGAGGGCATTACATTGTATAACAGAAGTTACGATATTGTGGAAGATGCCACCATGGCTGCCAAACAGGCCAAGCAAAAATTGACCGCAAAATCCGTGGAAGCCGGTAAGTACGATTTGGTTCTTGAACCGAACCATCTAGGATTGACGATTCACGAATCGGTTGGACACCCATTGGAACTGGACCGTGTATTGGGTTATGAAGCCAACTACGCAGGCACCAGTTTTGCTACATTGGACAAATGGGAGTCAAAGGACTTTAATTACGGAAGCGACATTGTAAACTTGGTTGCCGACAAGACCCAAGAAGGGTCTTTGGGTGCCGTAGGTTATGATGATGAGGGTGTGAAAACCAAAAAATGGGATTTGGTCAGAAACGGGACCTTGGTGAACTACCAGGCCATCCGTGATCAAGTGCATATGATCGATCAAAACGAATCGCACGGATGCTGTTATGCCCAGAGTTGGGAAGATGTGCAGTTCCAGCGTATGCCCAATGTTTCCTTGGAGCCTGGAAAGGAAAAATATTCCTTGCAGGATATGATCAAGGATGTGGACAAAGGAATTTATATTTTAGGCCGTGGATCGTACTCTATTGACCAGCAACGTTACAACTTCCAGTTTGGAGGAACTTTGTTCTACGAAATCAAGGACGGTGAGATCGTAGGTATGCTCGATGACGTGGCTTACCAATCCAATACCCAGGAATTTTGGAATTCTTGTGTTAAGATCTGTGATAAGGATGACTACAGATTGTTCGGTTCCTTCTTCGATGGTAAAGGGCAGCCTTCACAGGTAAGTGCCGTTTCACACGGTAGCTCCACGTCACGATTCAACGGAGTCAATGTAATTAACACAGGTAGGACCATTTAAGGTTTATTCAAATTAAATAATAAGACAATGGCTATATATACAAGAGAAGAAGCAAAAAAGATTTTGGAAAAGGCGTTGAGTTTTTCCAAGGCCGATGCCTGCGAAATAAACCTAAGTGGAAGTAACAGCGGTAATATCCGATATGCAAGAAATACCGTATCCACTGCAGGATATAGATCAACACAAAGTTTGGCGGTACAATCCAGTTTTGGCAAAAAAGTGGGTACGGCCACCATCGATGAGTTTGATGATGCATCGTTGGAGAAAGTGGTGAGAAGAGCTGAGGAATTGGCTCAATTGTCACCAGAAAACCCTGAGTTTATGTCTCCTTTGGGACCACAGGAATATGATGAAGGGATTACATACAAGGAAGCTACTGCCAATGTAACACCTGAGTACAGAGCTGAGGTGGCCAATAGCAGTATAGTTCCCGCCGCAGCAAAAGATGTGACGGCAGCAGGTTTCTTGGACGATTCGGCGGGGTTTTCGGCCATGATCAATTCCAACGGACTGTTCGCTTACAACCAATCTACAAATGTGGACTTTACCGTAACCATGCGTACCAACGATGGCACAGGTTCCGGTTGGGTGACCAGGGATTACAATGACATCTCCAAGTTTGATGCGGATGAAGCATCAAAAACGGCGATAGACAAAGCAGTAATGTCCAAAGAAGCTCGTGCCATTGAACCTGGAAAGTACACGGTGATTTTGGAACCGGCCGCATCCATCGGCCTACTGCAAAATATGTTCCGATCTTTTGATGCAAGATCTGCCGATGAAGGTAGAAGTTTTATGTCCGCAAAGGATGGAGGAACCAAACTTGGACAGAAAATAGTGGACGAACGCGTTAATATTTGGTCAGACCCCTTGCATCCCGATGTTCCTACATCCACTTGGAACGGGGCAGGGCAACCTTTAAAGAAAACCAGCTGGATAGAAAATGGAGTGGTCAAAAACTTGGCCTACAGCCGTTACTGGGCAGAAAAGCAAGGCGTAGATCCCGTGCCATTCCCAAGTAATGGGATAATGGAAGGAGGGGACGAAAGTCTTGAGGATATGATTAAGGGCACCAAAAAAGGTATTTTGGTGACACGCTTTTGGTACATACGAAGTGTAGACCCACAAACCTTATTGTACACTGGCTTGACCAGAGACGGAACTTTCTATATCGAAAACGGAGAAATCAAGTTTCCTGTCAAAAACTTCAGGTTCAACGAGAGCCCGATTATTATGTTGAATAATTTGGAATCCCTTGGGCAACAAGTACGTGTCGACGGAAACTTAATACCTTATATGAAGATTCGTGACTTTACG
The DNA here is from genome assembly GCF_040148835.1 of Allomuricauda sp. NFXS6. Classification (NCBI taxonomy): domain Bacteria; kingdom Pseudomonadati; phylum Bacteroidota; class Flavobacteriia; order Flavobacteriales; family Flavobacteriaceae; genus Allomuricauda; species Allomuricauda sp. NFXS6. The sequence goes on along the minus strand of NZ_JAGEMG010000006.1, from coordinate 134,419 downwards.
TTCACCAGTCTCTCAGATGCGGTATAACCAAATGAATTAGAATAAACTGGTGGTCAGGTTATCCTTGACTGCCAGTTTTTATTTTGGCAAAGATTTTAGCCTACGACCCAAATGGCATTGGACAACGAATTCTTTTTTACACGATTACAGTACGAATCAGGCGATTGGGATGTGGATCAGCGGATGCCCTCCAATTTATTGAATTCCTTGGTCGAGTACACCACGCTAAAGGTGGATACCCAAGAAAAGATAATTACCCTGGCCAGCGACGATATTTTTAAAAGTCCATTCTGTTATATCTCGGGCCATAAATTGGTCCAGTTTACCAAAAAGGAACGCGAAAATTTTGAAAAATACGTGCGCAACGGTGGTTTTGTTTTTGCCGATGACTGTAACCACGATATTGATGGTCTGTTTGCCAAATCATTTGAACGCCAGATGGAAGAAATATTCGGTCCGGGTGAACTACAAAAGATTCCAAATGACCATGAAATCTATACCATTTTCTTTGAGTTTGATGATGGACCGCCCACCACTTCACAAGAACTGAACGGTTGGGGAGACGACCTTGTTCACGATTACCTTAAGGCCATCATAATAAATGGAAGAATTGGTGTGCTTTACAGCAACAAGGACTACGGCTGCGAATGGGATTACGATTTTAGAAACAAACGCTGGTACAAAATAGACAATACCCGATTTGGGGTGAATATTGTGTTATACGCTTTAACCTCTTAACGATACTAATTTGGATAAAGAACTACAACAAATTGCAAGTGAAGTAGAAGGGCTTTCCGAAAAGCTGACTGCCCTCAAAAAAGAAATTGGAAAAGTGATCATAGGTCAAGAAGAAACCGTTTCCCAATTACTGATCACATTTTTAGCAGGCGGACATGCTTTACTAGAAGGGGTTCCGGGATTGGCCAAAACCTTGATGATTCGTACGCTCTCCAACGCCATTGATTTAAAATTCAAACGGATTCAGTTTACGCCCGATTTAATGCCTTCCGATATTATAGGTACAGAAATTTTGGAAGAGGACCATTCCACGGGCAAAAAATTCTTCAAATTCAACAAAGGACCTATCTTTTCTAATATCATTTTGGCAGATGAGATTAACCGAACACCTCCAAAAACGCAAGCGGCACTTTTGGAGGCCATGCAGGAGTTCGAGGTGACCTATGGGGACAAAACGTATTCCTTGGACAGGCCATTTTTCATTTTGGCCACGCAAAACCCCATTGAACAATCGGGAACTTTTGTATTACCGGAGGCACAACAAGATAGATTTCTGCTATACATCAAAATTGGATATCCAACAGATGAGGAGGAAACGCAAATTTTAAAAGCCACTACGGGAACCAAAAAAGCCCAATTGAACAAGGTATTGTCAGGAGACGATATCATGAGATTGCAACAACTGGTTCGAGAAGTTTCCATCAGCGATGGGTTGATTCAATATGTAAGTGATGTAATCCGTGCCACCCGACCCGATACCACTTCGGTAGACTACGTGAAACAATGGGTGGATTGGGGAGCAGGCCCAAGAGCAGGTCAGGCCATGATCTTGACCGCGAAGGCCAATGCACTTTTGGAAGGTAGATTGGCCGTTACACTGGAAGATTTACAAAAAGTATCGTTACCTGTATTAAGGCACAGGGTGCTCGTAAACTTTAGGGCCGATGCCGAAGGAATCACTTCGGATACGGTCACAAAAGAAATACTGAAAGCAGTTCAATTAAGGGATAAATAATGGCATCAAGGGATTACCACGACCTTTTAAAACCTGAAGTCATCAATACCGTATCGGGCCTTAGTCTAATCTCGCGTATTGTGGTGGAAGGATACACTTCCGGTCTGAACCGGAGCAAAAGCGTGGGTCCCGGAATGGAGTTTAGTCAATACCGAGGTTATGAACCTGGGGACGACCTACGACTGCTCGATTGGAAGATGTTGGCCCGGTCGGGTCGCTATTACATCAAGCAATCCGAAGTGGAAAGTCACGTCACCGTTAAGTTTATCGTGGATGCAAGTGCTTCGATGGAGCACGAAGAAGATGGCATTTCCAAATTGGAATTTGCTCGGGTAATGGTGGCTTGTTTGTCACATATGGCTCAAAAACAAGGCGATTCGGTAGGGCTTTTTGCACTCAATGAAGATGATTTTGTGAGCATTTATCCCAAAGCGGACCAAAAACACTTCAACCGATTGTTGTTGGAACTTTTGAAGATATCTACCAAGGGAAAATGGCCCGAACTCTCCATTGCATCCAGAAGAATCCACAATAGGGGAGAAAAGGAGTTGGTATTTTTCCTGACGGATATGTACGAAGATGTTTCCGAACTGTCCGATTTTGTAAAAAACTTGAAGACTGCCAATAACGAGGTTGTAGTACTTCAAATTATGACAGGTAGCGAGATGGATTTTAATTATAAAAAGTCCGTCACTTTTGAAGATTTGGAAACTGGAGCCAAGGTCAAAGTGGATGTAAATAAAGCCAAGGCCGCTTATTTAAAAGCTTTGGACGAAAAAGTAAATCAAACCAAGGAGCAATTGCTATCCCAAGGGGTACATTATCATCTGTTTAGAATGGACAATGACTTGGGTGATGCCTTGCAACTATTTTTAAAAGAACGCATACGATTAGTGTAAATGGTTTTTGCGAATCCGTCATATCTCTGGGCACTTTTGGGACTTTTGGTTCCCTTGGCCATCCATTTGTGGAGCAAGAAGGAGGCGAAGACCATAAAAATTGGAAGTATCCAGTTGTTGGACGAATCCAACTCCAGGCAATCCAGTAGCATTCAATTGAACGAGTGGCTGTTGCTATTGCTACGAATGTTGATTATTGCTTTGATTGTTTTATTGATGGCAGGCCCACAATGGCGCACCAAAGGCAATCAAAAACAAATAACCTATCTCGTGGAGGCTTCTATTGCCAATGAAGCATCTATCAGTTCCGTTTTGGATAGCTTACAAGAGGAATCCCCCGTTTTGCTCTTGAAAAATGGTTTTCCTGAGTGGGAAGTCGATGCCGATTATCAATCGTACAAGGAACAGCCCAACTATTGGCAATTGGTTCAAAAAATGGATTCGTTGCGTTCGGATAGTATTGTGGTTTTTACAAAGGCATTGGTCAAAGGAATCAAATCGATGCGACCCAATACCCAAAAGAAAATCCATTGGGTGGTTATGGAACTTGAGGAAACTCAGGACCAACCTTTGATGGCGTATAAACGAGGTTCAGGTGTAGAATTGATTACCGCTTCAAGCAGCGGAAGAGTGACCAAAATCAATAAAGAGGCATTGGAGGAGGGCTTTGAAATCAACAATGATAGCCTTCGTTTACGTTCCGATGAAGCTATCCGAGTTCCCTTAAAATTAATGGATACGCTCCATATCAATTTGTATGTGACGGACGATTTTGAACGTGAGAGAAAATATATTGAAGCCTCATTCAGGGCGTTATCGGCATTTTTAAAGCGTGAAATCGTTATTCACAAAGAAGATGAATTAAAGAATAACCAAGCTGATTTGAATATTTGGTTGAGCAAAGGGCCAAACAATGATTCCGAAGGGAAATGGTTGGTTTATCAAGAAAATCCGTTAGCCAAGCAATTGATAGAATCATCCCCTCGGAAAAACTTGTTTTATCTAACATCAAAATTGAACCCCAAAAACACGGTCGACCAACACTTGCCCGAACAGTTACTCACCATTTTAGGGCTGGACAATGAATTAAAAGCTTTGGCGGCCAATGTGGATACAAGACAATTGGACGAAGCAGAACTCAAACCGAATTACGTAGAGCCCAAAAGAAAACGGGAAAGCGCCACGTTGCTTGATGTTTCCCTCTGGGTATTCGCGATTCTCGCTGCTCTTATGATTGTGGAACGTTTCATATCAAATTATAAGAAGCAATGATGGGAGCAGCGGCAATACAACAGTTTCGGAAACGCTGGCAGCATTCCAAATATCTGGAAGGGCTGCTCTATGCCATTGGGGTCGGCGCTTTTGTGTACCTGCTGACCCATACCATTTTATTTGGAGTCCTCGGGTTGATAGTGACTTGTGCCATTGCCTTTTGGATTTTAAAACCTTGGAAAATAAGCTCGGAAAATGCCGTAGGTTATATTGATGCCCATATACCCCAAGCGGGATTTAGCAGTGGACTTTTGTTGTCGCCCGCCAATGAGCTTTCCGACCTGTCCAAATTACAGCAATATCGAGTAGCCTTGCAGTTGGAACCTGTTTTGTCCAAATTGAGACCGCCCCACAACCTATTAAAGGCGGCTCTTGTTATGTTTGGATTGATGCTGATGGGATTTGCCGCCAGATTTGTACTGACGAAGTTCGGAAATCAATCAGGAGGAGAATCATCAAATACCGAGCAAATTACTTTTGCTCCGAAAGATAGCTTAACAAACACTACCGAAGTTCCCCAATTGATAGAGACCAATATTACCATTCAATATCCTGGTTATACGGGGAAAGCAACTTTGAACATCGTTGACCCAAATGTCAAGGCTGTGGAAGGTTCAAGAGTCACTTGGAATCTTGAATTTGATGGCAATGTTCGAGAAGTGGAGATGGATTTGATGGGCGAGCACATTGATTTTACAAAGAATCAAGAATCGTATCAGTTGACCAAAAAACTGGAGGCTTCAGGCTTTTACAGTTTTACCTTCAAAGATTTGGATGGGAATGACTATGTAAGCGATTTGTATTCCATGGAAATGGTGACCGATGAACCACCAATGGTTCAAATTGAAGGCTTGGACAACTACACGTATTTTGAGTTTGATGATGACAAACGTTTGATGCTCAGTACCAACATCTCCGATGATTTTGGAATTGATGATGCTTATATTGTTGCTACCGTGAGCAAAGGCTCTGGTGAATCGGTTAAATTCAGGGAGGAAGCTGTCCGTTTTGATAGGGTTATTCCCAAAGGGAATAAACGAATCCAATTACAGCAAGCCCTGGATTTAGACGCGCTTAAAATGGACCCGGGGGATGAACTCTATTTTTATGTGGAGGCGTTGGATCAAAAAACACCAAGAAAGAACATTGGACGTAGCGAGACGTATTTTGCAGTAATCCGCGATACGGTAACCGATGGATTTGCGGTAGAGGGGAACTTGGGCGTGGACTTGATGCCCGATTATTTCAGGAGCCAGAGACAATTGATCATCGATACCGAAAAACTTATTGCTGATAGGCCCAATATTTCCGAAAAAGACTTTAAGTTCAGGAGCAACGAACTGGGCTTTGACCAAAAACAGTTGCGTTTAAAGTATGGACAGTTTATGGGTGACGAAACCGAAATGCAATCCGCTCCAGGACAGGTTTCTTCAACTGATGCAGAAGGGGATGACCACGACCATTCGGGTGAGGAAGTCGAAGAAGACCTTTTGGATGAGTACAGTCATAAACACGATAACGAGAACGAGCATAATCTGGTTGATGAACACAGTTCAGAAGGGGAGGAGGAAGAAGACCCCTTGCACGATTATGTGCACAATCATTCGGACCCGGAAGCATCTACCTTGTTTGAAAAATCATTGAAGGCAAAGCTTCGAGATGCTTTAGACATTATGTGGGATGCTGAACTCCATTTACGCCTTTACGAGCCGGAAAAATCCTTGCCGTATCAATACGATGCCCTCAAAATTATTCAAGACATTAAAAACAGCGCCAGAATATATGTGCACCGCATCGGTTTTGACCCACCTCCGATCAAGGAGGAAAATAGGTTGAGCGGGGATATTGGGGATATTACCAATTTTGATAAAAAGGAAGTGTTTGAATATCAAATGCCCTTTACTTCAACAAGGGAAACCATAGCTCGTTTGGAACATTTGATTTTAGGTGAAAAGCAGTTTAATGACCAAGACAGTGCCCTTTTTATTGAAGCAGGAAATGAACTGGCACCAAAAGCAATTTCGGAACCCATGAAATACTTAAAAGTATTGCAGGGCCTTCGCGACCTTGAAAAGATAGCAAACAGGACCAAAGAGAATTATAAAGAGGTACAAAAAAATCTATTGCAGGTGCTGCCAGATGTGGAGTACAATCCAAAGAAAAAGGCTGAATACCGAGATGAGATCAATTTGTTGTACTTAAAAGAATTGGGTGTTTATGAATGATGGGATGGTGCTTGTGAACCAGAATCTTTTGGTGCCCATGATTTTGGTAGGACTGGTGCTTTGGGCCGTTTTTATCTGGAAAGAATGGTCGCAGCGAGGGGAGAGAAGGTTTTGGGTTAAGTTAATCGTGTCCTTTTTAGCTATTCTCTCCTTAGTGATGATCCTACTAAAGCCAAATGTATGGCAGGAATCAATCAGCGGAAAGGGCATCATTTTGACCGAAGGATATGAAACTTCCCAGTTGGACAGCTTGAAATCCATTTATAAGCGAATACAAACAGAAGACTACATGAAAGGAAGAACATTGTCGATTTTGGACGATGTGGATTCTCTATTTCTTCTAGGTCGAGGTTTGGCACCTTTTGATTTGTGGCAGCTACAGGATAAATCCATCGCCTTTATAGGAGGTAAAAGGGTTGAAGGATGGACGGCTATATCTCATGAAAATAAGATTCCATTTGGAGAAAAGTTATATTTAAATGCCAAACATTCCGATCTAAAAACTGGGCATTGGGCTATTTTGGCCGATAATGGAGGCAACCCTTTGGATTCCGTTCCTTTTGAAGAGGTTGACGAACAACTGATTCAGTTAAATGCAAAACCTAAGGCAAGTGGACAATTTGTATATCGTCTTTTAGAAAAAGATAGTGAAGGTAACATCATATCTGAAGAACCAATTCCCATTCAAGTATTGGAGGGGAAGCCTTTGAAAATATTGATGGTCAATACCTTTCCGACTTTTGAGGCCAAATACCTGAAAAACTTCTTGACGGAGAAGGGGCACGAGCTATTGGCACGCACGCAATTTACCAAAGGTAAATACAAGTTTGAGTACTTCAACGGAGCCTCAAACCCCATTTACGGGTTTATTGTGGAGAATTTGAAAGAATATGATCTATTGGTTATCGATACTGATTCTTATACAGCTCTCGGAAGAAGTTCAAAAGAAGCAATGGAGGAAGCAGTGAAAACCCATGGCCTTGGTGTTTTTGTTCAACCCGATGAGAATTTGTTCAGACTTGCTGAAAGGCAATCTCCGTTTCAGTTTGATCGGGATTTTATTACGGAAATCACTTTGGGAGTGCCTGCCCAAAGCGTACAGAAATATCCTTTAGAATTTAAGAATGATGTACGAACTCAAAGGATTTCGGTTGATTCTGCGCACGTAGCGGCTTATGTTCCGAAGGAAAAGGGTAAAATGGGAACAACATTGCTTCAGAACACTTATCAGTTGTTTTTGGATGGAAAAGAGGAACTTTATGCCGGTATCTGGACTCAAATCCTGAATAATATCGCAAGGGAACAGGAAGCCTTGGCAAAATGGAAAGCGCTCACCCAAACTCCCCGACTTGATGAACCATTTCAATTTGAAGTTCGAAATTCCATAAATGGTATTCGGGTCACAACCGATAAAGAAGCGAATATTCCTTTGCTTCAGGATGGCTTGGTACAAAGTAAATGGAAGGGGGTTGTATACCCGCGAAAAAAGGGATGGAACGAACTTAAGGTTTCCAACGATTCCATAGCTCATTATTCATACTATGTTTTTGATGGGAATCAACATAAAACTATATCCCAGTCCGAAACTTTAAAAGCCAATTTGCGTCAGTTTGGTAGCGAAAACACTTTTGGTGCTTCGGTTTCTGCATCAAAAAAGGCACAGAAACCGATATCCCCGTTTTGGTTTTATGGATTACTTCTGTTGTGCTTGGGTTGGTTGTGGTTAGAGCCTAAACTATCTGGATAATCATTTGTTTCCCCAAACTTGTTATTGATACCTCCAACTGGTCAAATCTGCTCCCTTTGGTGCACTCTCAGCAATACGCTTCATAATTTTGGGCACGTACATGGAGTTGTATCGTAAACGGCTTATGGCATTGGGTTGTTCGGGGTCTCCGTTCCAACAATGTTCTGCACGATCGCCGTACAAAACTTCACCATCATAATAAGGCTCAGTGGTACTTTCCAAAAAGTCTTCCATTAAATAGACCGCGTTGTTCAAATAGTAATTGTCCATATCGCCACAGTAGAGGTGTATTTTACCCTTAAGCTGTGGACCAAGCTTGTCCCAGTCGCGTTCCAAAATATGCCGTAAATCGTAGTTTTCTTTCCAGTATTCGGCCACTTCATGGTCAATGTCACCTGTCATTTTATCCCATATTCGGACTGGATAGCCATCATCACCTTGGGGTGAAAAGGTGGCTTCCCAAATATCCCATTGCTGTCCAGATCTGGATTTATCGCCCAATACCAGTTCCAAATGGTTGCCCTGCCTCAAAGTGGATTGAATATCTCCCAAATAGTTCCTATGAGAAGGAACTTCTAGCTGCTTGTGTTCCGAGTCGTAATAGTAAGCATTATCGTCCTCATAAATATTGGTGAGGCAATAGGCCCTAAAATCGATGGGGTCGGGACAAGCGGCGAAACAACCGTTGTATTCCTCCGGATATTTAACCTGAACGGCCAAAGCTTCCCAACCTCCGGTGGAACCTCCGTATAGAAAGCGTGACCACCCTTCGCCCATTCCACGGAACTGTTTTTCAATTTCTGGAATCAGTTCGTAGGTAATGGCATCACCGTATGGCCCCTGACTGGCAGAGTTCACGGCATAAGAATCATCGTAATAGGGGGTAGGGTGTTGAATTTCTATAATGAGAAAGCGCGGGAAATCCGGTTCATTCCACCTTTTATAAAAGTCGTAGGCTTCTTGTTGTTGAATGATGTTGTAGCCCTCTAGATCAAAACGTGCGGAATATTCCGGTTCTAAATTGGGGTCGGGCGGTGTAGTGCGAAAGCCACCAAAATCACTTGGGAAGTGCCCATGGAAGACCATTAGTGGGTATTTGGCCTCTGGGTGTTCGTTAAAACCTTTGGGCAGTAACACGTGTGCACCCAAATACATATCCCTTCCGTAGAATTCCGATAATTTTTCCGATTTGATTTTTATATGCTTTATCCATTCGGTATCCTCAGGTTCTGGAATGGGTGGAATTTCTTGATTCATTACCAATGAAACATTTTCAATTCCGGTTTCACCAACCGTTATTTTGAACGGTTTACTGTATAAATTACCGGGAGATGTGTTCCAATGTTGTCCTTCACCATTGTCCATGGGCAGTTTTACGGTGTGGCCCGTGGATAAGTTAAATGTTTCATATACGTGCAATAGGGCCTGGGCATTGTATTCCCCTGGTGGAACATTTTCCAGACTTGGGTAGGGATAGCCAAAAACCGATTCATCAAAAGTGATGGATTCCCCGGGCGCCATATTCTCCACATTCATTCCAAAAACAAGCTGGGTATGCAATCCTTCACTAATTTGGAAACGGGGCTCTTTGCTATCGTCCGATGAGAGCATTAGCAGCAATCGTCCGTCTTTACTTTCTGGACTCACAGCTTCATCAAAACTTACAGCTATGCTGAATTTTGATCTCTCAGTGGCTTCGCAGGAAATCAGCAATACGAAACAGCAGCAAATAAGAATGGAAAATTTGGTCATTGTGGTTGAATTTTAGAGGATTAAGATAGTCCATTCCCACCGTAAACAAAAACCCCTGGCTTTTTAGTGGTTTAAAGAACCAGGGATTAAAAAAAATAGAACGGTCAGGTCTTCTTTTTTTATGAAATTGCTGCTTGTGCTGCCGCCACTCGGGCAATAGGCACTCTAAAGGGAGAGCAGCTCACATAGTTCATGCCCACTTTTTGACAGAATGCGACGGAATTGGGTTCACCGCCGTGTTCACCGCAAATACCTATTTTTAGATCGGATTTGGTCTTGCGGCCCAACTGGGTTCCCATTTCCACCAATTGTCCAACACCTTCTTGGTCCAATACCTCAAAAGGGTCATGTTTCAAAATACCTTTTTCAAGATAAATTGGCAGGAACTTTCCGGAGTCATCTCTAGAATACCCGAAAGTCATTTGGGTAAGGTCATTGGTTCCGAAAGAGAAGAAATCCGCATTTTCGGCAATTTTATCTGCAATCAATGTGGCCCTTGGGGTCTCCATCATGGTGCCTACGGAATATTCCACGGTATCTTTACGTTTTTTGAAGACTTCTTGAGCCATTGCATCAATTATTGCCTTTTGTTGGTTAAACTCCTCTACGGTACCTACCAGTGGCACCATAATTTCAGGTTTGACTGTGAGACCTTCTTTCTTCACTTTGAGGGCTGCTTCCAAAATGGCCTGGGTCTGCATTTCTGTGATTTCAGGATAGGTATTTCCCAATCTACATCCACGGTGTCCCATCATGGGGTTGAACTCTTCCAACTCGGCTACTTTACCTTTTACGGCAGCCAAAGAAATATGAAGTTCTTCGGCCAATTCTTTTTGGGTGGCCAATTGATGAGGTACAAATTCATGTAAAGGCGGATCTAGCAATCTAACGGTTACGGGATGGCCTTCCATGGCCCTAAAAATTCCTTCAAAGTCGTTTCGTTGCATGGGAAGTAATTCCTTTAATGCTTGTTTGCGGCCTTTTATGGTGTCTGCCAAGATCATTTCGCGCATGGCTTTAATTCGGTCTACTTCAAAGAACATATGTTCTGTGCGCGTAAGTCCAATACCTTTTGCACCAAAGTTTCGTGCTATCAACGCATCTTTGGGCGTATCGGCATTAGTCCTGACTTCCATTGTGGCGTAATTATCGGATAGTTCCATCAACTCGGCAAATTCCCCGCTCAATACGGGTTCTTTGGTAGCTACTTTACCTTCCAAGATATTTCCGGTGGAACCATTTATTGATATCCAATCGCCTTCGTGATATTCGTGGTCACCTACTTTAAGGGTTCTTGTCTTATAGTTAATCTTTAATGCACCTGCACCGGATACACAGCATTTACCCATACCTCTGGCGACGACCGCGGCATGGGAGGTCATACCCCCACGAGCGGTAACAATCCCCCTGGCAATGTTCATTCCTTCCACATCTTCGGGCGAGGTTTCCACACGAACCAAAATACTGTACTTGAATTTGTCCGCTTCATCTGCAAAGAATACAATTTGTCCAGTGGCCGCACCAGGAGATGCCGGCAAACCTTGGGCAATAACGTTGGCTTCCTGCAAGGCATCTAGATCAAAGATAGGGTGTAACAGTTCGTTTAGTTTGTTGGGCTCTATTCGCATTAAGGCCGTTTTTTCATCTATTAATCCTTCTTTGAGCAAATCCATGCCGATTTTCACCATGGCGGCACCGGTACGTTTTCCGTTACGGGTCTGTAGGATCCAAAGTTTACCTTGTTGAATGGTAAATTCCATATCCTGCATGTCTTGGTAATGGGTTTCCAGTTTATTTTGATATTCAAACAGTTCCTTGTAAATGTCGGGCATCAACTCTTCCAAAGATGGGTAACTTTCTTTACGTTCTTCTTCCTCTACCTGAGCAAGTTTTGCCCAGCGTTGTGACCCCAAGAACGTAATTTGCTGTGGCGTACGGACACCGGCAACCACATCTTCCCCTTGTGCGTTGATTAGATATTCCCCGTTGAACACATTTTCCCCTGTGCCTGCATCCCTGGTGAAGCACACCCCGGTTCCAGAATCGTCACCCATATTGCCGAATACCATAGCTTGGACGTTCACTGCGGTGCCCCAATCTTCAGGATATCCGTTCATTTTTCTGTAGTAAATGGCACGGTCACCGTTCCAGCTATCAAAAACAGCGGCAATGGCGCCCCAAAGTTGATCCCATGGATTGTTAGGGAAAGGTTTTCCGGTCCTTTTTTGAACAATATCCTTAAAGTCATATACCAAATCCTGCAAATCTTGCACGGTAAATTGGGTGTCTTGGTCAATTCTTCGTTTGTCCTTTAAATGGTCAATGATTTCCTCGAATGGATCTAAGTCGTCTTTGGATTCTGGTTTGAGTCCCATCACCACACTACTATACATTTGAATGAAACGGCGGTAGGAATCCCATGCGAAGCGTTCGTTGCCTGTCATTTTAATGATGCCTTTAATGGATTCATCGTTTAAACCAAGGTTGAGGACGGTATCCATCATTCCTGGCATGGAAACCCGTGCACCGGAACGGACAGAAATTAGGAGTGGATTTTCGTCATCGCCAAAAATGGCCCCCATAGTTTCCTCAATGGTTGTTATTGCGTCCCGTACTTCAGGTTCTATTCTATTGATTACGGATTCTTTCCCTTCCTCGTTGTATTGTGCACAAACTTCTGTAGTTATTGTAAAGCCAGGGGGAACAGGAATTCCAATTCGACTCATTTCGGCCAAGTTGGCTCCTTTACCACCGAGCAAGTTTTTCATGTCGCGTCTGCCGTCGGCCTTTTTGTTGCCGAAGGCATATACGCTGGGCTGCTTTTCTATTAATGTTTCCATATGAACATCTATTTAGAGATTGAGATATGTTGAAATCGATATGTAAAAGTAGCAGCTATCTCATCCTCAGAACATGATAAAAATCAGGGTTTTATATGAGGAAAAGTCTTTCCTGTGCATTTCGTTCGTTTTGAAGCTCCTGGAAACATTGTCTCAAGCTGGTTTTTTGACTTTTAGAGGTTGGTAATTTATATGGTGCTATAATGAGTTGATTATCAATAAGTAAAAATATTATTTAGTCTAAATAACTAAATAACAGGATTTTAGGAAAAACCTGACATATATCATCTTTTAGGAAACTTTGATAATGGATCTTTGTCCCAACAAAAACCAAAAACTATGCAATATCATACAACACATCGACAGTCACTTTTAAAAGTGGTTATCCTTTGGATAGCATTTACAATTGTACCACTAACAATTTCCGCACAAAGCTTTTCACTTAATCATGGGGAAGGGGAGGTTACGGTAACTGGAACTTCAACGCTTCATGATTGGGAAGAAGTTGCAGAACAAAAGTCGGGTTCCATCACCGTGGACAACACTGGAGAGTTGCCAAAAATAACTTCCCTGAAGTTTGTCGTGGAAGCAGAGAGTTTAAAGAGTGGCAAAGGAGCTATGGACAAGAATACTTACAAGGCGTTGGAAACCAAAGACCACAAGCAAATTGTATTTGAGTTCAAAAGTATGAAAAGTATTTCACCGATTACCGCTACCTCCAACAAGTACAAGGTGGTAGCTACGGGGAACCTTACCATTGCAGGAAGTACTAACAGCATTGAACTTCCTTTTAACCTAAATATTAATGGGGGCAAGGTGTTGCTGGAAGGTAAGAAAGCTTTGAAAATGACCGATTACAATATTGACCCTCCAAAAGCCCTTTTGGGTACCATTACCACAGGTGATGAAATAGAGGTTCACTATAACACCGTTTGGAAATAATTTAATCTTAATACTCAACTAATAAATCTACAACAATGAGGAAATACACTAAATTCGGATTATTGGCAGCTACATTTCTTGTAGGCCTTATGGGATATTCCCAAAATCGTCAACTGGACAATTTTCGTTCACCTGACAAAAATGGAATAAATGTTTTTGAAGCACCTAAAGACACCGTTAGCACTTTTGATGGAGTTAAAGTAAGGGTCGGAGGGTCATCCACTTTACAATTTCAAGCCGTAGATCATGAGAACTCGGGAGCCGTGGAACTTATTGCTATCGGTGATAACTTTAACTTGGCAACTGCGAACTTGGATTTGGATGTGGCCTTGGCCAAAGGTGTTAGAATGCACTTAAGAACATATTTGTCTTCTCGTCACCACCCAGAACCCTACGTAAAAGGTGGATATTTTCAAGTGGACAACTTGGATTTTATTAGCCCTGGATTCTTGGAAGAAACCATGAAGTATTTGACCATTAAGGTGGGTCACATGGAGAATAACTATGGTGATGCCCACTTTAGAAGAACGGACAACTCCCAAGCAATGCACAACCCCTTTGTTGGCAACTTGATCATGGATGCTTTCACCACAGAGGTAGGTGGCGAGGTCTACTTCAGAAAAAATGGCTTCATCGGAATGTTCGGACTTTCCAACGGTAAGTTGAACCAAGCAGTGACCAACCCAGAAACCACAGGAGCTTCCATTTTGGCCAAATTGGGCTATGATGGACAGATAAATGAAGATTTGAGATTGAGACTTACCGGTTCCATGTACAGCACCAACAAGTCCGGTAGGGTTTACCTATACAGTGCAGACCGTGCGGGATCTAGATATTACTTGGTGATGGAGGATACAGAAGCATCTGCCACAAGCAACTTTAGATCTGGTAGATACAACCCTGGGTTCAACAATGAAATCACTGCCTTTATGATCAACCCATTTGTAAAATACAAAGGATTGGAATTCTTCGGTACCATTGAAACTGCTTCAGGAAGGTCCAATGGTGAAACCGAGGACAGGAAGGCCACTCAATTGGCAGGTGAATTGATCTACAGATTTGGAAACAACGAAAATTTCTATTTGGGTACACGATACAACACGGTAAACTCTGATGATCCATCAGGATCAGAAGTAACCATTGATAGATTCCAATTAGGTGGTGGTATATTCTTGACCAAGAACATTTTGGCCAAAATAGAATATGTTAACCAACAGTATGATGGATACGACACCACAAGCATCTTTAGCGAAGGTGAGTTTAAAGGGGTTTTATTGGAAGCCGTTATCAGCTTCTAAGTATGATGGGAGTTTTAAAAAGACCTAGGGCAGCCATGTTCTAGGTCTTGGATATTAAAATTATTATATTTAACTGTTATGTTAACCTCCATACCACATATGACAAAAATAACATTGGTGGCCTTGTTGCTCATATCATGGTTTTCTTTTGGTGACCCAGAACGGGAAACAAAGGTTCGCGTAGAACCACAGAGCGAAGTCGTGATTGCCGGGACCACCAATGTAAATAATTTTACCTGCAAGTATAATTTGGAGGCGTTGGAAGTGCCCATCCGGTTGAACTATGATGAAAAATCGGAACAGATTCTTTTTAAGAATGCGGAGCTAAAGTTGGTGAATGATTGTTTTGATTGTGGGGGGAGGGCCATCAACAAGGATTTTCAGGAGTTGCTCAAGACCGAAAAATATCCACAAGTTGGTTTGAAACTGATCTATGTGGAACCTCTATCGACCAATCAGAGCAACGTAGGTGTTGGCCTGGAAATTAAAATAGCAGGTGTGTCCCGCACCTATCGAACCGTCTTGCATTGTGAGCAGACCAAGGATATTTGCGTAACGGGAACCTTGGCATTGAAGCTGAGCGACTTTAATTTGGAAGCTCCCAAAAAAATGCTGGGCATGATCAAGGTAGATGACCAAATAAAAGTTCATATAACACTGCAAATGAGTGAGGTTTGATGTGTATCGCTCAGTGCTCGAAGAATCCGTTAGATTGTATTTATTTAACGGATTCTTTGTTTTTCCGCATAGTTCATAAAACCAATAATCAGTATCTTGTGGCTGCATAAATAACCGAAATTAACTACAAACACTTCAGATGAAACGAACTTTATTGACCAAAGGAATACTTGCATTTGCCTTGGTTCTTTTTACAACCACTTTATACGCCCAAGATAAATTTGGGGGTTTAGCTCTATACACGGTAAGAGAGAACATGGGTGAAGATCCCAAAACGACGTTACAAAAAGTTGCCGAAGCCGGATATGCTTATATCGAGGCCGCTGGGTATGAGAATGGAAAGTTTTATGGGATGGAACCGAATGAGTTCAAATCGTATTTAAAAAGTGTTGGACTGACTCCTGTTAGTACACATATGGGCGGAGTAACTTTGGAAAATGCCGACGAACAAATAGCAGATACCAAGGCTGCAGGCTTTGAATACTTCACAATACCAGTGCCACCAATGGGGATGTTCACTTTTGATCGTGAGCGTAGGACCATGGGTATGAAAGGCTCTATGGAAGATTTTGCGAATATCCTTACAACTCTGGGTAAAAAATGTGAGGCTGCAGGATTAAAGCTATTGTACCATAATCACGATTTTGAGTACAAGGACAACAAAGATGGAATCAAGCCAATTGAATATTTGTTGGATAACACAGATCCAAAATATGTAAACTTCCAAATGGACCTATATTGGGTAACAAGAGCAGGCGCAGACCCAGTAGCCTATTTCGAAAAATACCCGGGAAGATTCAAGCTGTGGCATGTAAAGGACATGGACGAAGAGGGGAAATTTGCTCCTGTTGGTGAAGGCACTATTGACTTCAAGAGAATTTTGAATGAAAAAGAAGCTTCCGGAATGGTCAAATATTTTGTTGAGCAAGATATGACTTGGGATAAAAAACCTTTGGAGGTTATTAAAATCAGTCATAAAGGCTTGAAAAATATAGGCTTTCAATAAAGACTAGCGCAACGGTTGTAGAGCACTAGCTATAAAAAAGGCAAGAAATTAAAAAAATATTTTTTACAATCGGTTACATTAGTATCTTTGCACCCGCAAAGTTTGGTCGCGTAGCTCAGCTGGATAGAGCATCTGCCTTCTAAGCAGACGGTCGAAGGTTCGAATCCTTCCGCGATCACAAAACAAAAGCTTCCGTTAAAACGGGGGCTTTTGTTTTTTAAAGTATCCCCCAAGATGTGTAACCAAAGCAACATTCAAATTCTCTATTGCGGTTACCCCAGACAATTTACTTCATGTAACTATCATTAAAACAATTTTTAGGGCAGGGTAAAAAGGATCTCCTTTTATTGAACTTTCAGTGTAAAACGAGTCCACCGATTCTGCAGAGTTTACTTTTTCCGTACACTTAATAGTTTACCTTATATACTCTTTTATTACCCCTATTATAAAGTTCGGATGTACAACCGTGGGTAGCCAAAAATACACGATTGACAAATGAACGCCTTTTAAAAGTAATGGGACAAACTCAAAAAATCCATGCAGTTATACCATGTGTAGCAAATACTAATCACCATTTATCTAATTTTAGGATTTTGAAATAAAGGCTATAAATCGGTACACTATATTGGCAATCATTACATCAACGAAATGAACCAATCACTGTAAAATAATATGAAGTTGTTTTAGAAATTGTACCTAGTTTTGAGCGTAAGGTAAAACTTCCTTGCTGTCAGGAAACATTATAGTTTCTAAAAAAATCAAAATAAGAATCGATGTCATTACAAAGCATAAACAAAAAAACCATAGCAGTTTTACCATTTGTTAATATGAGTAATGATATTAACAATGAATATTTCTGTGATGGTTTGACAGAAGAAATTATAAATGCATTGGCAACCATAAAAGACCTTTCTGTAACCTCTCGTACTTCTTCCTTCTATTTTAAAAACAAAAAGGTTACCTCCGAAGAGATAAGAGAAAAATTAAAGGTGGCTATATTTATAGAAGGTAGTGTAAGGACATCCAAAAATAAAATGCGCATTACAGTGCAAATGATCGATACTTTGGATGACTTCCATTTCTGGTCAGAAACTTTTGATAGAAATCCTGAAAACATTTTTGAAATTCAAGATGAAATTAGTCTGTTTATTGCTGAAAAATTACGCGAACACATCGGGCATCTTGAAATCGAAGATAAGCTAGTAGAAGCTATTGATGTACCTGTAGATATTTATAGAGAATATTTGAAAGGAAGGTACTACATCATGAAGTTGGATTATAAAAACTCTGTAAAGGGTATCAATATCTTAAAAGAAGTAATAAATAAATCACCCAATTTTTCAAACCCCTATTTGGATATAAATCTAGCCTATTTTAATATGGGAACCATGGGACTTTTACCTGCATTTGAAGCCTACGAGAAGGCCCAGCCTTATTTGTTGAAGGCATTAGAGCTAGACCCAAACTCATCAAGGTCACAATTGAATATGGCTTGGATAGAATGTTGGCAAAACTGGAATCTTAAGAAAGCTTACGAACATGCCAATAAGGCTTTGGAAATACAACAAGCAGACGATATTTACTTAACCATTTCTAATTTTTTGACCGTAGAAGGAAAATTAGATGCGGCACTGAATTATCTTGACAAAGCCTTACAGTTAGATCCTTATGCCGCTATAAATCATCATTATAAGGGTTTTTTATACTACTTGCAAGAAGATTATAAAACTGCGATACCTCATCTAAAAAAGGCATTGGATTTGGACCCTAAGTTGCCCTTTCCACCAGTTTACATAGGGATTTGTTTATTAATGTCAGGCAAACCAAATGAAGCTTTGACATATTTCGGTTCACTTGAAGGAGTTTCTGTGAAAGATCTCACCAAATTAGGAGGTGAAACCATGTGTTATGCAAAGCTCAATGAAACGGAAAAATGCAATGAAGGATTAAAAGAACTAGAGACGTATTTAACCACTGCACTTGTAGATAAGGCATTTACATTTTTGATATTAGTAAATACCTTATTAGGTAATTATGAAAAGGCAGTTGATTTAATAACTCAAGCATACGATAACCGGTTGCCATTAATTTTATTATTGAATCCATCACCAATTCTTAAGCCTTTAAAAAATAACAAGAGGTTTAAAGACATCATGCTAAAAGCCATTCCAGATAATGTAAACTACAAACAAAGAAAGAAGTACAAACAGGCTTTACTAGATTCCAACGAAATCAAAAAGTACAGCAAGGAACTAGAGCAAATTATGATAGACTATAAACTGTATTTAAACCCAGATCTATCCTTAAAAGATGTAGCCTCTTACCTAGAACTTCCTGCGAACTATGTATCTCAATTATTAAATTTAGGGTTTCAAAAAAACTTCTCTGAATATGTAAATACCTATAGGGTCAACGAATTTAAAGAGCGCGTTCTTCTAGAAGAAAACAAAGGCATAACTATTATGGCTGTTGCTTATGATAGTGGTTTTAACTCTAAAACAGTATTCAACACATTCTTCAAAAAAATAGAGGGCACCACACCCAATTCATATCTTAAAAAGAATAAGAAGAATTTTTAGAATTGGAAAATTCGAACAAATAAAACTAACTGCAACAACCTATATGCAAAATTGCTTATTCTTTATTTAATCAAAAAAAACCATAACCTTTATTCTAGTTAGTTTTTTTACTAAAACAGTTTTTGCCAACTCAACTAATCGTATACGGACAAGCTATGAAAATTAAACTCAGGTATTAAAGTTAAACGTGAACGGTTGCTACTTTAAAATTTTAATAAGGTTGGCTTTATATAATTTGCCAACTGGAATTGTGTGGTCTTGAATGTGTATTCTATTTCCATCAATTCTATTAATATATTTTATAGCCACTGCAAATGATTTGTGTACTTGTATAAAATCATCTGAGTGTAGTGATTCTAATACATCGGATATTTTTTCTCTTATCGTGATCGTTTCATTATTAGAAACAATTTTGGTATAATTTCCAGAAGCTTCAATAAATAATATTGTGTCTACTTCTACTTGGATATACGATTTATTCTGACGCAAAAATATACGTTTTGTTGTCGCATCATTTTCTTCTGAACTGGCATTTTTTAAGTTCGTATTTGAGCCCATAACTTTGTTTACGGCCTTTAAAAAGCGCTCTAAACTAAACGGTTTTAGTAAGTAATCCGAAACATTAAGCTCATAACCTTCTATAGCAAACTCACTATAGGCCGTAGTAACTATCACTTTTGGAGGCGATGATAGTGTTTTTAAAAATTCAAACCCTTTAAGCTTTGGCATATTTATATCTAAAAAGATTAAGTCGACTTGATGTGTATTTAAATACTCAAGGGCTTCCAAAGCGCTATAACAGTTTTTTTGCAACTTCATATGTGGAAGCATTTCACAATATTCCATTATAATCTTGTGTGCGATATGTTCATCATCTATGATTAGATATCTCATTGTTTTAGCTTTAGAGATAGTTCAACTTTATAACTTTTGGTGTTTACGTCAAAAGAAAGCGCATGCTTATTTGGGTATACTAATGCTAACCTTCTTTGTAAGTTTTTTAAGCCAATTCCTTCTGTATTAGTTGATTGTTGCAATTCAAAATTATTTTCAATGGTGAAATTTACGTTATTATCCTTTTCGGTTAAGTTAATATGGATATATGCGTCCTTTTCTAAATTTTCTAAGCCATGCTTAAAGGCATTCTCTACCAGAATAATAAATAGTAAAGGCATAATTTTAGCTTGCGGATTCTCAATTTCAGAATTAAATTGAACATCAGACTTTTTATGATAGCGTATTCCTTGAAGTTCAATATAGTTTTTTAAGTAATCTAATTCTTGTTTGAGGCTAACCCAATCTTTTTGACCTTCATAAATACTATATCGCATCATATCGGAAAGTTTTAGTACCATTCCCCTTTCCTTGGAATCTTTCTCCATTAATCCATATAAATTGTTTAGCGTATTGAAGAAGAAATGTGGATTTACCTGACTTTTTAAATGCAGTAATTCTGTTTTTTCTTTTTCATTCTTTAAGCGAATGATTGATTTGATTTGTTTAAAAATCCAGTATGCAATGGTTATAAATAAAAGAGTAAAGTACAGAACAATAAACTCTACAAATCCTTCTAATTTACCAAAAGTGTCATTAAACAATACAAGGACTAGACCTATAATTACAAGGGATATTTTATAAATCCTGTTAATGATTTTCTTTCGTATATCTGATATTTTCAACTTCATACGTCAAGATTAGTTAAATAAAACTCCTTCTACAAATTAGTTGATAAACAATGGATACTGAGGGATAAACACCTACTTAGTGGGGATAAGGTACGTTTGCACCCTTCTTAAGGTCTTGTGTCACAACTACTATGAAGTACATCACTTTTTATTTTTTACAATTAAGGCTCGTCATAAGTTTGCCTCAATCAATCAAAAAACGAACAGTATGGAACTGAGAATCGACAATCTATCAAAGACGTATTCAAACGGGATTAAGGCTTTACAAAACATTTCACTAGAGATACCAACAGGCATGTTTGGTTTGCTAGGTCCTAACGGTGCAGGCAAGTCAACTTTAATGCGAACCATTGCAACCCTACAAGATGCCGATTCCGGTTCCATTGTTCTTGGAGACATCGATGTATTAAAACAAAAAAATGAATTGCGACAGGTATTAGGCTACTTACCACAGCAATTTGGCTTGTATCCAAAAATATCTGCGGAGGTATTACTCAATCATTTCGCGGTACTTAAAGGAATCACTAATAAAAATGAACGTAAAGAATTAGTAAAAGCACTTTTGCATAAAACCAATTTATATGAAGTGCGACAACAAAATCTTAAAGGGTTTTCTGGCGGTATGAAGCAGCGTTTTGGTATTGCACAGGCATTACTGAACAATCCTAAGTTGCTAATAGTAGATGAGCCTACAGCTGGACTAGATCCTGTAGAGCGGAATCGGTTTTACAATGTGTTAAGTGAACTTGGAGAACATACCGTAGTTATTCTATCTACGCACATCGTTGATGATGTTAAGGAACTCTGTACGAACATGGCGATTATTAATCAAGGCCAGGTTTGCTTAAAAGGGCAGCCATTACAAATACTAGAGGGTCTAAAAGACAAAGTCTATCAAAAAACAATCGGAAAGGCAGAATTAAACACTTACAAGGACAATTATCAGGTGATTAGTGAAAAGTTATTTCTAGGAAAACCAACCATACACATCTTAAGTGATGAGAACCCAGGGGATGGCTTTTCTCTAATAAATGCCGAATTAGAAGATGTATACTTTTCGGAAATATTCAGTAACACTAACGCTAAATCCAACTAGTTATGTGGTATCAAATTTTTAAGTTCGAAATTCGATATCGCATTAAACGACCAGACACGTATGTGTTCTTCCTGTTTCTATTTCTATTTTCAATTGTGGGTGTAGACTTTATTTTTCAAGGTTCAGAAATGGGGCTTATGAAAAAAAATTCACCCCTAGTGATTACAAAAACAATGGGCGCCATTACAGGCATATTCATGATTTTAGCTTCCATGATTATGGGTGTTTCTGTATTGAGAGATTTTGAATATAACATAGAGTCACTGGTTTTTTCGGCACCAATTCAAAAAAAGGATTACTTGCTAGGTCGATTTTTAGGATCGTTTGCTGTATTACTATTTGTATTCACCGGTATTCTATTCGGTATGATGCTGGCCGAATTTATGCCCTGGACTAACCCGGACGATTTATTAGCATTTAATGCCTTTATTTATTTGAAGACATTTTTAATGGTAACGCTGCCAACTTTATTTTTTGGAGCATCTCTGTTTTTTGTCACAGGTGCTTTAAGCAGAAACCTAGTGGTGGTATATACACAAGGTATTTTTGTATTTGTTGTGTTTATGTTGACCAAAGCTATCACTAATGAGTTTTGGCAAGCCATTCTAGATCCATTTTCCCTAACGACCACCACCTTTGCTACCAAATCTTGGGCAGCTATAGAAAAGAGCACACAAGAGCTTCCTTTTATAGGCGCCTTACTATATAACAAACTATTTTGGATTGCTTTGGGGATACTAGCATTGATCTATGGTTTTAAGAAGTTCACATTCATTGTTGTTAAAGAAAAGCGGTCTAAAAGAAAAAAGCGGCAATTGCTAGCTAATACAGCCTTATCTGAAGTTAATGATGTGGTTGTACCAGATGCTACAAAGCAATATGGTATGCTTTCAAAATTAACGCAGTTAAAAGAGTTTTCTTGGTTTTATTTCGTGAGTATTTGCAAGCAAGCTTCATTTTGGGGCATTGTTATTTGCGGGATGATTATCATCCTTATTAATTCTGTAAATCTGGGAACTGTATATGGTGTTGACAGCTATCCAGTAACATACTTTATTGTTGAGGAACTTAAAGAAACATCTATTTATTTCTTCATTATCATTTTGGTGTTTTATTCTGGAGAATTGGTATGGAAGGAGCGCCATGCTAAACTTAATTTAATTTATGATGCAACACCCATGTCCAGCTTTATGAAGTTGGCTGGTAAGTACATAGGATTAAACTTGATCTATGTTGTTTTAATGCTTGCTTTAATTGGTTCAGGAATTATATTCCAAACGTTGAGCGGTTATTATAACTATGAGTTTCAAGTCTATTTTTATGGTTTCTTTCTAGAGATTTTACCGTCTCTAGCCTTATATACCTTCATCGCATTTTTTATCCAATCGCTTGTTAACCATAAGTTTGTGGGTGTCATGTTGGTCATTGTATTCTTTATTGCCAATATAGCTATGGGGTTATTTGGGTTTGATCATGATTTATACTTTTTTGGAGGAAGCTCTTTAGGAGCCTATTCCGATATGAATAGTTATGGCCACTTTTTAAAACCCTATCTGTTAATTAAATCGTACTGGTTTCTCTTTGGCATGTTATTATTGATAATAGCATCTTTAGTATCGGTTAGAGGTACTGAAACCAACTTGGTAAAACGCATAAAAGTTATTAAATACAGATTAAGTAAGCCGCTTGTTAGGCTTTCGGGTGCTATACTTTTTGCCTTTATGACTGTTGGAAGTGTTATATTTTACAATACGAATATTTTACATGAGTATTGGACGAATTCTGAAGCAACTGCGTTTCGAGTCGCATATGAAAAAGAACTTAAACCATTTGAATATATACCACAACCAAAATTAGTAGAAGTTCACTTGCAATTAGAATTGTATCCCGAAACACGAGACTACACCGCAGAAGGGTATTATATTTTGAAAAACACTACAAATGAACATATCCAAACTGTTCATATTCACAAACTTATTGAAGAGAATGTAACATTAGACAGTATCGCTTTTGAAGGTGGGTTTACAACTGATAATCAGTATGAAAAGTTTGATTACGCCATTTATAATCTCAATACTGCTTTAAAACCTGGTGACTCTGTAACCATGTATTTTAAGCAAAGATTTACCACCAATGGTTTTGAATTAGGAAACTCGAATGTAAACATTAATAACAACGGTACATTTTTTAATAATTCAGATTTGCCAACTATTGGATACAACAACAAATATGAATTGAGAGACAATGATGAACGTGAAGATCATGGTTTACCAATGCTATCTAATAAGGCAGGACAAGATGATATAAATGAACTGGTGAATGCGCGATCTGGTAGTGATTCGGATGGAATCCGTTTTGAAATGACTATCGGTACATCAGAAGATCAAACTGCTTTAGTACCTGGTAACTTATTAAAGGAATGGACCGAGAGTAATCGCAATTATTTTCATTATAAAATGGAGATTCCAATGATTAATTTTTACTCCATAGTTTCAGCAAGCTATGAACTAAAAAAAGACACATGGATGCCTAAAGGGGAAGCTTTAACAAGCCCTGTTGACCTTGAAATTTATTATCATAAAGCCCACGATTATAATGTTGATAGAATGATGACTTCTATGAAAGCCTCTTTAGATTATTACAGTAAAAACTTTAGTCCGTACCAATACGAGCAACTTCGTATTATGGAGTTTCCGCGTTATGCACAATTTGCACAGTCATTTCCTGGAACCATTCCATTTTCCGAATCTATAGGTTTTGTTCTAGACATAGACGACGAGCAAGATGTAGATATGGCATTTTATGTTACTGCTCACGAAATTGCGCACCAGTGGTTTGGTATGCAGGTAGAAGCAGCAAATGTAAAAGGGCAACTTTTCATTTTAGAAACCTTATCGCAGTATGCAGCCATGATGGTTTTAAAAGAACAGTATTCTGAAGAGAAGCTGCTTCAATTTATAGAGAATCAGAGCGAGAGATATAAAGAAGGTAAAGATAGAGAAGCTTTAGAGGAACCGTCATTGGCTTTAGTAGAAAATCAAGATTATGTGTATTATGCCAAAGGAGCCATCAACATGTATCAATTTCAAAAGGCAATAGGAGAAGATAATGTAAACAGGGCATTGAAGCGCTTTCTTGAAGATTGGAATACCACTAATGGTAAACGAAGAATAACTACAAATAGGTATGCAACAAGTCAAGACTTACTAGGTTATTTAAGAGAGGTGACACCAAGTGATCAACTTCACATAATCAAGGAGCTTTTTGAATCTGTAGGTGAACTAAAAACTAATCAGCTTCATTAAGAATCAGCACTCTTACCTAGAACTTCCTGCGAACTATGTATCTCAATTATTAAATTTAGGGTTTCAAAAGAACTTCTCTGAGTATATCAATACCTATAGAGTTAACGAATTTAAAGAGCGCGTTCTTCTAGAAGAAAACAAAGGCATAACTATTATGGCTGTTGCTTATGATAGTGGTTTTAACTCTAAAACAGTATTCAACATATTCTTCAAAAAAATAGAAGGGATTACACCAAATACTTACCTTAAGAGTAATAGTTAGTTCTGATTTAAAAAATAGAACCTTCCTTTTGTAAGCTACAATTAATTTTACTTCATCAAACTATTAACAGTGATAAAATGCTCGATGTTTTCTTTCGTAATATTTTAAAATGCATCATAATTTATAGTCTTGCTCCATAATTTATAGCACTTCGCTAAACTTAATAACTCTTGATTCATAACTGATTACTCTTGCTTCAAGGTTGGTCGCATCTTTGTATCATCAAATCGGAACAGTAATTCTAAAAATTCAAAATCATTACAAAATCAATTAATTAGAATGCAGTTTGCCGATTAAAAGATTTCGTTCTGGTTTTTAAAGTAGAACTTTTTAGTTCCGAAGGCTATTTAATTTTATCAAAAATTTAATAATTATAACAAAAATGAAAATCAAAAAAAGTGGAAAGGGCCTAAAATTAGGAATAGGGATTATACTAGGGGCTATAGTTGGCTACTTGACCTCAAATATGCAATTGTGGTTTGTTTTAGGGATTGCCATAGGTTCAGCATTAGAATATGGTGCCAAAAAAAATCATAAAATATAAAAATCATTCATTACACATTCCTCTTTTTTAAAGCATTAGCTATTAATGCTTGTAACATCAGAAACAAAAATCAAACAATCAAAAAACGAACAATCATGAAATCAATTAAAATGAGAACAATCAAAAAACAAGTCTTATTAAAAATGGCTTTTGTAGCCTTTGCATTAGTATCAAGTACAACATATGCACAAAACGCAGATTCTGAAACAACAACACAAAGAGATGGTTTTATCTTCGAATTCGTCGTAGGTGGTGGCATTATCAGTATAGAAGATAGTGCTGGTATTCAAACCTTCGACAAATCCCAGGGAACCTTCGTTTTTCCAGATTTAAAGTTTGGCTATATGTTAAACGAAAGACTAGCTATTACTGCCTCTTTACCAGGAAATATTTACGAATTTCAGGATAATGACAGAAATTTTGGAGCATTTATCCCATCTGTACAGTATTGGGTAAAAGACCGTTGGTGGATTCATGGTGGAATTGGTTTAGCAATAGATTCACCAGCACTATATGATATTGAAGACAATGTAAATGACGATTGGAATTTTGGTGCCGCTGTTATGGCAAGTACAGGTTATGAGATTTACAAAAAGAAAAACTTCGCACTTAATGTGCAGTCAAAACTAGTTCTTGGCAGTGTGTCTTTAGATGGAAATGCCGATAGAGATGCAGTAATCTTTAATGTAGGCTTAGGGTTTAGCTGGTTATAAGGTTGAATTAACAAATTCACTTAAATCTAAAATTATTATCATGAAAAAAACTTTAATTACCTTGACTTTGTGCGGACTAACATTAATCGCCAAAGCTCAAAACACAAGTGTAGAAAAATCAACATTCGGATTACAAACTGGAGTTCTAGGAATCTGGGCATATAATGAAGCGAAACTATCAAATACCGTAGCACTGAGAACAGAGCTCGGTTTTGATTTTGGTATTTGGGAATCTACGTTTTATGACGATTATGATTCTCCATTTCTACTCGCACCTGTAATAGTTGTGGAGCCAAGATTCTATTACAATCTCAAAAAACGCTCTGAGAACTCAAAACCAATTGATGGAAATAGTGGCAATTTTATTGCTTTAAAAATGGGTTATCATCCAGATTGGTTTGTCTTGTTCAATACAGACAATGCCCCTATTGTAAGTGATTTTTCCATTATACCCACTTGGGGAATTAGGCGACATATAGGGAAACATTTTGATTTTGAAGCAGGTCTTGGCGCAGGATTTAGTTACACATTTGCTAAACGCGCTGGTTATTTAAAGAACAAAAGTGAAATGGAATTAAATATGCACTTGCGAATAGGGTATAGGTTCTAGCAAAAACAATAATAATTTGAATATCAAAATGGAAAAGACCTTCATAACACTACTTATCGCTGGAATACTTTCTTTACAATCTTGTAACATAAAAAAAAGGCAAACACCAGATAATAATATACCAACCTTTAAAAACCCATATCTGGGACAAAAACCACCAGGATTAAAGCCTATACCATTTGCTCCAGGTTTGGTATCTACAGATTTGTATGAAGTCAATAGTGCATTCACCCCAGATATGAAAGCGTTTTATTTTATTAGAAGAGGAGAAGAACATAAAAAATCAGCTTTTTACGAATACAAATACAATGCAAAAAATTGGAAATGGGAAAAATCTGAAATAGCATCTCCATGGATAGGAAGACCAGTAATATCCCCAGATGGACAAACCATGCATTTAGGTGACAGGTATCTAAAAAGAAAAGAATTTGGATGGTCAGAATTACAAAAACTAGAACCTCCTACCGTAAGTAATGATTCTATGTATATTATGCGCCTTTCATCGTCTTCAAATGGGACGTACTATTTTGACACCTATAAAGAGAATGATTCAACTTTTCCAATTCGCTATTCGCGTTTAATAGATGGAAAGCATGAGGAACCTATGGCTTTGCCTAAAGAAATAAACACGGGCACTTTTTTAAGCCATCCTTTTATAGCTCCAGATGAGTCGTATTTATTATTTGATGCTAAAAGGGAAAATGGTTTCGGAGACTCTGATATTTACATCAGTTTTAAACAAAAAGATGGTACTTGGGGTGAAGGCATTAATTTGGGAGATAAAATAAACACCAACGCCTGGGAAGCTTCAGCAAGTATAACGCCAGATGGCAAGTACCTTTTCTTTAGCAGAAATGTTGGATCAGACGATTTTGAAAATGTAGATATTTTTTGGGTGGATGCAAAAGTTATCTATGCTCTTAAAAAGGAATAATGAAAAGGAAAGGTTTGTTCCAATTTAAAAATGCGAACTTTTGTACCCCACATTTTAACCAACTTTGCTGTTAACAAAAACAATTATGAAAGCAATAGAATGTCTAAAATATGGGGAGGTAGAAAACCTGGTGCTAAGTAATGTTAAAAAACCAACACCCAAAGCTAATGAAGTACTTATAAAAATACGTGCAACTTCAGTTACCACAAGCGATGTTCTTATTCGAAGATTGAATGAACCTATGATTCCCAGATTTATACTCCAACTTATATTTGGTTTTGGACGTCCAAGAAATCCAATATTGGGTATGGTAACAGCTGGGATTGTTGAGCGTAAAGGGAAAGATGTGACATTGTTTGAAATTGGGGATGAGGTTTTTGCGTATGGTTCTATTTCACCTACCAAACGTCGTTTCGGTTCTTATGCAGAATATATTTGTTTACCGGAAGATTGGAATCTTACATTAAAACCTGTAAATCTTTGTTTTGAGGAGGCTGCAGCAATACCTTATGGTGGTTTGCTTGCGTCCCATTTATTAAAAAAGACGAATATAAGCAGGAACGACAAAGTTTTAATTTATGGAGCGTCAGGAAGTATAGGCACAATAGCTATACAATTAGCGAAGCATCTAGGTGCTCATGTGACTAGTGTATGCAGTCGAAAAAATTTCGAATTAGTAAAGTCTTTAGGTAGTGATGTGATGATTGACTACACCTTAGAAAATGCTGAAACACAATTGGAAAGGTATAAATATGTGATTGATGCTGTAGGCAATTCGAAATCATCGAAACTAAAAGAAAAGAGCAAAAAAGCATTAACTTCGAATGGCAAATACATATCCATAGATCATGGGACTCCATTAACTCCAAAAGAAGCCTTTTTTAATTTAAAAACTTTAGCAGAACAAGAGAAGATTACCCCTGTTATTGATAGGATTTATCCTTTAGAAAAAATAGCCGAAGCTCATAAATATGTGGAGATGGGGCATAAAAGAGGAAATGTGGTTATCACTATTTAGCTGGGCTATAGATTATCTCAATTTACAAATCATTAATAAAAAACGAACGGTATATGTTTTTCAAATAAAAAGTAGGAAAATGAAAAATAAAATAATCACTTATTTCTAACTGATATCATACGTTGTGTACCATTTGAGCAAAACACTAACAATTACCCTATTACATCGTCAGAATTAGTATAAATATTAAAATCAAATAAATTATGATTGTAAATACAGAACAAAAACAATTGATTAAAACTGCAAGAATAACTGGCGTATGGTACTTAATGATGGCTATTTCAGGAATTCTGGGATTTATGGTCTTTCATTCTCAAATATTTGTGTCTGGTAACCCTGAACAAACGCTAACGAATTTAATAGAATTAGAATCTACTGCAAGAATTAGGTTGCTTTTAGAGTTTGCTATCGTAATATCTCAAGCACTTACCGCAGTTTGGTTTTACAAATTATTCAAAGATGATTATGAATGGGAAGCTTGGACTCTTGGTATTTGGGGTATGGTGAATGCTTTAGCCATTATGATAAGTGCAATTTCAATCGCTTCTGCTATAGGTGTTGTCAATTCTGATATAAGTGCTACGGAAGATAAAGTTATACTCATTCAGGTTTTTCAAATTATAATTTCAAATGCTTGGGGTATTGGTGGTCTTTTCTTTGGGCTTTGGCTGTTTCCTATGGGATATATAGTCATCAAATCTAAAAGAATGCCCCTCTGGTTAGGAAGAGTTATTATTTTAGGTGGTATTGGCTATCTAATCTCTACGGTTATCCGCTATTCAGGAATTGATTTTAGCTTCAATAGATTTCTTACTCTACCTGCAACCATTGGTGAATTTTGGATGATAGGTTATTTACTGATTTTTGGACTAAGACCTCGTAAATGAGTAAAAGTAAATTAAAACGGCGAAAAAAAATGACTATAAGTAATGGCGCTGTTCTCGGCTACTTCTGTAACTTCTAAGGGTTTTCCTCTAGTTCGTTCCATTTCTAGTAAGTTGGTTCCTTAAACACGTAACTATCCTTGCACATAAACGTAATTAAAAATTGGACAAATGAAAATAGTAAAACGAATTTTAAAAATTGTCCTCGCTCTCATTGGCTTGCTTGTGCTAATAGGAATCATTACACTTTGGATTGATTCATCAGGAACTAATTATCTCGAGATTGATAAGAATGAATCAGTATCCAATAACTCTTATCTCATTAAGAACGTCAATGTTATCCCAATGAACCAAGACACTGTTTTAGTTGATAAAATGGTGTATATAAAAGAGGGGATTATTGAAAAGATTGGTGATACTATTGAGGTCGATGGAATTCAAATTTTTGACGGGGAGGATAAGTATCTAATACCTGGACTTATCGATATGCACGTGCATGTGTGGGATAGATATGAACTCGGACTATACCTATCCAATGGTGTAACAGCAGTTAGAAATCTTTGGGGCATGCCCATGCATTTAAGAATTAAAGAAGATGTAATGGAAGAAAACATTTTTTCACCATCGTTTTTTACGACAGGCCCAAAACTAACGGGCTCAGAATTCATTGGTGATGACAATTTAAATCTGACTAATCCGAGTGAAGCTAAAGACAAGGTAATTTCATATAAAGACAGAGGTTACGATTTCATTAAAACGTATTATGGATTGGATAAAGAAGTTTTTGATGCTGTGATTGAACAAGCCATAATTTCTGAAATGGATATCGTGGCTCATCCTTCTCAAAAAGTCCCATTTTCATATCATTTGAATTCACAAATCAAATCCATTGAACATGCTGAAGAAATTGTACAGCAACCTTTACAGTTTGATTTGGATACCATTAAGCTGCAACCGATAATTGATTCCATTTCGCAATCCAAACACACAAGTTATTGTCCTACAATTACGGTATTCAATAATATTTATCAGATGATGATGGATGATTCAATTCTAGATTCAGAATCATTGAAGTATATGAATCCACTTATTAAAATGGATGACAGCAAAAGACAATTTGACCGTTGGTTTAATGCCAAGCAAGAAGATCCATCTACAGTTGAGCGGATAAAAAAACAGCATGACTTTCACATGACCATTGTTAAAAAGCTACATGAAGCGGGAGTACCTATAATTTGTGGTACTGATGGCGGTATTGGAGTTACCCTTCCAGGGTTTTCAATTCACAAAGAACTGGACTTTTACAAAGAAGCTGGCCTTTCCAATTACGAAGTGTTGAAAACAGCTACTGTAAATGCTTCTCAAACACATGCAATGATGAATCAGCTTGGAACTATTGAAAAAGGTAAGATTGCTAATTTGTTGTTGGTGGATGAAAACCCACTTGTTAAGTTGTCTACCCTTAAAAATCCCACCAATGTTTTTGTGAAGGGCAGAAAATTGAACAGAGCGACTTTGGACTCTTTTAATGCAAAGGCCAAAAACCGAAAGAATCTAGTAGCTACTGCGCTTAGGTATTTGGAAAACTTAATCATTGAAAAATAAACTATTGCTAAAAACATAAATAAAGTCGTAGCTCTTATTTGGTCGCCACCCTTTATATTTTCGACTTTACCTAACACTAGAAAAAAAATTAAACAATTAGAAACTACAATCCATTATTAATAATAGTTGTATTTGTGATGTTTTTAAATGCTTGAGATTATTTTTTTAGTAACTATAATTCAGCATCATTCGTCTTAGTATTCTAAATACATCAATTCCAATCATCAATCAAAAAACGAACAGCAAATGTTTTTTAAATCAAATGAAGGTAAATCAAAAATTTTAAGTCTCTACAATCGAAAACTTAAAGAACTTAACATTGATTACTCCGAAAAATTGGTGGATACCAAGTATGGTAAAACCAACGTTCTATGTGTTGGTGATACTACCTTACCACCACTTGTATTAATACATGGTACGGGAGGCTGTGCACCTCAGATTCTTGAGTCCTTTCCCCATTTAGCATTACAATATAGTGTGTATACAGTAGATGTACTGGCGCAACCCAATAAAAGTGCTGAGAACAGATTGGACATGAAATCTTTGGATTATGGAAAATGGCTTTTAGAGGTCATTATAAAACTAAGATTGAAAGAAGTGACCTTGGTCGGCTTTTCCTTTGGAGGTTTAATCAGTTTAAAAGCATTGGAGTATAACGAAACGCCTATTAAACAAGTGTTCTTAATTGCACCCGTTTATATTGTAAATGGCAACCCGATTCTGAACCTATGGAAAATGTTTATTCCATTGAAAAAATTCATCAAAACAAATAATCAGGCTTACATTAAAAAGGTAATGGATGTTCTTTTTTCTGAATATGATGGTTTTGCATTGGTCTTCATGTCAACGGTATTTCAAAACTGCAATATGGATTTTTCACCGCTACCAATAATGTCTAAAAATTCAGGGAAAAACATAAAAACACCTATCACAATTTTCGCTGCAGAACAAGACATCATGTTTCCGGGCAAAAAGATGATAAAACGTGCTAAGCAACTGTTCCCTTCTTTAGAAGAGGCTGTTTTATTGGAAGATTCTAAACACGTACCAGATGCAAAAGATTTTAAAAAAATTGAAGAATTAATTCTAGCAAAAAGCGAATAGTATTATGAAATCAATAAAAGAAACCGTAAGCTTTCCTAAGTCAACTCTAATTCCAATAAATGGTATTGAATTAGAAGTTTTTGAAGCAGGTATTGAAAATAGGGGAAACCCAATTGTATTGTGCCATGGTTTTCCTGAACACGCATTCTCTTGGCGCCATCAAATTCCAGCTTTAGTAAAAGCAGGTTATCATGTGATTATTCCTAACCAGAGAGGTTACGGTAATTCATCCAGACCGAAAGAGGTATCTGCATATGATATTATAAACCTGACAGATGATTTAGTAGCCTTATTACAGCATTATAATTATAACAAAGCAATTTTCACGGGGCATGATTGGGGAGCCAATGTAGTATGGCATCTAGCTCTATTGCACCCAGAACGTGTACATAAAGTGATAAATCTTGCTTTACCCTATCAAGATCGTGGGGATAGACCTTGGTTAGAGGTGATGGAAGCGTTTTTAGGTGAAGATTTCTATTTTGTACATTTCAACAAACAACCAGGAGTCGCAGATGAGATTTTGGAAAAAAACACAGAAAACTTCCTACGAAATTTATTTCGTAAGAATGTACCACTTGCACCACCAGAACCAGGGATGTTAATAATAAATCTTGCCAAAGCAAAAAAACCGCTTGGTGAAGCTTTAATGAGTGATGCTGAATTAGAAGTTTTTATAGAGTCATTTAAAAAGTCGGGATTTACCGGATGTATAAATTGGTACAGAAATCTGGATCGTAATTGGCATTTATTGACAGATTTGAAGCCAAGGATTGAGCATCCAACATTAATGATTTACGGAAAACAAGATGTGATTCCAAAATCTAAAACCTTAAAAGACTTTGCACCTAATCTGGAGGTGGTTAGTTTAGATTGCGGTCATCATATTCAACAAGAATTGCCAGAAGAAACAAATCAAGAGATTTTACAATGGTTAGCAGCTATAAAACGAGATTAATGAATCTAAGAAACGTTAACTTGTTATTACTACTGGCATTTTTATTGTCCTCTACAGTTTTTGCCCAAAAGAGCGATGTGTATAATGATTCTCTTATAACAAAAAGGACAAATTTGGCATTGTCCAAGATTCAAGTAATTCCTATAAATGATTCAAAGACAAAAAGAGCATCCGAAATATCAAAGTGGCGAGGCATTGAATCATTTAAATTTTATTCAAAATGATGTGATCAAGTACGTTGAAGAAAAGTATAGAACTAAACCTAATAGCCGAACGTATTTTGGATATTCACTTGGAGGAACATTTGAGGCCTACATATTGTTAACACAACCTTCAACCTTCAAAAACTACATACTCGGTAGCCCAGAAACGTTATTGGACGATTCTTTTATTTATAACTATGATTTTAATACTGTTCCAGAAATACATGATGTAGAGATCAATATTTTTATATCCACTGGAGAATTGGAAAGAGAAGATTTAATTGAACAAGCTAAAGGCCTTGTTACCATGATAAATAAATCTAAACACAAAAATACATCGTTGGAATACGAGGTTATAAAGTCCGCCGATCACGGAAAGGCTTTCCCAATAGCTGCTGTTAAAAGCATATATTGGCTAGCTGAATGTAATAAAGAGAACTAAATAAGATGTTTCCATTAATATCAATACGCAATGCGGGCGTATGTAAAGTAATTATGTTTTATAAAAAGCAACCCACCAGTGCTCAATAATTCGGTTAGTCACAAAAAATAGGCAGGGCAAAAGCTTACAAATTTAAGGGGTGGCGAATGGATTTCGAACCCTATCGCAATCACTAGTATTATTAAGGGTTGAGACGTTATTATATGGTCTTGGCCCTTTTTTTATTGCGCAGAAACTAATAGGGAATAGTATATCCTAGTTGCAATAAACATCGACCATTTGCTCTTGAACCATCAGATTTTTAATGGAAAAACACCAACTGTAACAAAACGGAATACGTATCCTCTTTGTACAAAATCAATCAAAAATGAAGAAAATAATTTTTACTGCCTTTTTGGTATTCCCGTTCATTCTTTTTTCCCAAAACTGTGATTGTGAATCAAATTTTAATTGGGTAAAAAAAACTTTTGAGGAAAACGATGCTGGATTTGCTTACGCTATATCGAACAAGGGAGAACAAGCCTATCAATCCCATAACGAAGATTTTATCCAAAGAATTAAGGAAGCCGAAAACTCCAAGGAATGTTTGCAATCCATTAAGGAATGGCTTACTTTTTTTCGATTAGGCCATATTTCATTGCGAATGCTGGGCCAAAACTCTGAAGCAAAAATAGATGATAAAAAAATTATTCAACAATACAAGGATACAGAGAGTGTAGCTGTAGACATAGAGAAATTTACGCAATATCTTAATTCCAAAAAAGAAGTGGATTATGAAGGTATTTGGGTTTCCAAACCCTATCGAATAGGCGTTAAGAAGATTAAGGACGAATATGTGGGGTTCATTATTGAAGCTGATGGCGTATATTGGACCAAAGGTCAGGTTAAATTCAAAATAAAACCAGATAATTCCTGTGTTTATTATATGCAGGATCACACTAAAAAGGATTTTCCCACTACGACCCTTTTGGGGAACAATTATCTACAAGCAGGCTTTGTTACACTCCAAAGAGCGGCTCCCAGATATGATAGCAAGCCTGAAATTGACCGTTATTTTGAAGTAATCTCTACCAATAAACCCTATTTTGACATTATTGATGACCACACGGGATATTTAAGAATCCCAACATTCAGTGGTTCTAAAAAAACTATTATTGACAGTGTTATTGCTGCAAACAAGGAAACCATTTTAAATAGTCCCAACCTCATTATTGATATAAGGGATAATGGAGGCGGAAGTGATAGAAGTTTTAAGGAACTTTTGCCCCTGTTATATACAAATCCCATACGAACTGTTGGTGTTGAATTGCTATCAACACCCTTGAACAATCAGCGAATGTTGGACTTTATCAACAACCCTATTTACGACCTGGATAACGAGGAGAAAGAATGGGCGAGAGCAGCTTTTGACAAATTGGAAACACAACTGGGTAGTTTTGTTGATTTGGATTCAAATGTTGTGAATATAACTACCTACGATACCATTTATCCTTTTCCAAAAAAAATTGGAATTATAATTAATGAAAACAACGGTAGTACGGCCGAACAATTCTTATTGGCGGCGAAACAAAGCAAAAAAGTTAAATTATTTGGTAGGACAACAGCAGGGGTCCTGGATATTTCCAATATGTATTTTGTGAACTCGCCTTGTGGGGAACTAGAGTTGGGTTATTGTTTGTCAAGAAGTATGAGAATACCCGAAATGACTATTGATGATAAGGGTATTCAACCAGATTATTATATGGATAAAACCATTCCCGTATATCAATGGATTGATTTTGTGGCGGAATCATTGAAGGAATAGGCATTGCGTTAAGGATGAATCATTAGGGTTTGTGTAGATCCGCAGCCAACCAAAGGTGGATGGCGTGGTTTTAACTCATTGTTCAACCTATTTCAGATATAACCTCTATCAATCCAGTGTAAACTCTAAAATAGTGGGGTCTATCATGGGTTCCTTTTGTCCATTAAACACTTTATGGTTATTCGTAAATTTTTGAAAATTCATGGTGTTAAATGTCATAAAACAGGTTTATAATTGATTTAAGGGCAGGAAACGGTGTGTGAAATATTTCATTCGGAGAAATCGGTTTCATGGTAAAAGGTATTGATTTCAATGAAAAATTGCTAATTGAACTTAAAGAGAGAATTAACGGATTACCAGTTGAGTTTATAAAAGATAACATCGAAATTGATAAGACTTTTATAAAAATACATCAGGAGATGTAATGGTTTGTTGTGGAGATACAATATCTCATTGTAGCCTTCCTAAACAAGGGTAGGGCTGCGCTAGCATTGAATGCGGATAAGGCTATTTTTTAAAAAGCAGTTTGATATAATTTTGATATTGTTTTAGCTGATTTGCTGTCACCTTGGCATCATTCAAAGCTTTGGACATAATAAAAGCCCCTTCAAAAACTGTTGTAAAGTGAAGGGCCAAGGCCTTTTTGTCTATCGGCATAACAGAACTGTACTGTTCTTGGATTTCGGTAATCATTGCCTCGATGGTATGTTGCCACCTATAAAATGCATCGGTAATGCCCTTCATGATCCCTTGGTCGAACAATACGGGTTCATAACTGTAAGAGGCATACAGACAACCGGGGAAAGGCTCATTCAACTTTTCGAAGGCATCGATAAAAACTTGGATGAATGCAAGCAGACGTTTCAAAGGGTCTTTGATACCCTCTACGTGCTTTAAGGCCTCAATTCTTTCTCTTTCATCTTGTTGGATGTATTCTTCCATCAGGCCCATGGCCAGATCATTCTTGGTTTTAAAATGATAGAGGAATGTTCCTTTGGAGATACTGCTCCTTTGAATGATCATATCTATGCTCATTCCACTAAAGCCTCTTTCAAGAACCAAATCTTTGCTGTGCTTTAAAATTTTGTCGCGTGTAGGTTTTCCGTCTCTTGGCATTTCTCAGGGGGATTTACATACAAAAATAAAAAAAATACTTAAACAGTATGGATGGTATAAATAAAATTATATATTTGCACCGTATAGACGGTTTAAAAATTATACAGTGCATTCAGATGAGATAAAAGATAATATAAAGAAATAGCTCAGCAAGCCCAGTCATAAATCTCGTTTAATCAACGATAATGGTAAAGCTGAAACCTTCTCAATTGGATGTCACGGTATATAGAAAAATAGTTTAATCAAAATTCAATAACAATGAAAAATCATCAATCAAGAAGAATGTTCGTTGGAGCTTTGGCTCTAGGGGCCACGGCCAGTGCAATGGCTTCGGTTCCAGCTCCGTTGAAGTCATGGTACTTAAGGGACCCGTCGTTGGGAGACCCACCGTTAATCGAAGGGGATGCAGAACAATGGTTCAAAAAAATCAAAGGCACACATAGGATGGTATTTGATGGATCCATGCCGCATGGTGGCTTTCCCGTAATTTGGAACTGGGCCTATTATCTATCCAACAATGAAACAGGTTCGGCAGATAGTGACATTACCGCGATGACCGTGCTGAGGCACGATGCGATTCCTTTTGGCCTGCATTCGGACCTCTGGGAAAAGTACGAACTTGGGAAGGTGTTTAAAATAAAGGACAATGCCACCCAGAGACCTGCTTTGCGAAACCCATATTACGAACCAAAGGAAGGGGATATGCCCTTGCCAGGTATAGATGGTATCAAGCAATTGCAGGAACGTGGGGCCATGTTTTGTGTATGCAATCTTGCACTGACCGTTTGCTCCAGTGTTGCAGCACAGAAAAAAGGGTTGGACCCCAAAAAGGTTTATGGGGAGTGGGTGGATGCACTACTGCCTGACATTCAATTGGTTCCTTCCGGGGTATGGGCCTTGGGCCGTGCACAGCAACACGGTTGCTCCTACATCTATGCCGGAGGATAGATAATTTCTTCAATTTATAATTTCTAAATCCCAAGAGGATGTCTTAAAAGCTAGTTGGCTGTCAGTTCGAGCGCAGTCGAGAACCTAAAGTAGGTTGATAATCAATGGGTTTCGACTTTAGTTTATCCTGAACGTAGCCGAAGGGATCGACCTGACAAATTCAAACTTTTGTTGTTTTCTAGACACCCTCTTGGGTTAATATGTCCATTTCTTAAAACTGTTTAACAATGGAAACTTTTCAATTGATAGGTTATGCGGGAGCATTTATCATTGGACTGGTCATGGGAATTACCGGCAGTGGAGGGTCGGCCATGGCAGTTCCCATATTCAATTATATATTCCTAATGGATATGCACTCCACCACCTCACATTCTTTGTTTGTTGTTGGGATGTCCGCTGCGACAGGAGTGTTGCTCAATTATAAGAGACGAACAATTGAT
Source organism: Allomuricauda sp. NFXS6 (assembly GCF_040148835.1). Classification (NCBI taxonomy): domain Bacteria; kingdom Pseudomonadati; phylum Bacteroidota; class Flavobacteriia; order Flavobacteriales; family Flavobacteriaceae; genus Allomuricauda; species Allomuricauda sp. NFXS6. The sequence continues at coordinate 95,757 of NZ_JAGEMG010000006.1, read as the reverse complement.
TGGCGATTGGCATTGTACCTGTCCATACCTATGGTCGTTTCGGTATTTCTGGTACGCAAATATATATTACCGATGATACCGACAGTTCTTTTTGAGATCAATATTATGGAACTGCAAATAACGCGTGATATGGTAATCATGGTGTTCTTTGGCCTATTGATGGCGGTAGGGGCCATACTTTCAATTAAAAGGGGAAAGGCTTCTTATTCCAGTACATCGGATATTAAAAAAGGTCCAATCTTTATTTTATTGATGGGTGTGGGTATAGGGGCCATTACCGGAATAACCGGGACTGGAGGTGGGTTTTTAATTGTTCCCGTGCTCGTGGTGTTTTTGCAATGTTCCATGAAGAAGGCCATTGTGACATCCCTTATGATCATTGCCTTAAAATCTTTTGTAGGTTTTATCGGTGATTTGGGGAGTGTGGACATCGATTGGATCCTATTGTTGGGTTTTACCGCCATTTCTATAACCGGGCTGGCTATAGGTATATACAGCTCTCAACGAATAGGGGAATCTAATTTGAAAAAAGGGTATGCATATGTAATCTTAAGCATTTCTATTCTGGTCGTGGGTAGGGAATTGATTCATTTGGTTTGATTGGTTCCAGTACCTGTGGAAAACATATATTATTAAAATTAATCAAAAAACAAACAAATATTTTTAACAATGGAAAAGATAGTATTAAAATTTATAGCGCTTACATTTAGCTTAATGGCCTTAATATCCTGCAATAATGACAATTATAATGGGAATATGGTCGATGAAGGACCAAGTGCCCCGTTGATGTTCAGCATTAATGCAAAAGGAACGGCAATAGGCGAATTGGTTGAAAATTATGCGCTCCCCGGAACAGAACTCAAGGTATCGGGTAATGCATTTACCATGCCTATGTTCAATCCAGTGACAGGTGAGACCATGGGAACTGTTATTGATATCAATGTGAATGCCGAAACTTTTGGGGATGGTAGCATGTTTGCCGAAAATTATACATTGTTCTTCTTTGAAGATGAACAAGAAAGTATATTGGTGCTCCATAACTGGATAGACATGGTGCCTGCACCACCAACCTTCATGGATGCCTTTATCAAAAAAGAGCACACATTGGATAATGTAGTGTCAGGGTCAGGGTTGTTTTCCGATTTTAAAGGGGGAGCCACCCTTAATGCTTCTTTGGATATGAAGGATTTTGATAAGAATACCGTTGGCTTTGATTGCTTGTACGGGTTTACACAAAAGGTATTTTAGTAAATGGTATGCTTGGAGTGTTGGGAGCTGTTTAATTATAGTTTTATATCACTCGTGCTTGGATTCCCTTCAAATATTTTGAACGATGGCCAGAAATCGAATTCGGTTTCTGGCTTTTGAAAGACTAAAATCATGGATGGGATTATCAAGGCAATAAATAAAGATCGAAAGCTTTGGGGACCTGTACACAAGATTTATTGTTTGCGCTTCCATATTTGGGAGAGCCTTGGGATGAAATACTAGAGAGGACAATCTATGGCTTATCAGTGACTTGTTGCACGACCTGATTCACTAGCTTGGACGAAAGCGATTTAAACAATAGCTACCGAATCTCTTGGTACCGGAATCAAAGAGAATAGATTACCGTCATACAGGTTATGAAAAGGTTATTTCTTCGGTATTGATATCAAAGCTTTCCTGTTCCAAGGTAGCGCCTACATAGGCTATAATGTCTCTTTTGGACAATGTGGATCGATATTCTAACCTGGTGTGGATGTTTTCGGCGTAGCAAAGGTTGCTTTCCACGGTACTACCTTCCATATAGGGTATGTCCAAATGCAGGGACAAACGCTGGATAAACTTCTTTTTGATTTTAAGGGTCAACAATTGATTTCTGGTATACACCGATTGATTCGACTTTTTGACAAAAATATCTGAAAGCTTAACCTTCATGGAACCTTTTTCGTTTGTTGTGTTGAAAATAATCAACTTTTAATTGAAACATTTCAGCCATTTTTTCTGCTCTAAACTTAGCTTCTAGGGCTTTATCGCCATAAAAATTTTCATCAATGGTCTCAAAAAACAAAAGCTTCCAACGATCAAAATGATCGCCATGGACCGGAAGCTTCGCATGAGGTGCAAAAGGACTCCCTTGATAGGTGTGCTCTTGTAATAGGACCGTTTGCCAAAAGCGATACATTTTTTCCAAATGGGCGGGCCAATTATCTTGGATTACCCTGTTGAAAATGTCGGCCAATAGGTCGTCTTTCCGGACCTTTTCATAAAAGAGGTCTACCAATTGCTTTATTTCTTCCAAGCTTTTGATTTCCTTCTGCTGTGGCATTTTTATTGGTTCTTGTATAATAAGTGGATTAAAAAATATGGGCAATAATTACCAAAGTACTGAATACGATACTTAAAATCAAAAGATTAAACGTGGTCAATGGTTTTAACTGGGCCAATACAGCTCCGTTAAATGCCATACAGAATATGGTAACAAAAAAGAGGATTGTCATTTTTAAGGCCATTTCCATATTTCCCATTAAGAGCAACATGGCTGCTGCAGAACCGAGGCAACTTTGTCCTATAATGGCAATGGTAGAATAACCCAATTGCCTTTTTTTGAATTCATTGAACGTTTGTCCGTAAATATTTTTTATTCCATTTGTTTTGGGTTCAGTTCCAGAATGGGTCATTGGAAGTGTTGTTGAATTTTCCATTATTGTGTGTTTTTGTATTATGATATTTTTTCTTAGGCACACCAAATAGTTTACTGGATGTGCCTCACCTATTAAAATCAGTTGCTTAATACGTTGTTTTCCAAAATTTCAGCCTTGGGGAAGAGGATGTTGTTCTCCAAATGGATATGACGGTGAAGGTCTTCCTCAAATTCCTGCAATAGCGAGAAAGCTACCCGATAGGTGTTACATGCATCTGCCGGAGGCGTATAATCATTACTCAATGCAGCTATTTTTCGGAAACGCTCACCTTCATTGTCGTGTTCCTCCATCATCATTTTGATAGGACTTTTTACGGTTTCAAAATGCGGGTGTTCAAAATTTGCAGGATTATTTACCATTTTACGTATCCAAGGGAATAGCACCAGTTCTTCTTTTTTCATATGCATGGCCAGTTCACCCGCTGAGGCATTGAAATGTTCAAAAATGTCGAGCAGTTTAGGATGACGTGCTCCGTGTACCTTGCAAAGTTTGCTTAGGTATTGCTTCAAGATCGGGATTTGTTGCTCCACATAACGATGGTGCTTTTTTTCGATATAGTCGATTAATAGGTCTAACGGCCAGGTTTTAAAATCGGGTTGGTCACCTTCGTCTTGATTTTGTATTGTATCAAGTTCTTCAATGAGGCTGTCCAAATTCAAGCCCTTTTTTTCTGTAACTTCTTGTAGCGTACGGTTGCCTTTACAGCAGAAATCTATTTTGTAATTTTTGAAAATCTGGGCAGTTCGGTAATCCTCTGCTACCATTTGCCCTATTGTTTTATCCAAGGTATCGTTCATAATAAATGATTTTAAATATATTTTTATTAATCGGACAAAAATGTCCTTTATTTATTCAAATTTTTTTATCGTTTCAAATAGGTCAACCCAACCTCCAATCCCGTGGCCAGTTCAAATAAACTGGTACTTTTTAGCATTTTGCTCAAATCGGTACGGATATCAACGAATTTGTCGTGCAAGGGGCAGGGTTTCTGGGCATTACATTCTTTGAGTCCCAGACCACAACCTACATAAATCTTGTCACCATCAATGGCTTTGACTATCATGTTCAATTTTACCGCATCCATATCTTCCCGAGCAATTTCAAACCCACCAGTGGGCCCTTTAACGGAGTGGATGATGTTGTTCCTAGAGAGTTGTTGCAAAATTTTGGCCGTGAAAGCTATGGGCGAATCTATTTCCTCAGCAATTTCATTAACACTGACACGTCTTCCATCCAAGGAACGCAGCGCAATATAAACCGCTGCCCGAATACCATATTCACAGGCTTTTGAAAACATCATAGGGAACTTTTATTGTACAAAGATAAGACTAAAAATTTAATTCGGATAAAATTGTCTTTTATTTTTTTTTAAAAGTTTTTTTTGAACGAAATCAAATATACGGCATTGTAGGGGAGGTCGCATAGGCTCATGCAAAAAAACTTAATTGGAGGCTCGGTTTTCTATGAGCATCATTGCAATCCCCGAAGGAATTAAAAGAGAGAGCAGCGCCAAGATTTCTAAATGTCCATTGAAGATGTTCCACTGCTGCCAAGCAGCCATACCCCTATAAAAAATGAGCGCTTCGGTGAGAAGGAACCCCAAAAAATACCATACGTAAGATTTCTTCGGTATTGGAAATAACGTAAAATAATCCATGAAAAAGAATAAACCAATACTGATGATGCCCAAAAAGGTCAAATGCAGATACCCAATGGTCAGATCAAGATAGTTGGTCGCCATGTTGGCAAAATAGGGGAGAGCGGTCAAAAGCTGCAATACTATTTTGATCCAGATCAAAACCAGTACTGTTCTGAACAATAAAAACTGCACTTTTGACAAAGATAATTTATCGATGTTACGCTTTAACATGCCCCATAATACTGCAAAGGCATAAAGCTGTGCCAAAGCTCCCAGACCTGCCAACACATAAAACCAAAAAGAAGGTTTTGTCCAAAGTGTGGACAAGAAAAAGGTGAGCACAACCCCCACATTTAGACTTATAAAAAAGCGAGCGAAGGTTTTTGTGGGAATTTCAAGACCGCGCTGTTCCCAAACATAAATGAAAAGCCCTACCAAGGCCAATATCATCCAGGCATTGTATTGAAAATGGAGGTAAAAATATATCGCCAACCGGTACCAAATGGATTGAGCTCCCAAACTGTTCATGATCGCTCCCAAGGCCCAAGGTCCCAAACTGGAGATTACCATATATATCAGGGCCGCTTTAGCACATTGCAATCCTTTGCTGTGCCTGTATTTTGGGTTGATGTTTTTCCAGAAATGGTAAACGTAGACATACGACACGATCAGGAACAGGGTAGAAAAAATAATGGAAAACAGCGCATATCCTTGAAAAGGGAAGGTCACTAACATACCCACCAAGGTGGCTTGCGTACACCAAAATATACGTTTGTACCTTCTGCTGGACGCATCCTTATCCACAAAACAATAATGCAACAAGGTAGTTAGGGCCACATAAACCCAACCCAAGAGGGCTATATGGGAATGGGCATGGACAACAAACCTGTAGTTGAAATCAAAAGCGAAAATAGGGTAGGAGCGCAACAGCAACCCCAATAGGGCCGCCACAAGAAAGTAAATCACGGCAATTAGGATATGCAATTGATACGACTGATGCTTCACTTTGTGTTGTTTGGGGACATTACGCTGGTCAAGATCAAAAATCTTTTTTTCTTGCTTTATAGTTCAAACCCAAGATAGGCAGAATGGTCCATAATAAAAGAATTGCCATGGAAATAAAGAAACCAAGATCCGTCCCAAAAAACTTTTTAAAAATGGCACCGGTATACCCCAAAAGGGCAGAGATATCCAATTTAAGGAGAATCAATATGCGGGAAAGATCTATTGGATTTAGCGCAGTGGCCACCATGGAAAAGGTATCCAAAGGGTATTCTTCAAAAATGATCAGGGACATCAAAAACAGTCCATCATAGACCACGGCCAAGAAAAGCCAAAGCAATACGGCATATCCAAATCCTTTTATCTTGTTTTCGTTGGATATGGCAATCACAAAGGAAAGTCCCACAAAAATAAAGGTCAAAAAGGTCCCTGTGATCAGTAAAAGGGAAAAATCAAAAATAGCATTGCTTCGCAAAAGTCCATACAACACAAATGGAATCCCCAGCCCCAACACCAGACTTAGCGTCAACGAACCTGCCACACCAAAATATTGTCCCATAAAAATGGAACTACGTTTTATAGGCTGTGCCAATAGGAGCTCGGTAAATTCTCGAGAATTGTAGTAGTACATCACTCCAAAAATGGTGCCTATCAAAGGAATCAGGACAATGATTACGTTCATTAAGGTAATCACGGCCTTGGATACATCGTTGTTCAAGAACAGCAGCACAAATCCAAGGGCAAGGTAAAACAGAAAATACACGTAGCTCCATCGGCTTCGTATCAAATCGTAAAAACTGTATTTTAATATTTTAAGCATGGCTACCCGTTGTTATGGCCGCAATGGCGTGTTCAAAATTGGTTTGTTTGGTCTGTTCCAATAGTTTTTGGATACTTCCTTTAAAATAAATTTCCCCCTCCAGTAGGTATAGGATTTCATCGGCCATTTCTTCCACAAACTGCATAATGTGCGAAGTGATCAAAATCGTCTTGCCATTGTTTTTTTCTTTTAAAATCAACTCTTTTAAGCGAATCAATGCTCTGGGATCCAAACCAGTCGTAGGTTCATCCAAAATAATCAAGGGACTATCGAACATAAAGGTCAATACAATGTTCACTTTTTGCTTGGTACCCCCAGATAGGGTGGACAGTTTTTTGTTCAAAAAAGGTTCCAACCCAAAAAGCTCGATAAGCTCTGCTTCGGTACTTGGGGCGTTTCTCAGATCCTTGATCATGTTGATCAATTCCTTGACCTTGATATTCGGAGGGAAATTGGCAATCTGGGGCAGGTAGTCGATTTTTTTGCGGTACTTCCACCCTTTTTTAATGGATTGTTCCAACACGGATATTTCTCCTTTGTCGGGAATTACCATACCCAGAATACTCTTGATCAAGGTGGTTTTTCCCGAACCGTTCGGACCAAGGATGGCATAAATGCGGCCCTTGTCAATATTTAGATCTATTCCTTTCAATACTTGGTTTTTACCAAATTGCTTATGCAGATTGTCTATTTCAATGGTCATGGTCGTATTTTCATTAAGGGTTGGGCATCTTTTAAATTATCGGGCGTAAAAACTGGGGATACCCGTTCGGAAAAATCAATAATATCCATGAACAGGCTCCGTAAAAGTACAATGGTCTCGGGAGTACGGTTCACCACATAGGAAAACAACTTGACTGGGCGGTAAGGGACATCCCCAACACCGTCTTTGTCCAGATCATAGCCCGTGTAGCTACTCCAAAAGTTACCCTCGAACACATTATCGTTTAGTTTGCTGTTGTAGGAGATATCAAAAGAGTTGTACAAAAAATTATTGCCTTTAAAACTATTGGTATAGCATGCTCCAACCACTCGTATGGCCCACCCATTGCCTATAAAGTCGTTATTGTTATATTGGATTCGGTTAGATCCCTCGATATTAATGCCGATGGTGTTTTCCTCAAAAATATTCCCAACAATTTCTGCATCAGTGATTTCTTTCAAAAGCATGCCGTAGGCTGCTGTGCCCCAATTCTTGCGAAAAGTGTTGTTTTTCATGGTGATGAACTTGGAGAACATCACGGCAACCCCGGCACCGTTGTTTTCGAAGGTGTTGCGGGTATACACATCATGGTTGGAAAACATAAAATGTAGCCCATAGCGGAGGTTGTCCATGCTCACATTATCGGAGATGGTGATTCGGTCGGAAAACTCCAGATAGATACCATCCCGAGTACCCTGGACGTGGTTTTTGGACACTTCTACGTCCGAGGAATACCACAGTTGAATGCCATTGCCCGAGTTATATTCGTCCACAGCTTCGCCAATAATTCTATTGTGGTAGACCTTGCCGTGTGATGATTTTTCCAAATAGATACCAAAGAACAATTGCTCCAACACCATATTCTGAATGAGGAAATTTTTGCTTTGCACCACCCGTATGGCCGCGTTGTCCTTGGTGTAGCTCACCCCTACATTGATGACGAACAGCCCATCCAACGTAACATCATCCGATGTGATCCTAAAGATTTCCCCCTTTTTTTCGCCATCAACAATGGGGTAACCAATCCCTTTGATGACCAAGGGCTTGTCCACCAAAATCTCAAATTCTTTGTATGTGCCTTTCTGAATCAATAAGGTGTCATGGGCACTGGCTCGTTCAATGGTATTTTTAATGGAACTCTGCTCGCAAGTATTGCAGATGGTCCATGTTTTGGCCAAAACATGGTGCCCCAACAAGAATAGCAGCAGGTATAAAATATACTTTTGATGTGGATGGAATGAAAACATGAGGTGCTTGAGATTTAAAGAGCCCTTTCTTTTTTAATTTGTATTGGATCTATTCTGAATAAAATCATTAACTGACTTCCCTGTTATTTGGGTCACAGCAATACGATATACCACGGGCATCTCCGTTTCTTGCAACCTTCCGGAAAAATGACTTAAAAAGTGAGGGCGATCAGCATTTTTATGATCTATGGTGCGCTGTACGCCTTCCGCAAAATGTTTTAAATATTGCTTGGCGGATTCTCCCGTAAGCTCTTGAAAATTTCCATGTGCCTGTACCGATTCCCAATGGCGAAAAGACTCGATATGATCAACCTGAAAAGAGACTTTGTTATATTGTCGCAGAGCATTGATCCTATGTCCGTTGGAGGCGAAACATAAAATACTCTTTTCATCCTTATCAAAAAAATAGGTCGATGGTACCACATGGGGTTCATTGTCTGCAATATAAGCCAGACGGCCCACATAATTGTCCATTAAGAGTTTTTCACATTTTAAGGGTTCCAAATTTGTCATTGTTTTCGGTTTTATGGTTTGAATTGGTCCTTAATTTCTGTCCAGGTATAAAGCTCGCCCCCGTTCATATCCAAAGTATTTTGGGCAGCTTGTTGCTCAGAGAACGCACTTAGAAAAGCCCCCATGGGGCTGGGAATGTTCTCGCTTACCAGATAGGTGGCCTTTTTGGCATCCACGAGTTCCCCTGGACGGTCAAAATCATTGACCAAGAAAAGGGCCATGGTGGATTCACCCTCATCTTTTAAATGGTTCATCATACATTCAATCGCGTCAAAATTAAAGACTTTGCCTTTCTTGGTCACCAATTGAGCGGCATGTTGTTTGTCCACTATGGTCATGCTGCAATAATGGCAACCTACATGGCCATAATCAATCGGTTTTGGGGCCACGGTGCATCCTAGACTGCCGATTAGCACAATAAATATTGCCAAGCGTTTTTTCATACCTTATGTTTTAATGGTTTTTTACTGTTTTTCCACCCCAAAAATCCCGCTGTCAATGTAAACATCATACCTACGAACATAAGCCATCCTCCGGTGGCCGGCATAGAGGTAACATCAAAGTTGAGCATCTTTACATGACCCAATAATGGGGGTTTATAAGTCATGGGTGTACCATCGGGATTGGTCAACTTCATGATTGCGTTGGGATCAAGATTGGTACCATAATCAACTAACCATTGATTGAAATCGTACATGCCCAATATGCCAAGGATGGACATCAATAGAAACCAACCAATAAACCACTTGTAACTTATTTTGTTCAAGTACCCCAGAATACCGACCAATACGCCCAAGGCCACCATAATGCCGATTACCATGGGAAAAGTGCTGAATTCCCACATATCCTCTTGTTTGGGCAATGTCTGCATACCAATATAGTGGTTTAGGCCATCGATGTTCTGGATATCAAATTCATTGACTCCTTGCAAGCCACTGATATGGATGTTCATTCCCAAGGGATCAGGGTACTGTGGTGCGCCCAATATAATGTACCAGAGCGGAAAGATGTACAAACCCAATAGAAATAAGGGGCCAACAATCATTAAAATACTAGCCTTTTTCATTTTACTTGATTTAAAAATTTACAAATTGAGCGTGGTTTTTGGAGGGTTGATACTGTTCCAATTTGTAATAAAAGCGGGCAGGTCATGGACGCAGCCCGCTTTATTCAATGGTGACTCAATCCGAATCATTCACCAAGTGACCATTTAAGCTCTACGTTGGAATTGGCAGGGGAAACCCTAACATATCCTTGCATTTCTTGGTGCAGCGCAGAACAGAAGTCCGTACAATAGAAAGGCCATACTCCGACTTGTTTTGGTTCCCAAACAGAGGTTTTTGTTTGCCCCGGCATAACCAGAAGCTCCGAGGTGTTCTGTCCTATCATGGCAAAACCGTGCGGTACATCAAAATCCTGTTCATGGTTGGTGATGTGGAAATATACCTTATCACCCACTTTAATGCCCTCGATGTTATCAGGGGTAAAGTGGCTTCTGATCGTGGACATATACACATGTACCTCGTTTCCGTCCCGTACCACTTTAGAGTCGGTGGGGGATAATACGGCATAAGGGTGTTTGTTCTCATCCAACCTATATATTTTCTTTGATTTTGGAGCCAAAATTTCAGCTGGGATTCCTGCGGCATAGTGAGGTTCGCCATGCGTAGGGAAGTCATAGATCAACTCCATTTTTTCTCCAGAGATGTCGTAAATCTGAGCGGAGTGCTCCATTTCGGGCCCGGTTGGCAAGTACCTATCCTTGGTAATTTTGTTCATGGCCACCACATATTTGCCAAAAGGCTTTCTGGAGTTCCCTCCGGGAATCATCAAGTGGCCTACGGAATAGTAGGTCGGTTTCCTGTCAATGACCTCCCAGGTTCCCAATTTCCATTTTACAACTTCTGAAGAAATAAAGAAGGTAGTATAGGCATTGCCTTTTCCGTCAAACTCCGTATGTAGTGGGCCCAATCCGCCACTTTTTACCTGTCCGGCCAGTACATCTTCAAACTTAAGAATAGGAATTCCATAAGCTTCTCCATCAAATTTTTCTCCTTCGATAGCTGCTATCATATTGTCGAATGAATGAACAGTCAGATCAGCGGACAATTTACCGTTACCAATAATGTACTGTCCAGTAGGGTCTACATCACAGCCGTGAGGTGATTTAGGTGTTGGTAAAAAGTAAACGGCCCCCGGCACTTTTAAGGGATCTACGGTCAACACTTCCTTTTTCATGGTCGTGGTAGCCGTGTGGGTGCTTTCATCGTATAAATTGTGGGCATAGTTTGCCGGCATTTTGGTACCACCGCCATTGTTTACATATTCCTCAATTTTCTTCCAATTGACCGCAGCAATAAAGTCTTTGTCATTTTGTGAGGAATTTACTTCTTGCAAGGTGTGTGCTTCTTCGGTGTTATAGGTTGTAAAGAAGAACCAACCATGTGATTTTCCCCTACCGGGGTGGGAAAGATCATAGTTGAACCCAGGCATCAACAGTTGGAATTTTAAATCCATGTGACCATGCTCTGGGTCTACACTGATAAAGGACAAGGACCCCTTAAAATTACTTTTGTATTCATTGATGGGCATATCCCTTTGTGGGATGGGAACAGAGAAACGGGTTCCCGCCACTACATATTCCGTGTTTTCCGTGATAAAGGAAGAACTGTGGTTACCTGCACTATTGGGTACCTCAATAATTTCTTCGGTTTCAAAAGTGCTTAGGCTGATACGTGCAATTCTTGGGGTATTGTTCCCATTGATGAAGATCCAGCGACCATCCAATTCGCCATTGGTCTGTGATATGTCCGGGTGGTGTGCATCGTCCCAAGGTACAAAACCATGCGAAGTGTTGAGCATTGGCTTGGTTTCTTCGGAATATCCATAACCGGATGTTGGGAATTGCGAGAATACAGGTATTTCCTTGAACATTCTTCCAGAAGGCAATCCATAAACGGTAAGGTTTCCGCTGTATCCGCCCGACATAAAGGCGTAAAATTCGTCCTGCTCACCTGGAGCAACGTATACCTTCTCGGCGGCACTCGATGAGAGTGCCCCGTTCGAACTTTTGTTTTGTTGGCCACAGGAAACCAGCATTAAGGCTGTTCCCAGGGACGCAATTAAATGACTATAGATTTTCATTGTATTAATTTTTGTTTTAGAATTATTATTATTGAGTAGGAGGCAAGATCACCTTGTCCACTACATGAACGATTCCATTTCCGGCCGATATGCTGCCGATTATTTTGGCACCACCCACATAAACTTCATTGTCCTTTACTTCTACAGATACATTTTGATTGTTTGCCTGCCCCAGTTTTTTGAAATTCATCAAGAAGTCTTTTGAATAGTTGCCAGGGGTTACATGGTATTTTAGAATATTGGCCAATGCATCCTTGTTTTCAGGTTTCAAGAGGTCTTCCACGGTGCCCTCTGGCAATGCATCAAAAGCTTCATTGGTAGGGGCGAACACCATTAGCGGGCCGGCGTTGACCAATACATTTTCCAATTCTGCTGCTTGAACCGCAGCGACAAGAGTGCTATGGTCTGCTGATCCAACGGCAATTTGCAGCACATTGGGAGTGGATTCGTCATCGGCTATAAAGGCTTGCCCTTTGTTGTTTTCCGAATTAATAATGGCCTCGTTTTGACTGGAGTCCGTTGTTTCGTTTTGAGGTCCGTTTTTACAGCTAATGAAGAATGTAAGCAGTAAAAACAACCCCATCATACTAATTTTGATGGTTGTTTTCATAACGTTTATTCTAAGGTTCTAAAATATTCTAGAATGGCTCTGGCCTGATCTTCCGTTAGTCCTTGATTCGACATAGGTGATCCGTTGAACTCTTGAAAAAGGTCTTTGGCCAAAGGGTCTTGCTGTACCATTTCCTGAGGATTCAAAATCATGTTCATGACCCACTCGGGAGTTCTTCTTTCCAAAATGCCATTAGGGGGCGGGCCAATGAATTTTTTCCCTATTCTGTGGCAGGCCAAACACATTTGGTCGTACACCTTTTTACCCTCCTCAACCATGGCTTGGTCAATTTCCGCTGGCAATTCGATTGCTTTGATGGGACCAACCCCTTTAGTGGTCAAATCCACTCGTTCTGAAGGCTTCACCTCATTAGTGGTAATGGTTTCGGCTGGTTGTTCTGTTTGAGCCTTTTTGCGTTGTACGCTAAATCCTTCCTCTTTTTTTTCCTCTTTCTTTCCACCACAACTAATCATAATAAGGGCGAAGAGCAGAGCTATACTTTTTACTATTGCTTTCATTTGATCAACGGTTAAAATTTCGTTTCAAAAGTATATAGTGGTTCAGACCTATAACATGATATTAATCATAAAAAGGATAAAAATATCTTTTAATCTTTGTTTAATATTTTATATGATGTTCTCCAACTCATCCAAGTACGCTATCAAGGGAGTGCTTTATCTCGCTCTGAACTCCGATAAAGACCATAAAATCATGGTTAGGGATATTTTTGAGGTAGTGCATGTACCGGAAGCTTATTTGGCCAAATTGTTGCAAGAACTATCGCGACATGGTATTGTTTCATCTACTCGAGGACCCAAGGGAGGATTCTATTTAAGCAACGAAAACCGTAAACGCACATTAATGGACATTGTAAAGGTCATTGATGGTGAAAAGCGTGTCAATTCTTGCGTCATGGGCATTAGGAACTGTGACATGAACAATCCCTGTGTGCTTCATAAACTTGTGGGTTCCAACAAATCCAAATTTATTAAAGTACTTGAAAAAACCACTATTTTGGACTTGGTAGAGGGGAGGCAGAATATTGAGGATTTCTTTCCCATGTAATTAATTGTTCTGAATCTCTATATCCTGTCATGTCAAAATCAATTATTCAATTCATAATATTTATTGGCTTGCACTGAAACCCCTAGTCCCCAATAATTTTAGTTTGTGGAACTTATAGCACAGTTTTGAAAGGATGGGCGGCCAATGTGTATTGCCCAGAACTCAGTTTTAATAATTTTTTTGGTTCAGGAATCCGTTCCTTTGTTTATTTTCGATGATTACTATGTTACGCCTATGACCGTTTGGATTATTTTTCTTTTGGGTATTCTCTTTTTTTTGGCTTTGGACCTTGGCGTCTTCAATAAAAACCCGCATGTAATAAGTGTTCGTGAGGCCTCTTTATGGACGGGGCTTTGGGTTACGATGTCCCTTATTTTTTCTGGAGTGATTTATTGGTTATACAGTACTGGAAATATAGATAATGTGGACAATCTTGAACCCATGGATGCTGCGTTAAAGTACATCACGGGTTACCTTATTGAGTTGTCTTTGAGCATTGATAATATTTTTGTGATCGCGGTAATTTTCACGTCTTTTCAAATACCTCAGAAATATCAGCACAGGGTACTGTTCTGGGGAATTTTAGGAGCCATTGTTTTTCGGGCGCTCATGATATTTTTTGGAGTGGCTCTGATAAAAAAGTTCACGTTTACCACATACATTTTTGGTGCTTTTTTAATTTTTACTGCAATCCGTATGTTGGTTTCCAAGCAAAAACCTTTTAATCCTAAACAATCTTTTGTCTACCGAAACCTAAGAAAGATAATGCCCATTACCTCACATATGGACGGGCAAAAGTTTTTTATCAAATTACGCCATATTACAGCGGCGACACCATTGTTTATCGCCTTGGTGATCATTGAGTTTTCCGATGTGCTATTTGCTTTGGATAGCGTACCTGCGATCTTGGCCATTACGTCGGACCCTTTTTTGGTATTCAGTTCTAATATTTTTGCCATTTTGGGGCTACGGTCCATGTATTTTTTCCTTGCGCATATGATAAACAAGTTCCATCATATTAAATACAGTTTGGTGGCTATTTTAAGCTTTGTAGGACTAAAACTTATTCTTGCGCACCATATTAAATTTCCCGAGTGGATTTCGTTAGGGTTTATTGGATTGGCTTTGGGGGCAGGGATTTTGACTTCGTTGATTAAAAAGAAGTAGTCTAACTTCTTTCCTTCATTAGTCTGGATAGGGTTTCCGGTCTTATGGCCAAGTATGAGGCCAAATGTTTCCTTGGAATTCGGTCAATGATTTCAGGCTTTCTGTTTTTCATAAAAAAGTCCAATCGTTTACCAGCATTTGGAATTCTTGCCAAATACACCCTATGTTCAGCTAAAATATAGTATTCCTCAAGTAGTATACGATTAATGTGCCGCATTTCTGGAAAGTGGTTCAAGCAGTATTTATAGTCTTTATATTCCAGATAATCACAATAGGTGGTTTCCAAGCTTTGAATGTATTCCTCGCTTTTTTGGTTTCTAAAGAAACCGGTGATTGAAGTAAAGACTTCATTCTCCGAATCAATCCATGTGGTTATTTCCGAAGTATCGCTTACAAAATATCCGCGGACCATTCCTCTTTTTATCAAATAAAGACGATCGCAAACCTCACCGGCCGTACTGATAAGTTCATTTTTTTCGAAGGAACAACTCTTTATTTTATCGGCAAGGTAATCTTTTAAGCTTGGGCTTAACGGATAAATGGAATTGAGAAAAAAAATGATGTAAAGATTTTTCTTGGGATTCTGGTTGGGGAGCATTAGGAAACTGGTTTGGTTTTAAATCTTGTTTGGCGGGTCAAAACTAGTACATCTTCTCTCGATAGATTTTTTCTTTGGGTTAAAATCACAGATACACGATAAAATGTTTTAAGATGTAAAAGTTGAATAGAAAAGAGGCCTAAAAAGTCTTCACAACTTGATTTGTCAGGTTGAGCCTGTCGAAACCGATATTGATTATCAGTAAGTTGAAAATATTTCGACAAGCTCAATATGACATTGACTTACTTTTTATACCCCCTCCTTTAATTTTAACCTACCCATATATCCTATTTATAGGCTTGCGTTCTTGCATCATTAATTACACCATTCCAATTGAGCCCGAAAGCAAAATCGTACGCATTGCCATTGGAGTCCGTGTAGGGTTCCATGTCCCTTGGCACGTCCTCAAATTGAGATTCAACAGTCATCATATCGTTTGGCATTTGGAATGGTAACATGGCAGAGGGTTCCACCTTGCCGGAGACAATATCCATTAATGCTTGGTCTTGAACCCCCATATGTGCCAAAATAGCATCGGCTGAAGGCTCAATCTCAGCGAAAACCATAGGTTTGGATACTTTAATAATTACAATAACGGGTTTATTTCCCATTTTTCTTTTGGTATCCGTAACCAAGCCCATATCCGAAATATTGACAGCGGTTGTTGTTTTGCCCTTGTAGGAGCGGTTAGTTATCCCATCTTCTAGGGGGCTTCCTGCCGCTATACTTTGGTCCCGGGCATTGGTTGCCGTATAGGTGCCATACTGCAAGCTAATGGGCACATAGCCATTGCCTCCTTTTTCCGTATCCGCAACGTCGTATCCAACACCACCATTTGGACTTTGTATACCTACGAGTGCAAAATCCGCCTCACTAGGTTCATCCACAACTTCAAAATACTTGGCCACTATTTCCATATTAAATGGATGTTCGGTACGTTCTTTGGTCGCAACGCCAAACCAGTTAACGGTAGGGGCAACATAGCGCTGGGGTACATATACTTTTGTTTTGGCTTTAACTGGCAAGGTTTCTGAACTGTTCTTCAGCATCACTACGGATTTGAGCTGTGCCTTGTAGCCCGCTTCCATAAACTCGGCATTACCGACGATTTGTTTTGTTTCTGATACATCCAAATACGGATTTTCAAACAACCCTGTTCTGAATATATTTTTCAAAAGTCGTACAGCAGAAGTTTCAAAACGTTTGCGCATGTATTCCTCTCCATGTTCCTCTACGCCCATTTGATAGGCTTCGATAACAGGTCCCATATCGTTGTTGCCTCCAAATTGGTCGCAGCCCGCTTCAATAATTTTATAATGTCTTTCGGCCACGCTTAAATTTTCAACACCCCAAGGCTTGCCCCTAAATTCATATACATTCGGCGCATCCCCTGTAATGCCCCAATCTGTGCACACCACACCATCGTAACCGTATTTGCCACGTAGCAGGTCTGTAATCAAGTATTTATTGTAGGCATTGCCCACATTTTCGCCATTCTCCGTGTCCTGATTGTATGAAATGGTATAATAGGGCATTACGGCAGTGGCCATTTCGGTTGGACCTTCCAAATCAAAGGCCCCTTCGGTAAAAGGCTTTAAATGATCCTCTAGGTTTTTGCCAGGATAAACGGCATAGGATCCATATCCAAAATGACCATCACGACCACCTTCTTCGGGGCCACCTCCAGGCCAGTGCTTTACCATGGCATTTACACTTTGGTTGCCCCAATCGCCATTTTCTGAAGCTTGGAAGCCTTCAACATATGCTCGGGCCATGTCGGCGGCAAGTTTTGGGTCTTCGCCCATGGTGCCATCAAAACGGGACCAGCGCGGTTCTGTTGCCAAATCTATTTGTGGAGATAGGGCAGTGGCAATTCCTAAAGCACGGTATTCTTTGGAAGCAATTTTCCCAAATTGTTGCATTAGTGATGGGTCAAAACTAGCCGCCAATCCCAAGGTACTGGGCCACATTGAGATTTTCCCTCCTGCACCTGCATTAAACTCTGCATAAGAATCGCTTCCATGTCTAGGGTCCGAACTGGTGTTGATGGGGATGCCCAATCCAATTCCTTCTACCATAGCCTGTGCATTGTTGTTCCATTGTGCCGATATTCCCGGCGACTCCACACTGGTAATCAAAACATGGCGTAGGTTGTCCTCTAAAAGAAATTTCTTTTGTGCATCGGATAGATCACTTGGTTTGGCTCCGCTTTCATCATATGGTTTTCCATTGTAGGTGACAGCTCCGAAAAAACTATTGCCTCCTCCAGGAATGGATTGGTGTGCACTATAAAGCATTAAACCGGCAATTTGCTCCACACTCATTTTTGAGGCAAGATCATGGGCTCTTTCATCGGCAGGGAGCCTCCAATCCTCATAAGGGTCTAAAGTACCGTTTTGGTTCAGGTCCTTAAAGGCCAAACGGTCAACGGTTAGAATGGATACTTTCGAATCTGGGCTGTACCCAAGGGTTGCTCCATTTTCATGATGTACAAGGTTGAAACCTTCCTTTTTTTCTTCGGTAAATTTTGGGCTACAGCCTATAAATAATGTTGCTAAGAACAGACTGCCCCATCGAAGGTTTTGTTTTAAGGTATGCATCTTGTTTAGTTGTTTGTGTGAGAATCAATTGCAAGTTAATGACTTGTATTTAGAAAGATATTACAATACCGCTACTTTTGATCGGTTTTAATCTTCGAACTCGAGATAATATTCAAAAAAAGGCAACACTTGTTGGGGCAAACGGCCATTTTTTGTATAGATATTATTCACATGGGTTCCAATGTATTCCTCAGCGAAATGGTCAATACCCAGGTTTTCCAATTTTATACTGAACATTTTACATTGCTGTGTAAATCGTTCTCCAGCATTTCTGCCCCAATCCATTTTGATGGCTTTCAAGCTTTTTAGATTGTCAATATAATTTTCGAGATTGTAAAAAGGCATATTATCATGCCATTTTTTAAGTGTTTCTTGGTGTATGACCAACTCACCATCTTTATACCCAAACGGAAAATCACCGTAAAAAGGAGGGTTGTTCGGGTTGGGGGACCAGGAACGGGCAAAAGCGACCATGACTTTGCCAAAATATGTTTTTTCCAATGCTTCGTAGGTCGATATTTCCGAAAGCTCTTTAAAGGTATTGCTGTTCGGTCCGTACTCACGAACTATGGCCAAAGCTCCGGGGCTGATGGCGTAAACGGTATTGAAAACATCTGGATGTTTCATGGCGATGTTCAAGGCACCATAACCGCCCATGCTGTGGCCTGTAATGCCGCGACTTTCTTTTTTGGCCAGCGTGCGGTAATTTTCGTCCATGTATTCTACCAAATCTTGTACGGTAAAGTCCTCCCAATTTCCAAAAATGCCAGAATTGGAGTAAAAACTCCCCTCGTAGGTGGTTTTTTGGTTGGGAATCACCAAAATAAAAGGTCGAATTCGTTTGGTCTCTATGGCAAAATCCAAGATTTCCTTCATGGGCTCCAACATGTTGTGGTCGCCATAAAAGCCGTGTAAAAAATAAATTACGGGGTATTTTTGGGTTCCCTTGTCATAGTTGGGAGGAAGATAAACCCCAACTTTCCGAGTAGGGTTTTCATCAAAATTATTTTCCAAATTCTCAGAGTAAATGGAATCAATTACTATGGTTCCCTTTGTTGTTTGTGCATAGGTCAACTGAAGGGTACAAATGACCAATATCAATTTTAAGAATGTTTTCATCAATTAAGTTTTAGTTTTTTATTTCCAGTGGCATTTCCAACAGATAGGACGATAATGTTTTTCCGTGCTTGTCCAAGCGCAGGGAGCGTGTTACCCCTCCCCGAAGTGCCTTGTGGATTACAAAATTCATTGCACCGAGGTTTGGGAGTTCATATCGTATTACCTCGCCCAGGACCATTTCTCCAAGAAACTTTTTCACTGCAGTGGCAGTCACCAATTTTTGCAAGGTTTGATAATCCTTTTCATCAAAAACAATAAGCGAGATATTTATAATATCTCCTTTGTCTCCTGTTCGAGAATGTGCTAGATCCTTTAGTTTCATTTGTTAGCTTTTAAAGTATTCAACTGCGGGAGCTACCCTAGCTTTATCAATTAGGACAGATTGGATGGCAATGATTTCTGTGACCGTTTTGCTAACACCGCCTCCAGCTGCCGGACCATTGGTGTACAGTGTTTCCAGTTCATTGACCAACTGTGCGGCCTCTTTTCTGCTTTTTGTTTTAGCGGCTACTCGCAATCGAACTTCCGTAGGGCTTGCTTTGGTTTCATTCCCTTTAAAAAGACTGTTGACCCCAATTAGGTCAAAAAGGATATCCTCCACTTCCAAATCCATGGATCGTAATCTTTCTTTGATGATTTCAATCGCCAATTTGGCCCGTTCCAATACATGACTTCCACCATAACTTATTTGGGCATCTGCCATATAACCATCATGATAGCCGACGGACACTTTTAATTTTCCCGTCAAAGGTTTTCCCGTAGCTCCAGAAACTTCTACTTTATCTTTTTCCATTTCCTTAAAACTGATGCTGGAAAAATCGGCAATAACATTGGGAGTTAGGTATTCCGATGGGTCATGTACCTCGTACAGCAATTGTTCTTTGCAGGTTGCTGGGGTTACCATACCGCCAGAATCCCTTAATTTGGTGATAAAGAAGGAGCCCTCTTCGTTGATTTCTGCAATAGGGAATCCTAGACTTCCTAAATTGGGAACTTGTTTTTTAACTCCGTCGGCAAAATAACCACCGCATACTTGACCGGCACATTCCATTAAATGACCCAAAGCAGTTCCTTTGGCCAAAAGAGGGTAATCGCTGAGGGACCAATCAAATTCGTGTATAATAGGAGCCAAAAATAGGGCGGGGTCCGCCACTCTGCCAGTTAGGATAATGTCTGCCCCATCCGTCAGCGCCGATAAAATTCCTTCCACCCCCAAATAGGCATTGGCAGAAATGATTTTATCGTCCAAAACGGATAAGGATTCGCCACTTTCCAATAAGGTCTGTGTTTCAAAATCCAGTAATGATTTTACGTCATCACCAAACACGGCACCTATTTTGATGTTTCTTAAACCCAATTCACTTGCTATTTTGGCCGTTTTTTTTGCCGCAGCAACAGGATTGGCGGCACCCATATTGCTGATAAGTTTTACATTGTTTGAAACACAATAAGGTAAACAGGCTTTCATGCGGTCTTCCAATAAAGGGTCATAACCAAGCTCTTTGTTTTGTGTTTTCTGCAATTGGGCCAAGGCAATGGTACGCTCTGCAAGGCATTCGAAGATAATATAGTCCAAATCCCCCTTTTGTATTAGATCCACAGCAGGTTCAATTCGGTCTCCCGAATAGCCAGCTCCTGATCCTATGCGAATTGTTTTTTTCATATTATATGGGAATCACTCCAATTAAAACTGAAATCAATGTCATGACCAATGTGGTCAAAAGGGCATATTTAAAAGTAAACTTTTGATGGTCCGCCAAATCCACTTTTGCCAAACCGATCAATAAAAAGGTTGCGGCCGTTAAGGGACTTAAGGGAAAGCCCGTGGTCATTTGTCCCATAATTGCCGCCTGACCCATGGTTGCAGAGGCTATACCAAACTCGTTGCCCGTTTGTGCCAATATGGGTAAAAATCCAAAATAGAACGAATTGGGATCGAACAAAAAACTAAGTGGCATACTCAGCACCGCAAGAATAAGCGGTAATCTTTCACCTGCAGCGGTCGGAATAACGTTCACGGCACTTTCGGCCATGTTGGCTATCATGCCCGATTCTTTCATAATTCCTGTAAAAACTCCAGCGGCCAACAATATGGAAGCCATCAAAATAGTGGCTCTTGAATGAGAAAAAATTAAATCTTTTTGTTTTTCCAGACTTGGAAAGTTCAACATCAAAACCAAGACTGTCCCGATCATAAAAACGAGGGCGGGAGGAACCGTACCTGAAATTAAAAAGGCAAGTGCCAAAATGGTTATGATGACATTGAGCCAAAAGTTTCTGGTTTTGGAAGGCATGGTCGGCACATCTGTCTCCATGGCTTTAATTTCTTCCTTAGCAACTGTATTTTTTTGAATATTGAGGCGTCTGGATTCTTTTTTGCCCAACCGCCAGGCAATAAAAACAACAAATAAAAGTCCACAAATCTGTGGTAGCATAATAGGGGAATATATCTCGGCCACGCTTAAGTTGAGTGCTGAGGCTGCACGGATGGTTGGGCCGCCCCATGGAAGCATGTTCATGGTGCCTGCTGCCAAGGATACGACGCAAGCCAAAACGCGACGATCCATTTGGAGTTTTTCATAAAGGGGCAATATGGCAGGAATTACAATTAAAAAGGTGGTGGCCCCCGAGCCATCAAAATGTACGGTCATGGCCAACAAGGCAGTACCAATGGCAATTAAGGTTGGGTTGGTGCCCACCCATTTTAAAATGGTGTTTATAATGGGATTGAACATTCCCGCATCGGTCAGGATCCCAAAAAATAGGATAGCAAATACGAACATGGCCACAACAGGAGCAATGCTTTTGATGCCATCCAGCGCAAAATCAAACGTTTCCCAGCCAAATCCAGCTAGTAAGGCACCTACTACGGGTACCAAAATAAGGGCAGCCATGGCACTCATCTTTTTTGTTAGGATAAGCACCAATAAAACAATGATGATGAGCAGACTGGTTAGAAGCAAAAGGGGAGGGTTTTTTAATTAAGCGTTAGTATGTTCTCTAATTTATTTGATCGAAATGATAACTCTTTGGTACCTGGTCAAAGCAGGAAAGCCAGTATCGGTACCTTCAACAATGATATGGTATAGTTCCCCGCTTTTTGCGGTTTTTGGAATTTTTACCGATGCCACATCAGTTTTTAATGCAACGGTTGCAGCCCCATCACCAGCTTCCGCATAGGGCCAAACGTTAAAAAAGACAGGGTGTTCGTCAATATCTTCAGCAGAAAGATTGAGAACAACCTTTTCTCCTGGTTTTGCATTAATCGAATTCCCCTGCGATACAGAAATCTGTGGAGGATGGTTGGCTTCTTCAAAAGGTTTGATGCACCAATCGGCACGGGCAGCAAAATCGAGCTGCATGGGTTTTATCCAACGGGTCTGAGGATAGCTTTTGTCCATTTCTCCGGTTTCAGGATTTAGATCGGCCGCGGCTTCACCGTCTTCAAAACGGTATGGATTTTCGGTCGATTGCTCAAAACGACCGCTCCAACCCCCTCGGGACGGGTCTTCGTAGTTGTCCAGACCAACATCTACCAAATGTAAAAAAGCAGGGGAATCTCCTTCTGAGATGAAATCGTATTTGGAAAAATTGCCGCGATCGGTATGTGCAATTTTTGAAATATCTCCCTCAAAATGATTAGGATCTCCTTCTTGTTTTTGCCCATCCCCGTAGGAATAATATTTTGTAAACAACGGTCCATGATCATTTATGATGTTGGGGCCCATAAAACTCCCCTCTAAATAGGGTTGCTGGCTCTTGGGAACCACTTGTTTCCATGGGTAGGCAAAGCACCAAAATTGGTTGGCATTGTAAAAGACCCTTATATTGGGCCAATTGGGCCCTATGTATTTTTTGTAGGTGGCATCTTGGTCCATGATGGTGTAGATGATGGCCTTTTTTGATACTTTTTCTTTGATTGTTTCCCAATCTTTATGGCTGGAATAGTCTTCTTCGATTGATTTTAGGGCACGGGCAATGGTATTGGTTCCGCCCCAGGCCTGAAGAAAAATTTCGCGCGGGTCATCATCCAGCAATTTTTTTGCTATCCATTTTGAACCTTCGGTGCGTTGGTCTATTTCCCCCTCAAAATCTATGTTGCCCACTTTTACCAGCGCCAAAAGCTCTTTTGGGGTAGGGTAGTTTTTATCATGAAGCAATAGGTTGGGATGTACTTTGGCATATTCGGCCAACAGTTCCTGTATCCAAGTGGTTCCTGGCCATCTCAATTCGCTGCGTTCCCCATACATATTTCGGGTCATTTCCATTTCGGAGACCATGGTGGTTCCCTTGCCATCACCCTTCCAATGCCACATGGAACTGGAATAGATCAATCCTTCGGTATCAAATTCGTTGGCGTACATCAAAAAACGAATAAAGGTGTCCACATCGTCTATTTCACCATCGGTGGTAACAATGGTTCGTTTATGGTCTTGTTGCGCCATAACGGAAAAAGACATGAATAGAAGTGGCAATAAAAGGTTGAATTTTGTCATTTTGGTTCTGTTGGCTATCAATTTTTATATTGATAGTGGGTTTGTTTGATCATAAAATGGTTTCCGAGGGATGTTGCCAAGTCCCTCGATACTGATGTTTGAGCAATGAAGAGGCTTCGGTATCATCAACAATAATCCTTTTTTGTGGATTATAAACCAATGGGCGTTCCAATCCCATAGCAAGGTTGGCCAGGATACAACTGGCTGTGGAAATATGGCCCTGCTCTACATCGGCAACAGGAAATCTATCACTTTCGATAGCATCCAACAAATCCAACATGTGGCCTCGTGTAGCTGGTGCTGTATGGAGCTCGATATCCTTTTCCTTTAAATCCTCTGGATATTTTTCACGCTCGTAAACCGCTTCTTTTTTTATGGTCTTACCACTATCATGGGGAATGAACTCATATTGGAACACACTTCCCTTAAAAGTTCCTTTTTCGCCATAAATAAAAAATGCCCAAGGGTAATCTGGATCCGTCGGATTGCCCCAACTACGATGCTGCCATACGCAATTGAGTTCATCAAACTCAAAAATGGCGGTTTGTGTATCCGAAGTATTGGCAACGGAATCTTTTTGGACGTAAATCCCTCCCGTGGAAGATACTTTTTTGGGCCACCCGAGGCCGAGCATCCACCGAACGGCATCCAGCATATGGACGCACATATCGCCCACAATACCATTTCCGTATTCCGTAAAGGCTCTCCACTTTTTATGTGGCAAACCAATATAGGGCCTCAACGGAGCAGGACCGGACCAAAAATCGTAATCAAAGTGATCGGGAACTTGCTGTACTGGCGGATTGGCATTCCAACGCATGTGGTAGTAACAGCACATTTCCACATGGGATATTTTT
Source organism: Allomuricauda sp. NFXS6 (assembly GCF_040148835.1). NCBI lineage: Bacteria > Pseudomonadati > Bacteroidota > Flavobacteriia > Flavobacteriales > Flavobacteriaceae > Allomuricauda > Allomuricauda sp. NFXS6. The sequence continues at coordinate 71,490 of NZ_JAGEMG010000006.1, read as the reverse complement.
CCCAGTAGTCCAGCATCTATAATGTTTTTCTTGCCTTCGATCAAGTGCGGCGTACTTCTACGTTGGGTGCCTACTTGCACTTTTTTGCCCAATCTTCGGGCAGTGGCCAAAATGGCTTCGCCTTCCAAAATATCAAGGCTAATGGGTTTTTGTAAATAAAGATGTGCACCAGATTCCATGGCTTCTATGGCTTGTAGCGCATGCCAATGGTCTGGGGAACCGATAAGAACAATATCTAAGTCTTTTTCGGCAAGCATTTTGCGATAATCGCTGTACATCCTTGGCTTTTTACGGGATTTTTGTCGCTGAGACACCAAATATGCAGCTTCTTCCAGATGTTTTTTGTCCACATCACAGAGTGAGACCACTTCGATATTGGCTACTTGAATCAGTTTGAACAAATCACTTACGCCGTACCAACCACAACCTATTAGTCCTACATTCCACTTTTTTGATGAGTACATCAAATCCATGCCATAGGCGCCAAATGACGATAGGGCCAAAGCAGCGGCCGAGCCAGTCAGGAATTTTCTTCGGTTGATATAAAAAGACTTGTTTTGCATAGGTTAAAGGCTCCATTTATTGCCCACCTCTGCCAATGGTATACAACCGTGATATGCTCCTGGAACAGGGTCATAGTTAAGTACATTTTCACCGATGTCCTCGGAGGTAAAATAGCCCCATAAAATGGTTGATTTTAAGGACAGATAGAAGCCTACTTGTTCTGGGTTTCCTACTGTGGTTCCCCAAACCCCGCTTCCAAATTGCCCCGAGTTTTGTTCTGCCTTTTCCAAGACTTTGATTTGGTCGGATTTGGAAAGGTTCACAAAGCTGTCGCCAAAATCGGATATACAATCGGAATTGAACTTTTCTATTTCTTTTCTAACATGGTTTTGACCATTGGCATCATACAATTTGGCATAGACCTTATCGATAAAAATGTCAACTTTCACATCCAAAGCTCCCGGTGTTTCGGTACGTGGTAAAATCATATCCACTATTTTGGACACGAAGGCAGCCTCATCCATCGTCAAAAATTGTGGTTGCCAATCTACACGTGTTTCATTTTTACAAGACTGAAGCAGGGATAACAATGAAGGGCCGGCAACGGCAGCTGCGGCCATACTTCCTGTAAATTTTAAAGCTTTTCTGCGATCCATAATTTTAAAGGTTCATTTTTTTGAGTTCTTTCACGGCATGATCGGCAGCCCTTGCAGTAAGCGCCATATAGGTAAGTGACGGATTCACACAAGAATTGGAGGTCATACAGGCACCATCTGTCACAAATACATTTTTGACAGCATGCACTTGATTGGTTCCGTTCAAAACTGAGGTTTTTGGGTCGCGGCCCATACGTGCGGTTCCCATTTCGTGAACCCCATACCCCGGTTCGTGCTCGTTATCAAACCCAAGAACATCTTTTACCCCAGCTTTTTCGAGCATTTCCACCGCATCTTCTTGAATCTGTTTGTTCTGGGCCAATTCGTTTTCCTTGTACTCACAATCTATGGACAAAGTAGGTTGTCCCCATTTATCCGTCACCTCCTTGTTGAGGTACACTTTATTATCATGATAGGGCAAACATTCGGCAAAACCTGTAATGAAGAATTCCCAGGGTCCAGGTTTCATGATACTATCCTTGTAATCGCCACCGAATTCTTTACGATTGGCCGCTTCACTATTTCCCATGCGATACCCACCACCTTGATACCCAAAACCACGCAAAAATTTATCGGATTTTGAGTTTTCGTCGATGTTCCAATAGCGGGGGATATAAATTCCGTTGGGCCTGCGGCCACTGTAGTATTTGTCCTCAAAGCCTTCAACCCTGCCCAATGCACCTACACGGTAGGTGTGGTCCATTAAATTATAGCCCAGCTCCCCGCTATCGTTGCCCATCCCTTCGGGAAAGCGATTAGAGGTGGAATTCAATAGTATTTGGGTGGTACTCAAGGTAGAGGCGTTGCAGAATACAATTTTGGCCTTGAATTCGATGTCCTCATTGGTCTCGGCATCAATAATGCGAACACCGGATGCCTTGCCTGTTCCTTCATCATACATAATGGACTGCACAATGGAGTAGGGCCTAAAAGTAAGATTCCCGGTTGCATTGGCTGCTGGCAAGGTTACGGCATTACTGCTAAAATAGGCGCCGTACGGGCACCCGCGGCTACATCGGTTGCGGTATTGGCATTGCCCCCTGCCATTAAGTGGTTGGGTTAAATGCGCCACACGGCCTATGATCATGTGTCTTCCGGGGAAGTCCCGTTCTATACGTTTTTTGATGTGTTTTTCCACGCAGTTCAACTCCATGGGAGGTAGAAAGTGGCTATCGGGAAGCTGGGGCAGCCCTAGGGCTTCGCCACTGATGCCCGCAAACTTCTCCACATAGGTGTACCACGGTTCCAAATCTTTGTAGCGTATGGGCCAATCCACCCCATGACCGTCCTTGGCGTTGGCCTCAAAATCCATTTCGCTCCAACGGTAGGTCTGTTTGCCCCACAAGAGCGAACGACCGCCCATTTGGTGCCCCCGTATCCAAAGGAATGGTTTAACCTCGGTATATGGATTTTCCTCGTCGTTGGCATAAAAATGTTCGGTGTCTTGGCCTATAAAACCTGACCGTATGCCTTTATAGTGTTTTTTTTGTTGTTCAGGAGTTAATCCTCCCCGAAGCTCCATATCCCAAGGGTCTAAATTGGCGGTAGTGTAATCTTTTGGATGTTCCACGACAGGCCCCCGTTCTAAAACAAGGGTCTTCAATCCTTTCTCGCAGAGCTCTTTAGCTGCCCAACCACCGCTGATTCCCGAGCCGATTACTATGGCATCGTAGGTGTGTTTAGGGTCGGCATCAATATTGAAATTTGGCATTCGTCTATTTCGTTTAGATTTTAAAGGTTGAATTATTCAACAATTTCTTGTGGTGAGTTTGATTTTTTTCATGGCTTTTCAGCCTTTTCCATCTTTTTTGTGTTGAAACTGTACAGATAGGGTGCCTTGTTTGCGGCTCCAGTATATAGTTTTTCGTGCCGCTTTAAAATATCCATGCCTAACATTTTACGTTGAAATGTAGTACGACGAAATTCTTTGTTTAAAATAATTTCATAGACCTTTTGTAGTTCTTTCATCGTAAATTTTTCGGGCAACAGATTTTCCCCTATAGGTTTCTTGCCCAGATCATGCTGGATGGATTCCAATGCTTTGTCAACAATTTCCGCGTGGTCTATCATTAACTTTGGGAGCTTATTAATGTCGTACCAATTGATTGAATCCGAAAATTTATCTGGGGTAGGTTGCACTTGGTTGTAATTGATCAGCGCATAATATCCTACAGTGATGAATCTATCAAGGACCCAATGATCGGATGTTAAGGTGTACCCTTTTCCGGCAGCAATCTTTTTAAAGGGGTAGGAACTGTCTCTGTTTTTTTTTCCAAAGGTGTAAAATTGTTCCAAATGGATTTTTTCTAAACCCGTTCTTTCCCGCACTCCTCTTTTAACCGCATCGTACAAATCTTCATCGCGCCGAATAAATCCTCCAGGCAATGCAAACTGATCGGAATTTTGATATTCCAGTATCAAAATCTTCAATTCTTTACCTGTAAAACCTAGGATTACGGTATCATAGGCAAGGTTGGTTATATGGTCTTTTTCGATTGGTAACATTTTGTAAACATCGTAAAATTTACATCAAAAAAATATAAAAATAAAAAAAAGAGCAACTTATTGTATCATTTTGATACAATGAATGGTCTTATCTTGGGAATGTTCAATTTTACTTCGACCGATATTTAAACAGTGGCCATGTTTAGGTGCTTTTGGAAACCTATGGTTGCATATATAGATTGATAAAATCAATTACATCAACAACTCCAAAATTCAATTATAAATATGTTGTAGGAATTTCTTAAAAAATCAGTTCAATGTCCTAAATCGAAGTAGCCACTAATTAGGTCTCAAATTCACCTTGTGTAAAAATAACAATTAATCGCATATTTGTTGTAAATTTAAAGGCGACTTGCAGAGCATCCAATAAGCTATAAAGTAAGGTGGATGCTCAGCCTAGGCATATTAACGTTTTCTTAGCATTGGCATTTTTATATTTTCAAAGTACTCATTTTATCATTTTGAATATTTAATGTTAAAATATTGTCAATTCTAAAATTTTACCTATTATTGTTCCTGATTGAGACAATATGCACGGTCTCGATTATGGTAAATAACTAAACTAAATAGACTATCTATGAATCAAAACAGATTTAAAGTTTTGACAAGATTGTCTGATTGCTTTAAAGCTTTTCAGGCTCTCTTTTTGTCAATGACAATGATGCTGGTGGGTGGATCTGCAATGGCAGCGGCCCCAGACTTGGATGAAGCTACTTCACCTCCTTACCAAATTACCATTACGGGAACCGTTGTGGATAACTTTGGAACTCCACTACCCGGAACAAATGTTATTGTAAAGGGTACTACCAACGGTACGCAAACGGATTTTGATGGAAATTACTCCATTACGGCAGCTTCGGATGCTACCTTGGTTTTTTCTTACGTAGGATTTAAGACCATTGAAATTCCAGTAAACGGCAATACTACGATCGATGTAACCATGGAAGAAGATGCCGCAGCCTTGGATGAGGTGGTGGTAACAGGTTATGGTACACAAACAAGAGGGGAATTAACAGGATCTGTGGCAACAGTTGATGTTGAGGAAGCCACAAAAACTCCTGTTGTAAACGCCGCAGAAGCCTTACAAGGTAGGGTGGCAGGTGTTACAGTTACCAATAACGGTGCTCCTGGTTCAGCTCCAGTAGTTCGTATTAGGGGTTTTGGTACAGGTAATAGTAACGACCCTCTTTATATTATTGATGGCGTTCAGACCGATGACCCAGGTATCTTAAACTCAATTAACCCAGCGGATATCGAGCAATTTAACGTACTTAAAGATGGTGCTGCCGCTATTTATGGTGCAAGGGCATCCAATGGTGTTGTCATTATAACCACTAAAGGAGGTGGTTATAACCTTAACACCGCAAAAGTTTCGGTTGATTTGCTTACAGGATTCTCCGTAGTAACGAATAAGCCAGATATGCTAAACCCACAGCAACATGGAGAAATGCTTTGGCAAAGTATCTTGAATGATGGTGGAACGCCTTCGCACCCACAATATGGTGACGGTGCAAGTCCGGTTGTTCCTTCCACTATTCAAGGTGTTCCTGTAACTATGAATGTTAGACCAGGTGGTACCGATTGGGTGGATGAAATCTACAGAAGTGCCATTACGCAAAACGCTTCCATTACTTTGGAAAATGGTAATGAAAAATCAAGATTTCTCTTCTCTGCTAACTACTTAAACCGTCAGGGTGTTCAAATCCATACAGGATTTAAAAGAGGGACGGTACGATTGAACTCAGAGTTTAAAATCGGTGATAGAATTCGTATCGGGCAACACGCCAACATTTCTTTCGATAGAAGAGCTGGTGGGCAGTCATGGTTCAATTTTGCACAAAGAATGTCTCCTTTGGTGCCAGTTTATGATACTGATGGGAACTTTGGTGGTAACTACAGTAACGATACAGGACTATCCAACCCTAACAACCCTGTGGCGGAAGCTACTCGTCAAAAAGATGACTATGCCAAGACACTCAGGGTATTCGGTGATATTTATGCTACATTGGACATTATGGATGGATTGCAGTTCAAAACATCCTTCGGTGGTTCCATTAGAGCTTACAACGACAGACGTTTTAGGCCATTGATTCCAGAATCATCTGAGCCTATTGCCACAAATACATTAAGAGAGGCCGATCAAGATAACTACGAGTGGGTATGGACAAACACCTTAAACTATAACAAGTCTTTCGGAGATCACAAGATTAATGCTCTAATTGGTATTGAGGCTTTGGATAATCAGGCAAAAGGAAAGGAAATTACTAGAAACGACTATTTTTTCGAAACACCTGACTATTATTTGTTGAGCAATGGTGGTGGTGCGCCTAACGTAGCTTATGCTTACGATAACGCCAACTCCCTTTTCTCTTTGTTCGGAACGGTAAATTACGATTACGATGGTCGTTATTTATTAACTGCAACAGTACGTCGTGATGAATCCTCTAGATTTGTCGGAGACAACAAGAGCGATATATTTCCTTCGTTCAGTGCAGGATGGGTAGTAAGCAACGAATCCTTCTGGCCAACAGACTCTTTCGTGAGCCGATTGAAGTTGAAAGGTTCCTGGGGACAATTGGGTAACCAGACACTTCCGGTGAACAACCCAACAATCAATATTTCTGTGTTGAGCGAGCAATATGCGAACTACGTGTACACAGGTAGTGGTGGAGCAGCACAAGGTGCCCTATTGTCTGCTGCGGGTAACCCTAATTTGAGATGGGAAACCAATGAAACCACCAACTTCGGTGTAGAGCTTGGTTTCTTTGACAACAAATTGAACCTTTCTGCGGAATACTTTAACATCAAGACAAAGGATTTGATCAACCAGGATCAACAGTTGTTCAGTTCTACATCTATTGATGCGGCTGCACCATTCGTAAACCTTGGTTCTTTTAAGAATACAGGTGTGGATGCAACTTTAAGCTATAGAGATCAGACAGAATCTGGTTTTAGTTATGGTATTGATCTTAATGTTTCCCATTACAAAAATGAAGTGGTGGATTTGATCAGTGCTTTCCAAACTGGTTTCGGTGGCTTTAGAACCACGGGTACCGTTACAAGAACACAAGAGGGCCAGCCGCTTTCATCATTTTACGGTAGAGTAGTTGACGGCATTTTTGCCTCGGAAGCGGAAGTGACGGCGGCTGCAGACCAAGGGTTTGCAAGTCCTGCCGATGGTGTTGGAAGATTCAGATATGCTGATTTGAACAACGATGGTACAATCAATGATGATGATAGAACGTTCATTGGATCGCCTCACCCAGACTTTACTTACGGTATTAACCTGACCATGGGCTATAAAGGCTTTGATATGTCAGCGTTTTTCCAAGGATCTCAAGGGAACGAAATATTCAACAATGATAAAGTATATACTGACTTCCCAACATTTTTCAATGCCAACAGAAGTGTGAGGGTATTGGATTCTTGGACACCGGACAACTTGGATGCTGAATTACCGGCATTGAGCCAGAGCATAACAAACAATGAAGGTGCTGCGAATTCTTTCTTTGTGGAAGATGGATCTTATATGAGATTGAAGAACCTTCAAATAGGTTATACTTTCAATGAGCAAGTTTCCAGTTATTTGGGAATGAACAGTGTTCGTTTCTACCTTCAAGGTACCAACTTGTTCACGATTACTGGTTATGATGGAGTTGACCCTGAGCTACAACCTAGAGTTGATGGTGGTAACATTGACAACCTGACCATTGGTGTTGCGGATAACAACTATCCTTTAGCTGCAATTTATTCTTTCGGAGTTAATCTAAAATTTTAAAAAAATGAAAAAGAAGAAGTTATTATTTACAACAATGCTGGCAGGCCTGTTGCTATGGGCCTGTAGTGAAGATTTCACGGAAAAGCCTGCCGTAGGTGCGCTTTCGGATGCAGCGCTGCAAAATGCTTTGGGTGTTGACCTAAAGTTGACAGCGGCTTATTCCGCCATGGATGGAGAACGGATTAGTAGACAGGGAGAAGGTGTTGCTGCCGGTGGTGACAACTGGTGGACCGATGTGGTATCCGATGATGCCCACAGGGGAAGTACCGATGGGGATAACACCGCGCTGTTTCAAGTTGAAACCTTGGACTGGCAGACCGGTAACAACTGGTTTTTGGGAAGATGGAGTGCACTTTATGGTGGAGTGAACCGTGCAAATGCCGTTCTTGATTTGATAAACCAAATTGAGGAGGGTGATTTTACACAGCAAGAAGGAGAAGCATACTTTCTAAGAGGTTATTTCAATTTTGAGCTACAAAAGTTTTATGGATACCCTTCTTTTATTTCTGTGGAGAACTTGGTAAATACAGAGTTCAACCAACCAAACCCGGGTCCTATTTGGGCGGAGATCGAAGCTGATTTCCAAGCAGCCGTTGCTGCGCTGGGCGACGATATTATCGTAGGTAGAGCCAATGCTTGGGTAGCAAAAGCTTTTTTAGGTAAAGTTTACTTGTACCAAGGAAAATATGCAGAAGCCTTGCCATTGTTCAACGATGTGATCAATAATGGTCCATATTCTTTGAACGAGCAATTCGTGGACAACTTTAACCTTGCAGGTGAAAATGGACCAGAATCCATGTTCGCTATTCAGTTTGCAGCGGACGATGGACGTGCTTTTAATGGTAATGGTGCGGGTACGTTAAACTTCCCTGGAGGCGGACCTCTGGAAACCTGTTGTGGTTTTTATCAGCCAACACAAGATTTGGCAAACGCATATCAAACGGACGGTTCTGGATTGCCATTATTGGATTCCTACGCTGCAACTGATGTAGCCAATGATTATGGAATCAACAGTGATGAGCCTTTTACCCCTCATACAGGACCATTGGATCCACGTATTGATTACACTATTGGTCGAAGAGGCATTGATTACAATGGATTCGGTCTAAACCCTGGTAAAGAGTGGATAAGGGCAACCTTTGGCGATATTTCAGGACCTTATTTGCCTAAGAAGAATATGTATCAAGCGGACGAGGTGGATGCCCAACGCGGTACAGGTGGTTGGGGATCGGACTGGTCCGGTATCAACTATAACGTAATGCGTTTTGCAGATGTATTGTTGATGGCCGCTGAAGCTGCTGTTGAACAACCTAGCCCCAATTTGCCTTTGGCATTGGAATATGTAAATCGTGTACGTAACAGGGCCAAGAATATGAATTATGTTCAAACTGTGGATGGTACTGCAGATGCAGCCAACTACCAAATAGAACCATATGCTTCTTTTGGAAGTCTGGATTTTGCTCGACAAGCCATCCGTTTTGAACGTCGTTTGGAATTTGGTATGGAAGGACACAGATTGTTCGATTTGAGAAGATGGGGCAATGCTATGGAAACCATTAACACCTATATTCAAAATGAAGCAGAAGATTTTGATCAAGCGGGTTATGATTCCAAATTTGGGACTTACCAACCAAGGCATGATCTATTCCCAATTCCAATTAACGCTATTGACCAAAGTGGTGGCGTGTTGGAACAGAGTCCTCTGTGGCAATAATATGAGTAGTCTGAGTTAGTTTAATTTAATTCAAGTAAATAGGTTGTCAATTCATTTTGGCAACCTATTTTAATTATGGATACTTCCTATTAATTAAAAATTAATCGTTCTTAATCGAACATTAATCGTAATTCGTTCCACAACAGTATTCGAATTTGTAAATTTAATATGTGACACCGTGCGTCAGTTTTAAAAATGACTTAATTTCCCGAGCACAAACGGTGGTCTTACAATTTACAACCAATTGCACCTAATCAAATAATTTTGGCTAACCCATAAAAAAACTTCAGCACTGTGACTAAAAGGTATATTTTAATTGCACTAGCTTCACTACTGGTGGTTTCTTGTTCCAAGAAAAAGGAGGACACGCTCTTCACCAAGGTTTCATCCGATTATTCCGGTATTACCTTCAACAATAAAATCGTAGAGACCGACAGTTTCAACATTCTTACCAGCGAGTATATTTTTAACGGGGGAGGAGTCGCCGTTGGGGATTTTAACAACGATGATAAACCCGATCTTTTCTTCACGGGGAATCAGGTAACCAATAAACTATATCTAAATCAAGGTGATTTTAAATTTAAGGATGCTACCAAAGCATCCGGTGTGGAAGCAACGGATAAATGGAAGACAGGTGTAGCGGTAATCGATATAAACAACGATTCACTTCTAGATATCTACATATGTGCCGCTATGTACGAAAGCCCTGAAGAAAAGGCCAATATGTTATATATAAACCAAGGCGTGGATGATGACGGTGTCCCTGTTTTTAAAGAGATGGCCAAAGCATATGGCGTTGCCGATACCGGTAACAGCATGAATGCGGCCTTTATAGATTATAACAAAGATGGCCTCTTGGATCTCTACGTGCTCAACAATGTGGACATTCACATTCTACCTGCAAATTATAGGGAAAAAATCACCGATGGATCGTCCAAGAGCAACGACCGTTTATACCGAAATAATGGAGACAATACCTTTACCGATGTAACCATAGAAGCGGGTATTACCATTGAGGGGTATGGCCTTGGCGTGGCCATTTCCGACTTGGATTACGATGGTTGGCCCGATATTTATGTTAGCAATGATTACTTGAGCAACGATATCATGTATATCAATAACGGGGATGGGACATTTACCGATAAGATCAGTGACTTTGTAAAGCATCAAAGTAAATTTTCCATGGGTTCCGATATAGCAGACTTTAATAACGATGGCTACCTTGATATTCTTACCTTGGACATGCTCGGGGAAACCAACTACAGGCTAAAAACCACCATCAAAGTAACCAAGTACAATGATTATTATATGAATGAAAAGTATGGGTACGATTATCAATATATGCGTAATATGCTTCAGATGGGCCAAGGTCCCGATATGCCGTACAGTGAAATCGGTCTTATGGCCGGAATAGCCAAAACCGATTGGAGCTGGTCACCACTTTTTGTGGACGCAGATAATGATGGTCGCAAGGATATTTTGATCACCAATGGTTTTCCAAGGGATATTACCGACCTCGATTTTGGTGAATTCAACTTTAATGTTCAAAAATATCTTACCCCATCTCAAATATTGGACTCTATTCCAGTGGTGAAAATACCAAATTACGCCTACCGAAATGAAGGCAACGGCCAGTTCAAGGATGTTGGTGAGGAATGGGGGCTGAGCATCCCATCTTTTTCCAATGGAGCTGCTTTTGCCGATTTGGACGGTGATGGAGATTTGGATTATGTGGTGAACAACATTAACGACGAGGCATTCGTCTTTAAGAATAATCTGGACGCTGAGAACCAAAAGGACAGGAATTTTCTCAAACTGGACTTAAAAGGGCCAACAAACAATCAGGCGGCTTTGGGCACCAAGGTGGCCATACGGTTTGAGGACGGTACCTTTCAATATTACGAACATCAGTTGAACAGGGGTTATTTATCCACAGTGGAGGGAATGGCCCATTTTGGTTTGGGACCAAAAAAATCAATTGCATCTCTCGAAATAGTATGGCCGGACGGGAAATTCCAAAAGTTAACGGATGTACCAACGAATCAAACATTAAAAATCAATCATGGTGATGCATCACCCTTAAATGGTAAACAATTGGCATTTCCGTTGGCACCAAAACAATCCAACCCCCTATATCAGGAAATATCAGAGGAGGTTGGCGTTAATTATGTCCACGAGGAAACCGATAAGGCCGATTTTTATGTGCAGCCTACCTTACCCCATAAACTGACCCAAAATGGTCCCCGCATTGCAAAAGGGGATTTAAATGGTGATGGATTTGAGGATTTTATCATAGGAAGCTCTTCTGGCCATTCTCCAATGATCTTTATGCAAGACGCGAAAGGTTCATTTACCGGTACTCCCTTGTTCGATGATGAAGAGAATAGAATGCGGGAAGAGACCAGTATTTCACTTTTTGATTTGGAAAATGATGGCGACCTCGATATCTATATGGTTGCAGGCAGTAATGAATTCGATTTGGATTCGCCCTACTATCAAGATTACCTGATGATCAATCAGGGCAACGGAAAATTCGTGAGGGCAATGGATGAGTTGCCAAGCATAAACTCAAGTGGTTCAGTTGTGACAGCAGAAGACTTTGATGGTGACGGTTTTGTGGATCTTTTCGTTGGTGGCCGTACCCCGTTTTCCCAATATCCCAAACCAGATGATTGCTATTTGTTGAAAAACGAAAACGGCACACTGGTAGATGTGACCGATATGTATAGCAAAGCGTTACGAAACCCGGGAATGATCACCGATGCTATTTGGGCCGATTTGGATCAGGATAATTTGAAGGACCTTGTTTTGGTCGGCGAGTTTATGCCCGTTACCATTTTTATGAACAAGAAGGATTCCTTTCAGCAGTTGGACCAAACAGGTATGCAGCAATTGTCCGGTTGGTGGGAATGCGTTCTCGCGAAAGATTTTGATGGCGATGGCGATGTGGATCTAATTGCTGGAAATTTGGGGAAGAACAACCTGTACAATCCTTCACCGGAAAGACCGGTCACCATGTTGGCCAAGGATTTTGACAACAATGGAGCAATTGACCCGGTATTGTTTGCTTATTTTAAAAGTGATTTTGAAGATTCCACCTTTAAGCCCTACCCGGTTAGCTTTTGGGGAGACCTTATAGGGCAAAGCCCTATGTTCCGTAAAAAGTTTAATTACTTTAGAGAGTATGCCACTACCACTAAAAGTGGTCTTTTTACCCCCGAAGAACTGGAAAATGCCGATGAATTAATAGCCAATCACGATCAAACCACCTATTTTGAGAATGATGGAAACGGACAGTTCAAGATGGGCCAACTTCCATGGCAAACACAATTAGCGCCCATAAAATGTATGATTACCACCCAAGCGGCCGGTAATACCACTACTGATGTGTTGATGATTGGCAACGACTTCGGCAATGAAGCCTTTATAGGAAGATATGACGCATTTAACGGTGGCGTTCTACTCGGGGATAACAATGGCGGATTTACATTCAAAAATGCAGAGGAAAGCGGATTTAAGGTCACCGGAGATGCAAAAGATATGGTACAAGTGGAAAGGGCCAATGGCGGTAACCCTTATATTGTGGTAACTCAGAATAGGGGTAAGGTCTTGGTATTCACCAAAACCAATTAACTCCCTTTCTATTAATAAAATTATTGCTGCATATCGAAGATTTCAGCAGCCTTTTTGGCAACATTGATCCTGATCTGGGATGCATTGGCTCTTCGATATGCGGCTTTGGTCTTAAAGGCCAAAACTGTTTCAATAGCAGGGTATACGGTAATGTTTTGCCCCATGGCTCCCTTGGCGGAATAAGCCCCTTCAAAACGTTTGTCATCAACATTTTGCCATAACCACCACATATAGCCATACCCATAATTAACACCGCTACCTTGAAATACGGGAACATTTTGGTTTAACTCTTCATGGCTGGTTCTTGTTTTGAGCATTTCATCCACCCAAGCATTACTTATTACTTGTGTATCTTTCCATTTACCTTTGTTTAGCATCAATAATCCCAAACGGGCCATATCTCTTGTAGAAAACCACATGGGATAGGCTAAATATTTGGAAATGGAAGTGTTCCCCTGTTTGTGTTGAACGGAGCGGTCCCAGTCCTGCATATGTAATGGATTGGCCAATTGGCGTTCTACTTCGTCGTAGATATTTGTGCCAGTTTCCTGTTCAAATATGTAGCCCGCAACATTAAAATCCCAATTACTGTACAACCAATGGGAGCCTGGTTCCACCGAGCCTCGTTCAGGCGCATATTCCTGCATACCTCCAGGGTATCCTTCCGGATGGTAGACTCCAGATCTAGCAGAAACAATGTCTTTGACCGTAGCCTTTTCTTCTATGGGGAGAATGCCTTCCACATCGGTAATCCCCAATTCTTTGATGGTTTTGCTCAAATCGATAGTACCATCCTCCACATATTGACCGTACAACATCGACAACACACTTTTTCGGCAAGAAGCTACGTAACTCAGTTCTTCCAAGTCACCAAAACCGAACACCACCTTTCCCTTATGCACAATCATCAATCCTGTAATTTTCGTACTGTCGATCAAATATTCCCTAAAAGCTTGGGATTTATCGTTCTGCCATGGCTGTGCTTCTTCTTCCGTTGCTGAATGCCAGACTCTATCTGGGAATGTTTGTGCTCCCAAGCTTAGGGTGCAAAGCATTATAAGGATAAAAAATGGTCTCATAGTGGTTGATTTTTGTTATTCGGTTTTCGAAAACCAAAGGTTACGGACCCTGCCGTTGGATATCCATATCCCTTTGGTTTTTCCATTTTCTCTTTTGAATTTTATGTATGACACAGGGTGTTTTCCCTCCAGAAGATCTTTCTTTTTTTGCTTCAATGGTATTTTTCCATGCCGAATATGATGGGCGTAGAACTCACCCTCTTCATAATGAATGGAGTAAGCCGTTTCAATTTCGGGGCTAAAATAGGTGCCAACATATTCCTGGGCCAAGGCTTTGGTCAATTCTTCTTCCTCGAATTTTGAAAATACCATGGGTTTCCCACTTTCAGGATAAATGGTCATGGTTCCGTTTTCAAACTGGATTCTAGTATCATTTCCAGATTGAACGGCAACAAACTCATCATCCTGTACAGGTAAAAAAGGATTTCTACCGATGTATAGCGTATCTCCGCCCGTGGTTAACATCCGTTGGGAATAGGTTTCATCATCCCAATACATACCTGTATAGGAATCCATCTTCTTCTTGGAAACCTTTGCCACTTTCAAATCTTTGTTTGATGTAGTCTCTTCAAAAAGGATTTCTGTAATTTGATTGGATTTTCTTCCAGCTCCTGAACTTGAAAAGTTAGTAATAATGGCAATGCTGGTCTTTTCGTTTGGAAAAACAGCAACATTGGCCCTAAAGCCACCAATGGAACCGCCATGGCTTACTCGTTTTTTACCAAACAGCTTATCAACATTAACCCCAAAGGCATATTTATTAAAGCTACCATCATTGAGTGGGTCAAGGGTCTGCATGGTATCGAATGCAGCTTTCCACCCAGGTAATGGATCATAATAATTTTTCAAATATTTGAGCAGGTCATCTGTTGTGGTGTGCATGTTTCCAGACCCGACATAGCCCCAATATTCCACAGACCGGACAAAACCATCCGATGTTTGGTTGTACGAAGTCGCGTTGTTTGGAACAATGCCGTCGTAATCAGGCTCAACATAGGTGTCGTTCATCCCTAGAGGAATGAAAACTTCTTCTTTCATATAATCCACAAAGGATATGCCCGTGACTTCTTCAATGATGTTGGCCAAGAACATGTAGCCCGTGTTGCAGTACATATATTCCGAACCAGGTTCAAAGTTGAGTTCACTTTGCTTAGCAATGATTCTATCCAGGTCTGCATTGGTCCTTGCATCATCACCGCGCCAACCAGCTAATCCAAAAAGGGCATGAAGACTTCGTAATCCGCTGGTATGATGAAGTATATGCCTGATGGTGATTTCACTCCCAAAAGGCGCAAGACCATCAATATAGTTGTCTACCGTTTCATCTATGGAAAGTTTACCTGCCAAGTGCAGCTTTACAATGCCCAATGCACTGAATTGCTTGGATACGGAAGCTACATTGAATCTAGTCCCGATAGTGTTTGGGACTAAATATTCCATACTGGCCAAACCGTACGCTTTGGAAAAAACCAAATCATTGCCTTGCATTATGGCAATGGCTCCACCGGGATGATTGGGCTTGTTCCATTGCAAGAACAAACTATCTATTTTGGCCCATTGCTCTTCACTTAGTTGAGCGCTTATCGAAGTACAGAAAATAAAGACGAGCCCGAAAAATACTTTTGGAAACAACTTCATGATTCCCTTATTTGGCTAGACCTGCTTGTGACAATGCAATCAACAAGGCCAATTGAATGGATTCATCACTTTCTTCATCGTTCAGATACCATTCGTGCAAAGAATGCGCTCCGCCACCTTGACCGCCACGACCGATACATACCGCTGGTATTCCTTTGGAAACAGGTATGTTGATGTTGGTTGACCCTCGTCCTAATTCCGGTGTCTCACCAAAAAGTTTGGTAGCTGCCATAGTTCTCTGGATCAAGGGGAGGGAAGCAGGTAATTCTCCTGATGGCCTATCCCCAATTTTAATGAGTTCGTAGGTTACCTCGCCACGTACACCACTGGCATTGTACTCAGAAATGGCTTTTTCCACGGATTCTTTGAAAATGATTTCGATTTCGTCAAGATTTTTTGGATCGATGGCACGCATATCCACTTCCATCCAAGATTCGAATGGAATAGAGTTAACCGAAGTTCCACCTCCAATTCTACCTACATTAAAGCTTGTTTTTGGAGTGTTTCCAGAGGTATAATCCCATGCCGCTTCAGAAAAGATGTCTATGGCCTTTCCCAAGGCATGATGTGGATTGGCCAATTCAAAAGCACCCCAGGAATGGCCGCCTTGACCTTTAATCATCAATTTATAGCGTTTGGATCCCAATCCGGCATTGCTGATTCTCCCCAGACTGCCTCCGTCAATGGCAATCCAAGATTCGATATCCAATCCAGATTCGTTGAACATATATTTCATACCGCGCAGGTCGCCCAAACCTTCTTCGCCCACTGTGCCCACAATTAATAAGTCTTTCTCAGTTTTAATATCTGCTTTGTTCATAGCTTTGAGCATACTGATTAACATGGCAAGCCCTCGGGTGTCATCACCGATACCTGGTGCTTTTAGGGTATCGCCTACTTTTTTAACAGTTACATCGGTTCCTTCGGGGAAAACAACATCCAAGTGTGCATCCACACCTACATAGCCCGATTCGCCAGAGGTTCCCTTTCTCAACCCGATTACATTCCCGACTTGGTCTGTCCAAAGGCTGTCCACGCCAGCATCTTCTAACATTTTGGCAAATACCTTACCTCTTTCATCTTCCATGAAAGGAGGGGCCAATATTTCGGTTAATGTAATGAGGTCCTCCGTGGTTTGGTCCATTTGTGCTTTGATATGGCCAAAGGCTTCTTTGACCTGTTTTTTCTTGGCCAATCGTTCCACTTCCTTGGTGTATTTTTTGTTGATCTCTGTATTTTCTTGAGCCAAAACTGTCTGGCTCAAGATGCCTGTTAGCATTAAAATGCTTAGTGTAATATGTTTCCTTCTCATGATATTGGTCTATTGTTTTCTTAATACTATTCCTGATTTTATATCCTTGAATTCACCGTTGTCAACTGCCATGCCCCCGTTCACGATTACAAATTCGATACCTTCGGAATATTGATGTGGTTTTTCAAAAGTAGCTTTGTCAATAACAGTTTCTGGATTAAAGATGGTAATATCTGCCCTTAATCCTTCTTTAATTAAACCGCGGTCGGATAAGTTAAGGCTTTGCGCTGGCAAATAGGTCATTTTTCGAATAGCTTCGCTTAATTCCAAGGTGTTTTTCTCCCGAACATAACGGCCAAGCACCCTTGGGAAGGTTCCATACCACCGAGGGTGCGGGTGACCCATACCGGGTTCTACCAATCTACCGTCTGAACCTATCATGGTAAACGGATGCTTCATGATGCGTTCTACATCTTCTTCGGCCATGGCGTGGAAAACACAAGAGGCGCCACCGTTCAATTGCGCTTTAATGACCATATCGGCACCATTTTCCACCGATGGTTCCAAGTCGTTTTGTTCGCACCAGTATTTCAATGTTTTTCCTTCCAGTTCCGGCTGCCATTCCACTTTCGCAAATTGCACCCTGTCCAAATCGGAACCTCCCCGATCATTAAGGATATTGAAAACAATGCCATTTTTTATACTGTCTCTCAATACGGGGTCTGCAACGCGTTCCTCAAAGGCTTCTTGTCCGCCAGCTCTTGCCCAACTGGGAATTAAAACTGATATCCCAGTGTAACTCGCTGCATAGGGATATTGGTCCATTTTAATGTCAAGTCCTTTGGCCCTAGCGGAATCCACCATGGCCAGGGTTCGCGCACTTTTTCCCCACATAGGTTTTCCAATGGCTTTATGGTGAGTCAAAACGACGGGTATATCGGCTTCTTCGGAAATTTGAATGGCTTCGGCAACGGCATCAAATAGCCCCAGACCTTCTTCTCTTAGGTGTGATGTATAAATCCCGCCATAGTTTGAAGCTACTTTGGAAAGACTAATGACTTCATCCACTTTGGAAAAGGCTCCGGGTAGGTATTTTAAACCTGTTGAGATGCCAAAGGCACCATCTTTCATTGCACTGTCCACTTCAGCTTCCATGGCTTTGAGCTCTTCTGCTGTTGGTGCTCTATTTTCAAGCCCCATAATATTTCTTCGAATGGTGTTATGCCCAACTAGATAAGCCACATTCATTCCAACACCTTTATTTTGGAGACTATCCATATAAGGTTTGAGGGGATAGGGCGAGTTTCCGTCCGGCCCACCCAATGATGTGGTAACCCCTTGCCGAACATGGCTCTCGCAAGAGTTTAGCTCCATGATAGGCTCAATATGGGTGTGCATATCAATAAAACCAGGTGAAACAGCTAATCCAGAGGCATCAATTATTTTATTTGCTTTGGCATTGTCGAATTCTCCCAAAGCAACAATCATGGAGTCTTTGATGGCAATGTCGGTAACTATTGGGTCTCCACCTTTGCCATCGTAGACGTTGCCGTTTAAAATCAAGACGTCATAGGTATCTTGGTTGCCACAAGAGAGAACCCATAGCAAGCATACTCCCAATAGTGTTTTAAAAAGTGTGTTGGAATTAATTTTGGTCATAATTAAGTGGTTATTTATAAAGTAATATCGGCCGTGTTTATTTCTCTGAGTTGTGCAAACGCTTCTTGCAGTTTTCGAGTGACTTTGCCAATTTCATCATTCTTATAAAAGGTAAGGGAACCCAGTTGGGCTATAGAAGCCACTTGAGTGGTTGTGCCTGTAAAAAAGGCCTCGTCCATATGTTCAATTTCGTTTTCAGCAATGGGTTTCTCCTTTATAGGTATATCAAGGTCACTACAAAGTTTTAGTACAATCTTTCTTGTAATGCCGTTCAAAATATGTTCGTTGGCCGGATGTGTGAGAACAGTGCCATCTTTCACAAAAAAGATATTGGTGTGCGAACCTTCGGATATGACACCATCTCTTACTAAAGCAGCCTCATTGGTATTTGCGTTCATCGCCGATTCATTGGTCATGATATTGCCCAACAATGAAATGGATTTAATATCGCATCGATGCCATCTAAAATCAGGTTCCAAAATGGCTTTCATGTTTTTAGGATTTATGTGCGGGAGACTGTAGGGTAGGGCATACATCATCACGCTTGGAGGAACACCTTTGGGGTATGAGTGTTTTCTTGGAGCCACCCCGCGGGTTACTTGTATGTAAATCAAACAAGACTGGTCCGTCAAATTGGAAGCTTTAAGCAGTACTTCCAAATTATAATCAATTTCCTTGACGTTGTATTGGATTCCAATTTTATTCAGATTGTCTTGTAGTCTATCTAGGTGTGCTTTTTTATAGAAAAGACCATTTTCCAACTGCACCATTACTTCGTAAATACCATCCCCAAACAGAAATCCGCGGTCAAAAACCGATATTTTGGCGTCTTCAGCAGATACTATTTTACCATTTAAATAGACTTTTTCAGGAAAGTTTCCTTTGGGCAACATGTAAGGTTGGTTTTTAGCAAAAAAACGCAATGTTTGCGCTTTTAATAATCTTGTTGTGTGAAGGTAACTGTTATTTTTTTAATTTAAAATTTAGCGATATGGTTTGGTTAAATGATGGACAAATTCTTGTGAAATTTTAAGAAAGCAACGAGTCTTTTTAAGAAATCCATTGACGTTAATAATAGATTTAGCGGGATGATTTTAATTATTGCAGAGTTTTACCGTACTTCACAAAAAAAGACAATACATGACAATTTTTGTAGATATGGACGAGGTTATTGCAGACGCATACCACGCTCATTTGGATATTTATAATCAAGAATTCAACGCGCAAATAAAAGTTGATGCATGTTATGGTAAAGAGTTTTGGCAAGTTGTTCCTGAAGCACATCAACAATCCATAAAAGAACATACCCATCGCGACGGTTTTTTTGCCGGTTTGAAGGTAATTGAAGGGAGCCAGGAGGTACTGAAGGAATTGACCAAAAAGTACGACGTGTACATTGCCTCTGCCGCCATGGAGTTTCCACAATCGCTAAGGGAAAAATCGGATTGGTTGGATGAATTCTTCCCGTTTATCCCATGGCAAAATCGAATCTTGTGTGGTAACAAGCACGTTTTAAAAGGAGATGTCCTTATCGACGACCGTAGCAAGAACCTTGGACCTTTTGACGGCAGATCCATTATGTTTACATCTCCGCACAATACCGAGGTTACAGCATTTGAGCGTGCCAATTCGTGGAAGGATATCGCCGATAAACTTTTGTAACTTGCGGGCACCATGCAAAAGAAACCTTTTAGGCTAATACTTTCAGCCGCCATTTTGATGCTTCAGGGTTGTGCCGCACAATCCCATTTGGTACAGGATGAGTTTGAAACGGTCACCCGGGAAAATATTAAATATTACCTCTATTATCCAGAGGATTATTTTGATTCCGAAGATGATTTTGGACTATTGCTCTTTCTGCATGGAGGTGGGGAGTCCGGAAGGGATGTCGAGGAAATCAAGGATACAGGACCGCCCAAAATGCTGGTCGAAGGCAAACAATTCCCCTTTTTAATATTGGCTCCTCAAAATTCCCATGCCAAAAAATGGTGGAACACGGATGCTGTTGTTAAATTGTTGGATTCCGTAGTCGATGCCAATAGGGTGGACAAAAATAGAATTTACTTGACAGGCTTGAGTAGGGGTGGAAGTGCCTCTTGGGAGTTGGCGACCCAATATCCGGATAAGTTTGCAGCCATGGCCGTGGTCTGTGGAATGACACCTTTACCTTATGCGCATTGGATAGACAAGGATATGCCCATCTGGGTTTTCCATGGCGACCGAGATGATGTGATTGATGTGGAGGAATCCGATAAAATGGTCGAAAAGCTACGTGAAATGGGACGCGATGTCCGTTACACCAGATACCAGGGTGTTGGTCATAATGCATGGGGAAGGGCCTACAAGACAGACTCTTTATACACATGGTTTGCCAATAAAAAACGAATGAATTAAGACAAATGAAATATTCAATCTTTCTTTTAGGGCTTCTTTTGATTACAAGTTGTCGACAAAAACCTAAAACGGATAAAAGTCATGCAGTTCAAGCTGAAACCAAAATAATTCTGGATTCAGTTCCTAAGGACACAATAGTACAAGAAGCGAAACCTGCTTTGAAAACATTTGAAGGCTTGGCGGATACCACTTTTGTTCGATTGGCTGATTTTAGTGAAGATTTTGCCTATGACATGCGCTACGCGACCGAGAACAATTTTTTAAAGGCCAAAGTATATGATTGTGCTGAGTGCTATACCCGAGTAAAAACGGCTAAGGCTTTAATCGAGGCCAATAAGGATTTTATGGAGCAGGGAGTGAGAATCAAGTTTTTTGATTGTTATCGCCCCAACTCTGTCCAATACAAAATGTGGGAGATTGTACCGAACCCGCAATATGTAGCGAATCCCGATAAGGGTTCCATCCATAATAAAGGTGGTGCTGTAGATATTACATTAGTGGATTTAGGTGGGAATGAACTTGATATGGGAACTGATTTTGATTACTTCGGAAAAAGAGCTTATCACGATAACATGGATTTACCGAAAGAGATATTGGATAACAGGAAGTTGTTGAAAGAGACCATGGAAGCACATGGATTCTGGTCTATCAGAACAGAATGGTGGCACTATAACCTTTCCTCGGCATCCAATGATCCTGTGGCCAATTTTAAGTGGGAATGTAACGATTGATCAAAACGTAATCAGAATGAAAGCATCTAGAAAACTATCCTTGCTCATTGCCTTAATTTCAATTGGAATGTCTGCACAAAATAACATTTTGCCGTTATGGCCGAAAAGTGTTCCAAATCAAAAAGAGACCGCCGAAAAAGAAGTGGTGGAACTTACCGAAGATGGGATTGTTTGGATTACCAATGTCCAAAAACCGACGTTGGAAGTGTATCTGCCCACAAAAAGGACTGCGACAGGGCAGGCAGTGGTTATTTTTCCTGGAGGTGGATATCACGGTTTGGCCTATGATTGGGAGGGCACTGATATCGCCAAGGCGTTAAATGCAAAGGGAATAGCCGGTATTGTGGTAAAATACCGTTTGCCTTGGTCCAAATCCATCACCAAAGATAAGAATGTCGTTCCTTTGCAAGATGCACAACGTGCCATCAGATTGGTGAGGTCCAATGCCAAAGAGTGGAACATTGCATTGGGTAAAATTGGGATCATGGGGTTTTCTGCTGGAGGTCATTTGGCCTCAACATTGGGAACGCATTACAAGGATAAGGTTTATGAACCGCAGGATGATGCAGATTATTTATCGGCAAGGCCGGATTTTATGGCCTTGATCTATCCTGTGATTACACTTGGAGCACCTAGTACGCATTCAGGCTCAAGAGCTTCGTTGATTGGGGAGAATCCAACCGAAGCGGAAGTGGATTATCTCTCCAACCAAAAACATGTCAATAAGGAAACACCACCTACATTTTTACTACATGCAATGGACGATGATGCGGTACCGGTTGAGAATACCACGCTGTTTTTTTATGCTTTGCGAAAACACAAGGTGCCTGCCACTATGCACGTTTATCCTACAGGAGGACATGGTTTTGCTTTGGCCTTGCATGATGAGAAACTTAAAAACTGGACCAACCTACTTTTTGACTGGCTTGAAGACTTGGATTAGTCAACCACTTTTTTACAATCCAAAACCAATAGTGCATCGTTGATGGATCTAGTAAAGAATAGATAGCGACTGCCACCATCTTTTATTTTGTGTTTTTTTCTGATCTCAGCAACGGATAAGGGAAAGTTACGGGTGGTAATATTTGCCTTTGATACTCCCATTGATTTCAACGACTTTTTGGAATAGGGGAGTACCAGTTGAATTTTAAATCTTCTTCCCGGAAAGTCCATCAATTCATCGGATGCGTATAAATGTGAGTGGGGATGTAACTTTTTTAAGTTATAGG
Organism: Allomuricauda sp. NFXS6; assembly: GCF_040148835.1. NCBI lineage: Bacteria > Pseudomonadati > Bacteroidota > Flavobacteriia > Flavobacteriales > Flavobacteriaceae > Allomuricauda > Allomuricauda sp. NFXS6. Next base: position 48,718 of record NZ_JAGEMG010000006.1, on the reverse strand, counting down.
CTTTTGCTACGGATTTGAATCCACCGGATTTTAAGATGGCCGCATTGGGTTCGTATAAATAGGAAGCGGGTTCCCCATAATGTACTTGGATATGTGGTTCTTCTTCCCATAAAAAGTTGAACCCATTATTTTGCTCTGGTCGTAAATCGATGCTTTTTATCTGGATGCTCCCCGTATAGCCTTTTTCCAAAATAAACAGTAATTCCTTTACCTCATTTTGAACTGCTACTACATGAACCTCTTTTACGAAATCCAATGTTTCAATCCCCATTTTAATATCCAAAAGTGGGGAAGTTTTCACCAAGATGTTCTGTGTTTTATCAAAAAGTAGAGGGAGGTTTTCAGGTAAATTTGGGAGGCAGTCCTCGAGTAAAAATACCTTTCCCTTTTTTTCACTTCTTCGTGATGGGTCCACGTAAACCCAATCAAAATTTCTGGTTGATTTTTTTAAAAATGATATGCCGTCTTCAGGGAAACATTCAATGTTTTCTTGTCCTAAAACTTTAAAATTATGGGATGAAATTGCACTCAATTCCGGATTGATTTCACAATGCAAAACAGTCTCTATTTTTTTGGAAAAAAAGTAGCTGTCCACACCAAAGCCCCCCGTAAGGTCAATGAGTGATTTTCCGTCTACAATCTGAGCTTTGTACGCTGCTGTAGTTTCCGAACTGGTTTGTTCGATATTGAGCTTGTCTGGGTAGTAAATTTTATCTGTGAGAAACCATGTAGATAGCTTGTCCTTGCACTTTCTTTTGGCTTCAATCTGTTTCGCCAATTCTTTTTGGGAAATACCATCAAAATTTGGTTTTCCAAGCAAAACTGACATGATGTCACCATCAATATTTTTATTTATATAATCTTGTGGCCCAGTATTTAATATAGTTTTATTCAAGCTAAAACTATAAGTTTTTGGTCAATTTTTTCACAAAGGAATTTTCAGCTAAAAACTCCTTTAAAATAACTTTGATAGCAGTATATCCAGGTACGGCAATCACCATGCCCACCACCCCAAAAAGTAGCCCTGCAATAATGATGACCAAGAAAATTTCCAAAGGATGGGATTTAACACTTTTCGAAAAAATCAAGGGTTGGGAAAAGAAATTATCGATCAATTGCCCCACCGTCAGACCTATAAAAACATACAGGGCCTTGGGTAGAATCACGGTGCTAAAATCCGAATCTATAAAACTGGTCATAGTTAAGGTGATCATAGTTACTCCACCGATGATCGGGCCTATGTACGGAATGATGTTGAAGAGTGCGCAGAGGAACGCAATTACAATGGCATTTTCTACCCCTACAACGAATAATGAAATCGTGTAAATTACGAAGAGAATAAAAAGTTGCAACAAGATTCCGGCAAAGTATCTGGCGAGCAGATTATTGATTTTATCAATGGACTTTACCAAGTTGCTTTCTTTGTTATTCGGAACAAAGGTCAAGATTCCATTTTGCAACAATTTACTATCCTTCAAAAAGAAAAACGAAATAAAGATTACGGAGAAAAGGCCGACGCTAAAATTGCTCAAAGTGTTGACAATTGAATTAAGGAAGTCGGGTATAAAGCGCAAGTCCAATCCTTTCAACATATTTTCCTCGATCTTGGATTCGCTCAACAAATTATTGACGTTTCCGGTGGAGGCTCCAAAGTATTCCAAAGTTTGGATGTAGAGCGTATTCAAATCACCTTTAAGCGCTTCGATGTCCAACAAAGATAGATTCTTGCTCTGTTCTGCTACCAGCGGGATCAAAAGTGCCAGAATGCCTAAAAATATAGATAACATAAACAGCATAGTGGCCACAACTGCCAAGGTATTGGGAAATTTAAGTCTTCTTCGTAAAAACAATACAACGGGCCTTCCCAGCAAAGCTAAAACGGCCGCAATGACCAAATAGGCGAGTACCGATTGTATTTTGTAAAAAAACCAGCATAGAAGTACGACTCCTGCCAGTATGGCTACGGCCCTCAATATTCCGTTGGCAATTGTTTTTGCGTTCATCGATTAACTTTTAAATGCATATTGCACAATATTGGCACCCATTTGCAGCGCTTGTAACCGTACCTCCTCGGGGTCGTTGTGCACCGTGGAGTCTTCCCAACCATCTCCAAGGTCACATTCGTAGGTGTAGAGCAACACCAGTCTACCTTGGTCAAAAATACCAAAGGCCTGGGGTCGTTTTCCATCGTGTTCGTGTATTTTGGGCAGTCCATCGGGAAAGTTGAACTTTTGCGAAAATATGGGATGGTCGGCGCCCAGTTCTTCAAGTTGCTTGTCGGGGAACACCTTTACCAGTTCTCTTTTTAGGTATGGCTCCATACCGTAATTGTCATCAATATGCAAAAAGCCGCCCGATAAAAGATATGTCCTCAGATTTAGAACTTCTTCATCATTAAAAAAAACATTGCCGTGCCCGGTCATATGCAAGAAAGGATATTTGAAAATAGAAACACTCCCGGCTTCCACAGTTTCCGGCTCCGGGTTGATCTTGGTATCGATATTGCTATTGCAAAACTGAATCAGGTTGGGCAAGGCCGTTGGATTAGAATACCAATCGCCACCTCCACCATATTTGAGTATGGCAATTTGTTGGGCATTTATGGAAAATGCCATAAAAAAAACCAAAAAGCTTATCATGCAAGTGAAATTTCTCATACTAAGGCAGCTTATCCTCCTTCAAAAATAAGGTATTCATTCGTGGCGCTAAAAACTATGTGCTACAGAAGTTCAGATAGTTCCGATGCAGTTAATAAAATTTTTGTGATTGAAATCGACAGATTTCATTAAATAGAAGGATTGATTACAGGACGAATAGCGTTTGCGTTTGATTTGCAAATCCCAATTCCATGTTCGAGATAAAAGTTACTGCCATGGATGGTTTCATGTGTATGCGTGAGTATTTTCCTGAATCTTATGCCGAATTGGGGAGTCCCTCTTGTATATCGATATTATTTTGCAAATAATTGACTTGGTCGTGATTGGCATGAACAAAACGTAAAGTACGTTCGATAAGTATTTTTCCGGCCTCGTTATATGCAATATCAATTTTAGAAAAGGAATCCGCGTGATTTAACCTGACTGGTTCTTGGTCAATAATGACTCCTTCGTCTATTTTATCATCGATTATATGTGTGGTGACGCCGGAAACCTTCACGCCTAATCTAATTGCATCTTGAATGGCAGTCTGAGTATTTTTAAATGCGGGTAGCAATGATGGATGGATATTGAGAATTCTGTTAGGAAAAGCAGCTAATAAAGTCGGCCTTATTTTGTACTTGTATCCGAGAAGGAACAAATAATCAATATTTCTGTCCTTTAAAACGTTGGAAAGCCATGTTTGATATTCTTCAATTGAGCTATAATTTTTTGGGTTCTCGTCAATAACTTCAATTTGATGCTTCTCAAAATTTTTGATATTGTCAGTCTTTTGACCAGAAGTGACAACACAATCGATATAATGGTGGTCAAAATAATTATTCACCAATAGGTTCAAGCAGTCATTCGCACAACGTCCGCCCCCGCTAAAGAAAACTCCCCATTTGATTTTTATTCTTTTCATATGCTGTCCGAATTAAAAACTGATTTTATTTTAAAACCATTCGTTAAAAATTAAGCAAAAACCATGAAATCTCAAAAAAATTATCGGTATTTAAAATTTTTATCCGGTTTTTGGTAAAGAATATGGATTCATGATATCCCCACCCAATGTATATTGCCATCTCTTTTTTGACAGTAGGGCTGTTTCTTCTTTTAGTTATTAATAATGGCCACTGTGGTACATGCCACGATAGCTGCCGTTTCGGTGCGGAGCCTATTTCTTCCCAATGAGATGGGGACATACCCTTTTTCCTTGGCCAAATCAATCTCTTCTTTTGAAAAATCACCTTCGGGACCAATCAGTATGGTGGCATCGTTGTCGGCGATTACCCTACGTTTTAATTCCATTTTGTCACCATTTTGGCAATGGGCAATAAATCTGTAGCCAACCGTATTGTCCCGTTCCAAAAACTCCTTGCAAGAAATGGGTGGGTTTATTTGGGGTAGCACGGTTTGCAAAGATTGTTTCATTGCCGCTTGCAATACACGTTCCATGCGTTCCAATTTGATGGTCTTTCGCTCAGAATGATCGCAAATTATAGGGGTGATCTCATCCACACCTATTTCCGTGGCTTTTTCCAAGAACCATTCATAGCGGTCGTTTATTTTGGTTGGAGCGACCACCATATGCAGTTTGTATCTTTTTGGAATTGATTTGCGTTGTGAAGTAATACGTGCCCTACATTTTTTTTGATCGGCTTCGAGAATTTCGGCCTCGAACAAATATCCTTTGCCGTTGGTAATGTGCACTGTGTCACCTTCGGATTTTCTAAGGACCCTGACAATGTGTTTGCTTTCGTCCGGAGGAAAAATAAACTGCTTGGCACTATTGTCCAATGTTGGATTGTAAAAAAGCTGCATAGCTACGGTTTAAATAATTAGCTGCCTATGGCATAACGCGCTTTGGCAGCAATACTTTGCTCGGTAAAAATCCCTTTGTTAAACTTAAGGTAACCAACAATGCCGATCATTGCGGCGTTGTCCGTGCAATACTCAAATTTAGGAATAAAGGTTTGCCAGCCCAACTTTTCCTCTGCATCTCTGAGCCTTTCCCGTATTCCGGAATTGGCCGCAACACCTCCTCCTATGGCAATCTGCTTGATACCCGTCTGGTCAACAGCTAATTGCAGCTTGTCCATTAAAATCTCTAAAATGGTAAATTGAACCGAAGCACAAATATCATTGATGTTTTGCTGAACAAAATCCGGATTTTTTTGGGTTTCGCGCTGTAAAAAATATAATATGCTTGTTTTGAGCCCGCTAAAACTAAAGTTCAGCCCATCCACTTTTGGTTTGGGAAATGCAAAAGCATTCGAGTTGCCCAGCTTTGCATATTTATCTATCAATGGTCCGCCGGGATAGGGAAGGCCCATCAATTTGGCACTTTTGTCGAAAGCCTCACCCACCGCATCGTCCAAGGTTTCGCCCAATACTTCCATAGTAAAATGATCTGTGACCTTTACAATTTGTGTATGCCCTCCGCTAATGGTCATGGCCAAAAACGGAAATGTTGGTGCGACCTGGTTTTCATCATCAATAAAATGGGCCAAAATATGCGCTTCCATATGGTTGACCTCAATCAAAGGTATGTCCAGACCCAATGCCAACGACTTGGCAAAAGAAGTCCCTACCAATAAGGAGCCCATAAGTCCAGGGCCACGTGTAAATGCTATGGCAGATAGTTGTTTTTTATCGATATTTGCCTTGGCCAAGGCTTGGTGTACCACGGGAACAATATTTTGCTGATGTGCCCTTGAGGCCAATTCTGGGACAACCCCCCCATATTGCTTGTGAATTTCTTGGGTAGCTACCACATTGCTCAGTACTTTTGTATCGCAAAGTACCGCAGCAGAGGTGTCATCACAGGATGATTCGATTGCAAGTATATATTTTTTTAAATTTTCCACTCGTTTTGGAACAAAAATTGGTTATCAAAGGTAAAACATAAAAGCCCTATCAAAAAACTTCGTAAAATACTGTTGCGTATCCTCTTGGTCATCCTCTTGATCATGGTATTGGGTTCGCTGCTACTTTCCATTCCCGCGGTTCAGACCAGATTGGGCAAGTACGCTACGGATACGTTGAACGAGAAGTTTGGGACCAACATTCAAATTGAGCGAATCGGCGCGTCTCTTTTTAATCTAAATGCTGGAATCAAAGGTATTTATGTGGAGGACTACAAAAAAGATACCCTCATCCATATCCATAAACTCTCAACATCCATCCTAAACCTTCGCAATATGGTCAATAACAAGATAGCCTTTGGTGATATGGAATTGGATGGGCTCACCTTTAATTTGAAAACATATGAAGGAGAGACGGAGACCAATTTGGATGTTTTTGTGGCAAAACTGGACGATGGAAAACCCAGAGATCCGGGCACCCCACCTTTTTTTATGTCCGCGGACGAGATTCAGATCCACGGTGGGAAGTTTAGGTTGATCGATGAGAATTTGGAAAAACCGAAAGTGTTGAATTTCTCTGAAATTGAAATTTTGTCCCACGATTTTCAAATCCTTGGCCCCAATGTTTCCTTAAAAATTGATGACCTCTCCACCTTGGCAAAGCGTGGAATACGGTTGCGGAAAATGGCAACTGATTTTAAATATACCAAACAACAAATGCGTTTTGATGATTTACTGATAGATACCGATGAATCAGAACTCAAAGGCAATTTGGTGTTCAATTATAAACGTGAAGATTTGGCGGATTTCATCAATTTAGTGGAAATAGATGCCAATTTTACGGAATCTTCCGTCTCCCTTAACGAGATAAATGCTTTTTATGATGAATTCGGCCAGGATAAAACAGTCACCTTTACCGGGAATTTCAGTGGGGTGCTCAACCAGCTTCAGGTGGATGACCTGTTCCTTTTTACGGACAATACTGGTATTCGGGGTGATTTTAGGTTTGATAATATGTTTAGCGAACAAGCACCATTCGTTCTTCGGGGAGATGTAGATAACCTTACCTCCAGTTACTATCAGCTAAGAAGTATCTTGCCCAAAATTTTAGGGAGAAACATTCCCGAATCTGTTCAAAAGCTCGGTCAGTTCACAGTTAGGGGTGATGTAGAGGTTACCGAAACTTCCATCGATGTAACGGTTAACCTGAATACTGCGGTGGGGGATAGCTATGTGGACCTTCAAATGACCAATGTACAGACCATTGAGGATGCTTCTTACATTGGTTTTATTTCTTTGATCGATTTTGATTTGGGCGGATTTATCGATAACGATGACCTTGGGCTGGCCTCTATGGACATGAACGTGGAAGGAAAGGGTTTCGTGGCGGAAAGTTTGAACACGGAACTCTCCGGTGACATCTACAAGTTTGAGTTCAACAATTACGAATATAATAAGATCAATGTCTCCGGGGTGCTCCGAAACCAATTGTTCGATGGTGTCCTGCTGTGCAACGACGATAATTTTCGGTTCGATTTTCAAGGGCTGGCCAATTTTGGGGCGCGGCAGAACAAGTTCAATTTTGTGGCGGCTGTGGATTATGCCGACCTAAAGAAGTTAAACTTTATCAATGATAGTATTTCCATTTTTAGGGGGCACGTGGATATGGATATCGAAGGCAATAACCTCGACGATATGGCCGGTCAGTTGCAGTTTACAAACACCACCTACCAAAACATAAACGATACCTATTATTTTGAAGATTTTAGTGTAACCTCCTCTTTTGAACGCGATACCATCCGTACCGTGGAAATCAACTCTCCCGATATCATCACGGGATATATGAGGGGGCATTTTAAGGTGGGCGAACTGGGTAGATTGCTGCAGAACTCCATTGGTAGTATCTATACCAATTATCAACCCTTTAAAGTTTCTGACGGGCAGTATTTGGACTTTAATTTTAAAATCTACAATAAGATCGTAGATGTATTTGTGCCCGAAATCGCTTTTGATCCAAACACCTACATCAGAGGGTCCATTGAGGCGGACCAAAGCGATTTTAAGCTCACGTTTAAATCACCGAGCATTGAGGCCTATGGTAATATCTTTGACAATATTGAGTTGAAAATCGATAATAAGAATCCTTTGTTCAACACTTTCGTTTCTGTTGACGATATGTCCACGGTGTACTACGATATTAAGGATTTCAGTCTCATCAACACCACCATAAAGGATACTCTTTTCTTTAGAACGGAGTTTAAAGGCGGCAGTGAGTACAACGATAGCTACAACCTGAATTTTTACCACACCTTTAACGAAAACAACCGGTCGGTGATAGGGCTTAAAAAATCAGATGTCAGTTTTAAGGGGAACACTTGGGTGCTCAATAAGAACGGGAACAACAAGAACAAGGTAATTTTCAACAGTACCTTGGATAGTATCCGTATAGAGGATGTGGTCATGGATAACAACAACGAAGAACAGATCAGATTACGAGGGGAGTTTGCCGATTCGACCTATAAGGATATCGATCTTCAATTTAAACTGGTATCGCTCGAAAAAATAACCCCCGCCATAGACAGTTTAAAAATGAATGGTAAAGTGGAGGGTTTTCTCAACATTTTACAAAAAGATGGTAACTATCTGCCCACATCCAGTTTAAACATCCAAAACTTTAGCATCAATGACATGCGCATGGGGGATTTGGAAGTTGGAATTTATGGAAACAACGACCTTACCGAATTTGGTGTCAGTACTTGGCTGAACGATGACGGTAAGGAACGTATGAGCTTAAATGGCAGGGTATTGAATAGGGATAACAAGCGAGAACTGGATCTTCAGGCGCACTTTTCCGACTTTATGCTAGATCCTTTCAAACCCTTAGGCCAGGATATCATTTCCAACATAAGGGGGGTGGTCAGCGGAGATGCAACCATAACCGGTAATGTTGAAAATCCTTCAATCAACGGTTTGCTCACACTTAATAATGCAGGTTTGGGCATTCCATACCTTAATGTGGATTATGATTTTGCCCCCCGTTCACAAATCCGGCTTTTTGACCAGACTTTTTATTTTGAGAATATGGAACTCTCGGATGTGGAAGAGGGCACCACTGCCATTTTGGACGGAACTATAAGCCATACCGGTTTTGACGATTGGTATTTAGGGCTGGATGTGGATACCAAAAACAACCGTTTTATGATTTTGAATACCAAGTACGATGAAGAATCGTTGTATTACGGAACGGGGTTCATCAACGGTACCGGAAGTATCTATGGCCCCATTGATGCAATGACCATTTCGGTAGATGCGACCACAGGAGCAGGTTCTTCGCTTAAAATACCTTTGAGCGATGTAACAAGCGTTGGGGATTATTCGTTCATCAATTTCGTGGAAAAGGGCGAATCAGGAACTTTTGAGGAAAAGCGCGTTTTGGACGAGTACCAAGGTTTGGAAATGGCATTTGACCTTGCTGTTACACCCGATGCAGAAGTGGAAATTGTGGTGGACCAAAGTACGGGAAGTTCATTAAAGGGAACCGGAGAAGGTATTTTGTTGATCGAGATCAACACTAATGGTAAGTTTAATATGTACGGCGATTTTGTTGTGGTTTCCGGAGAATATAACTTTAAATACGGCGGTGTAATTGATAAGAAGTTCAAAGTACGCCCCGGAGGAACAATTTTATGGGAACGCGACCCCTTGGCCGCCCAATTGAACCTGGAAGCCGTATATTCCCTAAATGCCAACCCGGCCCCACTTTTGGACAACGCAGGATATACGGGCAGAATACCGACAGAGGTCGTGGTCCGCTTGGATGGAGAGCTGGAAAGTCCTAACATCAACTTTGGCATCGATTTCCCCGGGACAAATTCCGTGGTGCAGTCGGAATTGGAGTATCGTTTGCAAGACCCCACCATTAAGGAAAGAAATGCCTTTTTCTTACTGGCACAGGGCACCTTTGTTGATCCGCAATCGGGAGGAATCAACCAACAGGCCGTTACGGGAAATCTAATTCAAACCGCTTCGGGACTTTTCAATCAAATTCTCTCGGGCAATAACGACAAACTTAATTTTGGGGTATCCTACGAGCAGGGGTATAATGACCCCAATACGGACATCGCCACAGAAGACAGGATAGGCGTTACCGTGTCCACCCAGCTGTCTGACCGTATTTTGGTAAACGGAAGGGTAGGGGTTCCCGTCGGTGGTGTATCGGAAACTGTTGTGGCCGGGGACGTTGAGGTTCAGGTATTATTGAATGATGAAGGGACCTTGAGCGCGAAAATATTTAACCGTGAAAACCAGATACAGCAGTTTTTGGTGGAAAGGCAGGGCTATACCCAAGGGGTTGGTCTATCGTACCAAGTGGATTTTGATAGTTTTAGAGAGTTGATGCGAAAAGTCTTCAATAAAAAAGAGAATCCCGAAGAAGAGCAAAAACCATCCCCGCAGAAACAACCGGTTCAGGTGATGGGGAAGGATAGTTTGATACGTTTTTCACAAAAGCCCATCAATTTGCCCTAAGTAGCATATTTGATTTATATTTTTAGGTGTTTTTGTATTAATTTATTACGAAAACGTTTGAGAAAATGCTTCAATTCAAATATATTATTAAGATATTCAAAATTTGAATAAAGTTTCCTAGCTTTGACCTCTTAAAAATTTGAATGGCTTCAGAAATTAAAAAAATAGGAGTTTTTACGTCTGGCGGAGACTCTCCTGGAATGAATGCCGCAATTCGTTCCGTTGTCCGTACTTGTGCTTATTTGAATATTGAATGTGTTGGTATCTATAGAGGATATCAGGGAATGATGGAAGGTGATTTCAAGACATTGAATGCCCGTAGTGTAAACAATATCATCAATAAGGGAGGCACAATTTTAAAATCTGCCCGTTGCGAGGAATTTAGGACCAAGGAAGGAAGGAAGAAAGCATATGACCAATTGACCAAGGAAGGTATTGAAGCCTTTGTGGTCATTGGAGGTAATGGAAGTTTTACGGGAGCTCTTTTGTTCACCGAGGAATACAATTTTCCGGTAATTGGAATTCCCGGTACCATTGATAACGATATTTTAGGATCCTCCTATACCATAGGGTTCGACACGGCGATCAACACCGTAGTGGATGCGATTGATAAGATACGCGACACGGCAAGCTCCCATAACCGATTGTTCTTTGTTGAGGTAATGGGCAGGGATGTTGGCCATATTGCTTTAAACGCAGGGGTAGGTGCCGGTGCAGAAGAAATTTTGATCCCGGAACAGAATCTCGGTCTTGAAAGATTGCTGGATTCGCTAAAACGAAGTAAAGCATCAGGGAAATCCTCCAGTATAGTGCTCGTTGCCGAAGGCGACAAGATCGGTAAGAATGTTTTTGAACTGAAAGAATACGTAGAGGAGCATTTGCCGATTTATGATGTAAGGGTCTCCGTGCTGGGGCATATGCAACGTGGCGGTAACCCAACTTGCTTTGACCGGGTTCTCGCCAGTAGAATGGGCGTAAAAGCGGTAGAGAGCATTTTGGAGGGCAAATCAAACCTAATGGTAGGTATCAGGGATACCAAATTGGTGCTCACACCATTGGCGGAAGCCATAAAGGCACATACGGAAATCGACGAAGAACTCATAAGAGTTTCGGATATAATGACAACATAAATTAAACACAAAAAAGAAGAACATGTCAAATTTGAAAATAGGAATCAACGGATTCGGTAGAATAGGAAGATTGGTATTTAGAGCAACGGTAAAAAGAGGTGATGTGGATGTTGTGGCAATCAACGATTTGTTGGATGTCGAGCACTTGGCCTACTTGTTGAAGTATGACTCTGTTCACGGAAATTTTGAAGGTACCGTGGATGTGAAGGATGGAAATCTGGTAGTAAACGGTAAAACCATTAGGATTACAGCAGAGCGTGACCCAAAGAACTTGAAGTGGGATGCAGTTGGCGCTGAAATCGTTGCAGAATGTACCGGTATTTTTACTACTTTGGATATGGCCCAATCCCATATTGATGGTGGTGCCAAAAAAGTCGTGATTTCTGCTCCGTCCAAGGATGCTCCAATGTTTGTTATGGGTGTTAACCATAAAGATGTTAAGGCAACGGATACTATCATTTCCAATGCTTCTTGTACTACCAACTGTTTGGCACCCATAGCCAAAGTTCTTAACGATGAGTTTGGTATTGCTGAAGCTTTGATGACAACAGTACACGCTACAACGGCTACCCAATTGACCGTTGACGGTCCATCTAAAAAGGATTACAGAGGTGGTAGAAGTGCCCTTTTGAACATTATTCCTGCGTCTACTGGTGCTGCGAAAGCGGTAACTAAAGTTATTCCTTCGTTGGAAGGTAAACTTACAGGTATGGCTTTTAGGGTACCAACCGCGGATGTTTCTGTTGTGGATTTGACCGTTAAATTGGAAAAGGAAACTTCTTACGAAGGTGTCAAAGCTGCTATGAAGGCTGCTTCCGAAGGCGAATTGGCCGGAATTTTAGGATATACCGAAGAAGCTGTAGTATCCCAAGATTTTGTTGGAGATGTTAGGACTTCTATTTTCGATGCAGGTGCTGGAATTGAGCTAAATTCCAAATTTTTCAAAGTGGTGTCTTGGTACGATAACGAGACCGGATACTCCAACAAGTTGATTGAATTGGCCCTGCACGCAGCAAGCCTATAATCTTTATCTCATAAATTTTTTATCCTGAAGGGCGGATTCCGTTCTTCAGGATTTCAATATAAAATCTCGACGTATGGTTTTGATCGTGGATAGTGGTGCCACTAAATCCGATTGGATTGCCCTGGATGAAAAAGGGGAACAATTATTTGTGACCCAAACTTTGGGACTTAGCCCCGAAGTGTTGACCAAAGAAGTTATAGAGGACCGATTGGCCAATAATTTTGAACTTTCCAAGAACAAGGAGCAAGTACGTCAATTGTATTTCTACGGAGCCGGTTGCGGAACCGATAGAATGAAAACCTTTTTAAAAGGCATTTTCAAGGATTTCTTTCCCAATGCCAAAGCTGAGGTACGGGAAGACACCTATGCTGCAATCTACGCCACCACTAAAATAGGCAAGCAGGGCATTGTGTGCATTTTGGGTACAGGATCTAACTGTAGTTATTACGATGGGCATCAACTGATCCAAAAAGTGACCTCTTTGGGTTATATTCTAATGGATGATGGAAGCGGGAACTTCTTCGGAAGAAAACTGGTCCGTGATTATTATTTTCATAAAATGCCCCAAGATCTTGGGATAAAGTTTGCTAAGGAGTTTGACCTTGATGCCGATGTCATAAAAGACCATTTGTACAAGCAACCCAATCCAAATACCTATTTGGCGACCTTTGCCCGTTTTATTATCGAGAACAAGGAGCATCCGTATTGCAAAGGAGTAATTGAAAAAGGGCTACAGCAGTTCGTGAACAATTACATTATGCAGTATGAGCTCGCCACCAAAGTGCCCATTAGTTTTGTGGGCAGCATAGCACACTTTTTGCAAGATGAACTTACCGCTTGTTTGGAACGCAACGATTTAATTTTGGGTGTTATCCGTCGTAGACCCATTGAAGGCCTCGTGGAATTCCACCGAGGGACTATTTAACAGCAATCATAGATATTTCCACATTCACAAACTTGGGCAGATTGGCAACTTCCACAGTTTCTCTTGCCGGTGCGGTATCGGCATCAAAATAAGTGCCGTACACCTCATTTATTTGAGCAAACTGATTCATATCCTTGATAAATATGGAGGATTTTATAACGTGCTCAAAAGTCAACCCCACTTCTTCAAGAATAGCCTTTAAGTTCTCCATGGATTGTTTGGTCTCGGCTTTTATATCGCCTTCGACCAATGCTCCCGTAGCTGGGTCAATTGGAATCTGCCCGGAGATGTACAGGGTATCTTTTATAAGTACAGCTTGATTGTAAGGGCCTATCGGAGCCGGTGCTTTTGGAGTGTTTATTATTTTTTTCATCTGATTGTTTTTGAAGGGTTAAGGTAAAGAATAAAGCAATAGCAATTAGCGCTGACTCCTGTTTTCCCATTTAAGGTCCTGTAACAGGGAGCTCTTTATACCAATAAAGAAGTACCAGCGCTCAAATCGTCCAAAAGGGGTCCAATCAAAACTCAGCCTAAAGCTTCCCAAATCACGTTTAAAGGCAAAACGGGTATCCGTAAAACCTTTGTTCTTAAAATCGTAGCCCGAATTGAAACCAATATCCCATTTGGGCGTAAGCTGTATGTTTCCGGAGAACATTAAAGAGTGATTGGTGATTTCACTCTGTCGATTGTTGTTGTTGTAGGAGGCAACATAGGTAAACCGGGCATCCCACGGTAACTTATTGTTGTATATCGGCTGATCCTCATTTCCCTTGCTGCTGTTTCCCCTAGCAAAATCAGATCGTTCCCCCCTCACATCGTCCATGGCAAATGGGTTGTCACTAAAATCCCTTTGCTTTTTTTCATCGCTCTCTTCTTTGGCGCCGCCCTTTTGGAACATTTCACTGTTCAGGGAAAAACTGGTGTTTACCCTTGCCGTTGTCAAACGCGCAATACCCCCACCATTGTTAATGTTCAGGGTGTTTATTCTTCGCCCGTTGTTGTCTATGGCATAGGGATCAAAGGTAGCTGCGAAATTTATAGGGACATTCTTGATGATTTCGGTGGCGCCGCTCATACTAATGGGGCTGAGCTTTAGCGAATCCGCTTCAAGATTGTAACTCGCATTGAAGGTGAGGTTACTCAAAATCTTCACCTTTCTGGGTTCGGTCGCGGTGGAATCTTTGTCCCGAACTTTGGCTTCCAAGGAGTTTTGCAAGGAGAAACTCAATGAACTTCCCTTGTTCAAGGAGGGCCTGCCATAAATACTTGTTTCGTAAGGTGTATATTCCACCTGTTCGCCATCTTGATTGGTGTAGGAATCATAAAACTGCTCAAAGGAAGGGGTGTAGCCATAACTAATGGATGGACGCATGACATGTCGGAGCGCCTGAATTTTTTTGTCTTCCCCAAAATTCCAGGTACCGTACATGGTGGTACCGATGCTGGTTCCGAGACTGTATCGGTTAAAACGGTCGAATCCCGCAATGGTATCGGTGACTACTTCTTCGGTTTCCTCATTATACTCTCGCCTAATGGTTTCCATGGTCCAAATATCTTCGTAGTTCCCGCTTAAACTCACACTCAGATACTTGGCCAATTTAAAGTTGGTGGCAATAGGTATTCTATGTCGCGCTCCAATCCGAGCATCATCGAACATACCGCTTTTAAAGAAGTTTTCCTCCGTAGTGGTTATGCTGTTCTGGGCATTTACATCATATTGAAAATTGATGTTCTCAAAAACGCCCTTTTTTATTTCGTCCCGCTTTACAAAAGGGTAAATACGTTCCATACTGGCCTGAAAGGTCGGGAGCGACATATTGATTTGTTGCGTTCTTGAGTTTTGGGTATGGCTCACCGTTAAACTCGTGTTTACCGAAGGGTAAGCCGGAAACGTTTTGGAGTAACTTATAGACGAGGCAAAGGTGTTGGTCTGTGAATTGTTCCGGTTGACCTGGTTCAGGGAGTTGGTGTAGTATTGACTGGATCCAAGGTTCACCGATGCTGAAAATCGCGAATTGGGACTTGCCTTGGTATCTTGCGAATGCGATATTCTAATATTATAGTTGCTGGTTCTACTGTAATCATCAAAACCTTTTTGACTGGTCACCAGATTTTCATAACTAATATTGACATTTCCATTGAACTTATAACGTTTGCTGTAAATGGACCTTCCCTGCAGACCATAACTACCGTTCGTATAATAGTCTCCTGTGACACTCAAATCCACATAATCACTTATGGGCAAATAATACCCTCCATTTTGAATAAAGTAACCTCGCCTTGGATCGTTACCAAAGGTAGGGAATAATATCCCCGCGACCCTTCCCGTAGTTAGGGGGAAATAGGCAAAGGGCAGTGCGATCGGTGTGGGAACGTCCATAATGTACATATTGCTGTACCCTGCAATAATTTTCTTTTTAGGCACAAATTTGGCTTTTCGAACCCTAATGTAATAATCGGGGTTCACAGTATCGCTAGAGGTAGTGAGTTTCCCCTCGTTCAAAAAATAGACCGAGTCGTTCTCTTTTTTGGTCCGTTGGGCATATACCTTCATGGCATCGCTTCCCAATTGCCCCAAACCGGCTTGCTGTTCGGTCCTTGAATTCCAGATTAGGGCTTTTTGGGTATCAAAATTAAAGCGAATGGAATCAGGACGCACCTCGTTGTCCCCTTGTTTAAAAAAGGGCAGCTGCGAATAATTTCCCAGGGAGTCCTTCATCCGTCCGGCGTACACCTCATTTTTAACATAATCCATAATGATCACGCCAGCCCTGAGTTCGGTATCCTGGTAATAGATTTCCGCCTCGTCGTACAGATAAATTTTATTGTCTTTTTGGCTGAGTTTCACATAGTCCTTTGCTTTATATTTGATTTTGTCCAACAACAAAGGTTGCTTTTTTGGCACGGTATCTGCGCTTACGGAATCAACCTTGATGGAGTCGTTCAAAATGTTTGGTGGCATCAAAGGCGCAAAAATGGTATCCTTTACGGCCTTGATGGGCAAGGGGGTAATAGGGTCTTCCTGAGCACTTAAGGTAGCGATGCCACAAAGAAGAACAAATAGGAAAAGTAAAAGATGTTTATTTGGTTGCAACGTGATAAATCCTATTTTTGTGCTAGTCGGCCCAGTTTAGGGGTCAAACTTACATATATTTTTTGTTCTACTAATTGGGGATTACAATATTTTTAACCATTACGGAACGCTATAATTACTCAGTTCTTATGAATAAAAGTCGGTTAACATTTTTAGTTTTTCTACTACTGGTCCTCCCTTTGGCCTCTTTCAACAAAAATGATACCGAGGTTCAATCGAAAGATAAATTTGTCGTCGTTTTGGATGCAGGTCACGGCGGGCACGACCCAGGGAATATTGGAAATGGGTATTTGGAAAAGAAAATTGCCTTGGCCATTGTATTAAAAGTAGGCAAGGAACTAGAAAAACATCCGGATATCGAAGTGGTCTACACGCGAAGCGATGACACTTTTGTAGATCTGTTCCAACGAGGAGAGATCGCCAATCAGGCCAATGCCGACCTTTTTGTATCGGTGCATTGCAATGCGCACAATTCCGATGCCTACGGAACAGAAACCTATGTACTGGGATTGCACGCCAATCGTCAAAATTTTGAGGTAGCCAAAAAAGAAAACTCCGTAATCTATTTGGAAGATGACTATGAGCAGCGATATGCGGAGTACGATATTAACTCTCCCGAATCGGTAATCGGACTAACCATTATGCAAGAAGAGTTTTTGGATCAAAGCATACAATTGGGCAAAAAACTGCAAGATAATTTTACAAAAGAGCTCAAACGAAAGGATAGAAAAGTGAAACAAGCGGGTTTTATTGTACTGCACCAAACCTTTATGCCCAGCGTTTTAGTGGAAGCAGGCTTTTTGACTAATAAGAACGAAGGAAGCTACCTGAACTCCAAAAAAGGACAGGACGAAATGGGAAAGGCCATTGCCAATGCAGTACTGGCCTATAAAGAGGATATGGGCTTTGCCATAGCTCAGCCAGTTGCCGAAACCGCTAAGATTGAAGAGGTCGAAGCAGCGGTTAATGTGCCGGCCGGGACCACTAAAGTGGACGAGCCTGTAAATGACGAGCAGCCCGTGAAACAAGAGGAAGTTCAGGTCGCGGAAGAAAAGAAAGCAGAGAGCAACGGGGTAGTCTTTAAAGTACAATTAATGGCCAGTGGAAAAAACATTCCATTGAATGGAAGCAACTTTAATGGTTTAAATGAGCTGTCCAAAGAGCCGTACAAGAACATGTTTCGTTATATGTATGGCAATGCCAATACCTTTGAAGCGGCAAAGCAGTTAAAAAAAGATGCAGATGCCCAGGGCTATACCACATCATACATCGTGGCGTACAAAGATGGGGTCAGGGTACCGATAACGGATGCGTTGAAGTAGATTCATTTCCAAAAGCACTCTTGTTATAATTATTCCTAAATTTGTTAAAACCATAAACCGAATCTTTTGAAACTATCCAGGGAAATTAAAACTGGGATTATCGTAGTCGCTGGAATCGTGGCCTTTATTTTTGGGCTTAGCTACTTAAAATCCTCTCCTCTTTTTGAAAACAACAAGACATTTTACGCTGTTTACGATAATGTAGGTGGGCTACAGCCCGGAACCCAGGTTTCCATAAATGGATTCAATGTGGGCAATATTACCGATATCCGCTTCAAAGATGATTCAGGAAAACTGCTTGTTACCTTAACCGTAAACAATGATTTCGAGTTTTCAGAAAATAGTATAGCCGAACTTTTTGACACCGGTATCATTGGAGGAAAAGCTGTTCAAATCGTCCCTGTTTTTGATAAAGCTCCTATAGCTAAATCAGGAGACACACTGCAATCCAAAATAAAACCTGGAATAACGGAATTGGTACAGCAAAAATTGACCCCACTCCAGATGAAGATTGAGGGAGCGGTATCCCATGCTGATACTTTACTGATGAATTTCAACCAGATTTTGGACGACCCCACAAAAAAGCAACTGCAACAGACCATAGCCTCATTGAACCAAGTGGTAACATCCTTTAAAGGCAGCGCCGATAATCTGAACCTTTTGCTCGACAACAATAAAATGCAATTGGATAGCTCTTTAAAAAATGTGAGTCATATCACCTCAAACTTTTCAAAACTTTCGGATTCGCTTGTAAATTCAGACTTAGGGGGTACATTAACGGAGTTCAAAACTACCATCAATAAATTGAACGCCATATTGGCCAAGATTGAAAGGGGCGAGGGATCTTTGGGGAAACTGCATCAAGACGATGCCCTATACGACAATCTGGCCGAGGCATCCAAGGAGTTGGATCTTTTGTTACAGGATTTTAGGCTCAACCCAAAACGCTATGTAAATGTTTCAGTGTTCGGCAAAAAGCAAAAGGAATATACGCTTCCGGAGAACGACCCGGCCGAGCAGCTGGATTCTATTCAACAAAAAGAAAATCAATAAATGGAATATTTGCCCAATATCATATTTGCCGTAGCCCTTATTGTGGGCATTGGTTTTTTTGCCCGCAATGTAAAAAAGTTGTCCCGTAACATTAAACTCGGTAAAGATGTGGACGTGAGCGACAACAAGTCACAACGGTGGAAAAATATGACAAAAATAGCCCTGGGGCAGACCAAAATGGTGGTAAGGCCAGTTGCGGGTTTAATGCACATCATCGTTTATGTTGGTTTTGTCATCATCAATATCGAGGTGCTGGAAATTATTCTTGATGGACTATTTGGTACCCACAGGCTGTTTTCACCCCTTGGTGCGGTCTACAACTTTTTAATCGGTTCTTTTGAAATCTTGGCCCTGTTGGTCATCGTGGCGGTAGTTGTTTTCTGGGTCAGAAGAAATATTATCCGTATTCAAAGGTTCATAAAGCCCGAGATGAAAGGCTGGCCCAAGACTGATGGCAACCTGATTCTGTACATCGAGTTTGTTCTGATGCTCTTGTTTTTGACGATGAACGCTGCGGACTATCAATTGCAGCAATTGGGCGTGGACCACTACGCACAGGCGGGAGCTTTCCCCGTGAGCCAGTATATTGTCCCCTTATTTGAAGGTCTTTCCGAGTCCTCTTTGATTTTGGTGGAACGCACAGCTTGGTGGCTGCATATTCTGGGAATACTTGCTTTCTTGAACTATCTATATTATTCAAAACATTTACATATCCTTTTGGCTTTTCCCAATACCTACTACGGAAAAACACAGCCACAGGGACAGTTCAATAATCTGGAATCCGTCACCAAAGAGGTGAAACTGATGATGGATCCCGATGCTGACCCGTACGCCGCACCAGCGGAAGATGAAGCAGCAGAACCCGAAAAATTCGGGGCCTCCGATGTTATGGATCTGAACTGGGTGCAGTTGTTGAACGCATATACCTGCACCGAATGCGGGCGCTGTACCTCAGAGTGCCCTGCAAACCAGACCGGAAAAAAATTATCGCCCAGAAAAATAATGATGGATACCCGCGACCGTTTGGAGGAAGTGGGCAAGAATATAGATGCCAATAAAGGAAAGTTTGTTCCCGATGGCAAGGAATTATTGGGCGATTACATCACAACGGAGGAACTTTGGGCCTGCACTACCTGCAATGCCTGTGTGGAAGCATGTCCCGTAAGCATAGACCCCTTGTCCATTATTGTGGAAATGCGCAGATATCTGGTCATGGAGCAATCGGCCGCACCTACAGAGTTGAACAATATGATGTCCAACATCGAGAACAACGGTGCCCCTTGGCCTTACAATCAAATGGACCGTTTAAACTGGGTAAACGAATAAATCAAACATTATGAGTGAACAATTGAAGGTGAAGACCATGCAGGAGTTTATGGCGGAGGGCAAACAACCGGAAATATTGTTTTGGGTAGGGTCTGCCGGCAGTTACGACGACCGTGCCAAAAAGATTTCCAGGGCCTTTGTGAAGCTGTTGAACAAAGCCAATGTTGATTTTGCCGTTTTGGGGCCTGAGGAAAGCTCAACGGGTGATGTGGCGAAAAGGGCCGGAAATGAATTTTTGTTCCAGATGCAGGCCATGATGAACATTGAATTGTTGAATGGATATGAAATAAAACGCATCGTAACTTGTGACCCACATTCCTTTAACACCATAAAAAACGAGTATCCAAGTCTGGGAGGTAGCTATGAGGTGGTCCACCACACGCAATATTTAAAGGAGCTTATAGATAACGGGCGTTTACAAATAGAAGGAGAAGGATACAAAGGAAAGCGAATCACTTTTCACGATCCCTGTTACTTGGGACGGGCCAATTCCATTTTTGATGCACCGAGGGAATTGCTGACCAAGACCAATGCAGAATTGGTGGAGATGAAACGCCATAAAAAAACAGCCCTATGTTGTGGAGCAGGGGGTGCACAAATGTTCAAAGAGCCAGAAAAAGGGGATATGGATGTAAATGTATTGCGTACCAAAGAAGCTTTGGAGACCAATCCCAATATTATTGCGACGGGTTGCCCATACTGCAATACCATGATGACAGATGGGATAAAAGCACACGAAAAAGAAGATAGTGTCATTGTTTTGGATGTAGCTGAATTATTGGCGAATTCCCAAGGATTATAAAATTAATGTAGAAATGTCAGGTCGAGCCCTTCGACCAAGCCAGGATAAACTAAAGTCGAGACCGAAAAGAAAAAAAATATGCTAGTGGATTTTAATGAATTGCCAGACCACTCCAGAATTTGGATTTATCAGGCCAACAGGAGTTTTACGGAAGAAGAATTGAACGAGTTGGAAGATAGCTTAACGGCTTTCCTCAAAGAATGGACGGCCCATGGCAGCAATCTCAATGCAGGCTTCGAAATAAAATACAAACGCTTTATCGTAATCGGGCTGGACCAGACCAATGTCAGTGCTTCGGGTTGTTCCATTGATGCCTCCGTACATTTTATTCAAACCTTGGAACAGAAATACAATGTGGAGCTGCTAGACCGAATGAATGTTTCCTACAAACAAGGAGAATATATCGCTTATAAACCACTGAAGGATTTTAAAAAGATGGCAAAGGCCAAATCTGTTTCGGCCAACACTGTTGTCTTTAATAATTTGGTGGCCACCAAACAAGAATATTTAGAGCATTGGGAAGTACCCGCCAGTGAAAGTTGGCACTCCAGATTTGTATAGCAAAATTCTTAATTTATCTTAATTTCTATGCATTCCTCGATGAAATACAATATTTTTATCGGCAATAAGTTCAGGTCTTAGACAAGATTTTATGCGGATAAATCGCTACCTCCCTCTTTTACTACTATGTTGTTTTCACGCCATCGGGCAATTTAACCCGTTGGTTGTCAAAGACTCCGTGCCACAAACGGCTTGGGTGGAGAACCAATATGCCAATATGTCCTTGCAAGAGCGTATAGGACAGTTATTTATGGTAAGCGTTGCATCCAACCAAGGCAAATCGGCAACGGACAGAGTAAAAAGCTTAATTCAGGAGCAACGTATTGGAGGGGTCATCTTTTTAGTGGGAGGACCTGTTCAACAGGCCAAACTGACCAACGAATACCAAGCTGTTTCCAAAGTACCATTGCTCATCGGTTCTGATGCCGAATGGGGCATGGCCATGCGTTTGGACTCAACCTATGCCTTTCCATGGAATATGACTTTGGGAGCGATACAGGATAGTGCCATTGTAGAAAAGGTAGGCTATCAAATCGGAAAACATGCCAAACGTCTGGGGGTGCATATCAATTTTGCACCGGACTTGGACGTGAACAACAACCCGGAAAACCCGATCATAGGAAACCGTTCTTTTGGTGAGGACCCTAAAAATGTGGCCCAAAAGGGGCGTGCCTTTGTTCGGGGAATGGAAAAGGCGGGGGTACTTTCCAGCGGCAAACACTTTCCAGGGCATGGAGACACTGCCACGGATTCGCATAAATCCTTGCCGATTATCAATTCCTCGGTTGAACGCTTGGATTCTATCGAACTTTATCCCTTCAAAAAAACAATGGAAGCAGGATTGAGTTCCATAATGGTGGCGCATTTGGATGTGCCAAGTTTGGAATCTCGAGAAGGGCATCCCTCAACATTGTCCAAAAACATTGTCACGGAAGTACTGCAAAATCGGATGGGCTTTCAAGGTCTGGTCATTACCGATGCCTTGAACATGAAGGCCGTATCCCAGTTCGCCCCAGAGGGGGAGGTAGAGCTCAAAGCCTTTTTGGCGGGTAACGATATGCTTTTGATGCCAGAGAATGTGCTAAAAGCGAAAGAAAAGTTTATTGAGGCATATCAGTCGGGCCTTATTACCGAAGAGCGACTGTCAGCATCCGTCAAAAAAATATTGATGGCCAAATACAAAGCAGGGCTGTATAAGTATCAAGCTGTGGATTTGGAAAACTTGCACGAGGATTTAAACAGCATCGAAAACGATGTGGTTTATGAAGAGGCCATTGAAGCGGCCATTACGGTTACCAAGAATAATTTCTCGTTAATGCCCATCAAAAAACTGGACAATAAGAAAATTGCTTATGTGCATTTTGGAGACGATTCCGGCGCCCCTTTTCATGCCGCATTGAACAAATATTATGAAGTGACCCACATAAAGGCCAAGGATATTGCTGAGTACAAAAAGGAACTGGCAAAGTTCAACCTGGTTATTATTGGTTTGCATAAAGATAATTCGAGTCCATGGAAAGGATATAAATTTTCCAAAAATGAGCGTTTTTGGCTGGAAGAAATTTCACGATTACGGACAAGCAATACCATTCTGGCTTTGTTTGCCAGACCATATGCCTTGCTGGACATTCTCAACTTTGATACGATGGATGGTGTAGTAGTAGGATATCAGAACAATGACATTGCCCAGAAAAAGGTAGCTGAAGTTATATTTGGGGCGATTGGAGCTACAGGTAAACTCCCCGTATCGGCCCATGGTGAATTTCCAGTAGGCACGGGTGTTGATGTACAAGCCATTCAACGCTTGGGATACAGTGTTCCCGAGCGGGTTGGTATGAGTTCCGAGATGCTGTCAGAAGTGGACACCCTTGTTCATAACGGATTGGATTCTTTGATGTTTCCCGGAGCGCAGGTGTTGATTGCCCGTAGGGGAAAGGTGATTTACAACAAGAATTTTGGAAAACCGACCTATCAATCGGAGCATGGGATTACCGATGAATCCATTTACGATTTGGCTTCGTTGACCAAGATCTTGTCCACCTTGCCCATGATCATGAAGATGGAAGAAGAGAGCAAGATTGCCTTGAACGATACCTTTAAAGACCTGATTCCCGAATACGACGATACCGAGTTAAAGGATGTTTCAGTATTGAAGGCATTGTCCCATTACGGCCGATTACCGTCTTGGATCGCTTTTTATTTGGATACTTTGACCAAGGACAGAAAGCCTTCCAATGAATTTTACCGACAAAACCCTTCGGAAGCTTTTCCATATAAAGTGGCAGAGCACTTATACCTGACCAGGTCCTATAAGGATTCCATTTACAATAGGATTGGAAGACAAAGCTTAAAATCCAACCGGTACCGATACAGTGATGTCGGTTACTATGTTTTTAAAGAGTATATTGAGGATACCTATAAAAGACCCATTAATGAATTGGTCGATGAATTTCTCTACAGGCCATTGGGTTTACAGCGAACTACATTCAATCCGTTGAAAAAATTTCCAAAAGAAGCGATAGTTCCTTCGGAGGAAGACGACTATTTTAGATATCAGACGGTGCAGGGCTATGTTCACGATATGGGAGCGGCCATGCAAGGTGGTGTCGGTGGTCATGCAGGATTGTTCAGCACAGCGAACGAGGTTGCCAAGATTATGCAAATGTACTTGCAGGGCGGTTATTATGGAGGGGAGCGGTTTTTTAACGCACGTACGGTAAAAAGGTTCAATACCTGCTATTTCTGTAACAAGAAGGTGAGAAGGGGCGTTGGCTTTGATAAGCCCCAGTTAGAGGAAAAGGGCCCTACTTGCGGTTGTGTGTCCAGAAAAAGTTTTGGGCACAGTGGTTTTACTGGTACCTATACATGGGCGGACCCGGATGAAGAAATTGTATATGTTTTTCTGTCGAACAGAACCTATCCGTCCGCGACCAATACTTTGTTGATAAAGTCGGGTTTGCGAACACGTATTCAGCAGGCCATTTATGATTCCATTATTAATTAGGTAATAAATATTGCCTTAGATTTGTCTTATGAAAATAGCAATTGTGTGTTACCCAACCTTTGGCGGTAGTGGTGTTGTTGCCACGGAATTGGGTATTGCCCTTGCAGAGCGAGGTCACGAAGTACACTTTATCACCTACCGTCAGCCTGTACGATTGGAGCTTTTGGGTAACAACATCCATTTTCATGAGGTGCATGTACCGGAATATCCGTTGTTCCATTATCAACCCTACGAGCTCGCACTTTCCAGTAAGTTGGTGGATACCATCAAACAGCATGACATCGAATTGTTGCACGTACATTATGCCATTCCGCACGCGTATGCAGGTTATATGGCAAAAAAAATGCTTCAAGAGTATGGTATTTTTATCCCTATGATCACCACCTTGCACGGAACCGATATTACTTTGGTGGGCAAGCATCCATTTTACAAGCCGGCAGTTACCTTCAGTATAAATAAATCCGATGTGGTGACTTCGGTTTCGGAAGCATTAAAAGTGGAGACCTTGAAACTTTTTGATATTGAAAAGGATATCGAGGTCATCCCCAATTTTATTGAAACTACCAAGTACAAAAACAATTACACCGATTGCCAGCGCACCATGATGGCGAAGGAAGACGAACGGATCATTACCCATATCAGTAATTTTAGAAAGGTCAAACGGATTCCGGATGTTGTTAAAATATTCCATCGTATTCAAAAAGAAATGCCCGCAAAGCTTATCATGGTGGGTGAAGGGCCAGAAAAGGAGAAGGCCGAAGATTTATGTGATTCGTTGGGACTAAAGGACAAGGTGCTGTTCTTGGGCAATAGTAACGAGATCGATAGGATTCTTTGTTTTTCCGATCTGTTTCTACTACCCTCAGAAACAGAAAGTTTTGGTCTGGCGGCATTGGAAGCCATGATCAACAAGGTAGCCGTAATTTCCAGTAATACCGGAGGTATACCGGAAGTAAACATTGATGGTGTCTCCGGATATTTGGCCGATGTTGGCGATGTGGACACCATGTCGGCCAAAGCCATTGAAATCCTTAAGGATGATGATACTTTGGAGAAGTTCAAGGAAAATGCGTTCAATGTGGCTTCCAAATTTGATATTGTCCATATTCTGCCGTTGTACGAGGACCTTTATGAGAAGGCCTTTAAATCCCGTTTTAAAAATACCTTTTAGCCATTAGATACATTGTATTCATAGCGTTGACCTGTTTGCTCTCCTGTAAGGCCCAAAAAGAAGGTGCCGCGTCAGTAGGGGAGGAGATTGAGGATTTGGTTTTGGTGGACCATGATAACTTTACCAATATTGATTCCTTTGAAACTCGGGTGATTCGTGATACAAAATCGTTGCGGAAATTCTATTCCCAAATAAACCAGACCAGAAAACCGGGGCTTCCCGTACCGACGGTCGATTTCTCACAACACATACTGGTTTTGCTGTGCTTGGGTGAACAAAGAGGAGAAAAAATACCGGTATTATCCAAATTGAAAGAGACCGATCAGGGGATGACGATTGCCTTGGAAGTTCTGGAGAAGGAAAAGAACGGAGAATCAACGGTACAGCCAATTTATTTTCCATTTTACCTATACAAATTGCCCTTGGTCGATAAAACCATCACTTTTCAAAGGGTAGATCAATAGGGCTTTTAAAGTTCTTGTTACTTCTCGTCGAAAATAAGCGCACTTTAAAGTGCAAAGTTTCCTTTTTTAAAAGCTTGACATAGCTTTGAAGTCGATAACCTCAAATCGAATACAATGAATATTTCAAAACCTTTGACCATGCTGGTCATGGCTATTTTTTCTTTCACCTTGACCTTTGCCCAAGACGTTGAATGGACCAAAAAGGACAGTATTGTCCAAAGCTATTGGTTGGTTACCGTTGGAGCCAATGCTATAGATGATTCCGGAGATGAATTCGGTAAACTTTTCGATATTGATAGGGCCTGGAACATGGTGCCTTATCCATCGAGAGCGAGCATAGGCCGTTATTTTAAAAATGGAATTGGATTGGAAGCCATTGGTTCTTACAACCGATACAAAGAAGGGAAAATAGTTGATAATGTTGTCAACCCCGAGGATATTGATTATTGGGGACTTGATTTTAGGGTGAGTTACGATTTGAACATGATCTTGGGGGAAACCGGATTTTTTGACCCTTATATTGGAATTGGAGCTGGTTATACCGATGCCAACAATCAAGGTAGGGGAACTTATAATGCTGTTTTAGGTTTTAGAACATGGTTCTCTGATCATTGGGGTATTGACTTTAACTCCACGGGTAAGTGGGCCATGAATTTGGATAATGCTTCAAACCATGTGCAACATGCCGTAGGTGTGGCCTATAGGTTCGATGTGGATAAAGGGCTTTCCAGAAAGGGAGCTGAGAAATTGGCCTTGTTGCAGGAAATGGAAAAAGAACAACAAAGGGTTCAGGACTCCATAGCCAAAGCTGAAGAGGAAGCTAGATTGCTGGCGGAGCGACTACAAAAAGAAAAAGAGGCCGCCGCGCTTGCCGCTGCAGAAAAGGCCAAAAAAGATACTGAAGATGCACGAAGAGCTGTACTTCAGAACAAGATCAATGAATTGGGGAATGTGTATTTCAAACTGAACTCGTCGTACTTGACTTCGAATGACAAGGAATTGTTGGACCAATTAGTGGCCATTATGAACGACGAACCCGGATTGGAAATCAGAATCACGGCCCACACCGATTCAAGGGGTACCAAAAAGTATAACCAATGGCTTTCGGAGCGTCGCGCCGAACGCACCGTTGAATATGTTATTTCCAAAGGAATTGCGGAGGATAGAATCAGTCATGAGGCCTATGGAGAGACCCGATTGACCAACAAGTGTACGGATGGTGTTCGTTGTACCGAAGAAGAGCATTCCAAGAACAGGAGGTCGGATTTTGTGATTGAGCAGTTTTGATTTTGGTGTATTACCGATTAAAATCAAGTTTTATCGATATTCTAAATCCACTATAAAAAAAGGTTTTATTTTCAATCTGTTAATAAAATTAACCAAAGGTTTTTATACTACAGTTTAACAACAATCACTCATGGTCATACTAGGCTTAAATTATTATTTTCACGATTCAACCGCATGTATTGTAGTCGATGGTAAGCTAATTGCTGCAATTGAAGAAGAAAGATTGAACAGAGACAAGCACACCCGTGTATTCCCTCAAATGGCAGTAGATCGTTGCCTAAAAATGGCCAACCTAACCTATGATGATATTGACCATATTGCGGTTTCCATTAAGCCTACTCATAACCTTGGTAAGAAGTTATGGCATCTAATGGGTAACCTTAAGCGATTCAAACCTTTTGTAAACCATGAGTTTGTACATGCCTATAACAAACAGAAAGGGTTCTGGAATTGGTTCAAATACCATTGGGAGAGTAAGAAGAATGGACCTAAAGTTCATTTTATTCCCCATCATTTTAGTCATGCACCAGGTTCATTTTTTGTTTCACCTTATCAAGAGGCCGCTCTTTTGGGTATTGATGGATCCGGTGAGTGGGCTACAACATGGATGGGGCATGGTAAGGGAAACAAGATAGAATGTTTGGGCGAAAGCTTTTTTCCACATTCCCTAGGTTCTTTTTATGAATCAGTTACACAGTTCTGCGGATTTAGGACTAGCTATGACGAGGGCAAAACAATGGGATTGGCCCCAATGGGCGATCCTGAAGTTTATAAAGAAGAAGTTGGTAAAATGGTCAGTGTGGATAAGAATGGTCAACTTCACTTTGATTTAAGTTATTTTAATTTTCAAAATATGCATTGGAGAAGACTTTCTCCAAAGTTCCATAAAATATTTGGACCGAACAGGAAACACCCAGAACCATTCGAAAAACGTCATATGGATGTGGCAGCTGCTTTTCAAAGAGTTTTGGAGGACCGGGTATTGGAAATATGCGAAATTCTCCATGAAAAAACAAAGGCGGATTATCTGGTAATTTCTGGAGGTGTTTCCCTTAATAGTGTAATGAATGGACGTATTGTCCGCGAAAGTAAGTTTAAGGACGTGTACGTTATGCCCGCAGCCGGTGATAATGGTACTGCTATTGGAGCTGCATATTACCTTTACAATGGTCTTTTTGGCAAAGAACGTAACTTTGTCCATGAAAATCCTTATGTAGGAACCAGTTATACCAACGAGGAAATAGAAAAAGTACTTAAGGGCGCAAAATTGCCATACGAATATCATGAGGATATTTGTGAAAAAGCCGCTTCTTTGTTGGAAGAAGGTCAAATTATAGGTTGGTTTCAAGGTGCGATGGAAATTGGTCCACGGGCATTGGGTAGTCGAAGTATATTGGCTAACCCTGCTATACCGGACATGAAAGACAAAATCAATTCGGAGGTGAAATTCAGGGAAGCGTATAGACCTTTTGCTCCTTCAGCCATTGTAGAGGCAAAGGACGAATTTTTTGATCTGGAAGTTGAAGCCCCTTTTATGCTCAAAGTATGTAACGTGCTGCCCGAAAAGCAGTCTGTGATTCCAGCCGTTACCCATGTGGATGGTAGTGCTCGTTTACAGACGGTTAAAAAAGACTTGCACCCTAGATATTATGATGTAATAAAAAAGCTTGGTGATAAAACTGGGGTACCGGTAGTTTTGAACACAAGTTTTAATATTCAAGGAGAACCGGTTGTGGAGTCCCCTGTTGATGCCATTCGTTGTTTTTGGTCTACAGGTCTGGACAGTTTGGTAATTGGTAATTACGTTTTGACCAAGAAATAACAACATGCTTTTCAATTCCCTGGAATTTTTCGTATTCCTGCCTATTGTATTTATACTATTTTGGTTTTTAGGAAAAAGGAATTCCAAGGTACAGAATGCCATTCTTTTTGTAGCGAGTTATATTTTTTACGGTTGGTGGGATTACCGGTTTTTGACCCTGATTATCCTCTCTACTTTGGTAGATTTTTATATCGGGAAGGCCATATATAAAAGCTCGGACGACAAAAACAAAAGCAGATGGCTATGGGTGAGCATTGTTTTCAATATTGGACTACTTGGGTTTTTTAAGTATTTCGATTTTTTTGTTGATTCTTTTGTTGCCTCTTTTTCATTTTTTGGAGCGGAAATAACAAATGTATGGGCATTGAACGTCATACTTCCTGTAGGAATTTCCTTTTACACATTTCAAACACTTTCGTATTCGTTGGATATCCACAAGGGTAAATTGAAACCAACCAATAATTTTTGGGCATTTGCTACTTATGTTGCTTTTTTTCCACAACTGGTTGCCGGACCGATAGAGCGGGCGTCCCACTTGTTGCCCCAAATCGAGGGGATTAAAAAATTTAAATATAAACGGGCGGTAGAGGGCTTAAAGCTTATACTTTGGGGGTTGTTCAAAAAAGTGGCCATAGCGGATTCTTTGGCACTCATGGTCGATGATATATTTTTGAATTACGAAGTGTATCCTTCTTCCACATTGATTTTAGGATCTATTTTTTTTGCTTTTCAGATATATTGTGATTTTTCCGGCTATTCCGATATTGCCATCGGTACTGCTAAGTTATTTGGTATTGAATTGATGTCTAATTTTAAGTTTCCTTACTTCTCTAGAAGTATTGCAGAGTTTTGGAGACGTTGGCACATTTCCCTCTCTACTTGGTTTAGGGACTATCTATACATACCTTTAGGTGGCTCTAGAGTTGGTAGACCAAAAGCGGCGCGTAATATTTTTGTAATCTTCTTAGTGAGTGGGTTATGGCATGGCGCCAATTGGACCTTCGTGGTCTGGGGGCTTTATCATGCTTTGTTGTTCCTTCCTTTATTTTATCTAAATATTAATCGCAACCATTTGGAGAATATAGATTTATTAAGTTCCGCAAAGAATTTCTTTCTGGAAGGATTCCAAATGTTAATTACTTTTTTCTTGGTTCTAATAGGCTGGGTGTTTTTCCGAAGCGAAACACTTAAAGACGCTTTTATATATCTTCAAAGGATGTTCTTGGAATTCAGTTTGGGCACTTACGAGCATCCATTGGGCTATAGAATGGTGGACTATTTTGTCCTTTTGCTATTCTTTTTGATATATGAATATAGAATTCGGAAAGATGAAAGGAACCCTTTCAAATTTAAGTCCAGATATGTTAGGTTCGCCATGTACACCTTAACAGTTTTCTTATTATTGTTGTTTTATGACGACACCTTGAACAATCGCTCATTTGTATATTTTCAATTTTAGGCTATGAAAAAGTTGTTGGGAAGGATTATTGTTTATGGTTTTTTGATGGTCTTGGTCCTTGAAATTTTGATCAGGGTTTTCCATTTGTATTTTGAATACCCTATTGTAACACTAAATGACAATGCGGTTGTTAACTATGTTCCAGGACAATCCGGCTCTTTTGTGGTAGGGAACAGAAGAATGCATTTTTCCGACTACCG
Source organism: Allomuricauda sp. NFXS6 (assembly GCF_040148835.1). Taxonomy (NCBI): domain Bacteria; kingdom Pseudomonadati; phylum Bacteroidota; class Flavobacteriia; order Flavobacteriales; family Flavobacteriaceae; genus Allomuricauda; species Allomuricauda sp. NFXS6. The sequence continues at coordinate 18,044 of NZ_JAGEMG010000006.1, read as the reverse complement.
TATTAATCAATCGGGATTTAATTCGTTCCGGGAATTTGCTCCAACAGCGCAAGACTTTGAAGTTGCCCTGATAGGTGATTCTTTTATTGAAGGCTTGCATCAGGATTATGATAATTCCATTGGAAAAAAAATAGAAAATAACCTCAACCGTAAAATAGCCGTATACGAGTATGGTTTTTCTGGGAATGATTTAGCCGATCAATTACATTTGATACATCAGTTCAAAGAAAAAATGAAACTTATCGACGTAATTTACATTTATCTAAAATTTGATGAGGATTTAAAAAGGAAGAACTACACGGTGCATACTAGGGCCAATTTGGAGAATAGTTTGGCATTTAAAATTAAAAGGGAGGTCAAGTTGCTTTCCTATCTAAAAGGGATTGGACTGGTTGCCCCATTGACGGAACTGCCTGGAAAACTGATGAGTTTCGTTAAGGGTGGGGAAAAAGAGGATAAAACTGAAGCAGTAGAGGAAAATAAAGATGAAGAGTACATGGAAAATCTGGCCATTCTACTGAAAACATATCCTATGGATAAGGAGAAAACGGTTTTTTTAATAGATCAGGCCAATACGAGCCAATCATTTTTAACATACTGTGATGTCTGGGGATATCGGTATATTGATTTTGGCACACTTTTAAAAAAATCGGACAAGAACACCATAATTAAATATGACCCGATGAAACATTGGAACGATCATGGCAGGGATGTAGTGGCCAAGGTCATTTCTGAAGATTTGAAAAATCAGGGCAATACTAACACCAGCAGGTAAAGGTATTGTTTAGCTGCATTAGGGCTTTCTATAAAGTGGGAAGTAAGTGTCGTCCTTGAGATCGGGCTTTTCCTCCAATACCTTTTTCACCAAATCGCAATATACTTTTTTGTTCACTACTTTTCTTCCAGTATAAAAAATGCAGTCCTCGTCTTTCGGGAAATAGGCTTTTTTGCTTTTATATAGTCCATCATCATCTTTTATACCGCCTCCCAGTATATACCTTTCTTTTTTGTTTTGAATGGCCCATTTTATAATCTCTACGCGCAAGTAGTCGTTTGGTCTGGTATGAAAAAAATCCGAATCGGTACCCCCTAAGAATGCATACACGGTATTTTGGTAGTGGATATGAAGTTCTGTTGAGATAGCTTTATTGTTTAAATAGACCATCCCAATGGTAAAATCCTGTTTGTTTTCCAAAACAAGATGGTAAAAGAAATCCGCCGAAAAAAACAGAAATTTGGAAGCATTGTTCCGTAACATTGTTTTGTAATAGATGTCATAAAATTCATCGATTACTGTTTTCGTGATTTTTTCTTGATCAAATAATGTAAAAGAAAGGCCAAATGATAGGGCTTTTCGATAATTGTTCCTGACTTTTCTACCAAAAAATTCCCATTGAATCTCAAAATTCTCCTTTAGGGTACCACATACATTTTTTAGGGTTTTATTGCAATTGCCCGTGTAGCCTATATGGTTGTTATTGAGGCTGAACCGAACAAACTCTGTAACTATGTTGTTGTCATTGTACCATTGGTCCACTTTTCCCCATAGGGAAGCTATTTGACCATGATTTTCGAAATCTTTGAAAAGTGGTCCATTGTAACCGTAGGGAGAAGTCGCATCCCAGAAATCGGTATTGGGAATAGGATTCAAAATCATCGGTAACAAGGCTACACAAGATTCCTTTTCCATCAAGAGAAAGACTACAAGCTTTTTGGTATTGGTCAAATGGCGCCGTAGATATTCTATGTGATAGTATGGATTGTGGAACTCTTTTGAAGAAACAATCCCGCGATATGTCAATTGGTCCTTTTCTATACTTAAATCAATAACTTCCAACATTAATTGATCGATGTTCATTGGGTGTTTGTGGTTTGAATAGTTGATGTAGTTGTTTACCAAAGCAAAAGTTGTTTACGATTGTACATTGTATTTCTTAACATAAGAATTGATTTTGATTACATGATCAAAAGTTATGCTTTTTTTAAATTATTTTTATAGGTTATAAAGTCTACCATATGAGAATTCGGGTCCACAACAATATCTTCTTGCCTGATTACTTTTAAGAAAGTCATTTGAAGTATTTTTAAATCGGTTTTAAATGACTGGTTTTTCACATATTCGATATCTTTTGCCATCCTTTTGTCCCATGTCAAAAAATTTCGTCCCGAAACCTGTGCCAAACCTGTTATACCTGGTTTTACGGTATGTCTTAGTTTTTCATCTCTGGAATAATAGGGCAAATAGGATTTTAGCAGTGGCCTGGGCCCAACAAAGCTCATATCTCCCTTGAGTATGTTTATCAATTGGGGCAGTTCGTCGATGGATAATTTTCGCACGGTTTTGCCCAGAGCGGTAAGTCGGTCCTTGTCGGGAAGCAAATTCCCTTTACTATCCTTTTTATTGTTCATGGTCTTAAACTTGATGATTTTAAAAATCTCCTCGTTCATACCAGGTCTTTCTTGGACAAAGAAGGGGTTTTCCCTATCTGAAATGAATAGAATAATTCCCGTTAATAATGTTATTGGTAGTGTAATAACAAGAAGAAAAGATGAAAGTAATAGATCGAATAACCGTTTAAGTAAAGGATACATTTTTTTTTAATTGTATTTTGCAATTACCCTTTTATATCATGGATTTTGTAAAGACAAACTATACAGCAGCTCTAACGTACGATAAAGCTAAACTCATTTTAATTCTTTTGGCAAAGAATTCGATTTAATACCAATACTTAAGGTAAAAGCTATATTATATTGATTTCTTTTAACGAATTGATCAATTTTTGTGGTCCGTCTTCCATAAATACATGATTATGGCAATGAACGTTCATACCATTGTCCATAAGACCGACCGTTTGCCATCCCAATTTTAATGGGGCAATAAAATCCTTTTTAAAATTATCGCCGAAATAATAATAATCCTTTACCCTTAAATAATTCTCCACAACTTTAAAGTTTTTCAAGCTTGGTTTCTCTTGTCCCACAGTTTCCGAAATCACCAAATGATCGATTTGTCCAAACAGCCCTAATGCTTTGAGTTTATTGATCTGGGTACTTTCCCGCCCATCGGTCACAACGCCGATTTTACCATTCTTTTCCTTTATTTGCAAGAACAATTCTTGCACACCTGGGAAAGGCTGTATCAACGGAACATGGTTTCTATATTGATTAAGTATTTGAATAGAATCCGCCCCATAGTTTTTTACAAGATATTCAAAGGCATTTTCCCCAGATCTATATAAGGAAAACATCTTAACAAAGAGCATATCCTTTTTTAAAGGATCCAATGTGGCGCTTATTTCCCTGTAGGCAGATTTTAAAAAGTCAATTTCATTGTACAAGGTATCGTCCAGATCGAATACTAGGGCGGTATTTTTGTTAACTTTTATATCCATGTACCAATACTTCTGAATCGTATCTCAACATTAACAAATCATCTTCCCAGTCATTATAAAAAGAGTTGATTTCTTCTCCCAACATATATTCTTTTATGATCCATTTCGGAAAATTGGCTCCTGAAAGATAGGTAAGGGGAAACCCACCCCCAAAGCGGGGGTTTATTTCTATTCCGTAAATTTCGTTGGTTTCCTTTTCCATAAAAAATTGGGTCGTCAGGCACCCTTGTGCACCTTCGATTTTACCCATGTGTTCCTTTAAAAAAGGAACCAATCTATTTTTCTTGGTCAACCCTTTATTTACCTCTCCATCTCTTACTAAAAGTCTTTGTCTTGGGACTGCACAAATCAGAACGCCTTTAGTGTTATAGTAAAGGTCGCAAGTATATTCATCATATTTTGTGTGGTCCAAATATTCCAAGAACATTAATTTTTCGTTTTCAAAATGGTACTCGGTCAATTCTTCTTTACTATTAATGATAAAAGTATCCACGCTCCTACTACCATCATAGGGTTTGATAAACATCGGCAGTTTAAAATCCGATTTGTCATATTCCTTTGCGACCCCAATTCCTTTTAATTGGAACAGTTCGTGTGTCAATCTTTTATTCCTACATTTTTTAATAAGATCAATATCGGAAATCACAACCTTTATGTTGTTTTCTTCGAATATGGATTTGTTTTTGGACAAGACCAAAAGTTCGGTATCGATAGTGGGGATAATTAGTGAGATATTGAATTTTTTGCACTTCTCCAACAATAACTGAATGTAATCATCCGTATCGACTCTAGGTACCTTGAAAAAGCCATCTGCCACTCTACAAGCTGATGAGAGGAATGGGTCTGCATCCGTCCCGTACAATTTTCCATTGGTGTTGATTGCCTTTAATTCGTCTTGAAAAAATTTGACCAAGCTAACCCTGCGGCCAACGGATGTTAGAAGTATATTGTTCATTTATTTAGAGTGTAAAGGATGTGGATTTAAACAGTTTTCTATTTATAATTTCTTCAACGCTCCACTAAAATCTAAAACAATTTTATTTTCAAGTTCGGTTAATTGTTTAAATTCTTTGTGGGCGACTAATATTACTATTATGTCTGCCTCCTTCACGGCAACAGTAAGGTCTGTAAGTTTAAAAATGTTATGATTATCAATGTTTGGTTCAACAATATAATAGTCTTCATTGTTGGCATCTTGTAATACACGTTGAACTATGTACTTGGCAGGTGACTCTCTTAAATCATCTATATCCGGCTTAAAGGCCAATCCTAAAAGAGCGATTTTTGGTTTTCTCCCGTGGCGTAATTCAAACTCTAGTTTTGTTGAAACAATTTTTTCTGCACACCAGAAAGATTTGTAGTTGTTTACTTCTCTGGCTTTTCCAATTATCCTAGATTCCATTGGGTATTCAGAAACTATAAAATAGGGATCTACGGCAATACAATGTCCTCCAACCCCACATCCAGGTTGTAGGATATTTACTCTTGGATGTTTATTGGCCAAATTAATCAATTCCCAGACATCGATATCAGCTTTATCACAAATAAGAGAAAGTTCATTTGCAAATGCTATTTGTACATCACGAGAGGAGTTTTCTACCAGTTTACACATTTCAGCGGTTCTAGCATTAGTTTCATGTAGCTCTCCGGTAACATATTTTCGATAAAACTCTACTGCTTTTTTAGTGCTTTTCTCATCAACTCCACCAATGACACGATCATTATGCACGAGTTCGTACATTACATTGCCTGGTAACACCCGTTCTGGACAGTAAGCTATGAAAACTTCTCCTTTTAATTCGGGCCTTTTTTCATAAATCAAATGCATCATTTTTTCAGTAGTACCTACTGGTGAGGTTGATTCTATGATATATGTATCTCCTTTTTTTAACAGAGGAATGATATTTTCGGTAGCAGATTCAACGAACGAAATATCTGGTTCATGATTATTTTTGAAGGGTGTTGGTACTACTATCAAATACGTGTTGGCCAATGCTGCCTCTGTACTTGCCCTTAAAAATCCATTTGAAACAGCGTATGAAACAGTTTCTCCTAAATCAGGTTCAACGATATGAATTTTTCCATTGTTGATTGTTTCTACGACATCTTTATTTATATCTACCCCATGTACATGAGTGCCATTTTTTGCTATTAAAGCAGCAGTTGGTAAACCAATATAACCTAGACCTAGAATATTTACTTCTGGATTTTGCATTGTTTAAAGTTTTTTAATGTATTCTACTATTCTATTACATGCCTGTCCATCTCCGTAAGGATTATGTAACATGCTCATGTTTGAATATTTATCTTTATTGTTGAGTAATTCATTAGTTTCTCGAATAATCTTTTCTTTATCTGTTCCAACAAGTATTACAGTGCCAGCCTCAACGGCTTCTGGCCTTTCCGTGGTATCTCTCATAACAAGAACAGGTTTACCTAAGCTAGGAGCTTCTTCTTGAACACCTCCACTATCTGTAATAATTAGATGGGATTTATCCATTAACCAAACAAAGGCAGGGTAACTTAAAGGATCAACTAAATAGATATTAGCAATATCTCCTAATATTTCTTTAACTGGTTTTTGTACTTTAGGATTTAAGTGAACTGGATAAATGATTTGGATATCTTTATTATCAAGAGCAATATTTTTAAGTGCTTCACAAATACGAATAAAGCCTTCTCCATGATTTTCACGTCTATGTCCAGTAACTAATATTATTTTATCACCACGTATTATTTCTTTCAGGCCTACTATTTCTGGATCATCAAGTTTGTTTACCTTTTCTATACTTGTTAAAAGTGCATCTATTACGGTATTGCCGGTTATATATATACTTTCTTTGTCAATATTTTCCTTAAGCAGATTATTTAAAGATTTTTCGGTTGGTGCAAAATGGTAATCAGCCAAGTGTCCTGTGAGGGTTCTATTTATTTCTTCTGGAAATGGAGCCCGTTTGTTGTAGGTTCTTAGTCCGGCCTCAACATGACAAATTTTGGCGCCTGAGTAAAATGCGGCAATACTTGCTCCCATGGTTGTGGTGGTATCACCATGTACAAATACGTAATCTGGACCAAAGTCTTCCAAAACAGGCTGTAAGGAAGTAATTATGTTGGCGGTTAGGCCATAAAGATTCTGACCTGGGCGCATTAAATTTAAATCATACTCTGGAACAACATCAAAAAACGCTAGAACTTGGTCTAACATTTCTCTATGCTGAGCGGTCACACAGACTTTTGTAACAAAATCAGGTTCTTTTTGCAATGCCTTGACCAACGGAGCCATTTTTATAGCTTCCGGTCTTGTTCCGAAAATGATTAATAGTTTCTTTTTCATGGAAGGTTGCTTTTTCAGTATTTATGGAGTTTATTTTTTTAATTGAACAACTTTATTATTTATGAGCTATTTTTTCAATTTCATTCAAGTAGGAAAGAGCCAATTTACTTCTATCAAAATGTTCTTTGGCATGGTTATATCCATTTAAGCCTTGTTCGGCCATATTATATTCTCCACTAAGGTAACCCCGAATTTTTTCTGCTATATCATCAGCATTTTCGGGTTGCGCAAAAACACCACATTGGGCATCTTCTATAAGTTTTCTGGAAACACCATCTATTGCTAAAAGAATAGGCTTTTTACAAGACATGTAGTCAAAAGTTTTATTAGAATAAATAGTTTTAAAGGTATCAACCTTTTTTAAAACTGCGGTCCCTAAATTAGAAGCTAGTATATACTTAAAGGCCTTTTCTTTATCTACGAATCCAACAAATCGTACGTTATTAAGTTTACGTTTTTTAACTTCCTCGATTAAATAGTCTTTTGTGGGACCTACCCCAATAAGTTGTATAAGCACATTGGTATCGGTAAGCTTTTCGGCTGCGTCTATTAGTTGTATTAAATGATTGGCAATACCATGGGCACCTATATAAGTAATTACGAACTTGTCATCGATACCTTCCTCTTTTCTAAATGTTTCAGGATTAAAATTTTGTGCCACCTTTTCTGCCAAGCTAAAATCTGCAGCATTGGGAATATAAATGATTTTTTCCTTTGGAATGCCCTTCTCAATTAATGCCTCTCTAAAGGCAGGGGTAAGAACATTGATTAGTTTTGCATTTCTATAGATAAAAGCTTCAAATTTATAAGAGAACTTTATTAGTGCCGGATTACTTATGACCCCAGTGTCTACGGCAGATTCAGGCCATAAATCCCGAACTTCAAAAATCAGGGGTATTCTTTTTAACTTGGATAATATGTAAGCAGTTATGCCAACAAAAAGAGGAGGAGAGGTTACCACAAGGGCATCATATTTACCTTTTACCAAAAATAAACCCGCCCAAGTACTTGAAAAAACGAAAGAAAAATAGGCCCATAACCTTCCCAGAAAGTTCACATCATAAAGTTCGGAAACATGACACCTGTATACATCAGTATTTTTCTCAAATTCTTTTTCAACATAAAAAAGTTTTCCCTTATACCTGGGATCTACTTTCTTTGAGCGTTCTAGCATACCCGCTATAACAGTTATATCATGGCCTTCTTTTGCCCAAATTTTGGTCATTTCGTTAAAACGTGCACCTCCGCCACTATTTTTACCCAAAAAATATTGATGTATTAATAATATCTTCATTTTGACTTTATTTCAATAGTTGTTTCAAAACCAGTTTTTGAGCCATAGGTGTGCTTAATGGATGGTTCTATTTCTCCATAATAATTAGAACACCATTTTTCTTCAATTATTGGATGCAGCTCACTACCTTGACCATCTCTACAAATAATATTGATTTTACTATATGTTCTGGGATTAAAATGCCAATAAAGTTGCGCATTTAAATTATCAGCGTTTTGAATGGAATCGGATATGGTCCATTTATTTTGCTCTTTTTCTTTAGTTAGGGACCTTTTGTGGACAATTTTACTCCCCAATTCTCTAAAGCCTTGAAAATATCCATCGAATCTATAGGAAACCGTGGTTTCTGAAAGTTTGGCCTTCGCTTTTTTTATCCAGTAATTCCAAATAAACCTGCTCCCTTTTAGCATTTGATCCTTACCATCCACAGAAACGGTGTTGTGCCCATGGCATCTTGAAAAAAAACCACTGTATTCTTCTGTAGTATTGTATTTATAAGATCCGGTATCCCAAATGTAGTTTTCACCATCCAGCCAAATATCAACGTGCAAATTGTCTGCATGTCCGGGTCTGTCCTTAAATTGCGCACATTTGATAAAGGTCTTTGTTGAACCGTCGTTGATTACAAAATTTCCACCTAAGGGAAAAGCTGCAAGATTTTGGTGCTCATGGGCAACTACCTTTAAATTATTTACCCCGTACCATTGTTGACTTTCGTCTTTTTTAGAGACCTCATTATAGAGGACCGCACTTAAGTCGTTCAACTGTGATGTGTAGACTCGATAGTCATCATTGGTAAGTTTAAAAAATAGAGCACCATCATTAGCCCCATAATTAGGAAGTTTTCCACTGGGTTTATCTTGGCATTCCCTTAAAAAGGCAAGTGATTTTTTTGCTCGTTCATATACAATGGAACTGAACGGATCATTATGAATTTCTGAAAGTTTTATACCCCATGTAAGCAATTGAATGGCTACTCGATGATAGTTCATGGAAAATTGTAGAAAAGTACCATCTTCATATATCTGATAAGCAATTTCTTCTTGAAACCATTTTTTGCCTTTTTTGGACCATTTATCCGTATTGGGTAAAAAAGGAAATAATAAACCACCTAAATATAGGGTAAGGGTTTCGGTCAGGGCATGGTTGTTCCTTACTGCAATCCTGGAAAAGTTGATATTATGATAAACATGATGTAATTGCCAATAGATGGCATTCATAATAAATTTAAATCTTTTCTCCGTTAACTCCTTAGAATTTCTATAATAGTATAGCGCAAATGTCCAATTTAGAATCCGTAGGCTAATTTCTTGGCTACATCTATAGTTTGGACCTAAGTTAATGGGATTATAGGTTAAAAAGGACTCGATTTCGCTGAACACCAATTTAGAACAGTCTTGATTAAAATGATAGTCATAACGAATAATGTCATATAAGAAGGAAAAACGAGCTTTCTCCCAAACAAATTTTATGTCTCCCGCCTCTTCAGAGAGGTCTACTATTTTAGACCAGTGTTTTAATTCATATTGATATCCTGTGTTGGGATTTGTAATCCAATCAAAGTCTTTCCCCAAGGATATTTTTGTTTTGCTAAAAAAGGTATAAGTGTGATTTTGGATTTCGTTAAAAGTTTCCTGTAGTTTGGCATGTTGATTTTTAGGAATTTTCAAGGATTCCCTAGATTCAATGAAAAATTCTGGAGCATTTTTTTTCCAGTCATCCAAGGTTATTGCACAATTTAGGAATGGGGGCTGTGTAGGAAACCTAAATTTTAAAAGCCCCGCTTTCCTTTGGATTTCATAAGATAATCGAAATAGGGTATAGCGCATACCCATATTTTGAATCGTATTTATAAGTCTAAAAATTTTCAAAGTGTGGAAAATGCGTTATCAAGTTTTTTTCGTTTCGGCCTCAAACTTAATTCGGATATCATTAATAATACTAGGAAATCAGATAATAGTTTAAAAAATTAGTTGAACTGATATGTGTAAGCATGATTTGTTTTGATCGGTTGGAAAGTACAAATTTTTAAAATTAATGAGTATGTGGTTTATCCGTTTTGATTCTATGTCAATCAATTTTTTATATCGAAAAAAACTAAAGTCTATAAATTCTTAAAAAGGATTTCGTTTATTAATTCGGCTTGGTACTCGGCATTATACTTTTCCTTAATAATTTTCTTGCAATTTCGTCTAATTAAATCTTCTGGTGTATCCCTATTTTCAATAATCCATTGCTTGGTTTTTAATGCTAAATCAGAAATAGAATTTCTTTTAAATAATAAACCATTTATTCCAGATTCTATTGCTTCATACTCTGGCATTTGATAATTAAAATCATAGTGTGAAAGTACAGGAATTCCATTGCCTAATGCAGACATTGCCGTTAAACCTACTTCTCCTGGCGATATACATAGGTTACTGATAGCAAACAATTTTTCAAGTTCTTGCTCTTTAAAACAGGCTCCATAAAAATGGCAATAATCAGATAGTTTAAGATTGTTGGCTAAGTTTTCCAATTCTTTTCTGGACTCGCCATCTCCCACGAATAATACATTAATTTTGAAGTTTTCATCAAACAATATTTTAGCAGCTTGTAAAATTTGATCTAATTTTTTGACAAAGGTAAGTCTGCCTACAAATATTACCACAGGTAAGTCCGGATGCTTAAAAAGTTGCTTTTTGGTTTTGTTCTTTGTTTGAAGGGAGATTTCATTTTTTTTGATTAAATCATCAACGGTTCCTGTTGAGTTGTAGATGACATGAAGTTTTCTTTCTGGAAACCCATTTTTGATCATGACGTCCTTGGCTTTGTGACCGTATAGGAGAACCCCATCACTTAGGCCGTAAAAAACTTTTCTTAGCTTCCATTTCCAACCCTTCTTTGTGGATATCACCCCATGGGTCCACATGTATGTCTTTTTACGTTTTAGTTTAAGATAAAATATTGCTAACCAGGTAGAAAGATAGTAAGCATTGCCTAAGAAGATTACACCATCATACTTTTTTTCACGTAAAAGTTTTAATAATCCGGATTGCCAGAGTAGCGCTTCCTTATAAATCCATCTATTTTTTACAAATTCCCAATTAAGACCTCCGTCCGCAGCAACTCTGCTTGCTAAAACAGGACTTATTTTCTTTATGTCGTTTCTGGAAATGGGGTCTGAGATTAGTGTGTAATACAGGTTCGGCGATTTTATAAGTTCTCGTATAACCGGTAATCTATAATGCGCAAAATACGGATATACTATAGCAACATTTTTTGTAGGTTTAATCAAATGTTTCATTTATTGAAGTCGGTGTTTGAAAGGTTGAAAAAATCTAATTTATAATGCTAAATTAGTTGTAAGCAATTTGTTTAAGCTAAAAGGATGCAAAATAAAGTATAGAAATATATAAATCATGTGCGGGGATCTAAGAGGAAAACGGTTTATTAACATTTATAGTATAAACAAATAGGTTCATTCTTATGTTAAAATGGCTTCCTTAAAAGCCATAATTTGTTAGCATAAGGACTACACAATGTTAATCTAGAATATTGCCATCAAAGTTGTTTTTAATTATCTAGTTTTCTTTTTTTCGATAAAAACAGTATTTAATCTATTAACTAAAAGTTCCTGCGTTATTTTTGATTTAATTTGCCATGAATTATTATGTATCGATAAATGATAAGGCTTTTAAATGTTATCAACGATTATTGTTTATATCTCCTTGTATTTTCTGTTACTTTTGAGAGTTGGGACCCCTTCCAATTGATTGGTACATATTCGGTCACCTATTTTGCGACAATATTTTATTTAGCAAGTTGGGTTCCTTTGATATCAAAGAATTTTAATTTTTCACCTTTAGCAAGATTTGTACTGCCTCTCTTATTATTAATTGTAATTGGGTTTATTTGTTCTGCTATAAATTCAGAATATGTAACTGGAATGAAAGAGGCATACAATTATAGAACGCTTCTTTTGATAGTGTTAATGACATTTATTGCCGCTCATCTATATTGTAAGCCCCATATTTCATCTTCAGTATTGAACACTTATGTTGCTAGTATGCTTTTGGTTTTTTTACTTGTTTCACTTGGTAATGGTGTTACTTATGTGAATGGTAGGCTGTTGTTGTTTGGCGAGAATCCTAATGTTATGGGGTCAAAGGCTGCTTTAGCTTTTTTAATAACTATTTCAAAGCTAATAAACAATTTTTCAATTAAAAGATGCATAATAATAATCGCCATTTGTATCCCATTTATCAGCTTGACTGCAACATCTGGTTCACGAGGAGCTTTGGTATCTATGTTTTTTGGACTTTTTGTTTTACTCTTATTTAGAAAGACAGGTGTCATAACCAAATGGGCCATAATAGCTTTTGCGGCACTTGTTTCTGGTGTGTTGATAACTTATTTATTACAAACAAATCCTATTATGGCAGAACGCTTCTTAAATACAGTTGAAACAGGTGATACAGGAAGAAATCTACTGTGGGATGCGGCATTTAGCATAATAAAGGACAATATTTTTATTGGTTCCGGATTTGAAGGGGTTAAGCCAAGAATGTTTGCTTATTCTGGGTTCTACATGAAACCTCATAACATCTTTCTCTACATATTCATTGCATGCGGCCTTCCTGGAATAATTTTATTTTTAATTTTTTTGACCCGGTTGGCTAAATTACTATTTCGTTATTTTAAGAAGAGTGGAGATTCTTTAAACCTTGTATTATTTGTCATCGTTGTCTTCAATATGTCCAAACAAGGTGGTAGTATAGGAAAAATATTATTCTGGTTCTTTTTTGCAGTTTTAATAGGATCAACTGTACATATAATGTCCAGAAATGAACTTAAAAAAATAAGTTAATGAACATATTAGTAATATCCAATAATTACCCATCTTTAGAATATCCGGCAAGGGGTGTATTTGTATACAATATAGTACAGCAATTTTGTAAGTTAGGACATGAGGTAACTGTAATATCGTCAAAAAACATCTTGCCTTCCAAACGCAAAAAGGTAAAAACTTATGGGGAAGAGAATTGTACTGTGTTCCGCACAAAAGTGGTTACAGCATCCAATGTGCAAATAGGATCATTTAATACGTATAAAATTGCTGAGTTAAGTCAAATTAAAGGCATAGAAAAAATTACCAAAAAACATAATTTAGAATTTGATTTTGTTTACGCCCATTTTATGATGAATGGCATTAGCGCAGTAAATGCACTTAAAAATTACAATAAACCTTTCTTCGTTGCCATAGGCGAAAGTGATCTTATAGGTTTAACAAAAATGTATCCTAGGGATTACTTTAAACGAAGTATTAAACAGATTCGAGGCTTTGTTGCGGTTTCAAATAAGCTAAAAAAACAATTAATCGACTTAGGTATTTCTGAAAACAGGATATTTCTGAAACCTAATGCTGTTGACTTGACTAAATTCTACAAAAGAAATAAAGTAGAAATGAGAAAAAAATATAAGCTGTCCTTGGATCTTAAATTAGTTGCCTTTGTAGGTAGATTTTTACCACACAAGGGACCGTTACGTGTTTTAGAGGCGGTTCAAAATTTAGACAATGTTGGAGCACTTTTTATGGGGAATGGCCCTCAGGAGCCTAACGGTTCTTCAGTTGCATTTAAGGAAAGTGTACCTTCTTATGCAATACCTGAATTACTTTCCGCCGCTGATATTTTTGTTCTTCCCACTCAAAGAGAAGGATCATGCAATGCTATTGCTGAGGCTATCGCCTGCGGATTGCCGGTTGTGTCTTCAAAAATTTCAGAAGTAATGGATCAATGTAATCCTTCTTTTTCCATATTGGTGGATCCCTTGGATGTAAAAGCAATAGAAAGTGCTATAGATTCCATTCTTAGTGACGAGGAAAGAAGAGAAGAAATGTCCAAGAAAGCCTTGGAATACTCAAAGAATTTTGAAATTGGTGAAAGGGCTGCTAGCATTCTCAACTTTATTGAAGGTACAATGGAAGAAGAAGCAAATGGACATGGGTTTTAAGAATTAATAGGGCTTTTGGGTTAATCACACAAAACCATATCCATAACAATTCAATTATAATCAGCTTACATACTAATGCTATATATGAAACGGTTTCTGAGTTTATTTGGCACTAGTTTTAGTAGAAAATAACCAATTCAATATATGATGAATTGCATATAGTACGTTATCAATGAGGTAAAATGCAAAAGATGTATGTAACCGATAGTCATAAGAATTAATAGTATTGAGTTAATTTGATTAATACTATCGCTTATAAGCCAGATATAAGGAATAAAAAATTATAACAACAAAGAATCAAGAAAATTGTATGAAGGAAAGACAAACTATCATCTATATAATGTCTAATGAAAGATCTGGATCTACTTTAATTGAGAATATTCTTTCAAAATCCCCCCAAATTGTTTCGGTAGGGGAAACCTATCTTTTAGGCGGTTATATACATAAAGTTGGACCTGGTTTCTCTTGGGATTGGAATTGTTCTTGTGGTAACAGTTTAATGGAATGTAATTTTTGGAATAAAATATATAGACATCTGAATATTTCGGATCCTCGAGAAATAAAAAATACGAAGATTATCTATCCAAAAAGGAAAGATAAGGATGATCAAAAATCAAAGAATGAAGAGGTGCTATCTTTGATGAATCGGATTTACGCAGCAGTCTTTGAAATTACTAATTGTAGCATAGTGGTTGACTCTTCAAAGAAAGCATTTCACGGGACATCTCTTTATCAAAATTCTCCTTATAATTTTAAATTCATCTATTTAAAAAGGGATTTGCGTGCTGTAACATTTTCAAAGCAAAAATGGCGGAAAAGATATGGAGCAAAGGATATAAGTCTTATTAAATTGCTTATAGCTAACTACTTACATAGGTTGTGGTGTATGTTTATGCTTCGGAAGGTAGATAAAAAAGATGTTTTTAACCTTAATTACGAGGATTTTTTTGAAAATCCTCAGCAGACCTTGGACGATATGTCAAATTTTTTTGGATTTGATTCCTACGAGATGCCGGAATTTATGGAACTAGTCGATGACCATACTATTGCAGGTACACCTAACCGTTTTGAGAAAAGAAGGATAAAATATGATGCCGGATGGTTGAGCACTGCAAAAAAGCGTCCGCTTATCAATGCGTTGGGCTTAATACTTAATAAAATCGGATGAAGAGCCTTAGTGATAAAATCAAGCACGCAGGTAAATGGCAGTCATTTTCGGTCCTATCCCTAAGCGTTTTACAGATTCTTTACTTTTCCATCATGACCAGGCTATTATTTAAAGAAGACTATGGTCTTATGGCCATTGTCAATGGAATCATAGGTATTGGTAATATTTTTATGCAAGGAGGTATGGGTTCTGCATTAATACAGCGAAAGGAAATAAATAACGAACATATTAATGGTGCCCTGCAAACCAGCCTTCTTATAGGAGTCATACTTTATGCTATTTTTTATCTTATGGCCCCATTTATTGCTTTGGTATATAATGACTTTAGGTTAGATGATCTTATAAAAGTATCTTCTTTGAACATCATATTACTTGCGCTGAGTAATATTTCAGTCAATCTGCTTTTTAAATATTACTTTTTTAAAAATGTCGCGATAGTCAACATTATCTCTAATATAATTGGTTATGGTATAGGCGTTTATTTAGCCATGAACGGTTATGGGGTATGGTCTCTTGTTATTGCGACCCTTATTGCCTCCTTACTAAACTCAATAGCTCTATTTTATCTTGCTCCTATAAAAATCAGCCTAAAATTACATTATAAAGAAGCCCGAGAATTGTTTGGTTTTGGTTCAGGTATGATGTTGTTAACATTTAGCAATTTTTTGTCGAGTAAGGGGTTGAATTTGATTTTCGGAAAAATCTTTACACAAGATGTACTGGGTCTCTATGAGAGAACCTCAAGGGTAAAGGATATACCCAGTGAGTTTCTTGCAAAGATTATTAATAAAGTTATGTTTCCTGTGATGTCTGAAATCCAGGATGAGAATGAAAGGTTGATTAAAATTTACAAATTTGGGTTGGGGTTAAGCAACTCAATTATGATTCCCACCACGGTTTTTCTAGTTTTTTTTTCAGCTGAAATTGTACAAATTCTGATGGGAGCAAAGTGGTCAGAAGCTGTCGCCCCCCTGCAAATTATGCTTCTAGTACTGACCTTTAGTAATTCAGGAAAAATGACAGATGCAGTGATTAGGGCCAAAGGTCTTATTTATAAAAATGTCACTCGGAAGTATATTTTTACGGTAATCATTATAGTACTTTCCGGTGCTTTGGGCTATTTATACGGAATCAATGGCGCGGCCGTTGGAATTGTTCTAAGCCACTTTATAAATTATTTAATGATGATCGTTTTAGTAAAAAATGTTTTTAGGGGATCTATCATAGAATATTTTGTTAAGCCCTTTAAAGAGGGGTTGAGGCTGGGTCTCTATCTTGGGATTTTGATATTTGGATATAAATATTTATTCAATTTATGGGGAAAAACTGACGTCGTGATGTTTATTGTATTTATAGTAGGTTTGCTAATTTTATGTGCTGGTTTGTTAAAGTTTAAACCTTCTGTATTTGGGCAATATTTAGAATCGGCAATTAGAAATACGTTGAACAAAAAGTAATGCTCTTATTTTAAGTATAAGAAGATTATAAATATTTTGAATTTTAATTATGAAAGAACAATCACCAATAAATTTCTGGGGCATAGGGGCTCAAAAGGCAGGTACCTCATGGTTATACTACAATTTATCCAAAACACCGGGCTTCGCAATTCCCCCGGTAAAGGAATTCCACTATTTTGACAGGGACACCAAATACCCCTCACCAAATATCTTATCCGAGACCAAGGTTAAGGATAGAATCAACAACCTAGCTTACTTGAAAAAGGCTGCAAGGGCAATCATATCTTCATTGCTAAAAGGAAAGATGAAGCATGTCGCATTCACTTTCAAATGGTTCTTCTCCGATTATAGCGATGAATGGTATATATCAATCTTCACCCCCTTTAAGGGAATTAAAGGTGAGATAACTCCCAGTTATTCCATGCTGACCAAGGACGATATATCCAGAATGTATGCGATGGCTCCTGACGCTAAGTTGGTTTTAATGTTGAGAAACCCTGTAGATAGAGCTTGGTCTCATTTTAGGCATACTAAAAAGCGCATTAAAGGATTTACCCTTGGTAACGTCGAAGAGAGTGATATCATTGCATTTATGCAAAGTGAAGGTCAGGAACTAAGGTCGGATTATGTACGTACTATTAATAACTTTACCAGTGTTTTTCCTAAAGAGCAACTGTTGATTGGTTTTTTTGATGCGATAAAAGATGCCCCAGAGCAATTGCTTGAAGAGGTGATACAATTCCTTTTATCCAGTGATGAATCTGAGGAAGAGTTGAAAAAATCATGGAATGTTGACGATTCGGCAATAAAAAAGGTGGTGAACAAATCTATAGAGCTAGATTGCCCTCCCGCTGTTTTGGCCTTAATAAGGGAAAAGTATCATGATATGAGCTTAGATCTCGCCAACGAATATGGAGGCTATTTTAATAAATGGTATTTTGAAAACTACGGTAAACCTTCTCAAAACAAAGACGATAGATTATTCCCCACAATTCGTGTTTCATAGTGGTTAGTCAAAATCTACTATTTATTAGCACCTTCATTGTGAAATTTTGACTTCCAAATGGTAATTAAGCCATCGAAAGACTTAAGGATTATCCTTAGCCTATGTAACTGTTGTACAAGTGCCAGTTCGATAAAGTATTGTTCATTTTAAGCCCTTTTGCAGGACTTTTTTGTTTTACAAAGGTCAGGGCATGTCCAATTTTGGATGGTCCTAAAGATTGAAGAACAGTTTTTTAAAGGTTTTTTCTCCACTCCCAAAAAACAAAGGGTACTGTGTAGACTTCCCTTAGATAGAACTGCTTATTTTTCTAAAACTTCATCAAAGTTATCGTTTTCAATTCCTTGTGCGGTACCGCACAAGGAATTGAGTTCCAGATATTGTTTAGGGGACACATATCCC
>NZ_JAGEMG010000005.1:0-300994 GCF_040148835.1 Allomuricauda sp. NFXS6 | reverse complement strand
CTGGACTTGTCCTTTGGCAGACGCTCGCTGAGCTGGAAACTCGAGAACAGTTTCTGTAGCCTTCCCTTTTTTCCTTGCATACATACAAGGTACGATCTTTTTGGAAAAGACAAGATTAAAAAAAATCTTTTTCTCCAACTTGTGCAACAGGCACCAATTATGAAGAATGCAAATTAACAATTACTCGGAATATCAACCTACTCCCGAGAGACTTTGAGTTAATACCACCTTATTTCGCCAGGGGATGCTAAAGGTAAATTTTACTTTTCCCAAATTCCAATATGTTTTGTCAATTTTGAATATCTAAAAGAATTTAAAACTCTATCAACTATAATAGATTAGGACTGATTTCTTTCTTATTACGGATTAGGTGATTCTTTCTAGAAATCCAAACCATATGTTAAAGAATAGTGTAGTTCATCGAATAAAAAAAAAGGTTACATCCAAAAGTATAGTTCGTCACGTATAATATCTAATAAAAAAAGTGTATTTCATCGAAAAAATATTGCCAGTTGTCGATGATTGTTGAATTATGAATATTTTTGATAGACCCAATTTGAATATTAAAAAACTTGACTTATTGTACGTTATGAAATTTTATGCCCCAAACCCCTTAGTTATGTTATGTTTTATTTGCAGTATTCTGTTATTTACTTCTTGCAGTAAGGATTCAGATTTATTCGACGAATACGTTATCCAAAATCCTGAAACAGAGCCTGTAGAAAATCCCGGTATTGATGGTGACGATGGAAGTGATATAGAAGGGGAAGATGAGTCAGCTAAACCACCTTTTAATGGTGATGGTGTTAATTTATTACGAAATGGAACTTTCGACAATGCAAATGAATGGACTTTACGGAACGGTAGTACTGCGACCGGAGGTGTCTTAACAGTAATAGCAAATGGTAGTATTGGTTCAACAACTTCCAACTGGTCAGCCGAATATAGTAATATAGCTGAAACCGCTTTCTATAATACAAGGAGGTACAGATTAAGTTTTGACGCTAGGCAGACTGTCGGAAGCGGGGGTATGCAGATAGGCCAAAGATATACGGTCATAACCGATCAGGAAATTACAGGTAGTTTTACCAATTATTCTATTGAATTCAACGGGGCTACTTTTGATGGAAATGCCTCTGGAAACGATTTGACTTTTGGGGGCCAAACTGTTGGAGATACTTTTGAGATTCAGAACATGGTTTTGGAAGATATAGGGGCGAGTACAGACTCCGCAATATCTGGACTTCCCGCCCAAGTGACTTTTTTTACGGATTTTGAAACGGCCACGTATCCTTATCAGCAATGGGGAGCCAATGGCGAAAACCCCGGCGAAATCAACCAGTGGGAAGTTGACCATGGAGACCCAAGAACAACAGATCATCCTGATTCACCATTAAAATTGGGAAGAAACGGTGATAGAGCAATTTGGTTAGGGTCTTACAACAATGACGCTAAAAGAAATGAATTTGGTAAAGACAGGGCTCTAAGTTTTAAAGAGCATTGGGTGGGCGTTTCGATAAATGTACAGAACAGAATGCCTGGATCAAGAATCCTTTTACAAAACAGATTATTAGCGAATGGTAGTAGCAATACGGTAAACGCTATTTCTTTAAGGCAGGCAGAAGACCCCAATAAACTTTATTTCAGCTTACCCATTGATGTAAACTCAGTCGATATCCTACCCACCAACGGAGCAGGTTCCAATACTGAATCAGTGTTTTTTGATTATACAAAGGGTGAATGGATTGATGTTGTAATTCATTATGTGGGGGCGTTCGGGGCAGACTACCAGGGCCCAGATACCTCAGAAATGTCAAGGAGATTGGGTCACGAGGTTAGGGCTGATGGATTAATTGAGATTTGGGTGAACGGTGAAAAGATAGTTGACCATGTTGGTACTACTGCTTACCGATATGCTAAGCATGGTCAAGAGGTGACGGGTGTTATTACGCCAAAGATAGGTGCTTATTGGGGAGGTGCTTTTGACCCTCAAGGAGATATTTTCTATGACAATTACAAGATTTGGACTGGCCCGGGCGGAAGCTTTGAGGATTTAGACCCAAGTAAATAAGTAAGATTAAGGGTTTAGAAACAAAAAAATAGCGTACTGGTTTTTCGCTTTCGGACAAGACAAAAAATCCCTACAGTTATGTGGGGATTTTTTGATACTATCCCAATAAGTGTGTAAGTTAAAAATAACGGGGGTTGGGCTTTTCTAGAGCCTGCCCCTTTTTTCATAGATCGTAAGGAACTGGTTTAAAATGATGCCCCAGTTCCTGATGGGCATGGACCATTTCTTGGTGGCCTCCCTTGTTGCCAAATATACGGATTTCATCACCGCATCGTCGGTGGGGAAGGAAAGCTTGTTCTTGGTGTACTTCCTGATCTTCCCGTTCAGGTTCTCTATAAGGTTGGTGGTATATATGATCTTTCGTATCTCCACTGGGAACTCGAAGAACACGGTGAGTTCGTCCCAGTTGTCCCTCCAGCTCCTTATGGCGTAGGAGTACTTGGTTTCCCACTTCTTGGCAAAGTCCTCCAGGGCGGTCTTTGCGGCCTTCTCGTTGGGTACGTTGTAGATGCCCTTCATATCGGCGGTGAACGCTTTTTTGTCCTTCCATACCACGTAGCGGCAGGCATTGCGTATCTGGTGCACCACGCATATCTGGGTTCTGGACTCGGGGAAGACGTTCCTGATGGTATCGGTAAATCCGTTCAGGTTGTCGGTGGCGGTGATCAGGATGTCCTCGGTGCCACGGGCCTTGATATCGGTGAGCACCGACATCCAGAAGGCCGCCGATTCGTTCTTGCCCAGCCATCGGCCCAGCACTTCCTTCTTTCCGTCCCTGCGCAGGCCCACGGCCACGTACACGGTCTTGTTGATCACCTTGGAGGATTCCCTGACCTTGAAGACGATCCCGTCCATCCATACGATAAGATAGACCGGTTCCAAGGGTCGGTTCTGCCAGGCGACGATGTCCTCTGCCATCTTTTCGGTTATCCTTGATATGGTCGATGTGGATACCTCAAAACCATAGGCCTCATGTACCTGTTCCTCTATATCACTTACCGACATGCCCTTGGCATATAGCGATACGATGACATTTTCGATGCCGTCCACCATGTTGCCCCGCTTGGAGACGACCATGGGGTTGAAACTGGCATCCCTGTCCCTGGGGACGGATATCTCGGACTCCCCGAAAGAGGTACGCACCTTCTTTTTGGAGTGCCCGTTACGGGAGTTGCCGTCCTTGGACCTTTGGTGCCTTTCGTAATCCAGATGGACGTCCAGTTCCCCTTCCAGCATCTTCTCGATGCCGCGTTTCTGGAGTTCCTTGAGAAAACCGTTGAGCTCGTCTCCCGATTTGAACTGCTTCAGGAAATCGTCGTTGAACAATTCTTCTTTCTTCATAATGTGCAAATATTTAAAATTAGACAAAAAAATAGCGGGGGCATGCCCCCGCTATTTTTCTATTTACACACTTTATGAGATAGTCCTGATTTTTTTGTTTATCATTTTAGAGGTTATCAAGGTGCTATCCCAATCGATGTAAGTAAATAAAAGTAAAAGGGATTGTACTTGTTTAGAGTCTGATTCTTTTTTACGTTCTATGATCTCTTTCCGATTTGAAAGTACTCGAATCCCATGGAACCCAACTTTTCATCATCGTATTGGTTTCTGCCATCAAAAATAACAGGTGTCTTTAACAGTTTTTGTAATTCACCAAAATCAGGTGCCCTAAACTCTTTCCATTCTGTTAGCAATATCATCGCATCCGCCCCTTCCAAAGCAGCGTATTTTGCGGTGAAGTAATTTATATTGGAAGTGTCTTTAAGGTAAAAATGTTTTGCTTCCTCCATAGCCTTCGGATCGTAAGCATTGATTACAGCTCCTCTTTTGACCAATTCTTTTATAATGTATATGGCAGGTGCTTCACGCATATCATCAGTTCCTGGTTTAAAAGCAAGACCCCAAACGGCAAATGTTTTTCCTTTGAGGTCTTCACCATATTTATCGACTACCTTTTTCGCAATTACAAATTTTTGGCGATCATTGACATCTTCCACAGCCTTTATAAGTTCTGGTGTATATCCATGCTCTTCGGCAGTACGTTTTAGTGCTTTGACATCTTTCGGAAAACATGACCCTCCGTAACCACTTCCAGGATAAATGAAACTATATCCAATGCGACTGTCTGAACCTATTCCGATTCTAACCTTGTTCACATCGGCCTCTACCAATTCGCAAATGTTTGCCACCTCATTCATAAAAGAGATTTTGGTTGCCAGCATTGCATTGGCCACATATTTGGTCATTTCAGCAGACTTGACATCCATAGTGATCAGGCGGTCCATACTACTCCTAAAGAAGGGCGAATATAGGGAGCGCATTATTTTGGTTGCCGCTTCATCGTCGGAGCCAACAACCACACGGTCCGGTTTCAAGAAATCGCTGATGGCATCTCCTTCCTTTAAAAACTCTGGGTTCGAAACTACATGGAACTCAATTTCCACATTTCTTTTTTTCAACTCGTCGGATATTGTTTTTTGGACCTTATCCGCCGTACCGACCGGAACGGTCGATTTATCAACCACAATAAGGGGGGTGGACATATGCTCGCCAATTTCTTTGGCTACTTGTAGGACATACTTGAGATCTGCCGAACCATCCTCTCCCATAGGAGTTCCAACGGCGATAAAAGCGACATCGCAATTTTCCAGATTATCTTTTAAACTGGTACTGAAAAGCAAGGTGTTATTGTCAATATTTCGATTTACCATAGGTTCCAAACCCGGTTCGTAAATTGGGATAACACCTTTTTTTAGGCCTTCAATTTTGTTTTCATCAACATCAATGCAGGTTACCGTGTTTCCCATTTCGGCAAAGCAGGTTCCGCTGACAAGACCTACATATCCAGTGCCAATTACTGTTAAGTTCATGTTTGATTTATTTTTAGAATGTTAATGTATTAAGGTTTGGTTTATAGCATAAGGGTTATTGCCCTAAATAATCATTCCAGCCGCAACCGTTTCGTTTGTACTTTCGTCAATTAGAATTATATTGCCTGTACTTCTGTTCTCTCGATACGAATCTATCATTAAAGGTTTGGTAGTTCTAATTTTAACTTTACAAATATCGTTCATTGAAATTTCTTTATCCTCCAGATTTCGTCCAAGAGTTTCAATATCAATTTTATACATTACTTCTTTGATTATGGCAGTCTGCTCATTGCTTGTATGCCGTATTGTATATTTTGCCCGAGGTTTTGCGGGGGAATTATTCATCCAGCATAACATAACCTCCAAATCTTGAGCAGGTTCAGCTTTATTGTTCGACCTTACAATCATATCCCCTCGACCAATGTCAATATCGTCTTCCAACGTCATGGAAATTGACATTGGAGCATAGGCTTCTTCGAGTTGACCCTGAGGGCCTTCAATCGTCTTAATTTTTGATGTAAAGCCGGAGGGCATTACCGTAACTTCATCTCCCGGTCTAAAAATACCACTTGCAATTCTTCCTGCATAACCACGATAATCGATGTATCCTTTTAGCTGCGGTCTTATAACAGTTTGTACTGGGAATCGAGCGTCCACACTGTTAAAATCACTGCTTATATGAATGGTTTCCAAAGTGTGCAATAAAGGTGCGCCCTTATACCAACCCATATTTTCTGATACGTTTACCACATTGTCGCCCAATAAGGCACTTATTGGAATGAAGCGAACATCCTTTACCAACAATTTTGAGGAAAAATCTTGAAATTGCTTTACAATATTATCGTAAACCTCTTCCTTAAAATCAACCAAGTCCATTTTGTTAATACAAACTACCAAGTGTGGTATTTGTAACAAGGAAGCAATAAACGAGTGTCTTTTGGTTTGTTCAATGACCCCGTGTCTAGCATCAACTAGAATAATGGCTGCATTAGCTGTTGATGCTCCCGTAACCATATTTCTTGTATATTGAATATGCCCTGGGGTGTCCGCGATTATAAATTTTCTCTTTGGAGTCGTAAAATAGCGATATGCCACATCTATTGTAATACCTTGTTCGCGCTCATCTTTTAGTCCATCAGTGAACAAAGCTAAATCAACACCTTCATGCCCCTTTTTTAAACTAGTACTCTCAATTGCTTCCAATTGATCCTCAAATATAGATTTGGAATCATATAAAAGCCTTCCAATCAATGTGCTCTTACCATCATCGACACTTCCTGCCGTAGTAAATCTTAATAGTTGATTGTTATTTATTTCCATGCTTTCTTTTTAAAAATACCCTTGTCTTTTTCTATCTTCCATTGCACTTTCTGAGCGCTTGTCATCAGTTCTATTACCTCTTTCGGTCTGTCTCATACCTGAGACCTCCTGAGCAATTTTTTCTAATGTATCGGCATCTGATTCAATGCCACCCGTAATTGTGATATCTCCAAGGGTTCTAAATCGGACTTTCTTTTTTACTATTTCTTCTCCGTCTTCCAATTTTAAGAATTCAGAATTGGGAATCCATGAATCACTTCTCCATACCACTTCTCTTTCATGTGCAAAATATAAGGACGGGATTGCAATATTTTCACGCTTGATATAGTTCCAAACGTCCATTTCTGTCCAATTGCTAATAGGGAACGCCCTAAAATGCTCTCCCTCAAAATGCTTTCCGTTAAAGAGGTTCCATAGTTCTGGTCTTTGATTTTTTGGATCCCACTGTCCAAAATCATTACGATGTGAAAAGAAACGTTCTTTTGCCCTGGCTTTTTCCTCATCACGACGCCCTCCGCCTATTGCGCAGTCCACTTTGTGTGTTTCAATGGCATCAAGTAATGTGGTGATTTGCAAAGAATTACGCGTAGCGCTTTTTCCTTTTTCTTCTGAAACCCTACCTTGATCGATTGATTCTTGTACTGAGCCTACGATTAGGTTAACCCCCAGTTCTTTCAAGGTTTCATCTCTAAATTGTATCGTCTCCGGAAAATTATGTCCTGTATCAACATGCATTAAAGGGAAAGGAATTTTAGCGGGAAAGAATGCTTTTTTAGCTAAATGTGTTACTAAAATGGAATCCTTTCCTCCTGAGAAAAGGATAACGGGATTATCAAATTGAGCCCAAACCTCCCGTAATACAAAGATGGCTTCAGACTCCAATTCGTCTAAATAATTTAAGTAATATTTACTCATTTTTAGAGCTTTATGTTGTTTCTAATTTGATTATAAATGATATCAACTGATTTTTCAATGCTATGTTCATCCGAGATTTCGACATCTGGTTGAATTGGATGCTCATATGGCGAAGAAATACCTGTCATATTCTTTATTTCCCCTTTCCGTGCTTTTTTATATAAACCTTTCACATCTCTTTGTTCGCAAACCTCTAAACTGGTATTTACGAAAACTTCAATATAATTAATTGAACCGACGGTTTTCTTAATAAATTCCGTGTCTTTCCTATATGGAGCAATAAACGCGGCAAGTGTAACTATGCCCGCATCTACAAAAAGTTTTGAGATTTCGCCGATTCGCCTAATGTTTTCAGACCTATCTTCTGGTTTGAATGAGAGATTGCTATTGATTCTCTTGCGCACATTATCTCCATCAAGAACATATGTAGTAATGCTATCTTCATGTAGCTTTTGTTCAAGCGCATTTGCTATGGTAGATTTCCCAGATCCTGAAAGTCCAGTAAAGAAAATCAAAAGTGAATTATGACCGTTTAATTTTCTACGTTCCTCCATATTAATCTTATACGAGTGAGAAACTATATTTTCTTCCATTTTTTTGATCTTATTATTCTATCCAAACCAAAATTGATACGATACCATGCTCGTTCATGACCATAATACAATACCATTTTGGTGATTACTTCGAGCCCACCTATTTTTAGCCCTGTTAAGGGATTTCCAGAAATTATCCACGAAATGACTACTGTATCCAAAGTTCCTATTAAACGCCAGGATACCGTTTTATATATATGTCTTGTTCTACTTTCAGATATCTTTATTCGTACCCATGCCCGTTCGTGTAGGTAGTACAATATCATTTTTGTAAAAACTTCGGAAAAACCAATTTTTAAGCCTGTTGCAGGGTTTCCGGTGATGATCCAAGACAGCACTACAGTATCAAAGGTCCCCACCAATCTCCATGTTATGGTTTTGGCTATATGCCGTTTGTGGGATATTCTACCCATAAAAGTGGAAATTTTCCCCATAATATCATTGACTTACCAAAAAATATGGATTTAACAAATTTTCTTTATTATAAGGTAATTCTTCATCATTCTTTTGAGAAGTTACCTTTAAGCCTACCGCATTACAAATTGCATGTCCAGCGGAGGTATCCCATTCCATTGTAGGTGCAAATCTTGGGTAGAAATCAGCTTTGCCTTCAGCGACAAGACAAAATTTAAGAGAGCTACCCTTTGAGACAACTTCTACTTCATCAAAGTCATTTTCAATCGATGAAATAAAATCGAGTGTATATTGATTCATATGAGAACGGCTTCCTACAACACGAACTAGTTTTTTGTTTGGTGTACTTTTGGAAATACGATCTTCTTCAGTAAAAAGTTTACTCGTTAATTTGTGTTCTTCATTTAATACTGTTTTGAAGGCCATTTTACTAGCCACATCAGCATAATAAAGTTCCTTGGTAACTGGTACGTAAATGACGCCAAGAACGGGGTGCCCTTTTTGGCATAATGCAATATTGACAGTAAATTCCCCATTCCTTTTTATAAACTCTTTTGTGCCATCAAGAGGGTCGACAATCCAACATTTGTCCCAATATTTTCTCAGGTTATAGTCAAGATTTTTATTCTCCTCACTTATTATAGGTATTTCTGTTTCCGTTAACTTTTTATTTATAATGGAATTTGCAGCAGTATCAGCTTCTGTCAATGGAGAATTGTCATCCTTTATTTCCTTGTCAAAATTGGGTTTTCTATAAATGTCCATTATGGCCAAACCACCTAAAATGGAAGCTTGGATCGCTGTTTCAATAAGTTCTCTGGATGGTTGTCTATTTTCTTTCATACGGCTTCAAAAATCAAAAATAACTTCACCAATAAAAATTTTCAGGGCATTTTTACGTTATATGCTTCTAAATAATCGATTATCATCATGTGCACCTTGTGTATATTTGTGATAGACTGAATATTTGTAAAGTGGTTAAAAAAGAGAGGATAAACTGCAAAAGTATTTCTGTGCTTTACAAAAATAGAAAAGAAATTAAATGTTATAATATTCCTTATACCAATCAACAAATTTTTGAACGCCTTCATTGATGGGTGTGTCGGGACTGTAATTGTAATCCTTGATCAAATCATCAACATTGGCCCAAGTTCTTTCAACATCACCGGGCTGCATTTCCATCATGTTTTTCTGCGCCCTTGTTCCCAATTTATTTTCAATGGCTTCGATAAAATCCATAAGCTTAATGGATTTATTGTTGCCAATATTATAAAGGTGATACAGTTCTTTGGAATCATATTTTTCAGTAAAATTGTCCTCTACTATGCGCACCATGCCTTCGGTGATATCATCTATATAGGTAAAATCTCTTTCCATATTGCCCTGGTTGAAAACATTTATGGGTTTCCCATCCAATATGGCCTTTGTAAAAAGGAACATGGCCATGTCTGGCCTTCCCCAGGGGCCATAAACAGTGAAGAAACGTAAACCTGTTGTTTTAAAACCAAATAAATGGCTATAAGTGTGTGCCATTAATTCATTGCTTTTTTTGGAAGCGGCATACAGACTTATAGGATGATCTACGGAGTCGGTTGTTTCGAAAGGTACTTTTTTATTGAGTCCATAAACACTGGAGCTGCTTGCATAAACCAAATGAGTTACATTATTGCGCCTGCAGCATTCAAGGATATTTAAAAAACCTACAATATTACTGTTGATATAGGCAGATGGATTTTCGAGGCTATATCTAACGCCTGCCTGAGCTGCAAGATTACAGACCACATCAAACTGTTCTTCTTCGAACAAATTCGATAGCGTATCCCCATCGGATAGATCGGTACGAATAAACTCAAAGCCAGGAAATTCAGAGCTTTTGGATGGCTCGTTTGATATGGAAGCTTTAGACTTTTTAACTCCCAATATGTTTAATCTAGCATATTTTAAGCCTCTATCATAATAATCGTTGATATTGTCCAAACCTACGACTTCATGTCCGTGCTTTAATAAATTATGGGAGACGTGGAATCCTATAAAACCGGCAGCTCCGGTAACCAATATTTTCATATTATCAATTGAGGTTCAATTATTTCTTAAGTTTAATTTATTTCAATTTTTAGAATTTATTCATAAACCTTTTGAATAGGTTTAAATATCACAAAAATTTTTTAGATCTTTTTTGAGCAAACTTACAACATAAATTGAGTTTATTTTTTTGATAAAGCACTGTCAAAACGCACTTAATCGATTATTTTTTGCCTTTAGCGAATAGTGGCGAAAAATGATTCAATCGCTCAAATTTCCTATTACTTTTACTATCGAGAAATAAAATTCTCATCCTACTTATATCAACCCAAAACTGAAATGGAAACCACAGTATTAAAGAAAATTTGGTTATCGCCACCACACATGGGTGGTAGCGAGGAAACCTACGTTAAGCAGGCCTTCGAAACCAATTGGATAGCCCCCTTGGGACCAAACGTTCAGCATTTCGAAAAATCCATTGAGGATTTTATTGGCAACAACGCTCATGCAGCTTGCCTAAGCTCGGGAACGGGTGCTATACATTTAGCATTAGAACTCTTGGGTGTTGGTCAAGGAGACGAGGTAATATGTCAGAGTTTTACTTTTGCAGCATCCGCTAATCCAATCACTTATTTGGGAGCGGAGCCCATATTTGTTGACAGTGAAGCGGAAACTTGGAATATTTCACCTGTACTTTTGGAAAAAGCCATAAAGGATAGATTGGCAAAAGGAATAAAACCTAAGGCAATTGTTGCGGTACATTTATATGGAATGCCATATAAGGTCGATGAAGTCCATGCAATCGCAAGAAACTATGATATTCCTGTGATAGAAGATAGTGCTGAGGCATTGGGTAGTTCTTATCGAGGTTTCAATTGTGGTAGCTTTGGTGATTTTGGGATTTTATCATTTAACGGAAACAAAATTATAACTACCTCCGGAGGCGGTGCTTTGCTTTGTAAGTTCCAAAGTACAAAGGAAAAGGCAGTCTTTCTGTCCACTCAAGCAAGGGATGAGGCTCCCCATTATCAACATTCCAAAATCGGATATAATTACAGGATGAGCAATGTTCTTGCGGGTATTGGCCGTGGACAAATGGAAGTGCTCAAAGATAGGGTGGAAGCCAGAAGATATAATTTTGACTTTTACAAGGAGCACTTGTCAGGACTTCCTGAAATCAAGTTCTTGCATGAGCCTGAAGGAAGTTATTCCAACAGATGGTTAACCTGCGTATTGACCCCCTCTTTCAAAATAAGGGAAAAACTAAGGTTGGCTCTTGAGACGGAGAATATAGAATCCAGACCATTATGGAAGCCAATGCATTTACAACCAGTTTTTGAAAAGAGTACTTCTTTTGTAAATGGGGTAAGTGAAGATCTTTTCAATAGTGGTTTATGTTTGCCAAGTGGGTCAAGTTTAGAGGTTAAGGATTTGGTGAGAATTTGTGGAATCATTAAAAATGAACTCAAATGATTAAAGAATTCTTTTTCAGAACAGGAAAACGATATGCCTCAAAATGGACAGTATTGGCAATAGATGTGTGTATTGTTTCCTTTTCATTTATATTGGCTTATTTTATCAGGTTCAACTTAAGTTTCAATTTTGATGTGAAGCGTTTATGGACTCAACTCCCTGTTGTTGTATTCTTGTTCCTGGTTTCATTTTTGATTTCAGGAAGTTACAAGGGTGTTGTGAGGCACACAGGAATAAGGGATGTTTATGCTATTTTTAATGCGGTATGCTTAGCAAGTATTGGAACAATAGCAGTTGTTCTTACTAACAGGTATATGGACTTGGTAAATGGTTTTACAATCCCTTTATCAATTATCATCATAAACAGCTTGTTAACTTTTATTACCCTTGCCGCATCAAGGTTTGTGTTTAAAATTGCTTACGAGAGCATTATGAAAAATGGTCAAGCTCCATCAAAGAACTTGATGATTTATGGCGCTGGGGAATCTGGAATAATAACTTATAACACACTTACCAATCATTCCAAAATGGATGTGAAAGTGATTGGGTTTGTTGATAACAATTTACAGAAAGTCGGCAAGCAAATCAACGGTGTAAAGGTCTACAATAAATCCATTTTAACCGAAGACTTTGTTAAATTCAACAATATTTCCGAAGTAATTTTTTCCATTCAGAGCATCAGTCCAAAACAATTGAGGATATTGGTAAATGAGATTGTTGATTTGCCAGTAAAAGTTAAGATTGTGCCTCCAGTGGAAGACTGGATTAATGGGGAACTAAAGGTTTCGCAAATCAAAAGGGTTCAGATAGAAGATTTATTGGACAGGCCTCCAATTGAAATCAGGAACAGTAAAGTTATGAAGGACTTTGATGATAAAGTGATTTTGGTTACTGGTGGTGCTGGATCAATCGGAAGTGAATTGGTAAGGCAAATTTGTAAGTATAATTATAATTCATTGATTGTAATTGATCAAGCAGAATCAGCACTCTACGATTTACAGCAAGAGTTGAAACAGGCAGGATTTTTCAATTTTGTTGCTATTGTAGGAGACATAAGGGATAAAAATAAAATGAGGATTTTGTTTGATCAATATAGGCCGGACCGAATTTTCCATGCAGCGGCCTATAAGCATGTACCGTTGATGGAGCAGAATCCATATGAGGCTGTGAAAATCAATGTGGCGGGAACCAAAACAATTGCAGATCTTGCCCTTGAATATGAAGTTGAAAAGTTCGTTTTTGTTTCTACCGATAAGGCGGTGAACCCTACCAATATAATGGGAGCTACCAAACGTATTGCGGAAATGTATATAAGCTGTAAGCAACAAAACGGTGGAACCAAGTTTATTACAACTAGATTTGGAAATGTGCTTGGGTCTAATGGGTCGGTAATACCCTTGTTCAGAAAACAAATTGAAAAAGGAGGCCCATTAACAGTGACCCATAAAGATATAACAAGGTATTTTATGACTATACCAGAAGCATCTCAATTGGTTCTAGAAGCTGGAGCTATGGGTAAAGGGGGGGAGATTTTCATATTCGATATGGGTGAGTCGGTAAAAATCATGGATTTGGCCAAAAATATGATTCGTCTTTCTGGACTACAATATCCTGATGATATTGATATTGAGATAACTGGTTTAAGGCCAGGTGAAAAGTTATATGAAGAGCTTTTAGCCAATGGTGAAAACACGCTTCCTACGTACCATGATAAAATTATGATTAGCAAAGTTAGGGAGATCAATTATACCAAGATTCGAACTATGATCGACGAGCTTTGCATATCTAATCTTTTCTTTAAGGATAATGTGGTTCAATTGATGAAGAACATTGTTCCGGAATACATTTCCAACAATTCAGATTTTTGCAAATTAGATAAGAATGAAAACACTACTTTTAAAGACAAAGTCATAATTAAGGAAAAGCAACCCCACAGTACATTAAATTAAATAGCTTAACACTCATTTTCTCATGATAAAAAATAATTCGAAATTATTCGTTAGGGCAATATTTGTTTGTATTTTGACTCTGCTTTCATCCTGTGCTTCCAGAAAAGATGTGGTCTACTTTCAAGATACTGGAAATTTTGAAACTTTGGTGAATGATAATACATTTGTTTCAAGGTTTAAAGTTGATGATTTAGTGTCCATTCATGTATCTTCGTTGAATCCAGAAGCTAGTACCCCTTTTAATTTGTATAGAGGTGCTTCCGAAGGAGGTTTTCGAGCCGAACAGGTAGATTATTTAGTAGATCAGGCAGGAGAAATTGATTTTCCGGTTATTGGAAAACTAAAAATTGAAGGACTTTCCCCAGAAGAATTGCGTGTCCTTTTAAGAGAGCGACTATCAGTTTACCTAAAAGACCCCATCATAAATATAAGATTGCGTAATTTCACGGTAACCGTTTTGGGAGAAGTTCTAAGACCTGGTACCTACCCCGTGAATGGAGAACAAATAACTATTCTGGAAGCTTTGGGACTTGCGGGTGATTTGACATTGCGAGGTGTTAGAAATAATGTCTTGGTTATTCGGGATTTTAATGGCACCAAAGTGTATTATCGTATTGATCTGACCTCCAAGGATATTATAAAATCGCCCGTCTTCTATTTGACCCAAAATGACGTAGTTTATGTAGAACCCAACAAATCAGGTATCAAGGAAACTTCTCTTGATGCAAGAGCTTCAATTTATGTTTCCATTGCATCTGTGCTGATTACCTCTACTGTTTTGTTACTTACACGAAATTAATATTGCGATTTTAAATATGCAGACAGAAAAACAAATAAGCCCCAACAATAATGACATTAGTAACCTAATTAAGCCGTATGTAAAGAATTGGAAATGGTTTGTTGTTTCAGTTATTGTATCAATTACTTTTGCCTTCCTATACATAAGGTACACGGTGCCAAAGTACGCTATTAATGCGAAGGTTAAAATATTGGAAGACCAAAACTCTACCTCAGAACTAGGTGCATTTACGGATTTAGGAATTTTGGGAGGAACCGGGAATAATGTTCTAGATGAAATAGAAACTATAAAATCTAGAACCAACCTTATTGAGGTGGTAAAGGAACTTGGATTAAATAAAAGAATAATAGCTCTCGGAAATATAAAGAATACAGAGTTATATGATAATCCTCCATTTAACATCAACTTTTTGGGGCCGGACTCCCTTGTTCAAAAAACTGAACACGAATTCTACATTAGATTGATTTCGAGCACGAAGTTTCAATTTGCCAACATTGAGAACGAAGTATTTAAAGAGTATTCTTTTGGAAAGGCGATACCTGCATCCTTAGGTGATTTAATTATAACTCCCAATGGCTCTTTAGATATGGAATCCTACAGCGGAAGGGATTATCAGGTCAAAGTCAGTCCATTGGCAACCATGGCAGAATACTATCAACAGAATATAATAATAAAAGTTACGGGAGAATTTTCCAATATAATTTCAATAACACTAAATGACGCGATTAAAAAAAGAGGAAAGGACATTATCAATACTTTGATAAATAAGTACAATCAGAATGCTGTTGATGATAAAAAAGCAATTGCAGACCGAACCTCTAATTTTATCAATGAACGAATA
The DNA here is from genome assembly GCF_040148835.1 of Allomuricauda sp. NFXS6. Taxonomy (NCBI): domain Bacteria; kingdom Pseudomonadati; phylum Bacteroidota; class Flavobacteriia; order Flavobacteriales; family Flavobacteriaceae; genus Allomuricauda; species Allomuricauda sp. NFXS6. The sequence continues at coordinate 285,727 of NZ_JAGEMG010000005.1, read as the reverse complement.
GCTGAAATATATGGAGATTTGTCCACGGTAGACCAGAGTGCGGAGGACTTCAAGGCTGACAGGGGAATAGCTGATATTGCCTCTCAAACAAATGTAAATTTGGAAATTGGAGCAGCTAATCAACAAGAACTGCAAGAGGCAACTGTTCAATTAGATATAGCTTCTTCTATGAAAGATTTTATAGATAGCCAAGATGGTTATGAGTTACTTCCAGCCAATGTGGGCTTGGCGGATCAGACAATCGCCAATACAACCGCGCGGTACAATGAATTAGCCTTGGAGAGAAGAAGACTCCTGGAAAGTTCGAATGAGAAAAATCCAATCATTGTTAATTTAGACCAACAGTTGGATGGTTTGAAGCGAAGCATGAAATCAAGTTTGAACAGTGTTACCAATAATCTATCACTTCAGGTTAATAGTCTAAGCAATCAATTGTCCAGCATTAATTCTCGAATCTATTCTGTTCCTAAAAATGAGCGTGCACTTCGCGATATCACACGTCAACAACAAACAACAGAGTCACTGTATCTATATTTATTACAGAAGCGTGAGGAATCACAGATTACGTTCGCATCCGCATCACCTAAGTCCAAAATTATTGATAGTGCATATCTTTTGAGTAAATACCCAGTATCTCCCAAGAAGTCAATTGTGTTTTTAGCTGCTATTATTCTTGGTCTATTGGTGCCTTTTTCCATTATATATTTAAAGGATTTGCTGGATGACAAGGTCCACAACAAGTTGGATTTGGAAAGAGTATCCCAAGATATCCCAGTTATTGTAGAAGTACCCAGACTGGGCAGAAAGGATGATAGATTGGTAACGAAACAGGACCGATCTGTACTGGCAGAATCCCTAAGAATATTGAGAACCAACCTGAACTATATTCAAAAATCCCATAAATCTACTCCTAATAATATTATTTTCATTACCTCGAGTGTGCCAGGAGAAGGAAAAACATTTATTTCTTCGAACTTGGCTGCCATTTATGCGAACACTGGTAAAAAGGTTTTACTTATTGGAGCTGACATAAGAAACCCCAAGTTGTATGATTTTTTTACAACGGACGATATGATTCAGACCGATAAGATGAAGCCAAAAAGGAGTACCAAGGATGGTTTGACGGAATATCTTGTTAATTCAAACTTAAATGTGCAAGACATAACGATTCCCGCCCAGGTAAATGAAAATTCCATTGATATTATCTTTTCGGGAAAAATACCCCCAAACCCGACAGAATTGTTAATGAACGATAGAATGGGTGAGCTATTTAAAAAAGTATCTGAACTTTATGATTATGTCATCGTGGATACCGCACCCTTGATGGTGGTGACCGATACATTGTTAATTAGCGAATATGCCAGTCAAATTCTTTATGTGGTAAAGGCGGGAGGCACAGAGAAAAAAGTGCTTAACTTCCCTGTTAAGCTTAAAGCTGAAGGAAAACTCAAAGGTCTGTCTTTTGTGGTCAACAATGTTAAGCAGTCCAACCTAGGTTACGGTGGAAAATACGGTTATGGCTACGGAAAATCTGTTAAAAAATGGTGGAAATTCGCTTGATCAATAAAAAGTTTGAATCGTATTTTCTATAACAGGTAGTACGTTGTTCAAGACCTTTTTGGAAACCTTGGTTTCTTTTAATAAACCAAGTTGCCTGATGTTGTGAACATCTGTTCCCACAAAATCTATTAAGCCGTCTTTTAATAATTTTTCAGCGACCTTTTGCACATCTGAACCATAGGATTCGGAGCTAAGCGAGAGTAAGTTCAGTTGGAACATAATACCATTGGATTTCATCGAAGGATACTTGCCATATTTTCCATGATAGTACATATAACGCTCTGGATGTGCCAAGATGGGAAAATACTTGTGCTTCGCTATTTCTTCCACGGCAAGATCAAAATTGAAAGAGGGTTGCAGGTAGGACATTTCCACTAACAAATACTGCTCCTTTAACGGCATAACCTGCTTTTTCTCCAAAATGCCTTCAAAATTGTCATCGATCATATGTTCCGCCGAACAGTCTAGTTTGATATCCCTCATGCTTTTTTTATCCAATACCCCCGATAGCTCATCAAAGGCCTTTTTTATGGTTTTGGGCGTATTGTCATAATGGTTGTGCATGATATGCGGCGTGCAGATAAAGTTGGTCACCCCAAAGGCTGAAAAGCCCCTTATTAAATCCACTGAGTCATCAACTGTTTTTGCACCGTCATCAATACCGGGAAGTATATGGTTGTGGATATCCACCAACCCGTGTAAATAATCCACTAAGAATTCTTGCTTTTGAAAAAAACTGAACATGCATAAAATTTGGATTGCAAAGATAAAGGATATGTTTGCTCAATTGGTATGACAGAAGTCAAATAACAAGATCTTGTCCTAAAATAAAAAGACCGGCCTCCAAGAAACCGGTCTGTAAGATTCACTACTAATGTTGTTAACTAAACTCGAGTACTAAGATAAGCCTTCACCCAGTGCAAAGCGGTTAACAAAAGATCAAAAAGGTTAATGAAAGATTAATAGGGTTAACCATTGGGTAAATAGCTGGCGATTTTTTGTTTATTTAGCGGTATGCTGACCAAGAGAAATCTGTATGTATCTGTTTTTGTAATTGCCGTAATTGGCCTTTTGGTGGTGCAGTACCAATATTTGAGGGTAGGTTTGGGCTTGGCAAAAGCCCAATTCTCGGATAAAATCGATAAGGCGCGGGAAAACATCAACAGCGAGCTGTCCGAAGTAAACTCACTCACCTATACCCTTGGAAATGCCATTAGAAAAGATACCACAGAGGTCAACATTGGGTTGGACAGTTTGGAAAAAGCATCCCAATATTATCTGAATGATTATATCTCTTATCAATTGAACGTTTCGGGAATCGATGCCCCATTTTCCTATAGTTTATATTCCCGTGACTCCATAAGCTATATGAGTTCGGTTCGACCGCATCTTAAGGCCAACAATAATTTGACCTACCCCATCCAAATCAAAGGATATTTGCCGGAGCTGTTGGAAAAGGAAATTGTTCTGGAAATCGGATTTGAAGATTTGAACAAGTATTTCTTGGGCCAAATTCGAGGTTTGATAATTCCGGGGCTGCTATTTCTTTTTATGATCGTTATAGTTGTAATCTGGGTGTTGCGCTCATTTTATTTGCAGCGAAGCATCAATACCACCACGAACGATTTCATCAACAACCTTACCCACGAACTTAAGACCCCCGTCTTTTCCATTGGCTTGGCCAGCAAGATTTTGGAGGAGGATGTCCCAGATAACAAAAAGGCCGTGGTGGAGCTCATCCGTTCAGAATCGGACAGATTAAAAAGGCATATTGATAAAGTTTTGGAGCTGGCCGGTATGGAGTCTGGCAAAAAACTGCTGCAGTTCACGGTAATTGACTTTAAACCCGATTTAGATCGTATTTGTGAAGGATTTTCCCTGCTCTCCCAACATGATGCTATTGAGTTTGATTATGAACTAGGGGAGGGGCCCTATTACATTCGGGCAGAAAAGTTTCATTTGGAGAATGTGGTGGGCAACCTTTTGGAGAATGCCAGAAAGTATTCGGACCAGCCTAAAGTTAAGCTGACTGCCATCACCCAAAAAGGATGGTTGCACATAAAAATTTCGGACAATGGCCAAGGTATTGCCCAAGAGGACATCAAAAAAATATTCAGAAAGTATTTTAGGATCAAGAACGGCAATGTCCATAAGGTAAAAGGGTATGGACTTGGATTGTACTATGTACAAAAAATTATTAAAATGCATCGGGGAAAAATTTCGGTGGATAGCAAATTGGGAGAAGGAACCACCTTTACCATTTCCCTTAAACTCATTAAAAATGGATAAAAAGTATAACTTGCTACTGGTAGAGGATGATAACTCCCTCGGGTATTTGCTCTCGGAATATCTGGGAATGAAGGGTTTTGCCGTTACATGGGCCAAGGATGCTTCGGAAGGTTTACAGAGAACAAAGACGAACGTGTTCGACCTTGCCATTTTGGATGTTATGCTTCCGGATATGGATGGTTTTGAACTTTCCCAAAAAATCAAAAGCATCAACCCAGAGCTGCCCTTTATTTTTTTAACGGCACGTTCGCTCAAAATAGATGTGTTGAAAGGGTTTTCCCTGGGAGCGGTCGATTACCTCAAAAAGCCCATAGACGAGGAAGAGTTGGTGGTCCGTATAAATGCCTTATTGTCCAGACTGGTGCCCGATGGAGAACAAGAAGTACAGGTGTCCCAATATGAAATAGGCGATTACAAACTCAATATGGACAATTTTGAGCTCAACTATCAAGGAAAACCGATAAAACTGACAGGCAAGGAGTTCGATCTTTTAGCGCTCTTGGCCAAAAACAAGAACCAACTTTGCACGCACAAGGAAATATTGACCACTGTTTGGGATAAGAACGATTATTTCAATAAAAAAAGTTTGAATGTCTTTATCTCGCATTTGAGGAAACACCTATCCAAGGACCCCAAGCTTAGTATTGTTAATGTAAGTCGTCGCGGTTTTATGCTCCGGGTTGAAGGAGAATAGATAGGTTTTTGGCTTGGTTTTTGAAGCTGTTTTTGAAAAATCTGTTTGCCGTTTTATGTTTAAGCTTTTTAAAAATAGCCATAAAAAACCTTCCTTGCACCAATTGGACCAGCTTTATGGCCAAGCCATATGTAAATGTCCGTTACAAGAACAGATTTCCTACTGTCAAAGACTTATCGAAAGTTCCCGATTTCAATTGGAACATTCCTGTCCCAAAAAGGACTCCAATTATTATACAAAGTTGATTGAAGCTGCCCATGCGGAAATCGAGCGTTTACGTTCCAAAGGAATATCCCGATGAATCAGCTGTAGAAAGCCCTAAAAATTAGTAACTTTAAGATTGAAATAAATCTGAAATGAAAAAATCAATCCTCTTCCTAGCTTTACTATCTATTTGTATGAACGCATTTGCCACCGAGACCAAGCTCATGGTCAGGGCAAAGGCCAAAGATGCCAAGTTTGTGGGAAGTTCCATAGGCGGGGCCCATGTTATTGTTCGCAATACATTGAACGGTGAAATTTTGGCAGAAGGAAATACAGTCGGAAGTACGGGCAATACCAATATTATAATGAAAAGTGCCCATGAACGGTATACTCAACTCTCCGATGATAAAACTGCTGGATTTTTGGCAGTTGTAGATATTGACGTACCTACTTTTGTCCGAGTGGAAGTATTGTCCCCTATTAACAGAAAAAATGCACAGGTGCACGCCAGCACCGAATTGTGGCTTATTCCCGGAAAACATATCATGGGCGATGGTATTGTCATCGAGATTCCCGGTTTTGTGATCGATATCTTAAAGCCCAATACCCATCAATATATTGCATTGGAATCCATCCCGGATACTGGACTGGATATAGAAGCCAATATTGTGATGATGTGCGGTTGCCCCATTGAAAAAGGCGGTATTTGGGATTCCAACCTTATGGAAGTAAAAGCCATTATCCATAAAGATGGCGAGTCATTTGGAGAAATCACGCTCAAAAATCCTTCTCAAAACACCTTTAAGGGCAGTTTAAAAATAACGGAGGGCGGATATTATCAAATTACGGTGTATGCTTTTAACGCTAAAACAGGTAATACCGGTGTGGAAAAAATTAATTATGTGGTAAGGGGCTAGATACCGCCCCCTGCATAAGCTTTCAAAGATTGGGATGCGGAAAAATAGGTGCCTTTTAAGTAGCAAACCCAACCCTGCTGTTATGAAAAACAATATCGTGTTCTTCCTTGTTTCGGTAATCCTTGTTGCCGCATGTGATTCCAGTCCTAAAGTAGATTTGTTGGCAGAGGGCATTCCCTTGAAAATGGCCCAATACCGAGTCAATCAGGTGTCCAATGTAGTGTATACCTTATCTTTTGATATTCCCTCGGAAAAGGAGGAGCCAATACCTTCTCGATTAAAACTGAATTTGGATGTCCATGATTTTTCACAGCCGCTCTACCTCGATTTTAACGCCAACGCTTCTTTGCTAAAAACCGTTCAGGTAAACGGGGAAGCCCAAGAAATTAACCATAACAAGGAACATATTATTATCAAGGACAACCTGAAAGAAGGCCCCAATACCATTGAAATAAGTTTTGATGCAGGGGAACTGTCCTTAAACCGAAACGATGACTTTTTATATACCCTTTTGGTACCGGATAGGGCCAGTACATTGTTTCCTTGTTTTGACCAACCCAACATCAAAGCACGGTATATTTTAGATGTTACTGCTCCCGGAGGATGGAAAGTATTATCTAGCGCATCTTTGGCAGAAAGCGCCAAGAAAGGAGATAAGGTTCACCATAGCTTTGATGAGAGTGATCCCATGAGCACCTATTTGTTTTCTATGGTCGCTGGAAAATTTGAATCCGTTACCGAAAACCCGGGTTTGTTCGATATGACCTTGCTGTATCGCGAAACAGATTCGGCAAAGATTGATTACAGTCTCCCGAATATTTTTGATATACATCAGCGTTCTATAGATTTTCTAAAGGATTATACCCGTTATGAGTTTCCTTTTCAGAAATTGGATTTTGCTGCTATTCCCGGATTTCAATACGGAGGAATGGAACATGTTGGGGCCATTCAATACCGGCAATCCTCGATTTTTTTGGATGAAAGCGCTACGGAACGGCAACGGATGGGCAGTGCTAAACTAATTGCCCATGAAGCTTCCCATATGTGGTTTGGGGATATGGTTACCATGGACTGGTTCAACGATGTTTGGATGAAAGAAGTGTTTGCCAATTTTATGGCCGATAAGATTATCAATCCAGCCTTTCAGGACATCAATCACAACTTACAATTTCTGATTTCCCATTACCGGGGCGCTTACGGAGAGGATAGGACCCGAGGAACCAATCCTATCCGTCAAAGATTGGATAATCTAAAAAATGCGGGTAGTCTTTACGGTGGGATTATTTATAACAAGGCACCCATAATGATGCGCCAATTGGAAGCTGCGATAGGGGAGAAGGCCTTTAGGGAGGGCATACGCGAATATATTTCTACCTATGCTTATAGCAATGCCACTTGGAACGACCTGGTGAACATTTTGGATGAAAAGTCTCCAAAGGACTTGAAAAAATGGAGTGAGGTATGGGTCAACCAATCGGGTAGGCCCGTTTTAACGGATGAAATCAGCTATGAAAATGGAAAAATAACAAGTTTTACCATTTCCCAACATGCCGAAGATGGTAGTGACAAACTATGGCCACAGTCTTTTGAGGTGACTTTGGTCTACCCGGATAGCATTAGAACCCTTCCGGTGCATATTGCAGGAAGTAGTGTAGATGTACAGTTGGCCGTTGGATTGCCTGCACCGATTTCCATTATATATAATTCCAATGCCTTCGGATATGGTGTGTTTCCCTTGAATGCTTCGGATTTGCTCGTTATCCCACAAATAAAGGATGAAGTTGCCCGTGGCTATGCCTATGTAAATACTTACGAAAATGCGGTATCCGGCAACATTTCACCTCTGCAGGCTTTCGATTTATTCCGTGAGGGCGTCCTGAATGAAGAAAATGAGTTGGTCCATGGAATGGTATGCAATCAAGCAAGCGCTATATTTTGGAATTTTTTGAGTGAGGAACAACGCGAGGGGAAGCAATCTTTTATGGAAGACCTGCTTTGGAAGGAATTGATAAAACGGGACTATGGACCAAATATCAAAAAAAACCTATTCGGACTCTGGAAGGACTTGGCCTATTCGGAAAAAGGGAAGGAAAGACTGTACCGTATTTGGAAGAAAGCTATCGAGATTCCCGATTTAAGGCTAAACCAGGATGATTACACCGATATGGCCATGTTCCTTGCTCTTTATCAACATGATCAGGCCGAAACCATTTTGGAAAAGGCGAAAGCAGCACTGAAGAATCCTGATAAGGTAAAGCGTTTTGAATATTTGTTGCCAGCGCTATCTTCTGATGTTACTGTGAGGGATACCTTTTTTGAATCATTAAAAGATCCCAAAAACCGGGAAAAAGAGTCATGGGTGGTTACTGCTTGTTCCTATATACATCATCCTTTGCGCCAACAAACTGCAATCAAGCACTTGCCTTTGGCCCTAGATCTACTGGAAGAAATCCAGAAAACAGGGGATATTTTCTTCCCCAAACGATGGCTCACTGCCACTGTGGGACAATACCAATCAATGGAGGCGTATCAAATAGTGGAAAATTACCTGAAAGAGCATCCAGAGCTCCAACCGTCACTCAAAGGAAAACTGTTGCAGGCTTCGGACGACCTGTATCGATTTGTAAATCAAGGGTAAAAGAAATCCTTCTTGGCGCTATGTAACATAAGTTACTTAAAAATGAATTTAAATAATTGGTTTTCAGAGCCTTGATGACGCAGGTCATTGTGTCTGCGCAATGGTGGTGGTACTTTAGTTCCAATTAATTTTATAAAAACGAGTACCATGAAAAAGATTTTTTTAATGTTGGTGTTTGTTGTTTTTGGAACAATGGCACTAATGGCACAGGACAGGGATAAGGACAGAGTCCAAGATTCCGATCAAGACAGAGACCGTTTAATGTTGGTCGACGGCGATGTACTTCAAATTCGTGATCGCGACCAAATTCGTTTGCAAGATCCCATTACGCTAAACGATGGAACGGTTGTTAACCCAAATGGAACCTATTTTACCCGAGATCAAGATAGACTTAGGTTAAGAGATGGCGAATGTTTGGATAGTGATGGAATAAAGTACCGTAATGAGTATCAGTATCGTTACAAAGTGATGCAATCCGACAAAGGACTTACCGATGCACAGGTTCAGCAACGCAATCAAAACAGATACCAATTGATGCTTATTGACGGAGATGTCTATCAAATTAGAGCACAGTCACAAAATAGATTGCAACAGCGACTTGAACTAGCAAATGGAACCACGGTTAATCCAGACGGTACCTACATGAATCAAAATCGTCAGCAATTGAGGCTTCAAGACGGCGAATGTTTGAATTCGAATGGTGAAAAGTTCACAAACATGTATAAGCATCGTAAAATGATGGTCAACAAGAATATGAATATGAAGTCCAAAAAATCCATGAACAAGGCAGCCCTTAAGAAAAAAAAGGGAGTCATGTGATGGTACTATATCAAGGGCTTGACCTCTGGTTGGTCGAGCCCTTATTTTCATCTGTAAATGATTTATCATGAAACGGTATGCACGCTTAAGCTTACTATTATGTTTGGGTATCATGGCAGGTGCATTTGCCCAAAAGACCAATAAGGAAAAGGTAAATAGGGAAGATTCTTATGTTTTGATGGATGTTAGCTATATGAACGATGCGGTATTTATGGGTAGGCGTGATTCCATAACGGCCCCTTACCTATTACCTTCCATTGGATATTATGACAAGTCGGGATTGTTCATTGATGCGACTGTATCGTATTTAACAAGTTCCGATGAGCAACGTGTGGACCTTTTTTATTTAACTGGAGGGTATTTGTTTGATTCCAATAATTGGAGCGGAGGTGTTTCGGGAACAGCTTATTTTTACAATGAAGAGAGTTATAATGTACAATCCGAGGTGGTCGCGGATATTACGGGTTTGATCAGTTACGATTTTAGATTACTGGAACTATCAGTTTATGGCAGTTCCTATTTCAATAAGAATAGCTCACCCGATATATTTTTGGCTTTTATGGCCGATCATACGTTTAGGGCATTTAACGATCATTTGTTGTTTGCCCCTCGATTTTCGGTTTATGCTGGATCTCAATACTTTTATGAAGAATATTACACTACCAGCCGATTGGGCAATAGAAAGAGTGGGAGTAATGGACAGGGTAGTGGTCCGGGAGGTTCTGTAGACTCCGGAACCGAGGTTACGACAGTGCAAATTGCCGAAGCTTCTAAATTTAATCTACTGAATATGGAGCTGAGTTTTCCCTTTCAATACCATTTCGACCAATTTATTTTATCGTTTACACCTACTTGGGCATTTCCCCAGACTCCTGCAACCCTCACAACAGATACGGGTACATTTGAAGAGGATTTGGAGAATGTATTTTATTGGTCTGTGGGACTCTCTTATTGGTTCAACACAAAAAAGAATCAATAGAAAAAATACGCTATTCGATCCATTCATGTATTGGGGTAGCATAAAGCATCAAAGCTGTGTAGGGGAGTTGACAACAAAAAAACCCCTCACTTTAGTGAGGGGGCTTCTTTGCTTCAGTAAGTAACTGTAATTAGTTCTGATCTGCTGGTGACAAATTCGGGTTGGCATCCAATTCCGCTTGTGGAATCTTAAAGATCCAGTCGTCGTTTACAGAAGGTCTTTCCACTTGAAATGCCTCCTGATAAAGTACGGCCGATGCTCCGGAACCTCCATCTGCAGCATGGTCAATGCCTTCATCCCATCGGATTTTGTCGGTGTAGCCGAAACCTTCTCCCCATAGTTCCAATCTTCTTTGGAACTTGATGTGCTCCATCATGGACTCTTGCGTGTTGAAAATGGTCACATCGTAAGCACTGTCACGCTCTTCTCCCAATGGTCTTAGAGCTTCTTGGGCACCTGGGATGTCGTTCAACATCGCTTTGGCCTCCGCCTCGATCAAGTACATTTCGGAAGTACGCATATAGATTACATCGTCAGGGTCAATAGAACCAGGATTGGCATTCTTCAACTTAAAGTGCATATAAGGGTGCTGGTTGAATGAATTGGTAATTCCATATGTTGCATTGATTTCCTCTCTTCTGGCATTGAATGCATCCTCATCATCATAATTTGGGTCGTTGCCGAATCCACCTTCTCCATTGGCAGCAGAGCTGTTGGTGTTTGGTGCATCGATTATGAAAACATCTTTTCTGTAATCTGTATCTGGAATGGCATCTACCAATCTACGATCCGCAATTTTTGGATTGTTTCTGATCTGGCTACCGTTAAAGGTATTACTTGCCAAATAGAAGTAAGAACGGAAAAACGTGGTCTCCGCAGCAATCACATTACTTCCCCAAATGACCTCAGAAAGGTTGTTGGAGTTGAAACCGGACTTCCAATCATCCTCGCCCATCAAAGGAAAGCCCTGACGTGCCATAACGGCGGCATCGGCAGCAGTTTGCCAGTCACCTTTTGAAAGTGCTGTACGGGCCAAAAGACCGTAAGCAACATTGATGTTCAATTGGGATTTGGTCTCCGCACCTCCACTTGGTCTACCAGATCCTTCTTCAAAACGATCGATGGCAGCAGCTAGGTCAGACTCGATCTGGTCGTAGATCTCCTGAACTGTAGACCTTGGCTGACTGGTAAACGGTGATTCGGAAGAGAACAACAATGGTACACCTGGGTCAGTTGCCGGATCACCGATCAGGTAACCTTTAGCGTAGTGCTGCACCAAAGAAAGATAGGCGTAAGCTCTATAGGTATAGGCCTGACCTAAAATCTCGTTCAATTGTGGCGATTCCACCAAAGTACCGTCGGTTCCTCTGTTAATCAAGAGGTTGGACCCCAAAATGATGTTGTACCTATGGTACCACAACAACTCGCAGGTCAATGAAGTCTGGTCTGTATGTGAGTTCCACTGCATTTCGGTTCTCCAGCCTAAGTTGTTCGCATTGGCAGAGTGGATCAATCCACCGGAAAGGTTGTCGCCCAGTGGTACCCAGTAGTGGTTGTTTGCCCTAGAAGTATCACCACCAGGGAAAATGGTCTGAGACTGTGAGTACAGTCCACGGTGCAGCCCGTTCAATATCAGCTGCATGTTGTCTTCATTGGCCAACGCATCAGCCGCCGAAATGGCATCTGTAGGCGTTGTTTCCAAAAAATCGTCGTCGCAAGAAGTTATTGTAATCCCTAGGAATACCAATAACATTAAATTTATTTTTCTTAACATAATTTTATTTTTTTAAAAAGTTACGTTCAACCCTAAAGAAATGATTCTCGGAGGATTAAAGTCGTTACCTGAACCTGTTCCAGCTAGGTTAAACTGTGGGTTGAGTCCTTTTCTTTCACTCTTGGTGTAAAGATTTTCCCCAGTAAGTGTTACGCGCAATTGGTCAAGGCCAAGTTGCTTGGCTATCCTGCTTTCAAAGGTATAGCCCAAGTTCACGTTCCTCAATGCCCAGAAAGAGGCATCGGTCAAAAAGCGCTCGGACTGTGTCCTTACCAAGTTCGGATTACCATTTTCCATTCGAGGTACACTGGTGATATCACCTGGTTGTCTCCAAGCGTTCAAGATGTCCGGGTGCAAGGAACTTCCGTAATTTCCACTGTGCATCATGGCGGAGTAGGCATTGTCCAATACGCTACCGCCGATACCGTAGTTGATCAAGAAATCAAAGGAGAAACCTTTGTAACTGATACTGTTGGCCACAGAACCCAAAAGGTCAGGAATGGAGCTGTCACCGGTGTAGGCACGTTCGGTTTCCTGCCAGTCGTTGGTAGTGGCGATTTCACCATTACCATCCAATACGGGAACACTGTCCCCATTCTCATCCAATTCGTATTGGAAGAACAATTGGTCTCCAGTTTGTGGATCAACGCCTGCAGTTCTCAAAATATAGAAATCATAACGTGAACGTCCCTCTTCCCAACGCTTAGATCCATTTACAAATGGATCGGGCAAGCTGGTAATCTCATTTTTAAATGTGGATGCCTGTAAAGTTACATTCCATCTAAAATCATCCCTGTTGAACAGGTTTGCTGTTAGGGCCATTTCCCAGCCGGAGTTGTACATGTCACCGGTGTTGACCGGTACTTCGTTTAGACCATTACTTGGCGCAATGGGCAGGTTGTACAAAAGGTCGGAAGAATTTCTCTTGTAGTACTCTACGGAACCATCCAAGAAGTTGTTGAACAAGGTGAATTCCAAGGCAACATCAAAGTTCTCGATGGTTTCCCACTGCAAGTCCCCATTACCTATATCGGTATAAATAATGGCAGGATTGGCTGCGTTCGAAGTAATCGAGAATCTTGGCTGGGAAAGGAAGAAATCCAATAGGTCATCGTTACCTACCTCACCATAAGAAGCTCTCAATTTCAATTGGTTGACCACTTCAGAACCTTTCAAGAAGTTTTCTTGGTCAATTCTCCAAGAACCACCTACCGAGTAGAACGTACCCCATCGGGTATCAGAATCAAATACCGATGAACCGTCACGTCGAACAGATCCACTGATGTAGTACTTGTTCTTATAGTTGTAGTTAACTCTTGAGAAATAACCTTCAAGGGATTTTCTTTCAGAATAACCGTCCAAGTCCACGATGTTCGAGAAATTAGCATATTCGTAGATACCATTGGCAGCTTGAATGGTTTTCAAACCACTGTTCTCCGTATAAGTATTATCAAAATTTTCGTGACCAGCGGTAATATCTAAGTTGTGGTCGCCGAAGCTCTTGTTATAAGTGATGATCTGGTTAAAGTTCTCCACCTGTCTTCTGCTTCGCTCTTCCCCATACCTTCCGTCAGGTTGGGCATCACCGATTACGGCATTTTCGTATTCTTTTGTAAGACCTTCATTGATATCCCTACCGTAGTTCAATCGTACGCTCAGACCATCAATGATCTCTTGCTCTGCAAAGAAACGGAAACCATAGGTGTTGTTCCTGTTGCGTTCATCGTTCAACAACAGCTCTTGTAGTGCGTGACGTCCTTGACTGATAGGTCTAGAGCCGATATTGTATTCAGGGAAGCCTTCACCACTGTCGAACACAGGGTTACCGAACACATCCCTTACGATATTACCTTGAAGGTCGTTCACATATACAGGATATACGGAACCGATATTCTTGGCAAAACCAAATGGGTTCACAATACTCCCGGTACCAGCAGAGCTAGGTGCTGCAGCTTCGGTAATGGCAATGTTTGCGCTACCTCCAATGGTTAATTTGTCGTTCACATCGAACTCTGCGTTCAAACGTGTGGTAAGACGATTAAAGTTAGAAGTGACCACATAACTATCTTCATCCAAATAAGAGGCTGAGAAGAAAACTTTATGGTCCTCGCCACCACCGGAAACGTTTACGTTGTAGTTCTGACGTACACCTGTTCTTGCTAATTCATCGTACCAGTCAAGGCTTTGATAAAGTACTCTAGCATTCGGATTCAATTGACCATCCGTACCCACAATTTGATCATTGGGCACGTTGAACGGGTTGTATCCCAAATTGTTATAGATATTGGCCGAAGCAAAAGCTGGATCGCCTCCACCTGCACTGGAATTTTTCAAAGCTTCCCACATGGTTTCATAATAATCGCCAGGGGAAAGTTCTGGATAGAAAGGAATGGAAGTGTCCACTAGGCCATACTGCATGGAGGCATTTACCTGAATACCACCTTTTCTACCACTTTTTGTGGTGATGATTACCACACCGTTTGCCGCTCGGGAACCGTATAGGGATGTTGAAGCGGCATCCTTTAGGATGGTGAATGATTCGATATCCTCTTGGTTGATGGTGTTCAGGGCACCTTCGTACTGCACACCGTCCACAATAAAGAGGGGATCGGTGTCACCGTTAAGCGTTCCCACACCACGGATCACGATTCCAGGTGATGAACCAGGACCAGTTGCAGAGGTAAACTGTACCCCTGTGGCACGACCTTCAATGGCGGCTATGGGCGAGGTAACGTTCCTTATGGCAAGGTCTTCGGCCCCTACGACACTCGCAGAACCTGTAAATGCTTCCTTAGTACTAGTACCGTATGCTGTTACGATTACTTCCTCGAGGGCTTGAGCATCTTCTTCAAGCGATACATTGATTACCGATTGGGAACCTACGCTCACCTCTTTGGTTTTTAATCCTAGATATGAAAAAACCAAGGTTTGTCCATTACTAGCAGAGATGGAATAATTTCCATCAAAATCTGTCTGCACTCCATTGGTGGTACCTTTAACGATAACATTCGCACCAGGTAGTGGCAGACCATCAGTCACGGATGTCACCGTTCCTGTGATTGTCCTACTTTGTGCAAACGAGGCCTGCACAAACAACATTAAAAGCAGTACTAAAACTGCATTTGTTTTTGTCTTCATTAGAATGATTTTTGAATTAGTCAGCTGCGAAAATCTTCTTTTTTGGAGTTAAATCCAATAAAATATTGGCAAAACTAAATTTTAACAATATTTGAAAAAAGGATTTTTATTATGAGTTTTATTGATAAAAAATCAATTTATTTTGATAATAAATAAGTATTGATCAATAAAAATTACTAATGGACGAGGTTGATAAAATTAATTAAGAAATGAAAAATGTGATTTTTTAACAAAACTATAAGAGTTGCTTTTTCCGTTAAGAATATTTAACAAACTCAACTTATTTGCGGGGCATCAATCAGTTGATGATATAATTGGATATTTGCAATATGACCTTCCCGGTTTTGGTATCCATGTTACGCATGGTTTTACGGTCTATTTGGGTATCACTTCCCATAAAATTCAGTGGGATTTTAAGCTTTTCCATAGCAAAAAACACCTCTACATAACTCGGTAGAATAGATTGTTTATTTTCATATTCCATGATTAGTTTGTACGTGCCATTTTTTTTGGTCGTAATTTCGGAAGCTGCTATACGTACATTTTTTACATCGAGGTACAACGTGGCAACAGCCATGTCCGAACGATCATCCGTAGGAATAACATTGACGACCTTTACTTCTTTGTTGTTTTTGATTTCAATTCCTCGATTAACCGTGATAAAGGGATGCTCGAACAATTCTGAAAAAGCGAAATCCAGACCACGTTTGGGCAAAACCACAAAATCATTACTGGAAAACTTTGTATCCTTCCCTTTTTTATAGTGCATGGAAGCAAGCTTTGTGGGCATATTAATAAAGGGAGCTTCGAGATCTAGTTGTAGATCGGCAGAAAATTGCACAATAGCGTCCATACGATTCTTGATTCTCATCAAATCGGCATCCATTTCTTGGGCAAGAGTACCTGTAAAATATAGCATCCAAACGAAAAAGCACAATAATCTAATCATCCTATATCCTGTTTTTTAAAAAGATAAACCCCAATAACAGCGGCTACGCCCGTGTAAACTATCAGCAGTAAGTTATCAAATAAAATGGATGGAAAATTTAGTTGATAATCAAAGAACCGTTGCCACGAATTGGTAAGTTTTGGAAAAAAGTAACGTTCCATCTGCCCAAGACCAAAATCGGCTTTTAAGAGCAAGGAACTTAGAATAAGAAAGAATGCCGAAGCAATCCACGTTTTGGCAGGATCTTTTAAAAGAATTCCAAGAGTAACGCTCACAGTGGTAAAAAAAATCATACTTAATGTTCCAGATCCAAAAGCAAAACAAATACGTTTAAAAGCTTCTTCGGACGGAAAGAAGTTAAGGGTGCCCAAATAGACTACTAAATCCCCATTGCCAAATATGCTGTAAGCCAATGCAAAGGTGGTGCTCATAAGTAGTAATAGCACGGTTAGCGTGAAAATCAATGAAGTTAAGTATTTTGCCGTAATCAACTGCCATTTGCTCACTGCCTGAAGCATGATTGTTTTCAACGTACCGTTTTTATACTCTTCGGTAATCAAGGCCGAACTCACGATCATAAGGATTAGGGGCAGGTTAAACCATAGGGAATTTAATATAATGTAAATCAGCAAATTTCCATTTAAGAGATTGCCCTCAAAATAGAAAGATTGTTTCAAGTTATCCAGCAGCAGGTCCAAAATCGTGGTTCCTTGGTAATAGGCTGCGAAAAGGATGATCAATTCAATCAAAAGTACGGCTCCAATGGCGTACCAGGTCTTACTTTCCTTGAACAACTTAAACAATTCAGCTTTTAGCAGGGGCAGCATCATTTAGGGGAGGGGGTTAAAAGTTGTTCCAGTGTTATTTCTGGAACACAAGATGTTACTTGATAACCACTTTGTAATAGGTTCTGGAGTATGTCCGGCATTAGTTGTCCACTACATTGTAAAGTTGCCTTGTCTTTTTCGGTATCAATTGCATAGGGTTGAATAGCTTCTGCCTCGTTTATATTGACAGCGGATATGCTATAAAAGTTTATATGTTCGTCAATCAATTCTTGGGTGCTACCTTGGTTTACAATTTCCCCATCATCAATAACGTAAAGAAAATCGCAACATTTATACAGTTCGGCCATAAGGTGCGAAGAAATAAGGATGGCAATGTTTTGACGGGCAAGGTTTTTTATTAGTTTAATCAACGAAGCTACACCGGTAGGGTCAAGTCCGGAAAAAGGTTCGTCCAAAATCAGTATTTCAGGTTGGTTGAGCAAGGCAATGGCTATGCCCAAGCGTTGCTTCATTCCCATGGAAAAATTTCGAACAGGGTCTTTACGGTCCAAGGGCAATCCAACTTCCTTAAGATAATTTTCCAAAGATTTTTTGTCGGTGGGCGCTCCTTGAATCTGTGCAAATATTTTTAGGTTTTCATAAGCATTCAAATACTTATATAAGCCCGGCTCCTCGATAACGGCTCCAATCGGCTTAGCGCATTTGGACATAATGTTCACCGTACCTGAATCGGGGGTGACCAATCCGCATAGAATCTTGAACAAAGTTGTTTTGCCAGCACCGTTTCTGCCTAAAAGTCCACTAACAAGCCCTGGTTTAAGGTGAATTGAGGCATTGGACAAGGCAGCTACGTTGTTATACGATTTGCTCAGCTGTTTTGCTTCTAACATCGGCCGGTATTTTGTGGGCATTTCTAAATTGAAATTTTGGCTCGTAATACTTCTCCAGAAAGGTCCTGGACCAAAAATGTTTTTTAAAAGGGAATAATGGGTCCTGAATCATAAATTGCGGTACAAAATGGAACCATTTTATACCGGATTTTCTGAAATGTTCTTTTATTTTATCCTCTATGCCCAATTCTTTTGCGGCTGTGGTAAGTGCCATGCGTTGACATTTGCTCCCTTTGTAATAATCCACGATTTTAGGGGAAAATCCGTGTTGAAACAAGTGATCTTTAAACCTTTTGTAATTTTGGATGCGCGACCAAATGTCCATAGAGACCAAAAAAATATGGATAAAGGAAAACATTAGGGACCATAACCAAAAACCAATCACCCAAAGCGGTTTCTCCATGTAAGCTTTTTGAAACATTGCGCAATAAAAAATCGTTTCAAGAACAAAAAGAAATAAAGCACCGTAAAGCAGTTTGCCTACGTTCCAGTAGGAAACAAAAATGCTGGGTTGCCTGGGTAAATCAATAAATTGCATTGCAGTATGGGTGCTGTTACTACAATTATAGCAATTATTCGGTTACGAGCTGCTGTTGATGAACTACGAATTTTTATTTTCCTTAATTGAATGTCCGTAATGTGTCATAATATCACTAACGTAACCCTGAACTTGATTCAGGGTCACGTGAAGATGCTTATATTCTGCAGAATGAGATGTTGAAACAAGTTCAACATGAAGCCAAAACACCCATTATAACATTAAACGTATAATCAGTTCCTTAACAATTGGCTGCATTATTCCAAATATTCCTTCAATAGCCCAACTTTGGAGGAGTTCCTTAACCGAGCCAAAGCTTTCACCTTGATTTGTCTGACCCTTTCGGTCGTCAATTCTAAATTAAGGGCAATTTGTTCTAGGCCCATCGTATCCTTGGCACCAATTCCAAAGTACATTTTAATAATGAAAGCCTCACGATAGGGAAGCATTTCCAAAACATCATCTATTTCCAATCCCAATGAACCTTTGAGCAAGTTTTGGTCTGGATTAATGCTGTCATCCGAATGCATAATATCGTGCAAGTTAAAGCCATCTTCCCCAACTTTTAATGATTCGTCCATGGATATGGGCCACGATGAGTGCTTTAAACAAAGTTTAATTTCCGACAAAGAAGAATCGATCAATTCTGATATTTCTTCTGCCGTGGGAGGTCTCTGATTAACTTGCTCAAAATGGGAGGAGGCCCGATTTATTTTATTGATGACATTGATTTTGTTCAGCGGCAACCTCACCATTCTGGATTTTTCGGAAAGTGCCTGAATAATGCCCTGGCGAATCCACCAAACTGCATAGGAAATAAATTTGAAGCCCCGCGTTTCATCAAATTTTGTAGCCGCTTTTACCAGGCCAAGATTCCCCTCATTGATAAGGTCGTGAAGATTCATGCCCCTTGATTGGTATTGTTTGGCTACCGAAACCACAAATCGAAGATTGGATCGTACCAATTTTTCCAATGCGGGAACGTCACCATTTCGGATTCGAACGGCTAGCTCAACCTCTTCTTCCTCCGTAATCATCGGAATACGGGCAATATCGTTAAGATATCTGGTAAGGGAGGGGGTGTCCCTTTTGGTAATCTGTTTTGATATGGCTAGAGGTCTCATCGGCGTTATTATTAGGTTCTTGTCCTTACATAAATAAGGTTCCCATTGCCCTTAGGGTTTTTTCTGGAACCGATTTCAATTTGATTCAATGATTTCACCAAAGGCGTCAACTTTCGAAAACCATAGTTTCTTGCATCAAAATTGGGCTGTTTTTTTTGAAGGAGGGTGCCCACTTCGCCCAAGAATGCCCAACCTTCCTCATCTTCCACATCTGCTATGGTGGTCAATATCAGGTCGATCACCTTCGGGGTAATTTTGTCGACTTTGTTTTTATCGTTCTTCTGCGGTGCGTTGGATTCTCCCAAATGGGGTTTTTGTAGAATTTCCAGATAAATGAACTTATCGCAGGAAACGATAAATGGATCAGGGGTTTTTCGCTCCCCAATACCGAACACGGTCATTCCTGCTTCTCGCAGGCGTATGGCAAGTCTTGTAAAATCACTGTCGCTGGACACCAAGGCAAACCCATTTACCTTGCCAGAATAGAGAATGTCCATCGCATCGATGATCATGGCACTGTCCGTGGAATTCTTCCCAGTGGTATATCCGTATTGTTGAACCGGGGTGATGGCATTTTTTAATAGGACATCTTTCCATTTTATCAAACTTGGTTTAGTCCAATCCCCATAAATTCTCTTAATGCTGGGGTTACCATATTTTGCAATCTCCTCCAACATCTCTTTGACATATTTGGAAGGAATATTATCGCCATCGATTAAGACGGCTAGGTTTAAATCTTTATCCATAAAATTACTCCTCGTTCTTTTTCAGGTACTCATTTTTGTAGACGGCCTTTGCGAGAAGCTCTCTTTTCTCCTTGGATTTTTTGGTAAATTCTTGATTGTTCCTAATGTTTTTTAGTTGTTTAGTGTTTCGAACTTTGTTTCTGTATCTTTTCAAAGCTCTTTCTATGTTCTCACCAGGAACCAATTTAATTTTTAGCATATCTTATATTTAATTTATTCTTTTGAATACGGCCATAGAACGACGCTTTTTTCTAAAGCATAGTGTTCTTCCAAAGAAATACATAGTAATTCCTTGACCAGTAGAATTTTAGACTTTGGCCTCACTGGCCTTTGATGAGGATATTGTTACAAGCAAAAAATAGTAAGAAACGACCCTGAATAATTGGAAATTAGTAACAGTGGGCCATCTTTTTATTTTAAGGATTGGAGCAATCGTTGTCCTTAATACATAATGGAATGTAAAGGAAAGGATTTAAATTGAGAGTAAAACCGTTTATTTGGTTTATTTTAAATCAAGTCTCTCCGTTTTTAGTTGACAACAAACTAATTGGAGTGTACGGTTTGATTACTTTCCAATGCAAAAATTTGAAAATATGTTACCCAATAGGTCATCGGTGGTAACACTTCCCGTGATTTCTCCCAAATGATATAAGGCTTGACGGATATCAATGGCCATTAAATCGCTGGAGAGTTCCATATCCAAACCTTCTTTTACTTTTTGGATTTCTTCCAGTGCCTTCAATAGGGCGTCGTAGTGCCTGCTATTGGTAATGATAGTGGTGTCTCCGCTCAATGCTCCTGAGTCCACCAAAGCAAGGAGTCTGCTTTCCAATTCGGAAATACCTTCTTTATATTTTGCGGAAAGAAAAAGTACGTTGGGTATTTCAGACTCAATTTTTTCCTTCTGATTTGGATTTAAGAGATCCATTTTATTGCAGATGGGCAACAATTGTTTGTTGGGATAACGTTGCTGTATTTGTTCCAATTCAGTTTTGTTAAAATCCATTCCGTCAAACAGATAAATTATGAGGCGGGCTTTTTCAATTTTGTCAAAGGTTCGTTCGATGCCTATCTTCTCTACAACATCTACCGTCTCACGGATTCCGGCGGTATCAATAAATCGAAAACCAATGCCTTTAATGCTGATATGGTCCTCGACCGTATCTCGCGTGGTACCAGCGATTTCACTAACGATGGCTCTTTCCTCGTTCAACAAAACATTGAGCAAGGTTGATTTACCAACGTTGGGCTGCCCTACAATAGCTACAGGAATTCCATTTTTGATTACATTACCTAGGGCAAAGGAATCAATTAATTTTTTAAGAACGTTACTGATTTTGGTAAGCAATTCGTTGAACTGGGTTCTATCCGCAAACTCCACATCTTCTTGGGAAAAATCGAGTTCCAGTTCAATAAGCGAAGCGAAATTCAGCAGTTCTTGTCGCAGTTCTTGTATTTCATTGCTGAACCCACCGCGCATCTGTTGCATAGCAATATCGTGGGCTGCTTCGCTATCGCTAGCGATAAGGTCGGCCACAGCTTCAGCCTGACTCAAATCCATTTTGCCATTAAGGAATGCCCTCAACGTATATTCGCCAGCAGATGCAGCACGACAGCCATTCCTCAGTAATAATTGAATAATCTGTTGTTGGATAAAAGGGGAACCGTGACAAGAAATCTCCACTACATTTTCACCTGTATAGGAATGTGGCCCTTTAAAAATGGACACCAACGCCTCATCCAGAATTTTATCACCATCGACAATATTTCCCAAATGGATGGTATGGCTTTTCTGTTCCACCAACTTTTTATCTTTAATGGACTTGAACAACTTATCCACTAAGATTATGGCATCTTGTCCTGAAACGCGGATTACAGCAATGGCCCCTGTTCCTGAGGGTGTTGCCAAAGCTACGATGTTATCTGTATACGACATGGGCACAAAAGTACAAATTAGCTGGTGTTTGTAACATTTTTAGTGATTTGTACACTAATAAGTTGAATCATCAAAATCAATCAAAAATGGAAGTTATAAATCAAAAAGCGGTCAGAACAGACAATACCTTGTTGGCCGTGACGCATCTTACACAACTGTTATCGTATGTAACCGGCTTCGGGAGCCTTATTGTTCCCTTGATTATTTGGTTGTCATCCAAAGATAAAGTCGAAGGAATGAACGAGCACGGAAAAGCCATTATAAATTTTCAAATTAGTCTGATACTTTACATCATCATCAGCATTCCTGCCATTTTACTTTTGGGCTTGGGCATACTAGGCTTGATAGGAGTGGGGATACTTGGATTTATATTGCCCATTGTTAATGCGGTAAAAGCATCGAATGGGGAATCACCGTCTTATTTTATGACGATTAGGTTTATATCGTAAATCAAAAAAGCTGGAACAAATTGCTCCAGCTTTTTCAATTATGATTGGGTAGTTAATTTAGTTGTTCAGCATCACCGGCATTACCAACATAGTAACATGCTCACCTTCATCCAGTCCATCAATAGGAGTAAGGATGCCCGCTCTGTTGGGTAAGCTCATTTCCAATGATACTTCGTCCGAAGATAAATTGTTCAACATTTCCAATAAAAATCTGGAGTTGAAACCAATCTGCATATCATCTCCTTGATACGAACAGGACAATCTTTCTTCAGCTTTGTTGCTGTAATCCACATCTTCTGCAGAAATATTCAATTCTGCGCCAGCAACTTTTAAACGTATTTGGTGTGTGGTTTTGTTGGAGAAAATAGAAACCCTGCGCACAGAACTCTGAAACTGGTTTCTAGCAATCGTTAATTTGTTTGGGTTTTCTTTTGGAATAACCGCTTCGTAGTTTGGGTATTTTCCGTCAATCAAACGACAAACCAATTCTGTGTTATCGAAATAGAACTTGGCGTTGCTATCGTTGTATTCGATGGTAACTTCAGATTCTGAACCTGCCAAAATACCTTTTAAAAGGGTTAATGGTTTTTTCGGCATAATGAATTCTGCTACTTCGGAAGCTGAAACATCTTGTCGCTGATATTTTACAAGTTTATGGGCATCTGTGGCCACAAAGGTCAGATTCTCTGGAGAAAACTGGAAAAACACACCGCTCATCACCGGACGAAGGTCATCGTTTCCTGCAGCGAAAATGGTTTTGTTAATAGCTGTTGCCAAAATATCGCCCAATAGGGTAGTGGAGCTCGGGTTGGAGACTTCCACTGCTTTTGGGAATTCAGCACCATCGGCATATGCCAAGGCATATTTACCGTGGTTAGAGCTGATTTCCACCGTATTGTTATCCTCAACAACAAAAGTCAAAGGCTGTTCAGGGAATGTTTTCAAAGTATCCAAAAGCAAACGAGCAGGAACGGCAATAGTTCCCTCAGAATCGGAATCCACTTCCAAAACCGTACTCATCGTAGTTTCCAAGTCGGAAGCGGAAACGGTTAGTTTACTTTCTTTAAGGTCGAACAAAAAATTGTCCAGAATGGGCAAGGTGTTGCTGTTGTTGATAACTCCTCCCAAAACCTGAAGCTGTTTCAATAAATATGTGCTGGATACAATAAACTTCATCAACGAAATACTTTAGTATAGTTGCTTTTTTAGCAATTTTCCCTTTGTAAAGGGTATGTAAAATCAATAAAAACAAATATATCCCAAATGGATTTAGCAGAGAAACAAATTTATTAACAGTTAGGCGGTAAACTTGCGCTTTCTGTAGTAGCTGAAAAACAGGCCGAACAATAAGGTTAAAACCACTGGAAATCCAATGTTTACAAGCTGCCACTTGGTTTTTTGTTCTGCTATTTTTTTGACATCCAAGAGTGGAATGGATACTTTCTTGTTTCGAATGTTAATAAGCCCCGTATTGTCCAAGAGGTAATTTGTGCTGTTCATCATGAATTCCTTGTTGCCATAGAAGCTGTTGGTCCATTTATCATAACCCAATTCCAAGGGTCTGCCATTACGTAATTGGTTCTTGATCACATCGCCATCGGAGATTACGATCATTTTGTTTTCGGGGCCTTCTTCCAAAGTATTTTGAAGTTTGAGCGGTTTCACCCTGTTCTTGTACATGGAGGTGAAACTCCCTTCAATAAGCACAGCAAGGGGCAGATTGCCATTGTTGTAGGTTTCCCGATCGGGTTGTTGATTGATCATATCCAAACTCACCACCCTAGGGATTCCATCGGTTTTGGAAAGTGGCGAACTCTGCAACAAGATGGTCTTCCGATAATCGTTTTCCAATACGTCCATTGGACTTGTAAACTGAAATCGAACTGCCTCAATATTCGTGTTGATTGGGTGGTTGTTCTGCGAAAAAACCATCGGATAATAAAACCAAGGCAGTGGATTGTACTGGGAATCGTTTCCCTCGCCAGAAGCCAAAACAATTTGGGTAAAATAAAGGTCGTTGACCAAAACGGGATTGATTCTGACCCCATATTTAAAAAATAAATCCTTCAAATTAAGGTCTCTGGGAATGGCAATGGCCTCGCCGCCGCCGGCATAAATGCTGTCCATTTCCATATTCACTTGATCCACCATCCAAATGGATTTACCCCCTTGCACCATATATTGATCCATCACATATTTTTCTTGGTCGGTAAATGCCTCTGTTGGCTTCGCAATGATGGCCAAATCAAAACTTTTGAGTTGATCCAATACATTTTGGGGATTGGTAGCTACCGAATCCAACGTAATGGCACCTATGTTGTAATAATCCCGAATCGTGGTCAGGTAATCGGCGATGTAAATATCATCTAGTTGGCCATTTCCTTTGATGACCGCAATGCTCTTTTTTTCTTCAATGCTCAATTTGGTAAAGGCATCGGCAAAGGCATATTCCAATTGCTGTACCGAATTGTTGATGCGATCCTCAGCCGTGGAACCCAATTTGTTTTTAAGTAATGGCACTTTTACGGTCTGGTCGTTAAAATTTACCATAGCCCAGGGGAAGACCAGTTCGTTGGATACTTTCCCGTTTTCCTCAACGGTAACATTGGCGGGCTGTAATCCCAAGCCTTGCAACTGAGCAACAGTTTCTTGTGGATTTTCGGTCCCTGCCAAAGGGTCCACCAAATTATATTTGATGTTACTGTTTTTTGACCCGAAGGATTCCAACAATTGAATGGTTTCAGCTTTCAATTTGGAGAACTCTGCAGGAATGTTTCCATCCAACAATACATCTACGATAACGGGTGTTTCAAATTTTTGGGCCACTTCAACGGCGGGTTCGGAGAGTGTATAGCGTTTGTCTTCGGTAAGGTCGAAACGGGTATAGACAAAACTGGCCAATAGGTTGATGACCACCACGGCCACAATCACTTTTACGATGGATACAAAAAACTTCCCCATTACCTTGGCAATTGTTTTAAACGTTGAAAAGTGAGATACAAAAACAACAATGTCAATGAAATAAAGTAAATTAAATCACGGGTGTCTATCACACCTCTTGCAATACTATCAAAATGTGATTTTGCCCCGAGTGACTGAATGGTTTGTTGCGTTTCGCCGTTCGAAAATAAAGAAGAAGTGGCATCAAAACCATTAAAAATCAGGAAACATATCAAAACCCCCACCAAAAAGGCAATGATTTGATTATCCGATAGCGTAGAAGCAAATATCCCGATGGAGGTATAACACGCCATCAAAAATAATAATCCAAAGTAAGAGCCCAATACTACGCCAAGGTCAAAATTGCCTTCTACCATTCCCAGCCCAGAGATGGCAAAAACGTACACTATGGTTGGAATAACGGCAATCACGCACAAAAGAAAGGCACCCCAAAATTTCCCGAGCACCAATTTCCAAATAGAGATGGGTTTGATCAATAACAATTCCAACGTGCCCATTTTTCGTTCTTCGGAAAAACTCTTCATCGTGATGGCGGGCACCAAAAAGATAAAAATCCAGGGAGCCAACAAAAAGAAGTTGCTCAAATCGGCAAAGCCGTAGTCAAAAATATTGTATTCGCCCTTGAAGACCCATAGAAAAAGTCCATTGAGCAATAAAAACGACCCCACGATCAAATAACCGATGGGCGATGTAAAAAAAGACCGTACCTCTCTCTTAAAAATTGCGAACATTAAGATGGGTTTGTTGATTGAATTTTATGAACGCTCCAAGCTTCGGGTTTATCGGAGAACAATTTTTTGGTATTGCTCCACACCCCTTTAAAGAAATCCGATTTTCTATAGTTGTCCAGATGCGCTTCCGTATCCCAAAAACTATAGGTGAAAAAAATGCTGGAATTATTGATGTCCTGATACAACTCTACCATATTACACCCTTCAAAAGACAAGATGCCATTTTTAGATTCTTCAAAGATTCGCTCAAAACTAGCAATATTTTCGGGTTTAAAAGTCAGTTTTACAATGCGTATCAACATTTAAAGGAAATTTACGGTTACGGTATCCCTGTAATTGAGTCCAAGTAGGGAGGATGCCCCTCCAACTGAATTCAAATCACTTTTATAAATCGCAAGCTCAATAAAGCCCGCAGAATTGAACAGGGCAAGTGCATCTCCGGGGCCCTTGCGTTGGTTTCGTTCCAGATTATAATTGATGATGCCATTATAGCTTTGATGCACCTGTCGTATTTTGGTGGTTCTCGCGATAATTTCAAAATCACGTCCGCTTCGGTAAGCTTCAAACAGGCTTTTTTGAATGTTGGTGACCACGTTTCCGTAGTTATCAATATAAATTACATTGCCTGTTATGGTCTTGCCTTCGTTGGTGATTCGTGGTTCAAAATCGCGTAGTTCTTTTAAACGCTCCAAAGGTTTGCCGATAACCTCCAGTTTACCGCCACGTGCAATATGGCAGGCCACCTGTACGAATATATTGAGCACGGGAAAAGCACTAGTCTCCGCATTCGGCAAATTGATTTCCACCACTTTTTCGGGTTGTACCTCAGAAGTTATCAAGGAAATGACACCGCTATTGGCACTCACAAAATAATGACCATCCACCTGAACAACGATATGCTCGTTTTCTGGCGAAATCTCTGAATCCACACCAACTATATGGACCGTTCCCTTCGGGAACGAGTGGTAGGCATTCCTTAGGATATAAGCGCATTCTTGGATATTGAAAGGACTTATGGCGTGCGAAATATCAACAACGGAAATATCGGGGATATTGCTCAGTATTGCCCCTTTCACAGCCCCAACAAAGTGGTCCTTATATCCAAAATCTGTAGTTAAGGTTATAATGGCCATGCAATACTGTTGATATGTTTTTCCGTGTTCAAATCGATTTTTAGTTAAGTTTGTTTGTAAAATTAGTCAAAAAAGAAAGAATAAAATTCTTCAAAAACAACTGTAACACCTCACATTTTTTGAACGAACTTGTAATAGAACTTACGGAAATCAGTCCCCAGGAATTTTTTGGACAACAAAATGCCAACATTGAGCTACTGAAAAAATACTTTCCAAAGCTTAAGATTGTGGCAAGGGGAAACAAGATAAAAGTATTTGGAGACGAAGAACTTTTGGAAGAGTTCGATAAGCGCTTTGATGAGCTGACCAATCAGTTTGCCAAATACAATAAGCTCGATGAAAATATGATCGAGCGGATACTCACCAGCACAAGTAAAGCGGATTACACTTCTTCCTCCAGCAGTGGGGATGTTTTGGTACACGGCGTGAGCGGCAGGTTGATCAAGGCTCAGACTGCCAACCAAAGACGTATGGTGGATGCCACCAAAGTGAACGATATGGTCTTTGCCATTGGCCCAGCAGGAACAGGAAAAACCTATACGGGAGTCGCTTTGGCCGTAAAGGCACTGAAAGAAAAACAAGTACGGCGGATTATTTTGACCCGTCCCGCAGTGGAAGCAGGGGAGAACCTCGGATTTTTACCGGGTGACCTTAAGGAAAAGCTAGATCCGTATATGCAACCTTTGTACGATGCCCTTCGGGATATGATTCCTTCGGAAAAATTGGAAAAATACATTGAGGACGGTACCATTCAAATTGCTCCGATGGCCTTTATGCGAGGTCGTACTTTGGACAATGCCTTCGTTATTTTGGACGAGGCCCAGAACACCACCCACGCCCAAATGAAAATGTTTTTGACCCGTATGGGCAAGAACGCGAAGTTTTTGTTGACAGGCGACCCTGGCCAGATTGATTTACCACGTAGGGTGATATCGGGGCTAAAGGAAGCTTTGCTTATTTTGAAGAATGTGGATGGTATCAGTATTATTTATTTGGATGATAAAGATGTAATCCGACACAAATTGGTGAAAAAAGTGATTGATGCTTATCAGAACATAGAGCACCAAAATCAATTCTAACACAATTATGGGAATGAATACGCTGATGTCCACGGATTTTAACTTTCCTGGGCAAAAATCTGTTTATAAAGGAAAGGTAAGAGAGGTTTATACCTTGGACAACGATATTTTGGTAATGGTGGCCACGGACCGTTTGTCAGCCTTTGATGTGGTAATGCCCAAAGGAATTCCATATAAAGGCCAAATATTGAACCAAATTGCCACCAAAATGATGGAGGCAACCGCAGACATAGTTCCCAATTGGTTGATGGCAACCCCAGACCCCAACGTGGCCGTCGGGAAAGCTTGTGAACCCTTTAAAGTGGAAATGGTCATCCGAGGCTATATGTCCGGCCACGCTGCCCGTGAATACAAGGCAGGGAAAAGATTGCTCTGTGGTGTTCCGATGCCCGAGGGAATGAAGGAGAATGATAAGTTTCCAGAACCTATCATCACACCTGCTACCAAAGCGGAAAAAGGAGATCATGATGAGGACATTTCCAAAGAAGATATTTTAAAGCGGGACATAGTTTCCAAAGATGACTACGAAGTGTTGGAAAAATATACCCGTGCCCTTTTCCAAAGAGGAACAGAAATAGCGGCCAAAAGAGGATTGATTTTGGTGGATACCAAATATGAATTCGGGAAAACGAAAGATGGGGAAATTGTATTGATCGATGAGATTCACACTCCAGATTCATCACGCTATTTTTATGCTGATGGGTATGAAGAGCGTCAAGAAAAAGGAGAGTCTCAAAAACAATTGTCCAAGGAGTTTGTGAGACAATGGCTCATTTCCAATGGTTTTCAAGGCTTGGAAGGTCAGTCCGTTCCCGAAATGTCGGATGAGTACATCGAATCGGTATCCAACCGCTATATCGAACTCTATGAGAATATTACAGGAGATACCTTTGTGAAAGCTGATGTTTCTAACCTTCAGGAACGCATCTTGACCAATGTAAAAGCATATATGTCAAAATAACCGCCAGAGACTTGTTATCTAACCAATAAATGAAAGGGGATTCTGTGAATTCCCTTTTTTTATTGCTTGTTTGTTCATATTTGTTTAATCAATTTTGATATATTGATGCCGCGCAATTTCAAATAACTAAACCAACCAATACGATATGTCCGAAAAACAAAAAAAAGCAACCGCCTATTGGAGGGAGAACATCAGATATTTGGTCATCCTTTTGATGATATGGTTTCTGGTTTCCTACGGAGCAGGAATCCTTTTTAAAGATGCATTGAACAACATTCGAATAGGCGGATTTAAAATAGGGTTTTGGTTCGCACAACAAGGCTCCATCTACGTTTTTGTCATACTCATTTTTGTATACGTACGCCTCATGAACAAATTGGACAAGAAATACGGCTACAACGAGGAATAAATCAATCCCAACTGAATAAAACCACAACTAATGAGTGATGTACAAATTTGGACCTATGTGCTGGTCGCATTGTCCTTTGGTCTCTATATAGGAATTGCCATCTGGTCGAGAGCCGGTTCCACAAAAGAATTTTATGTAGCTGGTGGAGGAGTTTCCCCATTGGCCAATGGAATGGCTACGGCAGCAGACTGGATGTCGGCGGCTTCTTTTATCTCCATGGCGGGAATCATATCCTTTGCCGGTTATGATGGTGCCGTATATTTAATGGGATGGACAGGAGGCTATGTGCTTTTGGCGCTGCTATTGGCACCCTACCTAAGAAAGTTCGGAAAATTTACCGTGCCCGATTTTATCGGAGAGCGCTATTATTCCAAAACAGCCCGTGTTGTGGCGGTCATCTGCGCCCTTATCGTTTCCTTTACCTATGTGGCCGGACAAATGCGCGGCGTAGGCATTGTGTTTTCGCGATACTTGGAAGTTGATATCAATACAGGTGTAGTTATCGGAATGGTGATTGTGCTGTTCTATGCCGTACTCGGTGGGATGAAGGGAATCACCTATACCCAAGTGGCACAATATTGTGTGTTGATATTTGCCTTTATGGTGCCCGCAATCTTTATTTCCATTCAGATGACGGGAAACCCAATTCCACAACTTGGTTTTGGCGACACCTTATCCGATGGTTCCGGAACCTATCTTTTGGATAAATTGGATGGTCTTTCCACGGAACTTGGCTTTGCAGCCTATACGGATGGTTCAAAAAGTACGATTGATGTCTTTGCCATTACCCTCGCCTTGATGGTCGGTACCGCTGGATTACCGCACGTAATCGTTCGCTTTTTTACGGTAAAACGAGTGCGTGATGCCAGAAAATCGGCAGGTTTGGCCTTGTTGTTCATTGCGATTCTGTATACCACAGCACCTGCCGTAGCCGTTTTTGCCAGAACCAATCTTATTGAAACGGTTAGTGGGAAAGAGTACGATAATATGCCCGAATGGTTCAGCCGTTGGGAAAAAACAGGACTCATTGCCCATGAAGATAAAAACGGTGATGGGAAAATTCAATATGTGGCTGCACCGGAAATAAACGAGTTGACAGTTGACCGGGATATTATGGTACTGGCCAATCCGGAGATTGCCGATTTACCGGCATGGGTCATCGGTTTGATTGCCGCCGGAGGATTGGCCGCAGCTTTGTCGACAGCCGCGGGATTATTACTGGTGATTTCTTCTTCGGTTTCTCATGATTTGATTAAAAACGTATTAAAACCAGACCTCTCAGAAAAGCAAGAACTTTGGGCTGCCCGAATTTCTGCAGCGTTAGCTGTTGTTGTTGCCGGATACTTTGGAATCAATCCGCCCGGTTTTGTGGCTGCGGTAGTTGCTTTGGCCTTTGGCCTTGCAGCAGCATCGTTCTTTCCAGCCATTATTTTGGGGATTTTCTACAAAAAGATGAACAGCAAAGGAGCCATATCGGGAATGATTGTAGGTCTTTGCCTGATGCTTTTCTACATGCTGAAATTTAAGTTTGGAATTTTTGACGGCGGAAAGGAAGCTGTCGGAAACCTTCAAGAAAGTTGGTGGTTTGGTATTTCGCCAGAAGGTTTTGGAACCGTAGCGATGCTTGTCAACTTTATTGTGGCCATTGTGGTGAATCAATTTACAGCTGAACCACCTGAAGAAGTGCAGGAAATTGTTGAAAATATTCGTGTCCCCAACCAAGCTGGCAAAGCATCTGAACATTAAAATGACTGTGAAATGGCTTTCTTTTTCCTTATTTTTAAAGCATCATAAAATTTAATTACACATAATGAGTAACTACCACATAAAACACTTGGAGGAGTATTTTCAGGTGTATCGAAAATCCGTGAGAAACCCCGAGGGATTTTGGGAAGAAGTTGCCGAAGAGCACTTTCATTGGCGAAAAAAATGGGATTCCGTCTTGGAATGGGATTTTAGCAAACCTGAGATAAGTTGGTTCAAAGGCGCCAAGTTGAACATTACTGAAAACTGTATCGACCGTCATCTTAGCATTAGAGGGGATAAAACCGCAATTCTTTTTGAACCGAACGACCCAAAGGAAGAGGCAGGGCATATTACATATAATCAGCTTCATGAGCGTGTTTGTAGGTATGCCAATGTTTTAAAAAATAAAGGTGTCAAAAAAGGGGACAGGGTAGTAATTTATTTACCTATGATCCCAGATTTGGCCATAGCATTATTGGCCTGTGCCCGTATCGGGGCAATTCATTCCGTTGTGTTTGCTGGGTTTTCATCAACTGCTTTGGCAACAAGAATCAACGATTGTGGAGCTAAAATGGTACTTACGTCGGATGGTTCTTTCCGAGGAACCAAGGTAATAGATCTAAAAGCCATTGTGGATGAAGCCTTGGATAGCTGCCCTGATGTAGAAACCGTTTTGGTCACCAAACGTACAGGAGGTGATGTTACCATGAAAGAAGGTCGTGATGTTTGGGTACAACCGCTGTTGGACAAAGCATACTTGGACTGTGCACCTGAGATTATGGATGCTGAAGACCCTTTGTTCATCCTTTATACTTCTGGTTCTACCGGACGCCCCAAAGGAATGGTGCATACAACAGGAGGATACATGGTTTATACCGCATATACATTTAAAAATGTATTCCAGTACAAAGAAGAGGATGTGTATTGGTGTACGGCCGATATCGGCTGGATTACAGGACACTCTTATATTGTATACGGCCCCTTGGCCAATGGTGCTACTACAGTAATGTTCGAGGGTGTTCCTTCATACCCTGACTTTGGGAGGTTCTGGGATGTGGTCCAAAAACACAAAGTGAACCAGTTTTACACTGCCCCAACTGCAATTAGAGCTTTGGCCAAGGAAAATTTGGATTTTGTTGCGGAGTACGATCTTTCAAGTTTAAAAGTTTTGGGAACTGTAGGAGAGCCTATCAATGAGGAAGCATGGCACTGGTATAACGATCACGTTGGAGAAAAAAAATGTCCTATTGTAGATACTTGGTGGCAAACGGAAACAGGGGGAATCTTAATTTCACCAATTCCGTTTTCTACCCCAACAAAACCGACCTATGCTACTTTGCCCATGCCAGGGATTCAACCTGCCCTTATGGATGAAAATGGTAAGGAAATTAAGGGTAATCAAGTTGATGGAAGATTGTGCATCAAATATCCATGGCCATCCATTGCCAGAACTATTTGGGGAAATCACCAACGATATAAGGATACCTATTTCTCTGCTTTTGAAGGAAAATATTTTACTGGCGATGGAGCCCTTAGAGATGAGGTAGGTTATTACCGAATTACGGGTAGGGTAGATGATGTGATTATCGTTTCCGGGCATAATTTGGGAACAGCACCTATAGAAGATGCTATTAACGAACACCCAGCAGTAGCTGAATCGGCAATTGTTGGTTTCCCTCACGATATCAAAGGAAATGCATTGTACGGGTATATTATCTTGAAGGAAACGGGTGAGGACCGTAACCGTGATAATCTCAAAAAGGAAATCAATCAATTAATTACAGACCATATTGGACCCATTGCCAAATTGGATAAGATTCAGTTTACCGAAGGATTGCCAAAAACACGAAGTGGTAAGATCATGAGAAGAATTCTTAGAAAAATTGCATCTAAGGATACCAGCAACCTAGGGGATACGTCAACTTTGTTGAACCCAGAAATTGTAGAATCCATTATGAAAGAAAGCCTTTAGTAGCTTTTGGTGAATAAATATACTAGGACCTCTTTATCTAAGGAGGTCCTTTAATTTATTGGGTTTTAATTTTTCTACTATTCTCAAGAAAGCAATGGCGGTAATAAAAGCATCGCCCAATGCCGTGTGTCTGTCCTTGCAAGAGATACTAAACTTTTTAGCCAAATCATCCAAAGAGTATCTTTCTTTTCTTTGCACTACAGTAGAAATCAACAAGGTTCTAACATAAAGGGATTCGGTGTCCAACGTTTTATTCTTCAATTTGGGCAATCCATTTCTTTTTAAAGCGGCATTGATCATATTAACATCGAACATTACATGGTGCCCAACAAGGATATGATTTTTCGCATAAGCCAGAAACTGTTTCAAAGCTTTGAGCTCAGAGATGCTGTTCCTTTTACTTTTCTTCAGAATTCCATGGATTTCTGCACTATCTTTATTGTAATGTTCCTGTTTAATATAGACTTCAAAGTTATCTTTAACCACAATATTGTTGTCCATTAGTTTGAGTGCCCCAATACACAACATCCGATCTTTGGTGATGCTAAACCCCGTGGTTTCTGTATCCAATACAACAAAGGTATTCTCGTGAATATCCTCCGGAAGCTTTTCCTTGAAATAGGCCTCATACTCCCGCCAAAAATCGGGAAGCTCCAATTTTATCTTGCTAGAGAACGGCCACATTAGCGCAACAGATTTTTTACTTGGAACCTTACTTCAATCAAAGATTGTATATCCTTCACCGTCTTAAAGGTTCGTTTAAGTTTAATTTTCTCCTCCTTGTTCAATTGATCCAAGGCAATATACCTACCCGAATCGTTGTGCAGTAAACCCTGTCTAGTCCTAAATTTGAGCAATGCCTTGCTAGCGTAGGAACAAGCAAGATATAGTTCTTTATTATTGTGTTCCAGCTCCGCCAGTTTTTCGTAGCGCTCCGCAGTATTGTTTATGGATTTGATGGAATGCGAAAGTATAAGCACCCTAGCCGCATCGATAATAGGCATTAAGGCACGGAGTTTTAAGTCAAAAAAGTCCTTGTGCTCTCCATCTTGCTCTACTAAAAAGTCTCTAAAGAATCCTGATGGTGAGGGGTTTTGTAAGGCCCCGCTCGCTAAATGGGTGAAAAATTGCGGGTAGTGGTTGGCATGATCGAAAATGCTATGGGAAAGCTCATCTGCCAGAGCTTTCTCTCCATAGGTCACATTGTAATCAAAGAAAATGGAAGACAACAATATTTCATCGGTCCCCGGATTGTGGATCCATTGTGCGGTGACGTCTTTCCACTCACTTAAACTATGGCACCAAGAAGGGTTCGAGGCCATCATATCTGCCGGGCAATACTCAAAACCTATGGTGTTGAGCATTTTGGCAATGCGTTCTCCCAGTTTTAAAAAATAAGTTCGAGTTGTTTCCAATTGTTCTTTGGGAACGTCTTCAAAAATAATGGCATTGTCTTGATCTGTATTCAACAATTGTTCCCCACGACCTTGGCTTCCCATACTGAGCCAAGTAAATTTTACGGGGGGTTCTTCCTCCATTTTGGACAATGCAATTTGTATGACTTGTTTGGTCGATGCATCATTGAGTTCTGAAATTATTTTGGAAACCAATCCCAAAGGGATGTTTTGATCCAAATACCCCTGCAACAAGTTCATGATACCATGTCGAATGCCTCGTAATCTTTTGGCGCTGGTCGCTCTTTTGATAGCTCGGAGCAATACTGCTGGATTGTTGCCGACCGCTAACATTATATCGTGTTTGGACAGAATACCTACGGATTTGGTATCCGTAGTACCATCCTCGGTAAGAACAAGGTGACTGATGTTGCTCTTCATCATGGCCATTTGTGCTTGTGCCAACGTAAGCCCTTTTGGGTAGGTGATAATGGGGGAGGACATAATGGTTTTGGCTGTTGCCGTGATGGGAAACAGCCCTGTGGCCACTTTTTTTCTGATATCCTTATCGGTAATGATTCCAACCGGTAAATTGTCTTTTTCCACCAATATGCTGCTTACATTGTGCTTGGTCATTTTGTTGGCAATGGTCTTGATCTTTGTGCCTTTTTTGCAAGTGATGAGGTTTGTGGAATATTTTATGGGCTGTAAGTCCAATATTTTATCACTGGAATATTGATTGGAATCACTGCTGTCTCCATACAGCTTGCCGCGGTGTTTGATAGAGTAGGGGTTCCCGGTATTGGAAGCAAAGCTTTCTATCAAAAAATTACCGATACGCTTGTTCTCCAGGGCCAAAGGTTTAAAATCCTTTATGGGGATGGCATAGAGTATGGTCTCTTCGTAAGCCTTGGCCTCCAATTTATAGCTCTCGTTGGCCAACAAAGGGCGGAGTCCAAAAACATCACCTTCGTCGCAGATATCCAAAATTTGACTGGATCCTGTTTTGGAAAGGGCAACAGCTCCTTTGTTCACCACATAAAAATGGGCGTGCGGGCTTTCGTTCTGGGAAAAAACAATGTTGTTGGTATCCTTGTGGATAATTACCACCTCAAGGGACAGTTGCTCCAGTTGAGCCGATTCCATAGCGTTAAATGGCGGATAGTTTTTTAGAAAGTCGGCAATGCGTTCGGAGATGGTGTTCTTCATATCACAAAAGTAAGGTTTGAGCAGCATTTTTGAGGGTCACTTTTTATGGAAATCTTCCATCCGTCAGATCGGAAAGGGGTTTTGTCAATTCATAGGGGGCATCCGTCAATTGGGATAAATATGGCACAGGATATTTTACTTTATTTATAACAGAGTTTGTTCACGGACACACAGCGAGCAAGTAAACTATATGATTGTCTTTTTATGTTTGATTGGAAAGAGCAAGCTTTATGAAAGAACAAATGTTGAAAACAATAAAATATGCTTCCTGCAAAATACATTGACGAAAAGAGTTTTCCGAATGGATTTTATAGTATGATTTCATGGCGGATTCCGAAAAGCCATAATAGAGTAGGATGTAAATAAATATCGTAATTATGAAGAATTTCAGATTTAATCTTGATGAATTCCAAGAAGTCGAACTGTCTAAAGATAATTTAGAAAAAATAGCAGGGGGTGACATTCATACAGAATGGGCTAATGGAACTACAGGAGGCTCTGATCGTGTAACTGAGGAAGGTTACTTGTTCAAATCTTTTGAGGGAGCCATTTGCTAAGAAGCTTTTATTGATTATAAAATGTGATTTTCAGTCATGAAAATCACATTTTAATTTAGCTCTTTTATAATTTTTTACATTTTGAATACTAGAATCTTTTTTTATATAATACTTTTTTTTGGGAATATCTCCATTAACCAAGAAAAAACCCAGAATGGCTGTTTAGAATATTACGAAATAGCAAACAAAGCTTATTGCTCATATTTATCAAAAGATTTTGACTCATCAATTAAATTCTATTTAGATGCTTTTGAAGTGAGGCCACAAGGATGCAATCCTACTCCACACAGGAACGATCAATATTTATTGGCAAAAGCGTTTTTCCAAAAAAAGAAATATCTAGAAGGTCTGGAC
The DNA here is from genome assembly GCF_040148835.1 of Allomuricauda sp. NFXS6. Taxonomy (NCBI): domain Bacteria; kingdom Pseudomonadati; phylum Bacteroidota; class Flavobacteriia; order Flavobacteriales; family Flavobacteriaceae; genus Allomuricauda; species Allomuricauda sp. NFXS6. The sequence continues at coordinate 248,789 of NZ_JAGEMG010000005.1, read as the reverse complement.
TTTTTAGAAGATGCAATTACAAATGGAGGTTTAAAGTGGGAGATAATAGCCGAAGATTCCATTATTAAGAATTTGCCTGACAATTATAAAATTACAAAAACACGTTTCAATAACCTTTTTTCAATTTGGGAAAATAAAGTTGATCAAAAACTGAAAAAGGAGGTAAATAAAATGATAACTGATGACCAATTTTATAGGAAGAAAGCTAAATTCTTTTTTGAGTCGGAAATAGATTCAATAAAAGAATTACAAAAGAAATTGGATAGTATTAATGCCATCAAATTAAAAAAAATTATCCTTACTCAAGGGTTTCCTAGTTTTTCTAAGATGGGACATGATAAAGCCGCAGGTATTCTACTACATACTTCCAGAAACTTCAGGCAAATTATTTTTCCATATCTATTAAAGGAAATAGACAAAGGAAACATTAGCCCCGCATATGTAGGGCAAATGCTTGATCAAGAACTATATTTAAGAATAAATCGCCAAAGCATGGGTTTTTTTCTTCAATTCGATGAAAACTATAATAAGGACTATGTAGCATTTGAAACCAACGATATTGATTCAATAAATATCAAGCGTAATAGAATTGGTGCCGTTTCATTAGAGTGCTACTCAAAAGAAACTGGCGCTAACTTACCTATTTCGATCAAGTTGAATTTAAAATATAACCCGAAAAATTGATTCGATTTGATTTTAATATTCAGTATATCAACAGATGTTACTACTGATTTTGTTGTAATGAGATTGAAGACTAAATATATTCGAATTAACACGGATATAGACGATGTACAAACTTCTATTGAACTATGTAATCAAAAAAAAACTATATGGTTTAAATTGAATAACGGGGATTTTAAATTCAAGTTAAATGATATAAAAAAAATCTGGTACAGGAGGGGACATATAATGAAGGATGTTCCGTATGACAGTTTTTCAAACATGTTTAATTTTTATTTTCATACCAATGTTGATACAATTAGGAATTTTATTTCAAGAAGAACAGAGTTAAAGACGTTGGGGTCGTACTCTCATGAAATGCATGTAAACAAATTATTGAATATACATCGTGCAAGTGATGCTGGAATTCTTGTGCCGCCAACCTTGATTACATCCCACAAAGAGGAAGTTCAAACTTTCTTGGCCCTTCATAAGAAGATAATAATTAAACCAATTAAACATCCTTTCAGTATTTTGTTTAGAGATGAAATTATTACTCCAAGTTCAGGTATTATGTTGTTTGATAATTTAAATGAATTCTCTGAATTGTTTCCTCTCACTCTGTTTCAAAAGTATATTGAAAAAAAATTTGAATTAAGAATTTTTTTTATTGGTGATGAATTTTTCACTGCGGCAATTTTCAGTCAATCACATGAAGATTCTAAAATTGATTATAGGGATGGAAATCCTAGAATAGTAAGAATGGTACCATTTAAATTATCGGAACATATAGTTAAAAAGCTAGTGGAGTTTAGAAATTCCGTTGGTCTAAATACTGGGAGCATTGATATGATAATAGACCCCAATGACGACTATTATTTTTTAGAGGTTAACCCATCAGGACAATTTTTAGGTTTGTCACAGAATTGCAATTATAAGTTAACAGATAGGATAGCAAGATTCCTAGATTCAGAATAATACTTCAAATGGAAAACGAAGAAGAAAAAGGTGAAATTGGAATTCCCCCAAATCTTAACATATTAGATTTAGAAGATTTAACTAATCAAAAGCCTAATATTGAAGAAAAGGCTAAAACTTTTTTTGATGATATAAAATCATCTTCATTATACCATATTAGGTTTCATAAAAGGGTTTCGTCTATTTACGAATGAAATAAATTGTTATGGCATCTCCATTAAAATATGTATTGTTATATCAAAATTGCCTCATTGTCAAAGGTGCTCAAAATAATATTATTTGTGACCTACAATTAGAAAGATATATAAATATTCCTGATAATTATGTAGAAATTTTAGAATTATTAAGTAAAAAAAAACTTAATGAACTTAAAGAGGATTATGATAAGAAAAGCTGGGAGAACATTTTGTTATTTTTGTATTATCTAGAAAGCAAGAATTATCTGTTTTTTTCCAGTACCCTTGATAATTGGCCTAAACTAAACCTTAGTTGGGATTCTCCTTCCAAGATTACAAACTCCATTATAGATCTTGACAATAGTTCCATCTTTTTTAAAATTTCTAAAAGTATTTATAAAGAACTAGTTTCATTAGGGTGCAGACATATTCAATTAAGAATTTTTGAACCGATTACCTTAAAAAAGCTAAGTACGGAACTCAATAAAATTGAAAGTTCAAACATTTTTTCGGTTGAAGTTTTAGTTAGGTACAGTTCGGAAATGGAGCTACAAAACCTTAAATTGATTTGTCAGACAAATATGAAAGTAAATTTTGTGCTTTTTAATTGTAAATTAAATCCAAAGCTTGAAACCCCTAAGATAAAATTTGTCCAGAGCAATATTCTAAATGAAAAGTGTTGTGGTAAAGTTTCTATGTCTTTATTTGAAATCAATCTTGAAAAATTCACAGAATCTTTAAACAAAAACTCTTGTCTGAATAAAAAACTTTCGATTGATGTGAATGGCAATATCAAAAACTGTCCATCAATGCCTCGAAGTTTTGGAAACCTAACCAATACCACATTACAAGAAGCTTTGGACAATCCAGATTTTAAAAAATACTGGAACATCACCAAAGACCAAATTACTGTTTGCAAGGACTGTGAGTTTAGGTATATCTGTACAGATTGTAGAGCATATCTGGAAAACCCTAAAGATCAGTATTCAAGGCCCTTAAAATGCGGATATGACCCATACACAAACCAATGGGAGGAGTGGAGTACCAACCCATTAAAGCAAAAAGCCATTGAATATTATGGTATGCAAGACTTGGTAAAAAAAAATGCTTAAAGCGTTCCCAAATTACAAACAAGCAGATGCCAAAGATTGCGGTCCTACTTGTCTCAAGATCATTGCCAAACATTACGGCAATACCATTTCGCTGCAACAAGTCCGTCAATTAAGTGAAACCACAAGGGAAGGTAGTAGTTTATTGGGTTTAAGCGGGGCTGCGGAAAAAATAGGCTTTCGTTCTTTGGGAGTAAAAATCGATTCAAAAAGATTGGAGGAAGCTCCATTGCCTTGTATTGTATATTGGAACAAAAACCATTTTGTTGTACTATACAAAATACAAAAAGATAAATTTTATATTTCAGATCCAGCGTATGGTCTTTTGAGATACAATAAAGATGAGTTTTTAAAGAATTGGATAGGGAACAACGCCAATGAACAGACCCAGGAGGGCATTGCACTGTTGTTGGAACCCATGGCCAAATTTTTTGACACCGATTTCAAAGAGGACATAAAAACTTTTGGCTTTTCGTTCCTCAGCAGGTACATTTTTAAATACAAAAGGTTTTTATGGCAACTGGTCTTCGGCCTCATAGCGGCGAGTTTGCTTCAGCTTGTTTTTCCGTTCTTGACCCAGAGCATAGTGGATATAGGAATAAAAAATCAGGACATCCATTTTATCTACCTTATCCTATCTGCGCAATTGGCCCTGTTTATAGGTAGGACTTCAATAGAGGTCATACGAAGCTGGATTTTGTTGCACTTGAGTACACGTATCAATATTTCCCTCGTATCGGATTTTTTTATTAAGCTCATGAACCTGCCCATCGCTTTTTTTGATACTCGTATGACAGGTGATATTCTACAACGCATCAATGATCACAAGCGCATTGAACAAATCTTGACAAACTCGTCATTGAATGTACTATTTTCCATGGTCAATTTGGTGGTGTTCAGTTTTGTATTGGCTTATTACAGTCTGCAATTGTTCGTTATTTTTTTGGCGGGCAGTTTTTTGTACTTCCTTTGGATTACCATTTTCCTGAAAAAGCGTAAGGATATAGATTACATGCGTTTTTCCCAGATAAGCCAAGAACAAAGCAAGGTCATAGAACTCATAAACGGCATGCAGGAAATCAAGCTTCATAATGCCGAGAAGCAAAAACGTTGGGGTTGGGAGTTTTTACAGGCAAGATTATTTAAGGTCTCCATTGAAGGTTTGACCTTGGAGCAATACCAAAGTGTAGGTTCAGGGTTTATCAACGAGGTAAAAAATATACTCATAACCGTCTTGTCCGCAAAATTGGTCATTGATGGTGATATTACATTGGGTATGATGTTGGCGATCAGTTATATTGTAGGACAATTGAATTCTCCGATTACACAGCTCATAAATTTTATAAGGGAAGTCCAGGATGCCAAAATTTCCTTAGACCGTTTATCGGAAATACATAACAAGGAAGACGAAGAGCCCTCAGATGTTGATTTTGTGAGGGATATTGATCCCGAAGAGAGTCTATCGGTATCCAACCTTTCATTTCGGTATGTGGGGTCAGAACAAATGGTGCTCCAAGATTTGAACCTTGCCATTCCAGCCAATAAGGTAACGGCAATCGTTGGGGTAAGCGGAAGCGGGAAGACAACCCTAATGAAATTGTTGCTAAAATTCTATAATCCCAAAGAAGGACAAATCAAACTGGGGAATTATGACCTTAAAAATGTGTCCCAAAAAACATGGCGTCAAGAGTGTGGAGTGGTTATGCAGGAAGGCTACATTTTTAACGATACCATAGCAAACAATATTGCGTTGGGAGAGGATTACGTGGATAAACAAAAGTTGGCCCATGCGGTAGATGTAGCCAATATAAAAGAGTTTATAGAGACCCTGCCACTATCATATAATACAAAAATAGGTATGGAAGGCGTAGGCTTGAGTACTGGACAAAAGCAACGCCTGTTAATAGCAAGAGCTGTATATAAAAATCCGAATTTTTTGTTTTTCGATGAGGCAACTAGCGCATTGGATGCCAATAATGAAAAAGTCATTATGGAAAATCTCAACTCATTTTTCGAAAATAAAACGGTAGTGGTCATTGCCCACAGGTTGAGCACGGTAAAACATGCGCATCAAATCGTGGTACTGGATAAAGGAAGGATTGTTGAAGTTGGAAACCATGAAACATTGATAAATAACAAAGGGGATTACTATAATTTAGTGAAAAACCAATTGGAACTCGGTAAATAAATGCCCAATAGTAGCTTAGAAGATATAGAATTAAGAAGCGAAGAAGTACAGGAAATACTTAGTAAAGTACCAAACTGGATGTTACGGTGGGGCAATATGCTGTTCCTTGCCTTAATATTTTTGGTTTTGCTACTGTCATGGTTTGTAAAATATCCTGATATCATAGTTTCCGAGGCTACGATAACAACCCTCGACCCGCCCCAAAAAGAATATGCCAAGACCACGGGAAAATTTGATGCTATCTTGGTAAAGGAGAATGAATTGGTCAAGCCCGGACAGCCATTGGCGATTATAGAGAACACTGCAAACTATAGGGATGTCTTTTCATTAAAGGCGATGATGGATACCGTTCAGGTCAACACAAGGAATTTCAGTTTCCCCATTGATAGTATTTCCATTTTGTTTTTGGGCGATATTGAATCACAATACGCTTTGTTTGAGAACAGCTATATCCAATACCAGTTAAACAAGCAATTACAACCATTTGCAAGTGAAGCCACAGCAAATAGCTATTCCGTTTCAGAATTGAACAATAGGCTACGAAGTTTGCAATCGCAAAGAGATATCAATAGGACGGAACTGAAGTTTAAGGAAAAGGAATTGCAACGGAATAGATCCCTTTTCGATAAGGGTGTCATTTCTGCTCAAGATTTTGAGGGCAAGCAATTGGAATATGCCCAAGCCGAAAGGAACTTTAAGAATTTTGAATCGTCCATTTCACAAATACGTGAAGCCATAAGCCATGCCCATAAAACGTCCAAAGGAACAGAAATCAATCAGGTAAAGGAAGAAATGGCCTTGCTCAAGAACGTCATTCAATCCTTTAACCAATTGAAGAAAGCGACTAAGGAATGGGAATACAATTACGTCCTGCAATCCGAAATACAGGGCAAGGTATCCTTTTTGAAATATTGGAACGTAAACCAAACGGTTAGTCAAGGAGATTTGGTGTTCACTGTGGTTCCCAACGAGAATACATCCTATTTTGCCAAACTAAAAACACCGGCACAAAATTCAGGAAAGATAAAGGTTGGCCAACGTGTTAATGTCAAACTTGAAAATTATCCTGAAACTGAATTTGGGACATTATACGGTCAAGTCAAAAGTATTTCCCAAATTCCCGATGACGAAGGATTTTATTATATCGATGTAGCACTACCCGAAAAACTTCTTACCTCTTACAATAAGGAAATAGACTTTAAGCAGGAAATGAGAGGTTCTGCTGAGATCATTACAGAGGACTTAAGGTTGATTGAGCGTTTCTTCCATCAACTTAAATTTACTTTTAGTAGATAAACAGAATTTCTCAAAAATAATATAATCACCCTTCAAAACACTGCCTTAACCCACCGTAGGAATACTCACTTAATTCATTTTCCTTCATTTGCCTTATTATAAGCTCGTATCATAAGTATGGCCCAAATAGCAACCAGTACAACAACAAGAATGGAAAACCATAAAACGATATCATTTGCTGTCATTGTCCACAAGCTTTAAGTAAATCATGACACCTAAAAGAGTGGGTGCCCAAAGACCTATAAATATACCATGTTCGGGGTTACCATTAAGAAACAGGTACTCTGCCACAAGAATGATCAACGCACATAAAATCAGCATCAATATATTGGCAGTTCCTAACTTTTTGAAATAATTCATTCGAAGGTTGGTTTAAAGCCTTAAGTTATGAAAAAAAGACTTGGGAGAAAACAAAAAAGTCACCCAACTGAAATCCAGTTAAATGACTTTGTTTTTAGTAGCGAGAGGGGGACTTGAACCCCCGGCCTCCGGGTTATGAATCCTGAGTCTTTTGAATCCATTTGGGCTTATTTGATTTGATAATCAATTGTTTATAAGATATTTAAGGATGTTCAATTTTTATTCAAAGCCATAAAAATTCATATTAAAACATGATTTGTTGTACATATGTTGTACATAGATTTCGTATCTTTATAAGGCAAAAAATAACACTATGGCGACTGTAAAGATAGTATTACGCAAGAATTATCAGAAGAAGGACGGGACTTTCCCAATTGCCCTACGAATAACAAAAGATAGAAAGTCCAAGTTCCTTTTTACAGGTGAGTACATTCTTGAAAAGGATTGGGACCAAACAAAGGGGTTGGCTAAAAAAAGTCATCCTAATTCTTCACGCCTTAATAACATGCTTTTGAAAAAGATTACTGAAGCGCATGACATGGCTTTGGAAATTGAATCAAGCGAAAAAAAGCAATCTGTAGCTACAATCACTAAAAAGATTGTGGGAGAGGATAAATATGATTTTTTCAAAGTAAGTGAGGTTTTTTTGGCGAATCTCCTAAAAAGAAAAAAGTTCAATCAACAATACAATCAAGAAAAGAGGTTGGAGATTTTTAAAACTTATTTAGGGCGAAAAGAGCTTTCCTTTACCGATTTGGACGTCACCTTATTGAAAAGGTTCGAGGCATATCTTCTTTATGAACGAAAAGTCGCTCCAAGAACGGCGATAAACTATTTAATGCTTATCCGCACCATTTATAATTTTGCCCGAAAGGAATATCATGTTGATGATAGGAACTACCCATTTGGAAAAGGTAAAATACAGATTAAGTTTCCTGAAAGCGAAAAAATCGGATTGAACAAGGAAGAGGTTCAATTACTTGAAACCGCAGACAATTTGACAAAAGCACAGCTTCATGCGGTGTACGTATGGCTAACGAGCTTTTACTTTGCGGGTGTTCGGGTTGCTGATGTCATAAAACTAAAATGGTCCGACTTTAAAGATAATCGCTTATATTATCGTATGGGGAAGAACAGGAAACTTGTCTCATTGGTCGTTCCCGATAAGACCAAAGAAATTCTTAAGTATTTTGAGGCTCAAAAGAGGGGGAAGGATGATTTGGTTTTTCCTTTTTTAAAAGGCACCAATTTGAAAGATGACAAAAGAGTAGCAACTAGGGTTAAAACCGTAACCCGAAATTTAAACCGGCGATTGCAAATCGTTGGAGAAAAACTGGGTATTGAGAAAAAACTATCTATGCATATAGCCCGTCATAGCTTTGGAAACATTTCTGGCGATAAAATACCTATTCAAATGCTTCAAAAACTGTATCGTCATTCTTCGATTACAACAACGGTTAACTATCAATCGAATTTCATGCACAAAGAAACCGATGATGCCTTAGAAAAGGTAGTAAACTTTTAAGAACATCCAGTAGTTCGGGTATTTTGTCGAAAGATTTGAATACAATTGGATTATTAGGGTACCTTGTACTTTTCTATAATTGTATTCGATGCAAGTAGTTTGCCTACAAGAAGAAGCTTTCTATGCCTTGTTTGACAAGGTAGTGGAATATTTAGAGCAAAAAAGAGCTGATAAGCCAGAAAAATGGATTGACGGCGAGGAAGCAATGTTTCATCTCAAAATAAAATCCACCACCACTTTGCAAAAACTGCGGGACGAGGGTAAAATCAGGTTTTCCCAACCTCAAAAGAAAGTAATTCTGTACGATCGGGATTCTATTAATGAATATATCGAGGCACACGTTCGTGAAACTTTTTAGCCATGGAAGAAAATATAAAAATTGATGAGGAGTATAAAAAGGCATTCAATCTTGGATATGAATTGGCGAAAGAGTTGAATCTAAAAACTCCGATGTTCAAAAGTGTCGTGCCGACCGACGATCACATGAATGCTGTGCAAGCAGGAATGATGCAATACAGTAACGAACTAAATAAAAATCTACATAAAGGAAATGTCCAACATCAGGAATCAAATGTAAAACCACAAAATATTGCCAGTGTTCAATCAAACAAGAATAATAAGGATATGGGAAAAGGATTGGACTTTTCCAATTGAGAAGACCATTGCTCAATACCCTTTATCCTGAATTGAAAAATGATGAATCCGTATGGTAGTTGGAATTGGTAAAAAGGTTATTTCTTAAGTTTTGACGCAAAAGCGTAGACTACCAATTCTTCAGTCTTTCCAGTTTTTGCATAGGCGTTGCATCGATTTTTTTATATTTTTGTACCGTGAAATTTTTAACAATCATATTGTCCTTTTACTTTTTGGCGCTCAATGTAGTGCCCTGTGGCGATTCGGGCAAAGCTAAAGATGACGCCCAGGTCGTTTCGGTAATGGACTATGATGGCAATCACGACCAAGATTGTGAGCTGTGTTCACCATTCTGCCAGTGCCATTGTTGCCACGTGCATACAATTGATTTTGATATAGCCGAATTTCAACCGCTTCAATCCGTGATTTCTCAAGAAAACTTTGCCCATTTTGATAGCCTTGGCAAAGATTTTGCCCTTTCCCTTTACCAACCCCCTCAAGTATAATTCAGTTTTTTTAAGGATAGCTCTATCCTATCGTGATGCTTTCAACGTAAGCATCACATTCTAAATGCATTGCATCTCATTGCATTGCGATGTTTAAACTGAATTAATACTTTTTCTATGATTAACAAAATCATTTCATTTTCCATAAACAACAAATTTATAATCGGTTTGTTTATGGTTGCCCTAATAGGCACCGGAATATGGTCTATGGCCACTATAAATCTGGGTTCTGTACCTGATATTACCAACAACCAAGTACAGGTTATTACCGTTGCCCCAAATTTAGGTACTGAAGATATTGAGCAATTCGTGACCTATCCCGTAGAATTGGCAATGGCAAACCTTCCTGACGTTATCGAGCTGCGTTCGGTATCCCGTTTTGGATTGTCAGTTGTTACCATTGTCTTTAAGGATGAAGCAGGTACCTATCTGCCCCGGCAATTGGTGCAGGAGAAATTAGCTGAAGTTGCTGAAGAAATTCCCGAAGGTTTTGGTACACCATTTATGGCACCCATAACTACAGGTTTGGGAGAAATCTTTCAATATACCTTAAAAGTCGAGGAGGGCTACGAAGACAAATACGATGCTATGGAGCTTCGTACCATTCAGGACTGGCTGGTAAAAAGGCAAATGGCCCTAGTGCCCGGCGTAGTGGAAGTAAACGCGTTTGGTGGGTATGTCAAACAGTATGAAGTTGCCCTAAATCCCGATAAGCTAAAGAGCTTTGGCATCACGATGGGCCAGGTATTCGAGGCACTTCAAAAAAATAATGCAAATACCGGAGGTGCCTATATTGAAAAAAATCATCAAGCCAATTTTATTCGGGGCGAAGGACTCGCAAGAAGTCTTGAAGACCTAAAAAATACCGTGGTCACGACTCAAAACGGGACCCCCATACTGGTAAGCGATGTTGCAGAAAAAGTAGGCTATGGCAACCAGGTGCGCTATGGCGCCTTTACACAGGACGGGCACGAAAGCGTGGGCGGGCAGATTTTGATGCTCAAGGGCGAGAGCCCGAGCAATGTCATCGAAAATGTGGAAGGGCGAATCGCTGAAATACAAAAATCACTTCCCGAAGGCGTTACTATAGAACCTTTTCTTTCACGAAGTGAACTTATAGCGCGAACTACCAGTACCGTAAAGAAGAACCTCGTGGAAGGCGCGTTGATCGTGATTTTTGTACTTGTCCTGCTATTGGGTAGTTTTCGTGGGGGCCTTATTACGGCATCGGTCATCCCGCTTTCATTGTTGTTTGCATTCATATTGATGAGGCAGTTCGGCGTTTGGGCAAATCTGATGAGCCTTGGTGCCATCGACTTCGGTATCATTGTAGACGGGGCCGTCATCATTGTGGAAGGTATGGTGCACCATATACAGATGCGGCTGAAAAAATCCAAGGCCGTATTTACGCAAGTAGAGATGGACGAACTGGCCTATGAATCGGGCAGTACAATGATGAACTCGGCCTTTTTCGGTCAATTGATTATCCTGATTGTTTTTACCCCTATCCTCTTCCTTACTGGAATAGAAGGCAAAATGTTCCGTCCAATGGCCTTCACCTTCGGTTTTGCCGTTTTGGGGGCAATTATATTGTGCCTCACCTACGTGCCGATGATTTCCGCCCTGTTCCTACGTCCCGCCAAAAACCCAGACCACTGGTTCGCCAAGTTTGAACATAAGATTGAAGGTTTCAGCGATAAAATTATGGCAACCTTGCACAAGGGGTATCAACCGCTGTTGAATTTTGCTCTACGGTTCAAGGCTGGTGTAGTGTTGGGCGCCGTCGCCCTATTTGCCATTGCGGTATTTATATTCAGTGGTATGGGGGGTGAGTTTATTCCTAAACTCGATGAGGGCGATATAGCGATGCAGGCCCTTATAAAACCTGGAAGCAGCCTAACGGAATCCATTGAAGCTTCCAAAAAACTACAAAACCTGGTAAATGAATTTCCAGAGGTCAAGACAATGATTTCAAGGATTGGAGTTGCCGAAATCCCTACGGATCCGATGCCAATGGATATCGCCGATAGCTATGTTATCCTAGAAAAGGATAAAAGTAAATGGACGAGTGCCGATAGTAAAGAAGAATTGATAGAAAAGATAAAGGAGAAAATATCGGTCATCCCGGGGGTGAACTTCGTGTTCACCCAACCGGTCGAGCTGCGGTTCAACGAGTTGCTAACCGGAGTAAGGGAAGATGTAGCCATAAAACTCTATGGAGAAGATTTGGACATTCTGGCTGAAAAAGCCAACGAAATGGCATCCATAATTCAGACCGTGCCGGGTGCCGGTGATGTAAGGGCAGAGGCCACTAGCGGTTTGCCTCAAATGACCGTTGTCTATAATCGTGCGAAAATGGCACAGTACGGAGTTACAATTGAAAAGCTCAATGATTACGTGAGCGCGGCCTTTGCCGGTGAAGCGGCCAGTGTCATCTTTGAAGGGGAAAAACGGTTTGAAGTGGTAATACGATTGGCGGAAGCCTATCGTAAGAACATTGACAATCTTAAAAACCTGTACATCGATTTACCCAATGGCAACCAAGTTCCATTAAAAGAGGTTGCGGATATTAGTTATAAACCGGGGCCGATGCAGATATCGCGTGATAATACCTATAGAAGGATTTATGTTGGTGTAAACGTTAGGGGCAGGGACGTTAAGTCAATGGTCGAGGAAATACAGGCAAAACTTGATGAACAACTGGAACTGCCTCCTGGGTACTATATTACCTATGGTGGTTCATTTGAGAATTTACAGCGTGCAACAGACCGTCTTATGGTGGTGGTACCCATTGCCCTGGTATTGATTTTTATCCTACTGTACTTTGCCTTGAAATCATTTTCACAATCGGTGATGATATATATGGCAGTACCGTTGGCAGCTATTGGTGGGGTCTTTGCCCTTTGGTTACGTGGTATGCCCTTCAGTATCTCGGCCGGAGTGGGATTCATCGTACTCTTTGGCGTGGCCGTCCTCAATGGACTAGTGCTCATCAACAAATTCAACGATTTAAAAGAAGAAGGAATGACAAATATCAAAAAACGCATCGAAGAGGCCACCCACGAGAGATTGAGGCCAATATTGCTTACGGCTACGGCAGCCATTATGGGTTTTGTGCCAATGGCGGTCTCCACGTCGGGGGGTGCTGAAGTACAAAGACCGTTGGCCACTGTGGTAATTGGCGGTTTGATTACGGCCACCTTGTTGACACTTGTGGTGGTGCCCGTCCTCTACAACTGGCTCGAGAGCAGAAAGCAGCGCAAACAATCCGACAACGGAGATACCGGATATGTAAAGAACAGTCTGCCTATGCTCGGGATTCTACTTGCCGTAAGTGGTTTTTTGTCATCGGGTACGGTGGTTGCCCAAGAACCTGATCCTGTCCAGACCCTTACCCTGCAACAGGCCGTTGACAAAGCCAGGGAGTATTACCCAACCTTAAAACAGGGCGAGGCCTTCATTGCACGGGAGAAGGCCTTAAGGGGCACAAGCTTCGATTTGGGGAACACCCAAGTATTTACCGGTAAGGAAGAAACGGGCAGCGGTGTGCCCGGCGTTCAGACCGTGATTGGTGTTCAACAGGGAAATATCGATCTACTGTCGGGCTTTTCCAAATCCAAGTTTTTCAAGGAAAGGGTAGCCTTGGGAGAAAAACTGTATGAGCTCAGCGAACAGCAATTGGTACGCAATGTGATGCTGGCCTACAACCAGATACAGTACAATACCGCCCAGCTGCGCTTTGCCGAGCGCCTTGACAGCGTCTATACAGACTTTGAATCGGCCGCAAAGCTGCGGTACGATACCGGTGAGACGGGAAAATTGGAATACATTGCGGCCTCTTCGGAATACCAGCAGATACAGGTACTCAGGCAACAGGCCTACGATGATATCGAGATTGCCAAAAGGCAGCTGAAGCAATATCTGGGCATTAATGACCCCATCGACATAGCTGACGAACCTTTTACCGCTTGGGCGGAAAGGTTTCTGGATTCACCCTCGGAGAATATAAATAAGAACCCTTTGTTACAGTTTGCCGAACAGAATGTGGCCGTAAGCGAAGCCAATGTAGAGGTAGAGAGATCACAGTTCCTGCCCAAGTTCAACCTAACCTATGGAAGGCAAACAGTTGACGACGTTTCAGGCTTTAACACCTATCAAGTGGGAATAAGTATTCCCCTGTGGTTCTTACCGCAAAAGAACAGGGTGAAAGCGGCAAAGGCCGATGCGATTTTGGCCGAGAGCCAATACCTTGAACAGAAGGCGATGACCGAAAGCACGTTGGCCCAATTGGTTAAGGCTCTGGAAAAAACCCAAAAAAGTCTTGAGTATTACGAAAAAGGGGCACTGCGGTTGGCCGATGAACAAATTGCCACGGCAGAACTGGCATCCCGGGAAGGCGAGATAGACTATGTAAACTATATCACTATCCTTAATAGTGCCATACGCATAAAACAGAACCACTTACAATTTATAAATCAGTATAACCAGCAGGCCATTGAAATTCAATATCAACTGGGCAACCTATAATTTAAAAGAAAAAGAAATGAAAAATATAGCAATTACATTGACATCAATCCTGGCCTTGACAGCGTTCCTTGTTTCCTGCAACGGTAGGCAAAAGGGAGAATTAGGCCATGATGAGGGCAAAGCGACCACTAAAGAGACGTTACAGGAAGGGGAAGAAGGGCATGGTAATGAGGCCCATGCAGAAGAGGGCGGCCATGAGGAAGAAGAAGGTTCCGTTGAAATTACCCAACAGCAGGCGGAAACCATCGGCCTCGAAATGAAACCTTTGGAAGAACGTAGCCTGGGCAACAACATCAAGGTAACGGGCAGACTCGAACTTTTCCCACAGGACAGGGCCAATATAAGCCCCTTTGTGGGCGGCAATATAAGCTCGGTACTTGTTATAGAGGGTGATAAGGTGCGCAAGGGACAGGTTCTCGCCTATTTGGAACACCCCGATATCATAACGATGCAACAGGAATTTCAGGAGAAAAATGACGAACTGGTCTTTTTGGATCAGGACTACGAACGAAAAAAAACCCTCTATGACAAAGGGGTCTCATCCGGCAAGGAATTTCAGATGGCACAATCCAAATATCGTTCCACGACCTCTTCGGTCAATGCAATGCGGGCAAAACTACGGCTATTGGGCTTTAATGTTGACGAAATCGCCAATGGTAAAATATATCAGGGTGTACCCGTTATAAGTCCCATTAGCGGTTTTGTCGATGAGGTGTTGATAAGCCTTGGCGATTATGTGGCACCACAATCCAAGATGTTTGCCGTAAGCGACAATTCTAAGATACACGTGGATCTAAAGGTATATGAAAAGGACATCCCGAGGGTCAAAGAAGGGCAAAAGATTTTTTTCAGTGTTGCCTCGAGACCAGACGAGCTGCTTACCGCTGAGGTACATTCCATAGGCAAGACCTTCGAGGAAGATCCCAAGGCCGTGCATATCCACGCCCATATAGAAAATCCCGAAAGGGATTTATTGCCTGGTATGTATGTAGAGGGCAGGATTGTACAGGATGAAAAAAACACTCTGGCAGTACCCGAGGAAGCGGTCATCAAAGAGGGTGAAAAGTCGTTCATTTTTGTACTTGACGATGGCGATGCCCAGGAAGAAGGCAAGCTCAAATTTAAAATGGTGCAGGTATCGGTAGGGGTTATCGATTTGGGCTTTGTTTCCATAAATCCCATGGAACCCCTTCAATATGGTTCAAAAGTGGTTATCAATGGGGCCTATACCCTTTCTTCAGAAATGGTGAAAGGCGAATTGGAGCACGGACATTAATTCTCTAAAAAATCAAGGATTTTGATTCCGGGTTTGTTTATCATCTTAATTAGTTAGTTAAAAATTAGAAAACATGCCCGGTTCAAAATCGATTAAAAATTTAAACATTTTAAAAATGAAAGAAATAAAAGCATTTGTTAAACCGAACAGGATACAAAGGGTCATCGAAGCCCTTAGCGATAACGGTTTTAAAAGTATGACGCTTTCACAGGCGGAGGGTACCGGGGCGTTCAAAGCAAAAGGAGCAAGACCCTCCCTTGATTTTAATATAACCGATAGCCCGGTGGTAAAAGTGGAGTTGGTATGTCAAAATGAGGAGGCGCAATCAGCCATAGATATCATATTAGAAAATGGTAAAACGCCCGAACCTGGGGATGGAATCATTTATCTATCCTATATTGAGGATGCCTTTCAGATCAAAACAGGAAAATCCCTTAAACGCTACGATCTTTAACCCCTTTTAAAATGGAAAGAATTGTCAAAAAACTGGAAAGCAAGGGAATACGGCCCACACCGATGCGACTGTTGACCTATAAAAAGTTACTGCAAAGCGAGGTAGCCATCAGTTTGGGAGAGCTAGAGAATTTTTTCGAGAAATCGGAAAGGAGCACCCTTTTCCGGACGATGAAAACATTTGAGGAAAAAAATATTGTACATCAGATAGCGGACGGTACAGGGATTATGAAATATGCACTCTGTGAGGAAAACTGTGGATGTGAGGTGGGCAGCGACCTGCACCTACATTTTCACTGCACCCAGTGTAACGAGACCGTTTGTTTGACCGATCGTAAAATCCCACAGGTAAACCTGCCTCAAGGATATATGGCAGACGATATCAATCTGGTCGTAACGGGAGTATGCAATAAATGCAGTGGCAATTTGGAGTAGCCTTAAAGGCCAATAACATCAAAAGAATACGACGATGATAGCAATCTATAAAAAAGACCAAATCATATATACCATCGCAGATCAAGAAATGGATGCCGATGATGGGGCGACCTTGGTCAAGGCCCTGAATGAACATTTGAAAAGCAATGAACAAGCCGCTTGGTATATGGAAATGGAGCCTCGCAAAAAAGGAGTGAAGAAAAGCAGCGGTGAGAGGTTGGATTTTTCCTTTCCCGAAGAAACACGGCTTAAGAAAATAGCCTTGGTGGGCGAAAAAACTTGGCAAGAACGGTTTACCGAATCGCTATTGCCGTTTAGCGAAGCCCACATAAAATATTTCGGACCTGAAGATGGAAACATGGCCAACAACTGGCTCGAACAAACAAGCAATTTCAATAGTAACTGAAACATGAATCTTTAAATCTAGAAAATTATGATGGACGATTGGTATTTTGGGGGAATGCACTGGATATGGTGGGGGTTATGGATAATCCTCATCTTCTGGATATTTTTAATTCCCTACCCCACACCGGGACAGAAAAGAAAAAGGGACACCGCAATGGAAGCCCTGAGAGAGCGGTACGCCCGGGGCGAAATCGACGAAGAGGAATTTGAAAAACGAAAGACGTTCCTGTTAAAGAACAAAAAATAACAGTGTTTTGCTTTTGACCGAACGACCATAACACCGTTATCTATGCAAAGAAGAAAAATAGGGATATGGCTTTTGGCAGGCTTTGCCTTTGGGGTATTTATACTGCAACCCTTGGGCCTATCCCTTTTTCTCTTTGACCGGTCGGGCGATTCCGGTCACTGGTCAAGCTTTTTTCTTGAAGCCTTCAAAACCGTATGGAACGTTGTCGATGTTGACCAAATTCTTAGAAACCTGTTGTTCGGGACAATGGGAAGCAGCCTTGCCCTGATGGTCTTTTTCAGAAAAAAGATTTTTCAACTGAACAGGCAACGGATGGACAGGCAAACCGTTCTCGAACTCATAAACAAGGGAGAGAGCAGCCGGGTGGAATTCAAGTCAAGCTTGCGATGGGATGTACGGCAGGGCAAGGTAAACAAACAACTTGAGCTTATCATTGCAAAGACCATTGCCGGGTTTATGAACACCGAGGGGGGCAAGTTGCTCATGGGTGTCGATGACGGGGGAACCATTCTGGGCCTGCAACAGGATTTCGATACGCTTAAAAAGCCGGACAGCGATGGCTTTGAGCAGTATTTGATGCAATTGATCGCTCAAAAACTGGGAACCCATCTTTGTACGCTAGTGAACGTAGCATTTTTTGGGTTTGGTCAAAAGCAAGTGTGCTGTATCGAGATTTTACCAGCCCAAATGCCGGTATATGTGAACCTTGAGGGACGGTCACGGTTTTATATACGCACGGGCAATGCCACGCGCGAACTAGATTTGCCCGAAGCCCTGGTGTATATAGGTAAGGAAAAGGCACAGTGCAACTAGAAACAGGAGGTTATTGGGCCATGCAGGAAGGGTTATTGGCACTTCCGTTGCACGTTTGTTTTAATTAGATTGATTAAAAAATATACAAAAATGGTACAGATAATAAACTTAGAACAGGAACATCTTATTGCCGCTAAAATCAGCGGGAAACTTACGGAAAAGGATATGGAAAAGATGCATCCGCTCATCCACAACATCATAGAAAAAGGCCATAAAGTGGATTTCTATATTGAAATGGAAGATTTTGAAGGCTATACCCTTAAAGGCTTTTGGGAAGACCTAAAAATTGATTCGGCACACTTGGGAGATTACGGCAAGATAGCCTTTGTGGGTAACAAAAAATGGCAGGAGTGGGTGGCTAAGGCAACTGATTTTTTCACTAGCTCGGAAGTTAAGTATTTCGATATTTCCGAGAAATCACAAGCCCAAAAGTGGATTAAATCTTAATTAACGATAACAAAACGATTAATAATATGAATGACAAGGAAAAACATAGTAATGACGATGGCCACAATCACGACCACGGTGGCATCTTCGGCAAAAACACCGAACTCTATTTTGCTATATTAAGTGGGGTCACACTAATAACAGGTTTCCTATTGGAGAAATTTACAGGGGTTTCAGAAAACATTCCTTTTGGACTCTATATTGCGGCCTACTTTTTTGGAGGTTATTTTACCCTGAAGGAAGCTATTAGCAAAGTGGCCAAGGGCGAATTTGAAATCGATTTCCTGATGCTGGTCGCGGCTGCGGGGGCGGCCTATCTGGGCGAATGGGCAGAAGGTGCCTTGTTGCTTTTCCTTTTTAGTCTGGGTCACGCATTGGAAAACTATGCAATGGGCAAGGCAAAAAAGTCCATTGCGGCACTGACCGACCTCGCCCCAAAAACAGCCCTTCTCAAGAAAGATGACGATACCGTTGAAGTGGGTATTGAAGAACTACAGGTGGGCGACATCATCGTGGTGCGCCCCAACAGCAAGATATCCGCCGATGGTGTAATTGTAAAAGGTAACAGTAGTGTTGACCAGGCACCCATTACCGGGGAAAGCGTTCCGGTGGACAAAACACCAATAGAAAATCCGGACAAAGAGTATACCTCAAAAAGCAATATTCCCAATGAGAACCGTGTATTTTCAGGAACCATCAATGGCAACAATACCCTTGAAATAAAGGTAATCAAAGAGGCAAAAGATTCTACCCTCAACCGCTTGGTCACTATGGTTCAGGAGGCTCAAGACCAGAAATCGCCCACCCAGTTGTTGACCGACAAGTTTGAGCGGTACTATGTGCCAGCGGTCATTATACTGGTCGTTGCACTGAATTTTGCTTTTTTGGTCATCGATGAACCGTGGAGCGAAAGCCTATACCGTTCCTTGGCGGTATTGGTAGCTGCAAGTCCGTGCGCGCTCGCCATTTCGACGCCATCTGCTGTATTGAGTGGTGTGGCAAGGGCTGCGCGTGGCGGGGTCTTGATAAAAGGCGGTCGCCCATTGGAAGATTTAGGGGTGCTTACCGCATTGGCCTTTGACAAGACAGGAACGCTTACCGAAGGAAAACCAAAGCTTACCGACGTCGAAAGTTTTGGCAGTATAGATAAAAAGGAACTGTTGGAAATCGCGATTGCGGTTGAGGAACTGAGCGACCACCCCCTGGCAAAGGCAGTTGTACGGGACGGAATGGAACGGCTCGGGAAGGACACAAAGATTCCGGATGCCGATGATTTGGAGGCCGTACAGGGCAAGGGCATAAAGGCAAACTATCAAGGGAATTCCATTTACATTGGTAACCTGGAACTCTTCGAGGATATTGATAAGGGCGTACCCGACGATGTATCAGAAAAGGTAAGAGCGCTTGAAGGGGAAGGAAAGACCACGATGCTAATAAAAAGGGGCAATGAATTTATAGGGATGCTGGGGCTGATGGACACCCCACGGGAAAAAGCCAAGGAAACCCTTGCCCAACTAAAGGAAATAGGCATCAAGAAAATGATAATGCTTACGGGCGACAACCAGAAAGTGGCAGATGCCGTAGCCGAGGAAATTGGGTTGACCGAAGCTCGCGGAAGTCTGCTTCCCGAAGAAAAAGTGGAGGCCATCAAAAAACTTGCGGAACAGGAAAATAAACTGGCAATGATAGGTGATGGGGTCAATGATGCCCCTGCTATGGCAAACAGTACCGTTGGTATTGCAATGGGTGCGGCGGGAAGCGACGTGGCTTTAGAAACCGCAGATATAGCACTAATGGCAGACAAACTGGAAACCTTGCCTTTTGCCATCGGTTTAAGCAGAAAAGCGAAGGCGATAATCAAGCAAAACTTATGGGTTAGCTTGGGGGTTGTTGCCCTTTTAATTCCTGCGACAATTATGAGTTGGGCAAGTATAGGGATAGCCGTGGCCATTCACGAGGGCTCTACGTTGGTAGTGGTGGTCAATGCATTGCGTTTGCTCGCCTACAAAAAATAAATTCAATAAAGGAGATTGCCTTTGAATCAAGGTTAAAAATGAACAAAACGGAAAAAATATTGTCGAATTACGGTATTCGCCCTACTCAAATGAGGTCCAAGATATACAGGTATCTGAGAAGGAAGCAAAGTGCCGTGTCCTTTTCCGACTTGAAAAAGGTCTTTGCTGAAAAGAGCGAAACCAATAAGACAGCAAACAGAACGACCTTTTATCGCAACCTTAAGATTTTTGAGGATAAAGGACTTATTCATCAGATAAATGATGGAACCGGAGTGGCAAAATTTGCGATTTCCGGTGAAAATGCAAAAGGTGAATACGGTTCAGATTTACATCTGCACTTTCATTGTACCGAATGTAAGAAAACAATCTGTTTGCCAAATAAAATACCGGAAGAAAGTTTACCAGCTGATTATAAAATAAACGATGTCAACCTGGTATTAAAAGGAATATGCGTGAAATGTAAGAAAAAATAACAGGTGGGAGTTCCAGAACTTTGAACCCTTGCGCCCAAGAGTCAAGTTCAAGGTTCTTCCACCTTATTTAACCAAAAAAATACAACTATAGAAAAATATGATATAACAATTATTGGTTTGTGTTTTGGCGATAATGGAATTCAGGGCAGCGGCAGAGGATATCGCACGGATGCCCCATTGGCATCCCACATTTTCAGAAACCTTTAAGGAAGCCTTTCTGGCCGCTACCGAAGATAGGGCATTGCATATATAAATATTGGGGCAAGTAATACCATATAAAATATAAGATGATGAAGAAAATTCAAAAGCTAACCCAGGAAATCAACGAATTGACAGTAAGGATTGAACACGAATATCCCGAACTCTATCGGTATTTGGATGAGAACCCCATAACGATTCCCGTAGATGATGAAGCAAAACCGACCATTAAATCGTTCGCTGATTATTTGGAGAGCTTAAAATCGATTTTGGAAAAATATATGGAATCCCATAATAAGTAAAGAGTGAAAAGACCAAACGTAGAATTTAATACAGATTATTTAAATGTCCACCATAAACAAAACCACTTTTAAGGTAAGTCAAATGGATTGCCCTTCAGAAGAACAGATGATAAGGATGAAACTGGAGTCAAACCCTCAAATCAAATATCTGGACTTTGACATTCCGAATAGAAAGTTGGATGTGTACCATCAGGGGAATGCCCAAGAAATAAACGTGGAATTGGGTGCATTAAAGCTGGGGGAAAAACTTTTGGGAACAGAAAAGGCGGAAACACCTATTGCCGAAGACGAGACCAAACAAAAGAAGATACTCTGGTGGGTCTTGTACATCAATTTTGGGTTTTTCGTTATCGAAATGACCACGGGTTGGATTTCTTCCTCGATGGGCCTTATTGCGGATTCACTAGATATGCTAGCCGATTCCATTGTGTACGCGTTGAGCCTTTTTGCCGTAGGCGGCGCTATTTCCAGAAAAAAGAAAGTGGCGAAGTTCAGTGGCTATTTTCAAATGGCCTTGGCCCTGCTGGGATTTTCGGAAGTCCTGAGAAGGTTTTTGAGCAGTAGTGAAACCCCTTTGTTCCAATGGATGATAATCGTTTCCATTTTCGCCCTTATCGGCAACCTCGTTTCCCTATGGCTGATAAACAAGGCCAAAAGCAAGGAAGCGCATATGCAGGCAAGTGCCATCTTTACCTCAAACGACATTATTGTGAACGGCGGGGTAATACTGGCAGGGGTGCTGGTTTATTTTTTAGACAGTAAATGGCCCGATTTGGTCATAGGCGGTATTGTATTTGCCTTTGTGATGCGAGGAGCCATTAGAATTTTAAAATTGTCCAAATAACGTATTGGGAAGAAAAGAAATAGCAAAAGAAAGATTTTGGAAAGGAATCCAAATGCCATATCCCGAATAGGACTCAAAACTACCCTCGTAGGTATTTTGATCAGTGCATTATTGGCATTGATCAAAGGTTTGGGCGGGGTGTTCGGGCATTCTTATGCCCTTATTGCCGATGCGATCGAATCCGGGGCGGATGTGCTGACATCCGCACTATTATGGGCCGGGTTGAAATGGTCGTCAAGGCCACCGGATGAAAACCATCCCTACGGACACGGTAAGATAGAGGCCCTGGTGGCGGTGGGTATTGCTATAGCCCTAACCATTGCAGGTGGTATAATCATAAGGGACAGCATCGACCATATTCTGGTACCCCACAAAACTCCTGCACCCTTCACACTCTTCATACTGGTATTTGTTGTCCTCACGAAAGAGGCGTTGTATCGTTATGTCATGAAAACAGGTGATGAAATCAATAGTTCGGCCGTCAAGGCCGATGCATTTCACCATAGGAGTGATGCCATTACGTCGATAGCCGCTTTTATAGGTATTTCCATAGCATTGATCGGTGGCGAAGGGTTTGAGATAGCGGATGATTTCGCGGCACTCATTGCAGCGGGCATTATTCTGTTCAATGCCTATAAAATAGCTAGGTCATCGGTAAGGGAGTTGCTGGACGAAGCTGTTGAGCCCGAATTTCGAAATGAGGTTATCCGACAGGCCGAAGCCGTTCCTGAAGTGGTAAGGGTAGAGCGCTGCCATTCCCGAAAGATGGGAACGGCCTTTCATATCGATATGCATATTTGGATCGATGGGGAATTAACTGTGACCGAGGGCCATGATATTGCACACAAAGTAAAGGAGAGATTGTTCAGGTCATATTCCGAGATACTTGACGTGCACATCCATATCGAACCTAGCAAAGAGAGAAATGTTAAAATGACAGAATTATGAACAGTTGGCTATGGGTACTCGTTTTGGGCCTAGCGGCCTGGGCAGCACACTGGGGTGCGGATCGATTGTTGACCCCTTTAAAGTTGCTCCGCAAGCAATGGGGCCTTACCGCTTCCGCTGGAGCCGCTTTTCTTGCCTTTGTAACGGCAAGCCCTGAAGTTGCCATAAATATTACCAGTGCAGCTCGGGGAGTCTCCAATATTGGCCTGGGAAATTTGTTGGGTTCCAATATTATTTCCATTCCCTTAATGGTGACCATAGCTTATTTTGCTTCCCGGAAACAGTTCAAGAACAACAAGGAACATCAAGAGCATCTTGATAAAAACGTTCTGGCATTGAACAAACGTTCGGTTTCCGTACTGTCCCTTCCATACTTGGGCATTATCGCCCTTGTGGCCATTTTGACCTTGCCAAAGCCCTGGCGCGGGCTACAACCAATAGACGGGTGGATTATGCTGGTCGCTTATGCTGCCTTTTTGACTCACGCAATCATAAAAGGCAAGGAAAAGGGCAAAAAAGTAGAATGGAACAAAAAACAGGTCTGGTTATCGATTGCCGGGGCCTTGGCCATAGCAGTCGGAGCATTTTTCATAGTGAAGGCGACCGAAAATATTGTTTCTGCCCTAAATATTTCTGAAATCGTGGGAGGCCTTTTCATCACGGGCATAATGACCACCGCACCGGAAATATTCAAGACCTGGAGCGTGGTAAAAGGGGGAGAGGTGACTGCGGGTACCACCAGTGTTATAGCGGACAATGCCGTAACGATGACGGTGGCATTTTTTCCGCTGGCGTTGGTAACCACCCCCATTGAGGATTTTGAACTGTTCTGGGTCAACCTGGCCTTTGTCGGGCTTATGCCGCTGCTTTACACACTATTTGTGCATCAAAGCAAGGAACTGCACGGTTTCTCTCGTTGGCAAATTTTTGTGTTTGATGCTGCCTATGTCGCCTATTTACTGGTCATGGTTTTTTTCGTGTTGAAACTTTTTGATAGATGAAAAAGGAACTTTTTAAAGATTGCTCGATGAGGCTCAATATGCTGGATGAAAACATCCACAAATTGGCCGTAAAGTATGCTGAAGAATACTATATAACAAACCAATGCTCCAAGGAGGAAGCCCTTGAACGCGGTATTGTAAAAGCAGAGATGGAAGGGCGAAAGCTCTAAAAAAAGTATAGAATATGGACTGGACATTTGAAGATTTCAAAACAAAGCTTGATGGCCTACAGCCGTCAGTTCGGAAGAAGGCCCTCAAAATTGCGCAAGAATTGGTAAAGGAGAATGGGTATTCTCGTGAGAAGGCCATTACGGAGGGAATCAAACGTGCAGAAGAATGGTTTTATGACCTTAGGGGATAGCATTGGTGCGTTAATTTAAGTAAAGCACAGTACATTATGTCACGGGAAAGGAGAAAGCGGAGACTAGAGGAAAAAAAGGGTAATTCAATAAACAAAAAAGTGAGAACCAGAAAGGAGAAAGCGTATTGCCTGTTGGTTTTTGTGGCAATGTTCCTTGCGGTGCTGACAATTGCCTTTCTAGATGCAATTCTATATGGTTTTTACCTGCTTTTCAATTGAATAATTAAACCTAAAAAGAAAGATTAATGAAGTCAAATCAATAAAAACAAAATGATATGAAAGATGACGGAATTTTAATACCTGTAGATTTCACAGAGGTTTCAGAAAATGCGGTGAGCTATGCTATTGGGCTAGCACAAAAATTGAAATCAAAACTGGTTTTTGTCCACGCCTATTCAGTGGCATATCCATCCGGTACGCCCATCGGGATGGCAACTATGGCACACAATGTAACAGATACCACAGCATCACAAGAAAAAATCAATAAAGAAAAATTGGATAAGTTTCTAAGAGGCTTTCCTGAACTGGACAAGTTGGAATTTCAAGCAATGATCGGTTTCGGGGCAACGGTCGATGTGATTTCTGGCCTAGCTAAGGAAATAAATACCAGTCTTGTCGTTATGGGTACCAAGGGTACGGCTTCGGGATTTGATGAAATTTTTATTGGAACCGTTACCGAAAAGGTGACACAAAAGGCACCTTGTCCAGTACTGGCCGTACCTGAAGATGCCAGCTATACTGCATATAAGCGTATCGGGGTCGCAGTGGATACGGATAGTATGGATAATAGAATAGATTTTGAAATGTTGTCCAAATTATTGGAAAACTATAATGCACAATTGCACTTTGTACATATAGCGGACAAACAGGAAAGGGTGCCGGAGAAAGCATTTATTCGTGAAAGATTTGGCAAACTTCTTGTACCTAATCAATGGTCTTTTACAGTTATCGAGGAAGGCAAACCCGAAGAGGGTATCGATGAATTTTTGACTGAAACCCCAATAGACCTATTGGTTTTGCTTTACAGGGAACACGGATTTTTTGAGGCAGTTTTCAAAAAGGGGCTAAGAAAAAAAATGCTGTATGCCTCCAAGGCCCCATTGCTGATAGTTAAGTAGCCCTTCTACTTATGTGCTCTAGTAAATATTAGTTTTCGCTTACTACGCGAAATTATCGTGCTCATTCTGGAAGCTAGTGGACTTGCCACAATGTGGGAGGCCGTATTTGCCGATGTGGGAGTAGCGTTATTGGCAATATTCAATGCGGTTCGATTGCAGAAGATGAAGTGGACTTAGGAATAGTAAGTATCGAAATATAAATTTTCATTCTGACCAACGCACAATTTCCCACAGTACGGGATTTGCATAATTAAATCAACAACCCTTTTAAGATGTAAACACTTCTTTCTTGATAAATTACTATAAATAAATTTAGACTAAACTAAAAATATATTTATATTTACAAAAATATAAATATAGCAATGCCTAAAATTATTCAATTTTACATTGGTCTGTCCTTAATCGCTCTACTTGGCTGTGAAAATTTCGGCCCCGAAGAACCTATGGAGTTTGAGTTATTGGATGGGCCGTTGGATGGATTGTCCGTTAGTGAGCAACAGCGTTTTTTAGCCGGGGATATTGCCTTTAACGATGATGTTTTTACCGTTGAAAAAGGCCTTGGTCCCTTGTTTGTTGGCACCAGCTGTGCAAGTTGCCATTCAGGGGATGGAAAAGGTCACCCATTTAATCAACTTATTAGGTTTGGTAACAATGATTTGACCATACCCTCGATGTTATCCTTTGGTGATGGCAGGAACCAGATTCAAAATAAAGCCATACCGGGTTTTGAACCGGAGACCGTGCCGGAAGGCTTCCCATTTTCCATTTTGGTCGCTCCGGCGGTGACGGGATTGGGTTTGTTGGATGCTGTCTCTGATGCGGATATTTTGGCTCACGCAGACCCTTCTGATGAAAATCAGGACGGCATTAGTGGAAGGCCTCACTACAATATTCCTCCTGAATTCACCAAGATTCGGAATAATAGTGTTCCCCAGGGAAACAATTATATCTTCAGGTTTGGAAAGAAAGCGGGTAGTTATGATTTGTTGCACCAAAGCGTCAGCGCATATAACCAGGACATAGGAATTACATCCCTTTATGACCCTATAGACCCGTTCAGTGGACTTGAAGAGGATCCTGAAATAAGCACCCAGACCTTGAACGATGTCGTTTTCTACCTTAAAACCTTAAAAGCACCAATTCCCAGAAATCAAACAGACCCCGATGTAATTGCTGGGAAAGAACTCTTTGAATCTGTACAATGTGCTGTCTGTCACACACCCACGTTGACCACAGGATTTTCCCCAATTGAATCGTTATCCCTTAAGGAATTTCATCCCTACACGGATTTGTTGTTACATGACATGGGGCCTGAATTGGATGATGGATTCACCGAAGGAAATGTCGGGACTTCTGAATGGAGAACCCCACCGCTGTGGGGAATCGGTTTATCGGCCAATTCCCAAGGCGGGCAAATGTTCCTGTTACATGATGGAAGGGCTTCGAGCATTGAAGAGGCAATTGAATTGCACGGCGGTGAGGCCGATAATTCAAAAGCCCGGTATTTGTCCCTGACCCCAAAAGAAAAATCACAACTGATAAAATTCATTAATTCCCTATAGGTGCATAGAAAAGATTTTATTAAACAATTTGGATATCTGATTGCAGTCCTGCCAGCTTCTTCCGCTTTGCTCAGTAGTTGCGCAGGCCTGTATTATGCTTCCTTTGTTGAAGAAGGGAGAGTGCTACGAATTTCAAAGGGTGAGTTTCAACAGGTGAAAGGGGGAAAGCAGATTGAACGTGATTTCGTAGTCATCCAGAGCGATTCCATGCGATATCCGATCGGAATATTCAAAACACAAAACAGTAATTATCTGGCCAGTTTGATGCAATGTACCCATAGGGGCTGTGAACTCAACATTGGCGGCGGCATATTCAACTGTCCATGTCATGGCAGTGAGTTCGACCGTTCAGGCAGGGTTTTAGAAGGGCCGGCCGAAGAAAACCTAGAATCATTTGAAATAACCACCGATTATGAGAATATCTATGTGCATGTCCGGTAAAATATATGTGGCCTTTGTCTTAATGAACGTCTGCGTTTTAACCCTTAGCTCGCAAACCATCGATAGGGACAGTATTCGGGAATCCATGAATATGGATGCGGTTTATGACCGTCCGTTTTTGACTTTCGATAAATTTCCAGTCAATCTTGGTGGTTATCTTGAGGCGAACTCAATCTACAGTATTGAGGACGGATTGTCGGAGGGGCTTTCTTTTCAGGCCCGAAGATTGACCCTTTTCGTTTCGGCGTCCATTTCAAAGCGCATTAAGTTCTTGACCGAACTGGAATTTGAAAACGGGACAGAGGAAATTGCCATTGAATTCGCCTCAATGGACATTGCCTTGCACCCCTTGTTGAACCTTAGGGGAGGCATCGTACTGAATCCAATAGGATCCTTTAATCAAAATCACGACGGACCAAAATGGGAGTTTGTCGAGCGGCCAGATGTCAGCACCAATTTGTTGCCCGCCACTTTCTCCAATGCCGGATTTGGTATATATGGAAAGGCATATAAGGGAGCTTGGACCTTGGGCTATGAAGCATACCTCACCAATGGCTTTGATACAAGCATTATAGATAATGAGGAAGAAAGGACATTTTTGGCCGCAGTCAAGGAGAATTCCTCGCGTTTCGAGGAGAATTTTAGCGGCAATGCGCTCCTCAATGGAAAGTTCGCCATCAAGCACAGAAAATTAGGAGAATTGGGCATTTCCTATATGGGCGGGGCATACAACAGGAAAGAAGTTGATGGGCTTCAGGTTGATACAAAATCAAGAAGGGTAGATGTTCTTGCCCTGGATTTAAATACTGCCATTAAAAAAACGGGGACAAGGTTTATCGGTGAGATGGCCTACATATGGGTCGATGTTCCGGACACTTTTACGCAGCAATTTGGTGATCGGCAAGTTGGTTTTTTTGTGGACATTGTTCAACCGATACTAAGTACCGCAGTATTGGACTGGGAAGATGCCATACTCAATCTATCGCTCAGAACGGATTATGTGGATTACAACATTGGCAGGTTTGCCCAGACCAATACGAATATTGGGGATGATTTATTCGCAATTACACCTGCAATAAGCTTTAGGCCCGCACCACAGACCGTTCTAAGGATTAACTACAGATACCAGTGGCAACATGATATTCTCAACAATCCATCCTCAAGAACCGCTACATGGTATTTTGGATTCAGCACCTATTTTTAATAAAATATTCTACAAAGCTGCTTTGATTTCATACCGGGTAGAATGTACTTAAGTAAGGTGTGATTTTAAAAGAGCATCGATGGATAGTATTATTTAAGTATTTGCTTAAATAATTATATTAATATATCTTTGTCAAAAACAGTACTATGGCACTTGAATTAAGTTGTACACGCGCCGAGGCCGACCAAAAGCAACTAATGCGTTGTCGCGAAACCTTAGGAACAAACTCAGAGGCAATTTCCGAAATCAGCAAAATACTCGCGCTGGCCGGTAACGAAACACGGTTAAAGATATTATTCCTGTTATATGAGGAAGGTGAGCTTTGTCCCTGTGATTTTGCCGATATACTTGAAATGAGCGTGCCCGCAATTTCACAGCACATACGTAAAATGAAGGATGTGGGACTGATTGTTTCGAGACGTGAAGGGCAAACCCTGTATTATTCATTGGTCCAGAATCATAACGAAATATTGGAAAATGTGTTTATTAAAATTCAGAAAAATAAAAAGGTAGCATAAAATGGAAACAGGAAAAACCTCGAACAAGGTAGCCTACGCAGGAATATTGACGGCCATGGCGGCATCAATATGTTGTATAACCCCGGTTTTGGCTTTGATTGCAGGAACCAGTGGAATCGCATCCACGTTTTCTTGGGTGGAACCATTTCGGCCTTATCTTATCAGCAGCACTATACTCGTATTGGTCTTTGCCTGGTACCAGAAACTACGACCAAAAACACAGGAGGAAATTGACTGTACCTGTGAGGATGATACAAAACCCTCCTTTTGGCAATCCAAAAGCTTTCTTTTAATAGTTACGGTTTTCGCGGGATTGATGCTGGCGTTTCCATATTACTCCAATATGTTTTATGCACAGCCGAGTAAGGACATTGTCTATGTCTCGCAATCCAATATTGTAAAGCACACGTTTAATGTTGAGGGAATGACCTGCGCAGGGTGTGAAGCCCACGTAGAGAGCGAGGTCAACAAATTGGATGGCATATTATCCGTCAAGGCCAGTTACGAAGGTGCGAATACCCTAGTGGAATATGATAAGACCAAAACCGATTTGGCCGCAATCCAAAAAGCGATAAACAGCACAGGTTATAAAGTAATCGATGGTGAAAACAAAGAAAACGAGTAGATGAAAAAGTACGATGTTTTTGTTATCGGTTCCGGGATGGCAGGGATGACCATTGCCAATAAATGTGCTTCCAAAGGCCTTAAGGTAGGCATTACTGACGAACTGCCCTACGGTGGAACCTGCGCGCTAAGAGGTTGCGACCCCAAAAAGGTAATCATCGGTGCGACAGAAGTAAGGGATTTTGCAATACGCTTAAAGGATAAGGGTATCGATACGGTTCCCAATGTCAATTGGCGGGATATTATGGCCTTCAAACAATCCTTTGTGGATGCAATGCCGCCCAAAATAGAAAAAGGATACAGGCATAATGATATAGACACCTATCATTCTTCGGCAAAATTTCTGTCCAAAAATACCCTACAGTTGGGAACAGATACTATCGAAGCCGACAAGATTGTGATTGCAACGGGCGCAAAACCAAGGGTACTGGATTTTGAAGGTGGGTACTTGGCACTTTCGAGTACCGATTTCCTCAATTTAAAGGAGCTACCCAAATCCCTGCTCTTTATTGGCGGAGGTTACATCGCCTTTGAATTTGCACATATCGCCGCCCGTTGTGGTGCCGATGTAACTATTGTACATAGGGGCAAACGACCTTTGGAAAACTTTGAACAGGATATTGTAGTACACTTGATAAATGCCACGAAGGAATTGGGAATAAAACTGGTTCTAGCGACCGAGGTTTCTAAAATCGAAAAGAGAGATAACCACTATACAGTTAAAGGAACTACCGACGGTAAAGAAATGACATTTAGAACGGAAACCGTTTTCAATTCGGCCGGTCGCCCGCCTGCAATTTTTGATTTGGAGCTGGACAAGTCCGGAATATCCTTTTCAAAAGAAGGGGTTGCCGTCAACGAATATCTTCAAAGCGCATCGAACCCAAATGTTTATGCGGCCGGAGATGCGGCAGATTCAAAAGGACTGCCCCTGACACCTGTTGCCGTTATGGAAGGACATATTGTAGCTTCGAATATCATCAAGGGGAACACGAAAAAAGTGAGCTATCCACCTATGCCCTCCGTAGTTTTCACTTTGCCAACATTAGCAGCCGTAGGTCTGACCGAGGCAGAGGCCAAATCACAAAAAATCGAATATCAGGTCAATTATAACGAGGTGGGCAATTGGTTCAACGCAGAGCGGTTGAATGTTAAGGAATATGCCTTTAAGACTATTGTCGATAAAGAAGATCATACGATACTGGGAGCACATTTAATTGGTCCCAACGCCGAGGAAACCATCAATTTGTTCGCAATAGCGATAAAGACCAAGATGAGGATCAACGATTTAAGGACTATGATTTTTTCTTATCCAACATTATCCTCGGATATTCCCTATATGCTTTAACAAAATATCAAAATTTATGAAAAGTGATGAATACACTAAAAAGCACTGGGAAGAGGTTTATACCGGAAAAAGTGATGAAGAAGTAAGTTGGTTTGAAGGGAAACCCTCGACTTCATTGGATATTATAGCTTCCCTTGACTTACCCAAAGATAG
This sequence comes from Allomuricauda sp. NFXS6, assembly GCF_040148835.1. NCBI lineage: Bacteria > Pseudomonadati > Bacteroidota > Flavobacteriia > Flavobacteriales > Flavobacteriaceae > Allomuricauda > Allomuricauda sp. NFXS6. The sequence goes on along the minus strand of NZ_JAGEMG010000005.1, from coordinate 217,645 downwards.
TTCAATTATTGATATTGGCGGGGGGAACTCAAACCTTATCAGTCATTTGTTGAAAAATGGCTATAACAACCTGTCCATTCTTGATATTTCAGAAAATGCACTTCAGCGTACCAAATCAAAATTAGGCAAGTCAGCCACAAAGGTGCAGTGGATAAATTCGGACATATTGAATTTTGAACCGACCCAAGACTTTGAGTTATGGCACGACCGGGCTACTTTTCATTTCTTCACACGGGAAGAAGATATCTTAAAGTATATTGACATACTAGGTCGTTCCCTTAAGACGGGAGCGTATTTTATACTGGCAACTTTTTCGACCACCGGCCCAAAAAGATGTAGTGGATTGGAGATTGCCCAATATTCTCCTGAAAAACTAAAGGAATTGTTTAAAGTAGATTTCACCCTATTGGAATCCTTTGAAAAAATTCATAAAACCCCTTTTAAAACAGAGCAAAATTTTATTTATAACCTGTTTCAGAAAAAATAATATGGACTACGAGAGAATCCTTTTAAATTCAACCATTACCTGTCCCGAATGTGGACATACGAAAGAGGAGGAAATGCCAACAACGGCCTGTCAGTTTTTCTATGAATGCGAAAACTGCAATCAAATATTAAGACCAAAGGAAGGCGATTGCTGTGTCTTTTGCTCTTATGGGACGGTAGTCTGCCCACCAATACAAGAAGGCTCTGGTTGTTGTTGAATAATTTCGGGATAAATTTGTAGAGCACCCCCAGTACAATTATATATTGCCAAAATTTTAAAATCGATGATACCACGAGATTTAAGCAAGGACATAAAAAAGAGGTTGCAAAGTATCAATGGGCAAATTGGTGGCCTCATTAAAATGCTCGATGAAGATACAGACCCAGAGAAGATTTTAATACAGTTCAAGGCAGCACAGAAAGGATTGGATAAAGCTCATTTTCTGTTACTGGACGAAGTTTATCGAAAAGCTTTGGCCATAAAAATATCTGAAACTGTCGAAGCCTGCCCTGGAAACTGTGGCAATGAAGGCCGTATCGAATTTATAAGAAAACAGTTTCCAGATTTGGAATTGGACAGCCTAACGGAAAAGATGAGGGAGATAGATGCACTAAAGGCCAAGCTCGAAAACCACAAAAATGCTTGACCCCCGCAATCACAACCGATTTGATGGCCTGCACGACGCGGGCCATTTTTTTGAAATTTTATTTGGAGACCACCCTACCCACCAATCTACCTTTGATTCGTTGTTTGAATTCAATGACGCGTAAAGAAATTTTAAATAGTTAAAAAACAGAAATATGAAACGTCAAGTAGAAGTTTTTACGGCCAATTGTCCGGTCTGTGACCCAGTGGTCAAAATGATAAAGGAAATGGCCTGCGATAAATGTGAGGTAACCACATATGATTTGGTCAAGCAATGTGAAGACAAGACCTGTCTTGATAAGATGGATGAATATGGCATAAAGAAAGTTCCCGCTGTGGTAGTGAACGGTGAGCTCTTGGAATGCTGTAAGGATTCGGCTATCACCGAAGTGAAATTGGTAGAAGCGGGAATCGGACAATCCTAATTATAATGTGTTTGAGTATGATTAACAAAGTATTCCCTAAAATATCATTGAACATTCCCTATCTCAAATTGATATTGTTATTGGCCATATCAGGATCGGCGATGGCCCAAGGCCACGGCCCACTCTATGGGCTTCAGACACCGACCCTTGCCAAAGGTGGGGTCGATTTGAACGTGGCGGGAATGAGCCTAAGTACGGAGACCGAAACGTCCTATATGCTCCGCTATCTGTTTTCCTATGGCATTACGGAAGACCTGCAGATAAACCTGACCACCCCCACGATGATAGAAAGGTTGGGTGATGCACCGAGGACACGGGGCAACAGCAATATGCCCGCCAACGGGGATATTGAGGCTTCCCTTTGGTACCGGTTTTTCTCGAACGCCTTTGGGGTTGGAAAACGCTTTGAGTCCACCGCCATCGTGGGCGTTTCTGCGCCGACGGATGATGTCAGGGGACAGGCCAATGTGGGCAACTCGGTACACGCGGCCATTTCAACGGGCTATGCCTCGCGCACTTGGTATGGATGGATCGGTGGCGGATACCAATATTATTTTGAGAAAGGTGGCGAACAATTGGGCGACCTGCCCTACGCCAGTGCGGTAGTGGGGTATCGCCCCAATATATTTATGGGCGATTACCCAAAGCCCGATTGGCGCATTTTCATAGAATCATTGGCCGAATTCCCTGGCGACAATAAATTTGAGGGGCAAATGGACTTTACAGATTCGCGCAGTACAAAAATACTGGTCGGGCCCTCTTTTCTTGGACTATATGGCGCTTGGGGAATATCGTTCGGTGCGATGTTTCCGGTCGTACAGGACTTGACACTTGGGGCAGTGAAAGAAAGGTATCGATTGGCCATAAACTTAAGCTATTGGTTATAAAGCAAGAATTTTAAAAATGTATAAAATGAGAAATATATTTAGAATTATGATGATAGGTCTATTCGGAATTGGCACAGCATCGGGGCAAATTACCAAAGTTGACCAAGAAGTTTATGGAATGGATTGCGCCCCTTGCGCCTATGGCCTAGAGCGGGGACTGAAAAAGATGGATGGGCTTCAGGAAGTGCGTGTCAGCCTCAATGACGGAAAGGCATATATGGGATTGGCTGCCGAGAACGGACTTAAATTACGTAGCATTCAGGAAGAGGTAAAAAAGAACGGTTTTTCGGCAAAAAAAGCTGAAGTGACCCTAATTGGAAACGCAACGAAAGAAGATGGCCAATGGTACATTGAGACCGCTAATGAACGATTTTCGGTATCGCAGGATACGCCTACGGCGTTGTTACAAAAATTAACCGTTGGAACAGCAAGCATAAGCGGAACGGTGCAGGATGAGGAAGATGATAACCTCTCTGGCCAATGGTCCATCGTACTAACCAAAATCGAATAGATTTTATGAAGACTATTTCCAAAATGGTATTGGGAAGCAGCTTGGTTGCCGCCCTTCTTCCCTTGATGTGCTGTTTTTTGCCTGCTCTGCTATCGGTCGGCGCGGGATTGGGTTTCTTGGGCGGAAGTTTTGAATGGGTACATCCTGCCCAACCCTTTCTGACCACATTTTCGGTCGGAGCCCTTGGGTTTGCCCATTTTAAGAATTTTAAAAGTTCAAAAAAATGTAGTGGAGGGGAATCCTGCCAAAACGACAAAAGTAAACGTACCATCAATACTTGGTTTATGTGGACATTTACCTTGCTGATTCTTGCTCTTATGATTTTAAACTACTGGTATGAACTTTAGAAAGTTATTCATTTTTTCGGTTTTTGCTTTGGTTCTTCTCACATCCGGTTGTGAAAGAACGAAAGAACAATGGCAGTTCGAACGGAAAATTATACTTCCCAAAGAAGCCCGCCCCTTGGCTTTGGCCAAGGACGAGGAGGCCATTTGGTTTTCAGATCCGGATTATTTCCGCTTGTATAAAATCGACCTGAATGGAAAGGTGTTGGATTCCATCACGAGGATACAACGGCCGATGAACATCCATATGGATAAGGAAACACTTTACATACCCGAATTCTTGACCGACACCATCTGGCAATATAAAAAAGGTAAAACCAGTCCGTTGAAAATCAACAAACGGCCACAGGCCCCGGCGGGTGTTTCTGTATATGGGGATACCATTCTGGTAGCCGATTTCTATAACCATCGTATCATCGTTCAGACACCAAATTATAGCTATACTATTGGAAAGCAAGGCCATAATGAGGGCCAATTGTATTATCCAATAGATGTAAAACTAAAGGATGGTAAGGTATTCGTGGCCGATGCGTACAACCATCGGGTTCAGGTCTTTGATTTTGAAGGCAATCATATTGTTACGATCGGCCAAAATGAAAAAATAAACGTGGCCTCTGGCATTACTTTGAGCACTAATGAATTAGCTATCACCGACCAAGAAAATAACCGGATATTAATTTTTGATTATCAAGGAAAGTTGCTGCAAATATTAAAGGAAGGCATTTTCTATCCAACAGATATTCACTTTGACAAGGGAAGGCTTTTCATCGCCAATTTCAAGGACAATTCTATATCCCTTTATGGCAGGTAATATCAATTGGATATTTTTATAAAAGCTATCTTATGCGTTCATACTCCGTAAATTCGAACGTAGTCTCGCCATTTTCGTTTTTATCCGATTCACTTCTGACAAGTAATTGTTGGGCATTTAATTGAATTACAATATGGTATTCACTTGTATTAGAATTAACATGGCTCAGTTTTCCTGATTCTTCGAGAGACCAAGTGCCAATTTCAGTGAAAGTTTTTGATATCTGGCTATGACAGGCAATTGCCCCGATTCCCCAGAAATAGCGGTTATCTTCTTGCTCGTTACCCTTAACATATCTGAGAATATCATCTTTTCGGCAATTTTCGAATTGGGCAAACAAATCTTCCAAGGGCTCCAATATGCCCAATGAATCATTTGGTTGCCCTCTAAATTCTGCAATCCTTTTCCAATCTCCTGCTAAATTATTTTCGGTAAACAAAAGGTTGACTTGTTGTGAACTTTGGTCGTCTTTTTTGCAAGACCACATAACCAACAAGGAAAGTGACACTATGTAAATTGTTTGTTTTGGCATTACTTGATTGATATAAAGTTACATCTTATCCTAACATTTAGTACATCTATTTTACAGAACTATAGTTAGATAGGTTCCAAGTTGTTTTAAATGGCCATTCACTATATAATTTCAAAATACAAATAAGATTCTCGCATTGGAATTTAGACCTATTGGGTTGTCAAGGCCAAAAAAGTCTATCCAATTAGCGATGTTGCCTTTACGTTTCCCGTCGTTTTCCTGAAATCTCAAGTATTTTGACCTGATAGACAATCGGATTTCCCCTTTCGTATAATTTGCTCGAAAATTCATTGATAAACTCAACCTCTCTCCGTTCTTTTCTACGGATAATGCTCTTCACGCCTTCGGTAAAAAGGTGTAACTTTTGTTTGGCAATATTGCCCTCAAGTTCTTCGAATGTGCCGTGCACCATGGCCGATTCCCAATTGAACATCGATTGTATTTCTTCTACCTGTACGGTAACCGAGTTGTTATTTCGCATCGCATTGATTTTATGGCCATCCGAGGTATAGCTAATGATCGTATTGTCGGCAGGATCAAAATAATAGGTGATGGGAATCAAATAAGGCTTCCCTTGCCATAGATAGGCCAAGTGGCCGAGGTAATTGTTTCTGAGGACGCGCTCAATCGCACTAGTTGTTAAATCTGTCATTGCTATTGTTTTTGAATATTACTGATTGCTTATGTGTTTTTCAAAGTGTAGTTTCCACTTGTATTCCATCATCGATTATATATTTCCTTTTTTAAGTTGTTGTGCCTCATGATTTATCGCCTTGTCCGTACAGACAGATAAAGAGGCGAAACCATTTAACCACTTGCCAACATATTATAACCTATAATTTTTCAAAAACCTTAAATGCGGAAGAAAGGTTAGAAAAAGCATGGCTGTGCGTACCATTTGGTAAGAAATCCAATTACCCAACTTATTGAATATACCGGCTCTTTGTCTTAGACTCCCCTTTGTAATTTCGCTACACTGGCTTATAACCATTTCAAAGTCGGCCCGAAGAATTTTGGCAAAATTGACCGAGTGAACTTCTACGTTCATTTCAATACTGCCATAACAACTAAGACTGTTCAAGTTAAATGAGCCTATGGTAGACCATTTATTATCTACTACCGCAGCTTTACCGTGTACCACGGATTTGTTCCACTCATAGATTCTCATATGGTGGTCTAGAAAAGAGGAGTACAAATGTTCGGTAGCCCTACGTACCAAAGGCACATCGCTAATGCCCGCTAAGATCACCGTTGTTTTTATTCCTCTTTTACAGGCCTTTTTCAATGCCTTTGCTATTCTGCTTCCAGGCAAAAAATACGAGCCTATGATAACTATTTCCTTTTCGGCATGAATGAAGGCGTTCGTGTAGGCATCACAGACTTCCGTTTTTTGCTGTAGCCAGTCGTTCTGTAAAATTCCCACGAGTGCCCTACCTGCCGAATGTAACACGGGTGGTATTTTTTTTGAGCTTCCTTTTTTGAAAAAATAGTCGCTACACAGTTTTTGAAGATTTTCAGCTGCCGGGCAATTCAACTGAACGGCATAGTCCAACCAAGGTTCCGAACCTGTGGTTCCGTGGTATTTATTGGCAATATTGATTCCGCCTATCAACGCTATTTTTTCATCGGCGACCGCAATTTTATGATGCATCCGCCTGCCGATATAAAAATTGTTCAAGGAGAATAAAGGCGAAAAAAAACGAAGTAAAATACCATGCTGTACCAAATCCTGGGCAAAACTATCGGGTAATGCAGCGCTACCATAGGCATCCAATAAGACATATACCTTTACTTTTCGTTGAGCGGCTTTCTTTAAACAGGAGGCTATACGGTTTCCCGTGTCATCGTTTTCAAAAATGTAGGTCTGTAAATGGATTTCTTTTTCTGCCCTATCGATTAACATTTCCAGCCTTAAAAAATAGTCTTCTCCCGAACGGACCAATTCAACATATTTCGAATTGTCAACAGCATTTTGAAGTGCTGTTTTACTACGTTTTCTAAGTGCATATCGATGGTCCATCGCTACCCTTTTTTATGCTGGTCGGCCAATAATGGCCTGTCAATCCCTTTATTTGGTCGATTCAAAAAATAAACCAGTCCCATAGCACCCAAAATGGTTGTACCGGCAATAATAAAAGGATAATAAAACCCTCCCGCTATTAGCCAAGTCCCCAATACCGGACCCAAAATTTGACCGATACTATTCGTGGAACTTTGAATGGATATATTCCTTCCCGTGTTTTCCTTGGAAATCAAAGAAACTGCCGAAAGCAGGTTTGGTGTTACCATGGCTCCCCCTGCTGCGAAAATTATTATAGTAACATAAATGTATAGTTCACCGCTCACAAAAGGGAAGACAACTAGCGAAACACCGGAAATCAATAACCCCAATGTTATTTGCTGTTTCGAGGTCAGCATTTTTTCTCCATAGGTCGCAAATACAGGCTGTAAAACTGCCATAACGGAACCACAAAGCATAAAACCAATACCCACCTGATTGGTTGTAAAGGCCAACTCATCCTTCCCATAAATTGAAAACACGGTCTCAAACAAGGTAACCACGAACTGCATCACAAAGGACAAGAGCAACAAAATGATAAAATAGTTACTCAGGGAAAAACTGAATTTGACTGCCTCAGAAGCAATACGATTTTTTATTTCGGTATTCTTCAGCCATTTTATGATTATCAGCAATACCACAAAGCCCAAAAGAGCTGCCAAAATAAAGGGAACCGAAAAACGGTCTAAGTGGAACACTCCAAAAGAGTATGTATAGTGTAGGTTCGTTTGCGACAGAAATCCCCCCAGAACAGGGCCAAATATCACACCGGAACTGATAGCGACCCCAGACCAGGCCATTATTTTGGTCCTTCGCTTTTCTGAAGTGATATCACTTAAATAAGCATTACTGACAGGAATAACCGCAGACGTAAAGATGCCCCCTATGATACGGGCTATATATAGCATCGACAGGGAAGTGGCAAGACCCGTTAGCAAGTTCATCACGACAAAACCTACAAGCCCCAATAGTATTATAGGTTTACGGCCGTATTTATCGGAAAGCTTGCCCCAGACGATAACGAACAAGAGCTGGAACAATGGATAAATACTGGTTAACATTCCGATATGGAAGTTGATAAGGTCCGTATCCAGATTGTCTTTTAGAGCCAGTCTTTCCGTGTAATAGGGCAGGGTAGGCAATAAAATACCGTACCCGAGCATTACCACAAATAAACTTAACAGCACTAAAAATATCCTGTTAAGTTTGTCCTTTCTATTCATTACTTTTTCCCAATTTTTCTTTTCAACAATTGGGCGTTAATGGCTACAATAATGGTGCTCAAACTCATAAACACGGCACCAACTGCGGGACCCAGTACAAAGCCTGATGAGTACAAAACACCTGCTGCCAATGGGATGGCGACCACGTTATAGCCGGTGGCCCATATCAAGTTCTGGATCATCTTGTTGTAGGTGGCCTTGCCGAACAAAATCAAATTGGCAATATCCTGTGGGTTACTGTTTACTAGAATAATGTCGGCAGTCTCCGCAGCGACATCGGTGCCGGAGCCCACAGCTATTCCAACGTTGGCTTGTGCCAATGCAGGTGCGTCATTGACCCCATCGCCCGTCATGGCCACAAACTCTCCTTTGCTTTCCAACTCTTTTACGATTTCCACTTTTTGATGGGGTAGTACCTCGGCATAATAGCCATCCAACCCTAATTTATCGCTAACAGCCTTGGCGGTTTTTTCATTGTCCCCGGTGGCCATCAAGACTTTGATGTTGTTCTTTTTGAAAATTTTGATGGCTTCAGCGGATTCCGGTCTAATCTCATCCGCTAAGGCAATATAACCGACCAATTTTCCATCGATTAGAACAAAAACCACCGTTTCAGCGGCATCGCTATAGGCATCTTCAGGAATTGCAATTTTTTCATCCCTTAAATAACCCGGACTTACTACTTTCACTTGCTTACCTTCCACATTGGCCTCTACACCTTTACCAGTAATGGCATTAAAGTTTTTTGGTTTCGGGATTGTAATATTATCTTCTTTGACCTTTTTTATGATTCCAACTGCAATAGGATGTTCCGAGCTCTGTTCCAAGGCACTTGAAAGCCTTAAGATTTCTTCTGTTGAATATTCTTGTTTAACCGATTCAACTCTTGTGACACCAAAATCACCTTTGGTCAATGTTCCGGTTTTATCAAACAACAAAGCTGATATTTTTCGGGATTCTTCAAAAGCCGTTCGATTTCTTATCAGTAAGCCATTTTGGGCGGATACTGCGGTAGATATAGCGACAACTAACGGAATGGCAAGTCCTAATGCGTGTGGGCAAGCGATAACCATAACCGTTACCATTCTCTCCAAGGCATATACAAAAGGGAAGCCTAAAATCAACCAAACTGCCAATGTGCCAAAACCAATTGCCAGGGCTATGTATGTCAACCATTTTGCCGCCCTATCGGAAAGGTTCTGCATTTTAGATTTGGTCTTTTGCGCTTCCTCAACCATTGTGATTACTTTGTTGAGATAACTGTCCTTTCCGGTATGTTCTACCTTAACCTTTAAGGTGCTATTGCCGTTTACTGAGCCTCCAATTACTTTGTCGTTCTCATCTTTTTTCACTGGCTTGGATTCCCCTGTAAGCATTGATTCATTTAAGTAACTCGAACCATCTACTATAATCCCATCAGCAGGAACTTTTTCACCTGGCTTTACTAAAATCACATCGTCTTTTAACAAATCTTCCAAGGGAATATCTTCTATAGTATCACCCTTTACCCTGTGGGCTTCGGCGGGCATCATACTTACTAATAGCTGTAAGGCTTTTGATGCACCTAGCACACTTTTCATTTCTATCCAATGGCCTAAAAGCATAATTGCGATCAGTGTTGAAAGTTCCCAGAAAAAATCTTCACCTCTTAGTCCGAATACTGTGGCAGTACTATAAAAGTAGGCAACGCTTATGGCCATGGAAATTAGGGTCATCATTCCAGGTGCACCCTTTTTGACCTCTGACCAAAAACCTTTTAAGAAAGGCCAACCTCCATAGAAATAGACGATGGTAGATAGTGCAAATAGGATATATGGGTTTCCTGGTAAGAGAAATTCATATCCGAAAAACTCCTGTATCATTGGCGAGAAGAACAATATGGGAATGGTTAGCACGAGCGTTACCCAAAACCGTTTTCGAAAATCGGCAATCATCATTTTGTGATGGTCGTGACCCATTTGACCGTGACCTGGATTATGACCTGAATGGTCGCCAGAACCGTGATCCATTTTACTATGATCCATCTTGCTATGGTCGTCCGATTTTGGGTCTTCCATTTTCGAGTGATCCATTTTTGAATGGTCATCTTTGTCGTGATTCATTTTAGAATGGTCCATTTTTTTGTTCTTTTGCTCTTCGTGATTGTCCATAGTATTCTATTTAAGGGTTATCGTAATTTTTTTCGCATTGCTTCCGAGATATTTTCAGCATAGACCCCATAGGCATCTACCAAAAGCCCCTTTATACCATCTTTTGATGAAATGGCATAAAGAACACTGTTATCGTCCGTACTGCTCATACCTTCAAAACGATGGGTTTCATCCACATCAAATTCTTCGGGATGGATTTCCAATTCCAATGAAGCACATTTTATACAGTCGGGGGCCAAATTGAAATCATAGGTATATCCCCTGATCTGTAAGTCATTAATTGCTTCTGATAGGGTGTCATAGTTTCTCATAATTTATTGTTTGTATGTCATCGTAAAATAGCTGCCGTCTTTCTCGGTAAATTTCTGGAATGATAACAAGTTCTCACTTGTAAGTTTTTCACTTGCAACATAGTCCAATTGTTTAATTCGTATACCAATGGCATAGGCCTTAATATTGATTTTGGATTTGATTGTTTTCCCATTTCCGTTAGATTCCAACACGCGGTCATAAATTTTAATCTTACTGTTGGAACCAAAGAAGTTCAACAATCCCGAATCAAAGCTCATTTCGAGTTCAACATTCTCTAAGTTCCCAAGGTCATAGAGTTCCTTGAAATTTTTGGACACTGTATTGATTTCGGTTTCCTTGGATTTTGGCTTTGAAAAAGGGAAGGCCATTACTATAATACTGGATTCATCCGGTTTGCATCGGTAAGTGGTGGTATATTTATCGGTCGGGGTGCCTTTTTCATCAAAAAGCTCGGTTGTGACAACAATTTCATAGTAACCATTGGCTTCTTTTAGCTTTCCGGCTTTAAAAGTTTGCTTGTTCAGAAAGTCTCCATTTTTATCAAAATTTTCCCGTACCACCAATCTATCGGACAATTGTCCAATCAACATTTTATCTTGTGGGTATGCGGAAAAAATCATAAAAACGTATACTATTAAGTGCAATCCTATTTTCATATGTGGTGCATCAACTCTTTTACTTCCTTGGCGATCACATCGCTCAAATCAATTTTATTTGACTGGTGTGGAATCGTGTTGCAGGTAATGATGTCCTCCACATAAGCGTCCCACAAATCTTGATAGGCATTTCCTGAAAATACGGCATGAATGCCAATGCATATTGCAGGTTTCATTCCCGCACTTTTCAAATGCTCCGTAGTTTCTATCATGGTCCGGGCCGTAGAAATGATGTCGTCTACTAAAACTGGCGTCGCTTCCTTATATTTATCTACATCGGGAACGGAAACTTCAACATCACGGTCGCCATGGCGGACCTTTTGTAACACCGTGAAGGGTACTCCCGCTTTTTTTGCCACATCGGAAACCCATTGCTCACTTTCGGAATCGGGCCCGATAAGTACCGGATTATGAATGTTCTCCTTGATGTATTTGGAGATTTCGTCCGCTGCATGAATGACCCTGTTCGGAATGTTGTATACCTCGCCCAACGAATGTATTCTATGTAGATGCGGGTCAATGGTCGTGATGCTATCTGCAAAACCAGAAATCAATTTTCCGAAAAACCCAGAAGTAACCCCTTCGCCCTTATGAAAAACCTTGTCTTGCCGCATATAGGCCAAATAGGGAGCCACCAAGCATGTGCACATCGCGCCCAAAGATTTTGCGGTGTGGCTTAAAAAATACAATGGCAATAGTTTTTCATCGGGTTCGTGCAAGGTGCAGACCATGATTACACATTTGTCTTTTACATCGGAAAGGATACGCGTGTAGGATTCCCCATCCGGAAATTTGCGTATGGTACATTCCCCGATTTCCGCTTTCATTTTCTCTGCCAATAATTCCGTGAGTTCTTGGTTTCCCAGAAGACTGAATAATATAGTTTTCATTTGTCCTTTTTTTATTCTATTGTTATAATATCGTCATGGTTCTCATAATATTCCAAGGCATAATTCAACTCACCTTGCGATTCTGCAAAGAGCGTATACAGCAACTGGCCTTTTTCTATTTCATCGTTCAAATGAACGTTCAGTAAAATACCGGCAGATTTTGATTGGGGCGCACCTGAAAGTTTGGCGAGTTTTGCAATCTTTCTATTGTCAATACGCCGTAAAACACCTGTTTTTTTGGCTTTTATTTCGAATTTATAAGGTTTTAGGAGAGGTTGTTTAAAATTACCTTGGGCTTTACAGATAGCGAGAAATTTGTTATATGCCTTACCTGATTCCAATAGCCCTCTGGCGGTTTGCTTTCCTTTTCCCGATTCGATTTCGCCAGAAAGCTCTAACAGCTCGCCCGCCAACAGAACTGCCCTTTCTCTTAGGTCTTTCGGTGCATCAACTTCATTCTTGAGTACACTAAGGATGTCCATTGCTTCAAGGGCTGGACCAATACCTCTGCCGACAGGCTGTGTGCCATCTGTAATAACTACTCTTGTAGTAAGGCCAACAGCTTTGCCCACGACTTCGAGATGTTCCTTAAGCTTCATGGCAGCGTCATTGGTACGAACCTTGGCCGTTTCGCCGACAGGAATATCAATGACCACATGGGTAGAACCTGCTGCCGCTTTTTTGGAAAGAACCGATGCAATCAACTGCCCTTCGCTATCAATATCCAAGGCTTTTTCAATTTTGATGAGCATATCATCTGCCGGACTTAATTGGGCGGTACCCCCCCAAACAAAACATCCGCCTTCTTTTTCAACAACTGCTTTGATTTCTTCCAAAGAAAGGGTAACATTGGTCAATACCTCCATGGTATCGGCTGTTCCTGCCGGGGAAGTAATGGCTCTCGATGATGTTTTGGGCATGGTAAGCCCGTAGGCTGCAACAATGGCTACAACGATGGGTGTTGTTCGGTTTCCTGGCAAGCCACCGATACAATGTTTATCGACTACGATTTTTTTGTTCCAATCCAATTGTTTTCCAGAAGCTATCATGGCTTGTGTGAGATTCGAGATTTCATTGACATCCAATCTATTTCCGGCACAGGCCGTAATAAAAGCCGAAAGATGAATGTTGGAGTAATCTCCTTCAACAATATCTGTAATGATTTCTTCGAAGGCCGTATAAGCTAGTTTTTGATTGTAGATTTTGGCCCTTACATGGCTTAACGAATCTATAGGTTCCAAGTGCGACACCCTTAGTGTTTCATTTCCGGACACTTTTAATTTTTTCGCCGCCGCTTCCGATAAGCCTATCTCTCCGGCTAGCAGCACATCCGACGTTATTACATTAAGACTGGCAACGATGGAAGTATTGAAATTGGATACCCGGATTCTGGTTAATGCTTCAAAACCTTCGGAAACACAGACATGGCAATCTTCCCGCATATAAACCACATGTTCGTTCTGTGTATAAATGCCCAAGTGTTTATATTTTAAAGTACTCGATTTTTCTTCCATAACCTTTTCGTTATTTTATTTTTAATAGTGTTGGTGATGCCACCAATAGTATTCCTATAATCTAGTCCATTAACTGTTTTGAAAAGTTTCTACGGATTCAATGCTATATAATTTGGGAATTTCAGAATCCCAATCATAAGTTTCCTTAATGCCTTTTTGCAATGCCTCCGCACCTTCCTTCTCTCCGTGAACAATAAATATCCTTTCCGGTTTCTGTTCGACCTTGCTTAGCCAATCCAATAGTTCGGCATGGTCGGCATGCGCCGAAAGCCCTTCTATTTCTGCCACCTCCATTTGAAAGGATACTGTTTTTCCGTACACTCTCAATTCCCTGTCGCCGTCCAACAATTTCCGTCCCCGAGTACCTTCTGCTTGATACCCAACAAAAAGCAAGGTGTTTTTTGGTTTTTGCGCCTGGGTTTCCAAGTAATTAAGCATTCTACCTCCCGTGAGCATTCCGCTTCCAGCGATGACGATTTTAGGTGTATCATCGCTTCTCAATTCCATTGTTTCCCGATAACTGCTTACGACCGTAAAGTGCGAACATATTTCGTCACACTCAGCATCTTCCAACCTATGCCAGTCTCTAGTTCGATGGAACAGTTCCAGTACGTTGGCCCCCATCGGGCTGTCCATAATCATCTGTACTTTGGGAATTTTATTTTGTTTTAACAACCTCCAAAATATCAGCATCATCAATTGGGCACGCTCTACGGAAAAACTTGGTATGAAAAGGCTTCCGCCCCTTTCAATGGTTTTGTTGACCAATTTTTCAATTTCGGGAAGTGCCTCCGCCTCTTCGGGATGAAACCTGCCGCCATAGGTCGATTCTATAAAAAGAACATCCGCCTTTTTTGGTTTTAGCGGTGGATATAGCAATAAATCGTTGGTTCTGCCGATATCCCCTGAAAAAACAAAACGTTTTCCGAGAACATCCAATTCAATGTAGGTAGCACCTAGGATATGGCCGTTGTACTGAAATCTAGCCTTTATGTTTTTCATTAAGGGCAGCCATTGGCCGGGGGGTACTCCCTTAAAAAAGGGAACGGTTTTTTCAACATCCTTTAAGTCATAAAGTGGTTCGGCGGGGCTGTGTTTGGAATAACCTTCCTTATTGGCCCGTTCGGCTTCCTGTTCTTGAATCTTGGCACTATCGTTCAATATGATTTTGGCAATGTCCAGGGTGGGGTACGTTCCATAAATGGGCCCCTTAAAACCCTGTTTGACCAATCTGGGCAGATAGCCTGTATGGTCCATGTGCCCATGCGTAAGCAAGACCGCATCAATTTCCGAGACTTCAACGGGTGGATACTCCCAGTTTTTTAGACGTAGTTCTTTTAGCCCTTGAAAAAGACCACAATCAATCAAGATTTTGCGTTCGCCGGTATCCAAGAGATATTTTGAACCGGTAACGGTTCCAGCAGCTCCTAAAAAGTGAATGTTTATTTTGTTGTTTTTCATTTATAGTACCCGTTTAGTGTCCCCCACAGCAGGAAGGTGTGTTCCCTTTATCTTGGTCCGGTTGGCATAACTCCGCTATTTCTTTGTAGAGATCATGAAAATCCTCTTTGATGAGAAGGGCTAGTTTCTTGGTGGATTTGGGTTCGGAGTTTACCATCTCCAGTAATGTTTCGAAGGCCTCTTCAAGTAAGCTTGGATCATCTTCCATTGCTTGGTAAAATGGCTCTAGGTCTATACTGTTCTGTTTTTGTAATGTTTCTGTTCTCATCTGTTTTCTTTTTAGGATTGATCAATGTTTATTGGTTTAATGTGCTGTGCATAATTCTTCTGAATCTTCGAGAATTTTTTTTTGTCGTTGCTTGGCGATACCTATTTGCCCCAAAAATGATGGGTTTTCGCTAATGTCCTTGCAGAGCACAATGCCCTTATCCAATAATTTGGATTTCTCGGCCTTTGTCAATGTTGTTAAAGAGGTTAAGGGATGTAGGCCGGATCTGTCTATGCGTTCTTTCAGACCGTTCCCTTTCGGATAATCCCAACTTGTAAGCATCAGCCCAACACAGGTACCATATTGTATGGCATCGGTGGTAAAGCGGGTATTGGTATAAACACCCCCTTGATGAAACTTGGTTTTATGGCCTTGCTGTTTTTCCCATTGTTTTTCCACATCCAAAAATCTTGAATGGATATAGAGCGGGATTTTCACATTGCAAAACCGGCCCTGATCACTATGGTATTTACATTCAATCATATAATGCTTGTTGTCTTTTTCAGCTATCACATCCACTTCATGCTGTACACAATTGCCTTGAACGATTACCCCGACTTTTGTATCAAAACCTTCTTGACTCAATAGGGCCCCAACAAATTTTTCAAAGGGATAACCCGAAGGCCCGAGTTCCATAAGGGCTTTTTTTAGTTTATACCGCGAAGCGCTCACACGGGCCTTGCTCTTTAGCATCCTAAAGGCACTTCGGTATATTTCTTTGGTGGTCATGCCATGGGATACCCTGTCCCTAATTTCATTGGCAATTTCTTGAACAAGCGTTTCGTCAGCCTTTGAACGGCGCAATGATTTGATGAGCTTTTTGATATCGAATTCCTCAAGTTCACCGGAATATTTTCTTATCTGTACCTGCTGGGTCATTCTCTATATTTTAATGGTCATCACTGGTAGCGAAGAATGGTTGGCGACCCCTTCTGTAATGCTTTTTGAGAACAAACTTAAAAATCCTGTATTCCCATGTGTACACATGGCG
The DNA here is from genome assembly GCF_040148835.1 of Allomuricauda sp. NFXS6. Lineage (NCBI taxonomy): Bacteria > Pseudomonadati > Bacteroidota > Flavobacteriia > Flavobacteriales > Flavobacteriaceae > Allomuricauda > Allomuricauda sp. NFXS6. The sequence continues at coordinate 201,479 of NZ_JAGEMG010000005.1, read as the reverse complement.
ATCAGGTCCGCTTTGTTGTGTTTCAAATATGTATTGATGCCCGTTTCAACTTGGTTTTCGTTATACACGTTCATGGAGAAATTCTTGAGTTCTGGAAAACCCTCCAAAAACTTTCGTATGGGATCTAGGCCAAGGGCGATACTATTATGGTCCGATGCCGTGTTGATGCGTAATAGATGAATTTTCGCATTACATTTTTCTGCGATGGAGAGTACTGCCCTAAAAGCACTGCCCACATCTTCCATAAAATCTGAAACGAAAACGATATCCTTGAAAGGAAACCTTACATCATCTTCTTTTACCACAACGACCGGCACATCGGATTTTCTTACCAAACGCTCTACGTTGCTACCAAGAAGTTCACGAACTATGCCTTTGGTGCCACTGCTTCCTGTAACGATGAAATCATGGTCATAATGACCCGAATGTTTCAGAATGTTGTCTTGATCTACATGAAATTGTAAAAAGGTTTGGCATTTTAGATGTTCTTTTTCGGCCTTTTTTTCCAGTTCACGTAACGAGGCTTTCGCTTTTCCAATTTTTTTGAGGGTTTCTGGATACCGTTTTTCCTTTTGCTTATCCAATTTGACCCAATCGACAGGAGTCTTTAACAAATGGAAAAAATGAATTTCCGCATTATAAAGTTTGGCCATTTCAATGCCCAAATCGGCGGCTTTGTTGCAGTTTTCTGAGAAATCCGTGGGTACGAGTATATTTTTCATAGTGCTATTGTTTTTAGGTTTATATAGATTTAAGTACTTCCTATGGAAGCTTGTCGTTTTATTTGCTGGCTACTTCGTTTCCCGAGTCGATTTGTTTTTCAAAACAATCCAGATTATGTATGGTGGTTTCGGCAATATTCGTCAGTGCCGTATCGGTCAAGAAGGCCTGATGGCTCGTTATCAGAACATTATTGAAGGTCATCAAACGAGCGATTACATCGTCCTGTAAAATCTCGTCAGAATGGTCTTCGAAAAACAGTCCTTCCTCTTCTTCATAGACATCCATACCAAAGAACCCGACCTTTCCGGTTTTTAGTCCATCGATGACCGCTTTGGTATCTACCAGACCGCCCCTGCTCGTATTGATGAGCATAACACCTTTTTTCATGACCCCAATTTGCTCGGCATCTATTAAATGTTTCGTGTCGGTAGCCAAAGGCACGTGAAGACTGATAATATCCGATTCGGCACATAATGTTCTACAATCGGTATAGCGGGCACCAAATTTTTCTACTAGGTCTTCATCCTTGTTGACATCATAGGCTAGAATTTTACAGCCAAACCCATGAAGGATTTTGACCAAGACTGCGCCAATCTTTCCGGTGCCCAATACCCCAACCGTTTTGCCGTTCAAGTCAAAACCAGTGAGTCCGTTTAAGGAAAAGTTTTGTTCACGCACTCTATTATTGGCCCTAATTAGTTTTCTGTTCAAAGCCAATATGAGTGCGACCGTGTGTTCTGCGATGGCGTAAGGCGAATATGCGGGAACACGAGCCACCTTGATGTTCATTTCATCCGCCTTTTCCATATCCACATGATTGTAGCCTGCCGAACGAAGAGCTATGTATTTGACTCCGAACGCACCTAATTTTTCCAGTACGTTGGCGGATGCATCATCCCCTGTAAATAGACTGATGGCCTCCGAGCCTTTTGCCAAGGGAACGGTATGCTCGGATAATCGTTCCTCTAGTAGCCTCAATTCATGTTTGCCGTCATTGGCGGATGTTAAATAGGATTCTTCAAACTTATGGGTGCTGAATACCGTTGTTTTCATTTGCGTTTTAATTTTATTTACCAAAAATCTTTACGAGTTCGTACAACTCGTCTTGTACCTGGTGTTGTTTTACCACTTGGTCAAAAGGCGTGAGGCTAAGTTCGTTGTTGAGAATACCGACCATAACGCTCTTTTTTTCTTGTAAAAGGGCCTTTACCGAAGCTGCCCCAAGTCTTATCCCCAACATACGATCGGCAGCGGAAGGGTTTCCACCGCGTTGCACATGCCCCAGTTTTGTGATACGGAGGTCTAGCTTCGGATTTAATTCTTTAATCTTTGATGCCGCTATTTCGGCACCAAGTTCATCGCCTTCGGCAACAACGGCTATGAAGGCTTCTTCGCTATCATAAACACTTGCCTTTTCGAGCAAACGGACAAAATCTTGTCCACTTTCCGGCACTAAAATGGCATCGGCACCTACGCCCAACCCAGAATGCATTGCTATATATCCGCAGTCCCTTCCCATTACCTCAATTAGAAATATTCGGTTATGTGATTCTGCTGTGTCCCTGATCTTATCAATGTTTTCGATTGCCGTATTCACTGCGGAATCAAAGCCCAAGGTGAAGTCGGTTCCGGCCATGTCATTGTCTATGGTACCTGGAATACCGATAAATGGTAGTTCGCAAATCTCCGAAAAGGCGAGCAGCCCTTTAAAAGTACCATCCCCGCCCACGGCGATAAGTGCATCGATGTTATTTTTCCGAAGGTTCTCCAGGGCCTGCTGTCTTCCCTCTTTAGTTAGGAATCTTGCGCTTCGTGCGGTCTTAAGAAAAGTACCGCCCCGATGCACTAATTTTTGAAGTTCCTGGGTATCCAATTCGACTAAATCCCCATCGATTAGGCCTTCATAACCTTTACGAAAACCACTTAATTTTATGCTGTTCACTTCGGCAGTTTTTGCAATGGCAAATAAAGCTGCATTCATGCCTGGGGAATCCCCTCCCGAGGTAAATACCCCAATATGTTTCATATTCGTGTTCATGATTTAGTGGTTTTAAGATTAGCGGTAATCAGATCGGGTATTTTTCCGTAAAACCGATTGAAAACCATACAAGCCGTTAAGTCTCCGGTAACATTCACTGCAGTTCGGAACATGCCGAGCAAGCGCTCCACCCCGATTATTATGATAATTCCCTCAGAAGGTATTCCGGCCCCCGATAGTACCGAAGCCAGTATGACAACGCCACCTCCAGGTATGGCCGGGGTTCCGATTGAGGCCGCAACTATCGTAACGACGACGACAATAATATTTAAAAGGTCCATTTCTAATCCGTAAGCCTGTGCTATGAATAAAGTGGTTATGGTCTGATAGAGGGCCGTCCCATCCATATTTACAGTAGCCCCGATCGGAATTATGAAATTACTGATAGAGCTATCTACTTTCAGTTCTTCCTCTGCTGTTTTCAGCGATAAGGGCATGACCGCGGCAGAACTTGTAGTCGAGAATGCTAAAAGTTGGACATCCGTAATCTTTCTCAAAAATTTAAGAGGATTAGTCCGGCCAAGTGTGCTTACCAATAAGAGGTAGATAACAATCAACATAAATAGGCCCAACAGTACAACGAGCACATAAAAACCCAATCCTGAAAGGGAGCTTAACCCGACACTGGATGTAAGCTGGGCCATCAATCCGAATACTGCCACCGGCACCAACAACATGGCCCATTTTACTACGGTCATACAGATTTCCTGTACGGCACTCAAAAGTAATTTTACTGGTTTGAGCAAATCATTGGGTAACGACAGAACGGCTACCCCTATTATAATGGTAAAAATGACAATGCTCAACATTTCGCCACTTACCATGGAGGCCAATGGGTTTTCGGGCAGTAGATCCGTTATGGCATTCGGAATATCATTTATTCCAAAGGATAGTTCCGAACTTTCGGCAGTATCGGCCAATGCATTTGCATGATCCATTTCCGCCTGTTGGTGCAGATACTTTCCAGGTCTGAACAGTGCGGCTAGCAACGTTCCTATGGTTACTGATATAATTGTTGTTGATATAAAATATAAGAGCACACCACCCCCCAACTTTTTTAGATTTTCCTTGTCGTTACTGGCTATGCCCGTAATGATGGAAGCCACAATCAAGGGAATCATTATCATCTGCACCAATTTAAGGAAGAGCATTCCCGGTAGGGCCAACCAATTTCCCAACATATCGGCAGTCGCCTTACTGACCCAACCGTTTTGAGGACTTAATAACAACCCGAAACCTACACCCAAAAACAAAGCGATAATCACTTTTAGCCATAGCCTGCTCTCTACCAGTCTCTGCAAGTAATGGTTGAGTGATTTTAAAGATTTTATTTCAGTTTCGAACATGGTATTTTATCACTTAGGCTATCGTTATTTTCTCCTCCAAATAAACACTTTGGACTGCATGCAATAATTCTACCCCTTCCTTAATGGGTCGTTGAAAAGCTTTTCTTCCAAGTATCAGACCCGAGCCTCCTGCCCGTTTGTTTATGATTGCGGTTGTAATGGCCTCGGTCAAATCGGATGCTCCTCTGGAACCCCCACCGGAACTGATCAGTCCTACTTTGCCCATATAGCAATTGGCAACCTGTAAACGACACAAATCGATGGGGTGTTCGGTGGTCAGGGTTTCATACATGGCATCGTCATATTTCCCAAATTGAAGGTCTTTAAAACCGTAATTTGTAGTGGGTAATTTTTGTTTGATGATATCCCCCTGTATTGTTACCCCAAGGTGGTTGGCTTGTCCCGTTAAATCTGCAGCGGTGTGATAGTCCTCTTTATCCGTTTTGAAAGCATCGTTACGGGTGTAACACCACAAAATCGTGGCCATGCCCAGATTATGGGCCTCGGCGAAGGCTTCCGCAATCTCCACTATCTGTCGATTACTTTCCTTAGATCCAAAATATATGGTCGCCCCAATAGCAACTGCGCCCATATCCCAAGCGTCCTTGACCTTTCCGAACAAGGTTTGGTCGTAGGCATTGGGATATGACAGTAGTTCATTGTGGTTTATCTTCACGATGAACGGTATTTTATGCGCGTATTTCCGAGCGTACAGACCTAATACACCAAAAGTCGAGGCCACCCCGTTACAACCTGCGCCAATGGCAAGTTTTATAATATTCTCAGGGTCAAAATAATCGGGGTTTTTATAGAAGGAAAAAGCGGCACTATGTTCGATTCCCTGATCTACGGGAAGTATGCTTAAATACCCTGTATCCTTCAGGTTGCCATGCCCGTATAATTGGGCAAGACTTCGAAGCGTTTGTGGATTACGATTGCTGTTGACAAAAACTTTAGAGACAAAATTTTTATCGGGCAATTGCAGTTCATCCTTGGTAATCTTTTCGCTAACATGATCTAAATAGAAGGACGCTTTGTCCCCCAACTGCTCTATTATTTTTTCGTGAGAGTTCATTGTTTTAACTATTGATTAATACCTAGACTTTTATTGGTCTTAGCGATGGATTTATTACCATCCATCTCGATTCCGGTAAGTGCCCGAATGGCGTCGATGGTCTCGGGAATTACAATCGCTTGATTGTCCACCACGTAGGCATAAAAGAGTTCATCGCCCACCACTTTTAGCATATCTTCCCATAGGGCTACCTCGTACATGTCGCCCCAAGGCCTGCCCATATCCAAAAACATTTCCTTGATGGTGTTGTTGGAGACCAAGCCTTGATCATAGTGAATAAACTTGATTCTACTTGAGGTTTTGAGGGCGTTCAACACCTCTTCCTTTGATGTTTCTTTCTTTAGTTTCACGTTCCAGTAATGCATATGGCTCAAGGTTTGGGGAACTTTGACCGCTGAAGTAATGACATCCAAATCAGGATCCACGCTCTGTGCGTCGGGACCTTGGTGGCTCGGGATTTCTTTTTCCGGTACCATGGTGTTCATAATCCCTCCTAAATGACTTTCCCAAGGGTCGGTCGCCCTTCTTAAAAGTGTGCCACGTGCATAATCCAGTAAATCGGCCCTTTTTAAAGCGGTCAATGTTCTCAGGATTGATGTGGTATTACAGGAAACCACTCGGGTTGCATTGATATTCAACGCCGTGTTATAATTGTTTTCAGCACTAAAGGAGTGGCCTGTTGTCTCGTGCTTTTCCCCACCGTGCAGAATGAATTTGATATTGTGTGTTTTATAGGTTTCCACGTTTTTCGCCGCAATCATTTTTGGGGTGCAATCCACCACAAGTTCCACTTTATCCAATAAGTCCTGCATATTGCCCATTACCGAAATGCCCGAAGCCTTCATTTGTTTTTCCGCTTCGGTGGTTGTCGCATAGATATCATAATCCTTTCTTACAGCGTTCTGTATGCGCCAATCGCTGATAATGTCGCAAACCCCGACTAGTTTCATGTCATCCTGTACCTTTATGGCATCGGCAACTCTTTTGCCGATGACCCCGTATCCTACTACTGCAATATTTTTCATTTTCAATTGTTTTTAGTGATTCAATATTTATTCTTGGGTTGATGTGTATTGCGCATCAACTTTCTTTGTTCTTTTGAAACTTCTTATGATTACCCTATTACTTTTTTCGTAAGTAAAATAGCTGATGGCCCAATTGAAGCCCACCAATAGTTTGTTCCTAAACCCACTGATGGAGACCAAGTGAACAACAGACCATAAAAGCCAAGCGGCATAGCCACCGAAATGAAACTTCCCCAAATCAGCGACCGCTTTTCTCTTGCCGACAGTGGCCAATGAACCTTTATCTTTATATGTAAAGGGTTTTGAAGGCTTTGAAAGCAAGGTGTTGAGCAGTACTTTGGCCAAATGTCTGCCTTGTTGTATGGCGGTTTGGGCTACTTGGGGATACCCTTTCGGGGTCTCATCTGTGATTACCCCGGCGATATCCCCAATGGCAAAGACATTGTCCATTCCATAAACTTTTAGGTGGTGGTCCGTTTTAAGACGATTGCCCTTGACAATAGACGTCTCATCGAATCCTTTTGGAAAATCTCCAGTTACCCCTGCTGTCCAAATCAAGTTCTTGGCTAAAATGGTCTTGCCGCTTTTGGTTTTGACCACCCTGCCATCATAGTTACTAACGGATTCTTTCAACATCACCTTAACGTTCAGATTCTCTAAATAGGTCAGCGTTTTTGAAGAAGCTTTGTCCGACATGGCAGAGAGCACTTCGTCCATAGCTTCCACCAAATAGATGTTCATGATGGAGGAAGGATACTCGGGATAGTCTTTAGGAAGGATGTACTTGCAAAACTCCGCCAAAGCACCTGCCATTTCTACTCCGGCGGGACCGCCACCCACGATCACAAAATTCGTGAGGGCATCGCGTTCCTCATCATCGCACGTGATCGCGGCCTGTTCCAAATTTTGCAGCATCATGTGGCGGATATTTAGAGAATCCCGGATATCCTTCATCCCCAAACTATTTCTTTCCACTTCTTCCATACCGAAGAAGTTGGTCTTTGTTCCCGTTGCCAAGACCAGATAATCATAGGTAAGTTTTCCTTTGTCCGTTATGACGGTATTGATGGAGTTTTGAATTTCCTTTACCTCGGCCAGCCTGAAGCTCACATTCTTATATCCCTTGAATTGTTTTCTAAAAGGGAATACAATGCTATCGGGTTCAAGCCCACTGGTGGCTACCTGATAAAATAAGGGCTGAAACTGATGAAAGTTATGGCGGTCAATAAGTACCACCTGAACATCTTTATTTTTCAACCCTTCCACCAATGCCAGACCCGCAAAGCCACCACCTACAATGACTATTCTTGGGAACCTGGAATGCGGCAAGCAGATTGCATCCGTCACTTTGCGTGTATTGTTTTTGCTATCGTCTAACATTTGGTTCTTGCCTGTTAACTTTTCAATAGTTGTTTTTCTCTTTTGAACCGCGTTTTCGGACTATCATGACGGAACAGTCGGCATGTGTTGCCAAGGACTGGGAAACCGAGCCGAGCAAAAATCTAGAGAATGCGCCATGGCCCTGCGACCCGACTATGATCAAATCGGTATCAAAGGCTTCGGTCTTTTCTAAAATTGCACTTTTGGGAAGCCCCTCTACCACGGCTGTTGTTATCGACAATACGTCATTCTTGTCCCTTAATGATTTTGAAGCTTCATTAACAAGATCTTCTGCCGATTTTTTCGCACTGGAGACGGTTTCTTCATAATAATTTCCAAGCGTGCCGCCCAAGGGTAGGGCACCAGGAGCGGCCAACATGGGATTTTCGAACACATTCAAAATACATACTTCGGTACCCGCAGGGAACGGCAGCGTCGCAAGTTCATCTATGGCGACTTTACTAAAGTCAGAACCATCTATTGCCAATAGTATTTTCATCTTTGTAGATTTATTTGTTCATGATTAATTATGTTAATTCCCATATTGCCAAATCAACTTATGGCCAAGGGTTTCATCAATTTTTTCCAATACAAATGCTCGTATAGCCCTGACCAGTACATTCCGAAAGTAAAAGCGAACAAAAGCTCTTCAATTGGAATGCCGGCCACTAGAATATCACTAAGGTTTTCCAGATTCCAGAAAAGTTCTACATAGTTGGGATAGAACGGGAGTATACTTCCAAAATAAACAAAGTACAATGCCGTGAACAGAAATCCACTTATCCAGATTTTGGTCTTTAAATCCGGACGGCAGTATAGCGTGGCCATTCCACCCAAAAACATGGCCAATATTCCACAGTAGATATGATTCAAAGGCGTGAACAGGGCCAATACCAAAAACACTACTGCCGGTACGAAAAGGATATATAGGTGCAACCGGTGCCTTTCATGTTTCCGTTCGGTATGCGGTATTTCAACATACTTTCGCTTAAAAATAAGATTGTAGATTACCGTGCCTATGCCCCCTATGGCAAAAGAGAAGATTAGGCTTTCAATATCGAACCCTGTCTTTATTGCCAAATCGAAAAGCGATGGCGGATGCCAATATTGGGGAACAAAAAGGGGTTCGGTAAGCCCAAAGGGCATGGTTATCCAACTCATCTTCAGCATTTCTCTTCGAGAATCTTTCTTCATTAGATAGACCACGCCCCAGAGGGCTAGAATAATAAGGGACCATATGAACCAGACGTACTGCATTTATCGTTTTAGCTGTGCATTGTAAAAAGCTGCGATCAGCGCTCCTGTCAGCCATCCGATAATGAATGTTTGGATCATCCCAATTATAGCTTCCCAAAAAGGAACATCCATGCGAATAATACTGGTTGTGTCAAGCCCATGGAGCAGGCTGTTGAAAAAATCTATGGTACCTTCCCTGCCGGCCGTAAACATGACGACCATACAGCCAATGTAGAGGATGGCGGCAGTGAGACCGAATGCAAATCCGAATTTTTTAATGTTTATACGGTTCATGATTTCTGTTTTTAGTTATTTGTCCGTTTCCAAGGTTTTTTTTGAATCTTCATATTCTTCCTTGGTAATTTCTCCTTTTGCAAATCGTTTTTTTAGAATTTGCATGGGATCTTCATTGCTCGATTTTTGGTAGGGTACGTCATACGGGATAAAGAAAATCCACACCAGTAGTACGAGCCAGATAATCCACCATATAATGTGCATGCCGCCCCAATGTCCTTCGAAATAGTGCATAGCTAAAAGTTTTAAATGTTAGTAATTAATTCAATTCTGAAATTGTATAACCTTCAAGTCGATTCAACTGTTTCTGCAGATCATCGACCGAAAGGTTCGATTTCATACTGATCTTGGCGACTCCTTTCGGACTTAAAAAAATCTTTGCCTCCTCAATGTCTTCATGAGACTCCAATACTTTTTTGACCTTTGTTATGCAACCGCCACAACTGATTCCGTCTATTTGATATTTTCTTTTCATTTTTTTTGCGGATTTCAGTGTTGATGCTGTTTTTGGTCGTGCTTTTCCTTTTCTTCCTTTTTTCTTTTAAGGTTATCCTCCGTTAGCCCATGGGTATGGCCACCATGTCTCATAGGCATCAAGAGATGCACCGCGAACATGATTACTATGAACGTAAACAGTGTGAGGTTGCCTTTAATGCCGAATGCTGGTGCAAAAAAGATGAAAAGAAGCGGAAGTCCGCAACCTAGTATCATCCATATCCAATGATTTTTCATAATCGAAAATTTAAAAGTTAATCCTTAATGGTGTTCAGAATGGTCTTGCTCAGATGGTTCCATTTTATTTGAACCGTCCATCATGCCCATTCCTTTCATATCCATTCCCTTGTCGCCCATCATCTTCTTACAAGACTCCATACAATCTTCGCTCATCATGCCCTTTTCGTGCATCATTTGCATCATATTGCCTATCATTTTTCCATCTTGCATCATGGATTGCATCATGTTTTTCATCATCATACTATCTTTCATCATCATCTGTATTCCCTGGCCCTGTATCATAGTACCCATCATCTTTTGATTGCCCTGCATCATCTGCATGGCATGGTCGTTGCCTTGCATGTTGTCCATGAATTCAGTCATGTAACTGTGGTTACTGGCAATTGCCTCAAAGAGTTCCGTTCTCGTTTTCGAATTTTCGAGCATTGCGTTAGGATTTGTTTTCTGGTTGCAACCGGATAGACTTACTAAGCCAATTGCCAGTAAAATAATTGCTGCCGTTCTCATCATATTTGATTTTTAATTAATATTATTTCGGTTATTCGTTTTGTATTTATCTCTAATTGTCTTGTTTTAGTAGCATTTTCAATTCTTTTTTTAATTCTAAACATTTGCTTGTTTTTCTGGTAATCTCCAAGGTTAAATCTATGTATTGCCAAAAGCCTTTGTCTGCATAATTCTCTTTATTATTTATATAATTTCGTCAAAGAAATTTCGTTCCCAGGCTTGATCATTTTTATAGTCGGTCATGCTCATGCCCATGATTTCCTTAAACTGCCTGGATAAGTGGTTGACACTGCTGTAATCGAGCAAATAAGCGATATCAGAAAAGGTATGTTGCCGCAACTGAATGAGCTCTTTTACCTTTTCTATCTTCAGCTTTATGAAGTATTTTTCAATAGTGATATTTTCATTTTTTGAAAAAATCTTGCTCAGTACCTTGTACTCTCGATGTACTATGTTAGCCAGATAGTCCGAGGTTTTTCCCCGAATGTTGATAGGGATATCTGCGACCAATGAAATCAAGGCGATCTTGATTTTCTCGACTATCATCTCCTCTTCGCTTTTGGCTATTTCAAAACCGTTGGAATGGAGGACGCCCACCACTTTTTGGTCTGCTTCGACAATAGCTATTTCTGGAGCCTTTACCGTAAGTTTCCCAAGTTCAAGGGATAGTATGGTAATGCCCAAATCATACAATTCTTGCTTTATGACCTTTAGGCAACGCCTACAAACCATATTCTTTATCCAATATTCCCTTATGGAATCCATGGTGCACGTATTATGGTTTACAATAAATCTCAACAGGTAAAACCCTGTTTGGCAATCAATCTGAATGTTCTGTCGTGGGCATGGGGTACGACAAAAAGGGGCCACTTAAGAGGTATGGCCAATGCGAAGAGCGGACTATTGCATAAACAATCCGCTTAAATATAAATCAAATTAAGAAAGTCTCGTGAAGAACTAGTAAATCCTTCTGAATCAACGGAGGTTTATAGTTTTTGAAGGGAACTACATTTTCCTCAAGTCCTTCAAAAAGGTTTATATAAGTGTGGACAAAGGCCTTTAAGAAGACAAAATTTTGAGAATCAATCTCAAAGGAAACCTTTTGGAGATTATCATTACCTTGCTGTATAAATGAATCATCACTACAACAGTCTCCAACTCCAATTGAACATTTTTTTGAAGTGTTTTCCGTCTTTTGGATTTTTTGATCACAGGGCGTTGCTTTACCGAACACGGCAATATCTACCAGTTTTTCACAGCAAAAATGCATATCCGCCGTAAACGAGGTAGTCGAAAAGAGTACCGCCAACGTCAAAAAGATGGATAATATTTTGCTAAAAAACTGCTTCACATTCTAAAATTACAAAATTTTGTTTACCCCCAAAAATAATCGATTTTTTTGATAATCTCACTTAATTATCTGAAAATCAAATATATATTCGGTGATACATATAGCCTTAATACCAAATGTAAACTAAAGGCTTAAACAAATAAATGATATTTATCATATCGCCGATAATTGATTTTGTTCATACGTGACTTGAAAGAAAAATCAAGGGATTAGATTTCCAAAATTTTGTTAAACAAAAAAAGAGTGTTAAAATTTTTGTAGTTTTGCAGAACGGATGAAAAGTGTTTTCCATAAAATAACATCGTTTACAATGGCACTATTAGTGCTGTTATCAACCTTCTCTTTTTCGGTTGCACAACACTATTGTGGTGATGTTCTGGTTGATTACTCTTTCTTGGGCCATGCAGAATCTTGCGGCATGGAAGTTCAGGAGACAGCAGAGTTACCAGAGTGCAATTTGGTCAAAGCCGATTGCTGTAGCGATGAAGTCCTTACCGTTGATGGCCAGAACGACTTAAAAGTATCGTTTGAAAAATTAAGCTTTGAACAACAACAGTTTGTTGCCAGCTTCATCTACACCTATCTTAATCTTTACGAAGGACTACCTGAAAACATAGTCCCGTTTAGTGATTACCCCCCTCCACTTTTGGTCAAGGATATACAGATCCTAGATCAGATTTTTCTCATTTGATTTTTAAGTAATAGCATTTTACAGCCCGACTGATAGCAGTTTAGGGCTTATCCTGTTTTCGTTGGTTTCCGGCCAGCACTTCTAATTACTTAATCATCAATACCATGCTGAATAAAAGCATCAAATTCCTTATCGAAAATAAATTGGTAGCCGTTTTGCTCCTAGTCCTTTTTGTAGGCTGGGGAACCGTAAACGCCCCTTTCGAGTGGAGCACTGGCTCATTACCAAGAAACCCTGTTGCCGTAGATGCCATACCTGACATCGGGGAAAACCAGCAGATTGTTTTTACCAAATGGGACGGTCGTTCCCCACAAGATATCGAGGATCAAATTACCTATCCATTGACAACCTCACTCTTGGGAATACCAGGGGTTAGGACCATCCGTAGCTCCTCCATGTTCGGATTTTCAAGTATCTATATCATATTTGAAGAGGATATCGAGTTCTATTGGAGCCGCAGTCGAATCCTTGAAAAATTGAACTCCTTACCGAGCGGTTTACTGCCCGACGGGGTCAACCCTGCATTGGGGCCGGATGCCACAGGACTTGGACAAATCTACTGGTACACTTTGGAGGGACGCGATGAGAAAGGAAATGTCACAGGCGGCTGGGATTTACAGGAGCTTAGAAGTATTCAGGATTTTTATGTCAAATATGCCCTATCATCGGCAAGCGGTGTTTCAGAGGTGGCCTCTATAGGGGGTTATGTACTCGAATATCAGGTAGATGTGAATCCCGAACTGATGAAGCAATATGGTATTGGGCTACAGCAGGTGGTAAAAGCTGTAAAACAAAGTAATCGTGATATTGGGGCACAGACCTTGGAAATCAACCAGGCCGAATATCTCATTCGCGGGCTTGGGTATGTGAAGTCCATCGAGGATCTACAGAATGCAGTCGTTACCTCTGAGGATTACACGTCCATTCGCTTAAAGGACATTGCAAATGTTTCCTACGGACCGGCCACACGGCGCGGCATATTGGATAAGGAAGGAGCAGAAGTTGTCGGGGGGGTAGTGGTCGCACGGTATGGTGCCAATCCCATGGAAGTCATCAATAATGTCAAAGACCAAATCAATGATTTAAGTGCCGGACTGCCCTCAAAAGTACTTGAGGATGGCAGAACATCCCAACTTACCATTGTTCCTTTTTATGATAGGACCGAACTTATTCAAGAAACGCTCGGAACCCTCAACGAGGCCCTGACCTTGGAAATATTCATTACCATTTTGGTCATCATTATCATGGTCTTCAATTTAAGGGCATCCATCCTGATATCGGGACTGTTACCGGTTGCAGTGCTTATGGTGTTTATTGCGATGAAGCTATTCAATGTGGATGCAAACATCGTGGCACTTTCGGGTATAGCCATTGCCATTGGAACCATGGTGGATGTAGGGGTCATACTCTCGGAAAACGTCATACGGCATTTGGACGAAAATGAAGAGGGCCTACCCATTAATACCGTTGTCTACAATGCCACCGCAGAGGTGTCGGGGGCCATATTGACCGCCGTGATGACCACCATCATCAGTTTTATTCCGGTATTTACGATGATCGGGGCCGAAGGAAAACTCTTCAGACCCTTGGCCTTTACAAAAACCTTTGCGCTTACCGCATCCATTATCGTAGCCTTATTTTTGATACCACCATTTGCGGCCTTTCTATTTAGAAAAAAAAGCATAAAGAAAACTACTGGATACGCCGTTAATGGAATATTGATACTTCTAGGGATTATAGCCCTTGCTTATGGCTTTTTATTAGGATTTATATTGATTGCCTTCGGTATCGTAGGCTTGCTAAAAAATCCGGAATTGGCATCACGTATTTCCACTGGATTTTCGCTTTCCGAAGAACGAGCCAATCTTATCAATATCATTATTTCGGCCTTTGCAATTGTTTTTGTTTTGGCGGAATACTGGAGACCTCTCGGTCTTGATAAGAGTATTTTTTGGAACCTGATTTTTGTTTCGCTTATATGTTTCGGACTACTGGGCTTCTTTACCATATTCCGGAACTATTATACAAGGATACTTCGCTGGGCATTACGGAATAAGCTGATATTTCTTTCCATACCCACCGCCATTGTGGTATTCGGAGTAATGATTATGCGCAATACGGGCAAGGAGTTTATGCCTTCATTGAACGAAGGTTCGTTTTTGTTGATGCCTACCTCCCTTCCGCACGCCGGTGTCGAAGAGAACAAACGGGTATTGCAGCAACTGGATATGGCTGTAGCCAGTATTCCTGAAATAGCAACGATAGTCGGCAAATCCGGTAGAACCGAATCCGCATTGGATCCGGCGCCCTTGTCGATGTATGAGAACGTCATCCAGTACAAGCCAGAATACATGTTGAACGAGAACAGGGAGCGCCAACGGTTCAAGGTCAATGAAGATGGCCTCTTCGAACTCAGGGACGGCACCTTTGTGACCAATCCGAACATGGTTGTAGATGATGAAGGAAATTACGATGAATCTGCCATAGTTTCTGCATTCTCTGTTAAACAAAAGGATTTGATTCCCGACGATGATGGGGAATATTTTAGAAACTGGCGGCCTGAAATTGAATCCCCCGATGATATTTGGAACGAGATTGTACGTGTAACGAAACTTCCAGGCGTTACATCCGCGCCCAAACTGCAACCTATTGAAACCCGCTTGGTCATGTTGCAGACCGGCATGCGTGCGCCCATGGGTATCAAGGTAAAAGGGCAAGATTTAAAGGAAATAGAAGCCTTTGGCCTCAAGCTGGAGGACATTTTAAAGGAGGCCGAGGGGGTCAAGGATGAAGCCGTGTTTGCCGATCGAATTGTCGGAAAGCCTTATTTGCTTATAGATATCAACAGGGAGCGTTTGGCACGATACGGCATTACCATTGAAGATGTGCAAAGCGTGTTGCAAGTAGCGGTTGGCGGCATGGTGCTTACCCAAACTGTTGAAGGCCGTGAGCGTTATGGAGTTCGAGTACGGTATCCAAGGGAATTGCGAGAGAATCCAGCGGACTTAGAGAATATTTATGTTCCCGTTGCCAAGGGAAGCCCGGTTCCTTTGAGCGAGTTGGTTACCATTCGATATGAAAAGGGACCACAGGTCATCAAGAGCGAAGACACCTTTTTGGTGGGTTATGTACTGTTCGATAAGTTGGACGGTTTTGCCGAAGTCGAGGTGGTCGAGAATGCACAGGCCCTTATACAAGAAAAAATAGATAATGGAGAATTGGTGGTTCCCAAGGGCATCAATTATTTGTTTACCGGTACCTATGAAAACCAACTACGTGCCGAAAAGACGCTATCGGTCGTAGTACCGCTGGCATTGGCCATCATATTCTTGATTCTTTATTTCCAATTCCGTTCAGTAGGTACCTCATTGATGGTGTTTACCGGGATTGCTGTTGCCTTTGCCGGAGGTTTTCTGATGATTTGGTTCTATGGTCAGGATTGGTTCCTGAACTTCAACTTTTTCGGGGAAAACCTACGAGACCTCTTCCAGATGCATACCATTAACCTGAGTGTTGCCGTATGGGTTGGGTTTATTGCGCTCTTTGGTATTGCAACCGATGATGGTGTGGTCATGGCCACCTACCTGACCCAAACTTTTGATAGAAACAAGCCCGATTCCCTTGTATCCGTTAGGGATTCGGTTGTCGAAGCTGGTGAAAAACGTATCCGTCCGTGTTTGATGACGACCGCAACCACTATTCTGGCACTGCTTCCGGTATTGACATCCACCGGCCGTGGTAGCGATATTATGATTCCGATGGCGATCCCTTCTTTCGGGGGGATGCTTATCGCCTTGATTACCCTATTTGTTGTTCCAGTGTTGTACAGTTGGAAGGCCGAGTTTCAATTAAAAAGAATGTCCAAATGAAGAAATACCTATACATATTGATCGGAATAGTATCCATCGCTTCTGTGAACGGACAGGAACTGGAAAGCCTTATCCAACAGGCCGAACTCAACAATCCGGAAATCCAGGCTTTTGAGCTGCGGTACAATATTGCCTCCGAAAGAGTGAACGAGGTCAATACTTTGCCCAATACGGAGGTAAGTGCCGGACTTTTCGTAAGCGAGCCCGAAACACGGACCGGAGCACAGAAAGCACGGTTCTCGGCAAAACAGATGATCCCGTGGTTCGGTACCATTACCGCCCGTGAAAATTATGCAAGTTCATTGGCCGATGCCCAATACGAAGAGCTGGTCATCGTCAAAAGAAAATTGGCGTTGTCGGTATCTCAGTCCTATTACCGATTATTCTCGATAAGGGCGAAGCAAAGCGTTTTGGACGAAAATATAGAATTGCTGGAAACCTATGAACGATTGGCCTTGACCTCGGTAGAAGTTGGTAATGCCTCCGCAGTAGATGTGTTGCGCTTGCAGATTCGGCAGAACGAACTGCTTCAGCAAAAAGAAGTTTTGGAACAGGAGTATTTGGCCGAACAAACGCTGTTCAACAATCTATTGAATAGGGACGAACAAACACAAGTCGAAGTTTACGAAGGGCTTACGGTACCCGAACAAGACCCGATAACGGAAGAAGGAAGCCTTGACCTGCATCCTGAACTTTTAAAGTATGACAAGTTGTACGAGTCGGTCGAACAATCTGAAATCTTGAACCAAAAAGAAGCCTTACCGAATCTTGGTTTCGGATTGGATTACGTACCCGTTGCCGAAAGGCCTGATATGTCTTTCGATGATAACGGAAAGGACATCTTGATGCCGATGGTATCGGTGTCCATCCCGATATTCAACAATAAATACAAATCCATTTCCCAACAGAACAAATTAAGGCAAGAGGAAATAACCGCCCAAAAGCAAGAACGAAGAAACAAGCTCGAAACACTTTTGAGCGAGGCCATTAACAACAGAATGGCTGCCAGGATTCGTTTTAGGACCCAAACAAAAAATATCGGACAGGCCAAGGACGGGGAGGAAATCCTTATCAAAAGCTACGAGACCGGAACCATCGATTTTAACGATGTGCTCGATATTCAAGAGCTTCAGCTTAGGTTTCAAATCAATCGAATTGAATCCATCAAGGGCTACTTTGTGCAGTCGGCCATTATCAATTATCTAAGGAGTTAATGTCCGTATCGATAGGAGTAAGGTATCTCGACTGAATAAAATAAAATATTATAAACCACAAAAATGAGAATCATGATCAGAAAAATTACAGTGTTGTTGGTACTTCTCATTTCGTGCAACATTGCCGCACAATTAGTATCCAATGAAAGCGAAGAAAATGTGGATAATTGGCCTGAACGGGTCTATGATTTGACCATTGGTTACGAAACGGTCAACTATACCGGAAAAGATGTGAAGGCCATGACGATCAATGGTGGTATTCCTGGACCCAATCTCGAATTCAACGAGGGCGAGTTTGCCATTATCAACGTAACCAATACGATGGATGTCGAAACCTCGGTACACTGGCATGGGTTGATACTGCCCAACTTCTACGACGGCGTACCTTACCTTACAACGCCACCAATTGAACCCGGCGAGACCCAACAATACAAATTTGCGCTGAAACAGTCGGGCACGTATTGGTACCATTCCCATACGGGTTTACAGGAACAACGTGGTGTTTATGGCTCCATCCAGATCAATCCCAAAGAAACAAATCTTGAGTATGACAAAGATTTGGTACTGATACTTTCGGATTGGATGGATGAAAATCCCAAGACACAACTGAGAAACCTTAAACGAGGCAATGAGTGGTACCTAATCAAAAAGGACCAGGTTCAAAGTTGGGACAAGGTAATCTCAAAAGGTGCGGTAGGTGCGAAACTAAAAATGATGTGGCAGCGTATGCCCGATATGGCCATATTGGACAATTATTACGACCTGTTTTTTATAAATGGAAAATCTTCTAATGAATACCCTGATTTCAATCCCGGCGAACGGGTACGATTGCGCTTCGTAAATGCGGCCGCAGCTTCCTATTTCTGGCTGACATTTGGTGGTAATGACCCTATGTTGGTCTCTGCCGACGGCCTTGATGTAGTGCCGGTAAAACAGAACAAGACCCTTATCGGTGTGGCCGAGACCTATGATTTTATAGTGACCATACCACAAAGCGGAAAACTTGAAATACGTGCCACTTCTCAGGACGGATCTGGTCAGGCTTCCGCCTATCTAGGGACGGGCGATGTTTTGGAAGCCCCCACGGTACCTATACCCGACCTTATCAAACTAATGGAAAACATGATGTCGATGGACATGAAGATGGGTGCACCCGCGGCCAAATTCAATCCCTCCAAAAACGATTCCATCAAAGTGATGAAAAAATATGCGATGGATATGGGCGGTATGAAAATGGACCATTCCAAAATGGATATGCAAAAAGAAGATCAAATGCAGAAGAATGACCAAAAGATGGAAGATGAAGGGGGTAAGATGAAAATGCCAAAGGATAAGACGGATCATGCCAAAATGGAGATGAAAGACGATAAAATGGATATGAAAATGGGCTATGTGCTGCCCGCCGACAAGGTCATTGGCGATGCCATGAAAACCGGGGGCAATCCGGAATTTAACTACAACTATCTCAAAGCACCCGGAAAAACGGTATACGAAGACAACAAACCTGTTAGGGAAATGCTGTTCAACCTTACGGGAAACATGAACCGTTACGTATGGAGCATCAACGGGGTTCCGCTTTCAGAAACCGATAAAATAAAAATTGAACAAGGCGAAGTAGTGCGCATTACTTTGAACAACCTGACCATGATGCACCACCCGATGCACCTACACGGACACTTTTTCAGGGTACTGAACGAACACGGCGAATATTCGCCCTTAAAACATACGGTCAACGTGGCCCCGATGCAAAAAGTGGTCATCGAATTCGATGCCAATGAATATGGCGACTGGTTCTTTCATTGCCACGTACTGTACCATATCAACAGTGGTATGGCAAGGGTATTCAGCTATGACACCCCAAGGGATGAACGATTGAAAGGGTATCCCTTATCCAACCTGACCACCGAGGCCGACCATATGTGGACATGGGGTGAGGTTACGGGTGCCAGCCACATGGGCGAGTTTTTTCTGACCACTACGAACATCCGAAACCAGTTCATATTGCGAGCGGAATATGGATGGAACGAGAACTTGGAAGCCGAATTTACCTATGAACGATGGCTGAACAGTTATTTCCGTGTTTTCGGTGGGGTAAATGTCGAAAACGAAATGGAAGATAGTATGGATGAAATAGGCACCACGGGAGTAGTGGGTATCCGGTACTTCTTGCCATTGTTGATAGATTCTGATCTACGCATCGATAATAAACTACGGCCGACGATTTCATTTTCGACGGCTACGATGATCTTTCAGAGACTCGCCCTTTTTGGCGAATACGAATATCAAATGGATTTTGGCTGGGTCAATGATTTTGAACCGGGAACCGATTTTGAACAAGAGCAGACCTGGCAAGTAGGATTGGAATATGTCCTGAGCAGAGATTTTTCCTTAATGGGCAGTTACGACAACCGTTTCGGTTGGGGAGGCGGACTTTCAATGCGATTTTAACACATGGGACAATACAAAAAAAATAGCCTGAGTTTGACCGGTGCCGTATCTCTAGGAACGGGGGTAATGATTGGCGCAGGTATCTTCGCGCTGTTAGGGCAGGTAGCAGAATTGTCTGGTCAGTGGTTTCCCTATGCGTTTTTGCTGGGGGCCATTATCTCGGGTTTTAGTGCCTATTCGTATGTTAAGATGTCCAATGCCTATCCCTCTGCGGGCGGTATCGCCATGTATCTCAAGAAGATATATGGTAAAAGTGCATTGACAGCTTCCGGAGCGTTGTTGATGGCCTTGTCAATGGTCATCAACGAGAGTTTGGTTGCACGTACCTTCGGCTCGTACACTCTACAATTGTTCGATGTAGATGATAACAGTGTTTGGGTGCCCATTTTGGGGGTATTCCTGCTGATTGTCGCCTTTCTTATCAATATTTCGGGCAACAAAGTTATCGGAAAGGCCTCTTTGGTCATGGCCATTCTAAAAATAGGTGGGATAGCCATTTTTGCCATAGGCGGTCTATGGGCCGCAGGTTTTTCATTCTCCGAAGTAGTTCCGTCCGAAAGTCTGACGGAATATCCAATCACTAATTATTTGGGAGCATTAGCTCTATCTATTTTGGCTTACAAAGGTTTCACTACAATTACCAATAGTGGCGATGAAATAGTCAAACCCAATAAAAATGTTGGGCGTTCAATTGTCATTTCTTTGCTCATCTGTACGGTGGTCTATTTATTGGTCGCTTTTGCGGTCTCTTCCAATCTTTCGATAAACGAAATCATAGCAGCGAAAGACTATTCATTGGCAGAAGCTTCCCGCCCCGCTTTTGGCAAGTATGGGCTTTGGTTCACAGTGGGTATCGCCATCATATCGACAATTTCTGGTGTGATAGCAAGCATTTTTGCAGTATCCAGAATGACAGCAATGCTGACCGAAAAGGAATTGATTCCCCATGAGCATTTTGGTATGCCGGGCAGGCTTCAAAAACATATGCTGGTGTATACAGTAATTCTGGCCATAACCTTAACGGTTCTATTTGATCTTACGAGAATCGCTTCATTGGGTGCTATATTTTATTTGATTATGGATATAGGAATCCATTGGGGAGTGTTTAAAAATCTTCGTAAGGATGTTAAGGCCAATCCTGCCGTTTTGATTACTGCTATTATTCTAGACGTAGTGGTTCTTGGGGCTTTTCTTTGGATAAAGGTAAGCAGTGATGTATTGGTCGTACTAGTGGCGGTCCTACTAATGGTCTTGATTTTTTTCGGAGAAAAATGGTTTTTGAAAAGAAATGATAGTGATGAAAAAGAAGATTTTAAAAATGATGTATGAATCTATAAAAATTAGAAAAATGAAAACAAAAGGAATTTTAATGACAATCGGATTAATAGCAACGATGGTTGGCTGTAAATCAACTTTCAATGCCTCCGAGACCATGCAGGTAGATGAAAATAGAAATGCCATCTATCAAGAGATTATCTCAAATCCGGTGCAGTTTGCCAATTTTATCAGTGAGGCAAGAAAGAATGAAGAGGCCAAAAAATTATTGATGAAAGCCCATATGGAGCAGATGGAATCTGGGGATATGAAAATGATGATGGACAAAAATCCCGAAATGAAAGAAAAAATGCAGGCCCATATGCAGAAGATGATGGAGAAGAATCCTGAAATGAAGGAAAAGATGCAGTCCAAAATGCTCGATAAGATGATGGAGAGTGAAAAGGGCCGTAAGATGTTGATGGAAAAAATGCACAAAAACGAAATGATGAAAAAACAGATGAAGGAAAGAATGAAAAATATGATGGATGAGAATCCTGATATGATGGAAGAAATGATGCAGAAAATGATGGAAAAAAATCCAGAGATGATGAAAAAGATGAAAGAAAAAATGAAAAATAAAGGAGCGTAAGCCTTTGAATACCGAGGTGGATTGAAAACAGAAAATAACTATTGAAATTCTACAATTATGATGATGTGGTGGTGGGTATTGATACCGGTCATTTTGGTGTTGGCCTTTTTTATGTATAACGGACGAAATAGCAGAGGTTCCAGGACCAAGGAAAATCCTATGGAAATTCTAGACAATCGATTCGCCAAAGGCGAACTATCCAAAGAAGAATACGAAGAACAAAAACGAACTATTAACTCTAAAAATTAAAACGATGGAATATTATTTCAACAAGACCCTTAACGAAGACTTTGATAAGGTAATCGAGAGAGTAACGGAAGAACTGAAAAAAGAGGGTTTTGGCATCTTGACCGAAATCGATGTCAAGGAAACCCTGAAAAAGAAACTGGATGTTGATTTTAAAAAGTACAAGATCCTCGGTGCCTGTAATCCGCCCTATGCCCATAAGGCACTGGAAGCCGAAGATAAGATAGGTACCATGTTGCCTTGCAATGTAATCGTGCAGGACGTATCGAAAGGGAATGTAGAAGTGGCGGCGGTAAATCCAATGGCTTCAATGCAAGCAGTCGACAATGAAATATTGGCTGAAATCGCAAATGATATTACCGCCAAATTGGAAAATGTGATCGAGAAACTTTAGAAGGGATAAATATGGAAAATAATAAGGGTAAAAGCGAATGGGTCTCGCAACAAAATTATTCAGAAAGTCAGAGTACCCCTTATTGCATTACGCGGAGGTACGGTAGTTTGACATTTGAGGAAACCGTACAAAACGTAAAAAATGGCATTAAAAAGTTAGGTCTTGACCTTGTTGGTGAATTTGACGTGCGCGAGTATCTCAGTTCAGATATGGAAAAGATGCCTCGGCACCTCATTCTAATGGTATGTGAAAAAGAAACTGCATTAAAACTGATTTCAAATGATATTCAAATGAGCGTTCTTTTTCCGTGCAATGTAACCATTAAGGAAGTGGAAAATAATACGATTATCGAAGTGTCGATAGAAGATACAGATTCGACTTGGTCTTCCGCAAAGAAGAAAGAAATAATAGAGGTGGCCAAAAACACAAAGAACATCTTGAAAAAATTGCTCGACACTATTGAACAGCAAAATGTAAAACTATAATTAACATCAAATTCAACAATCATGAGAAAATCAAATGTAACAACTGGAATTTTGGCCATGGCAATCATAACCCTATCGGCCACATCTTGCAAAGACAAGAAAAAAGTGCAGGAAAACCAAGAAGGTCACCAAACAGAACAAATGGAGGACAGCGGCCATATGGATGGCGCTATGGAAGACCATTCGCAAATGGACCATGACAACATGAATCATGGCGAAATGGCAATGATGTCATCTGAAGTCATCGCTGACTATCTGACGCTAAAGAATGCTCTTGTGTCCGATGACAAAGATGGGGCCGCAAAGGCAGGAGAAAAGCTTGAAGGCAGCCTAAAGAACTTCGATACGAGCAAATTCAGTGATGAACAGCAGGATGAGCTGAAAGACATTATTGAAGATGCCACCGAACATGCAGAACATATCGCGAAAAGTGACATCGGGCATCAACGTGAGCACTTTAAAACCTTGAGCAAAGATGTAGTCGATATGGTCGCCATTACTGGTACAGAAAATACTTTGTATGAACAATATTGCCCAATGTATGATAACAACAAAGGAGGTGCCTGGCTAAGCATGAATGAAGAAATCAAAAATCCATATTTCGGGGATAAGATGCTCACTTGTGGAAAAGTACAAAGGGAAATCAACTAAGTGAAGAAAAGTATAAAAATCATAGCACTAGTGTTTTTGGTCGGGTTTGTGGGGATACAGTTTTTTCCCACTTCCCGAAACCAAAGCGACACAATACCAAAAACTGACTTTATGCTTGTGAACGATGTACCGAAACAAGTGGAGAACATCATCAAGACCTCTTGCTACGATTGCCATAGCAACAACACGGATTATCCTTGGTACAACAAAGTGCAACCCGTTGCCTGGTTTTTGGAGGATCATGTTACCCATGGCAAGGAAGAATTGAATTTTAACGAATGGGCCGATTATTCAAACAGAAGAAAGAACAGCAAGTTAAAATCGATCATAAGTCAGATAGAAAATGGAGAAATGCCCCTTTGGTCTTATACACTAATTCATAGGGAAGCAAAACTTTCGGAGGACAAGAGGAAAACCGTTCTCGATTGGGTTTCAAAATTAAAGGACAGTTTATAAACTAAAAATCCAATAAATGAAGAATTTAAAACATGGTGTAGTAACCCTGCTCATGTTGGGGACTACAATGGGCTACGCACAGCACAAAATAGAACTGAACCATGACCATAGCAAGATGGAGATGAAAGTGGTCGAGTTGGAATTTAACGACAAGAACATCGCCAATGCCTACGAACATTACGAGCACATTAAAAATGACTTGGTCGGTTCCAATCCGGGCGATACCCAAAAGGGAGCGGTTATGTTGAACGAAGCGCTAGAAAAAATCGAGGGTTCCGAAGCGGCATTGGCGGCCTCGCAAAAAATCGCTGCTACCGATAATTTAGAGAGACAGCGAAAGGCTTTTTCCGATTTGAGCAATGAAATGGAACCCTTGTTGAAAGGAACCGTTACATCGGGAAAAATCTATAAGGATTTCTGCCCCATGGCCTTGAACGGAGGTGCTTATTGGTTATCTGCCATTAAGGACATCCGCAACCCATATTATGGAGCAAAAATGCTAAGCTGTGGAAAAGTGACAGCCATCATCGAAAAGTAAAGCTGATTGGGGAGGTTGAATATAGTTAATGATTAGTGTTTAAAATGCTTCCCCTTTTCAGGTAGTAACAATTGATTGTCTCGGTATAGTTATAGGAGTTTTTAAAAATAACGTGTAGAAAAAGAAAATAACATTCGCAAAATCTAGATGGAAACATTAAGCCTTGACATTTTTGTTGTGCCCACCGTTGCGCTGACTTTGGTCATTCTGATGTATATCTATTTTGCCAAACAGGTACGGAACAAAAAAAATTATAGGAACTATATCATCGGTATTGCATTAATAGCGTTTTCGTTCAATTTTATTTGGGAGCTGGCACAAGGTCCGCTCTATGAAGGTTTTGAATACGATTGGCAACATATTTCGTTTTGTGCCTTGGCATCCATCGCCGATATGTTGATGGTGCTTATTCTGCTTTTCGGATTTGGCCTGTTGTATCGCAATGTGTTTTGGATAGATGATTTAACTCCAAAACAGATTTTGGTACTAGTTACAATCGGAACGATCGGTGCCATATTGGGAGAAATTTGGCATACCTCAAGAGGCGATTGGAACTATGCAGGGGCTATGCCTATAGTGCCATGGGTAAATGTGGGGTTGTCGCCGCTATTACAATTTGCGGTATTGCCCTATTTGATTTTTGTGATTGGTAAAAACTATATAAACAAGGGGAATTTGGAAAAGTAAAATCTGGGCTGGTCGGGAATGTGTTTTTTGATTGGTTAGTTATTTAGTGTATTTCATGACCGCCCAGATTGTTTTAATGAAGAAAAAGTCCTGTTATGGGAAGGGGAACTTCGTTGATGTAGTGTTTAACGCCCTTCCCTTGACAGGCACAATATAGATAATGTTGTAATGAAAGATTGTTGTAAAAGGGGGCCGGAAAAGTCAGGGAAACAAGGTTGGAAAAAGTGGTTCAACTATACCATTTACATCGTTATAGGCGCTATTGTATTAGGTGCGCTTATTGTACAGTTAACGAATAATGCATCATAAAAACGATTGATTATGAAAAAAACGGTCTCATTTTTAGTATTACTTCTAAGCCTAATGTCGCTTCATGCAAGTGCACCTAAGTCCATTGAGAACAGTTCAGGGTATTCGGCGAATAGTTTAGGAACCTTTAATACTGTTGAATTGTCCGAAAAACCACAGCAACATACCGAAACCCACGCCGAAAAGCCCATAAACAAAGAAGAGGTAGGTTTGGATGAATTCGACAATTTACATCCGTTGGTAGTGCATTTTCCTATCGTACTCCTGTTGTTTGCGGCATTGCTCCAAGGTATTCAGCTCTTCGTCCTTAAAAGGAACTTGGACTGGGTTATCCTGTTTCTTATCGGTACGGGTTTTATTGGGGCCTACGTAGCGGGAACTTTTGTACACCCGCATACCCATGGCCTTACGGATGTAGCTCAAAAAATCCTGGACAACCATGATAAATATGCAGATTGGACTATTTGGTCAAGTGCTTTGGCCGCAGTTTTAAAAATTATCAGCCTTTTTTGGATAAAACTGAATCGAGGTTTTGAAATTGCCGTTCTCTTTATTATGGCCTTTTCGGCGTTCTCCGTTTCGCAAGCAGGGCATTATGGCGCTCAGCTCGTTTATATTCAGGGTGTTGGACCACAGGGCCAGTATTTGGAAACTGAAAGGGCAGGGGAAGAAAGCCATTCGCATTGAAAAACAAAGCATGAGAAGAATATTTTTAATATCGTCGATAACGCTTTTAGTGGTACTTGCAGGGCTCATAATGTGGAAGCCTCATTTCTGGTGGCTTGCGCTGTTGATCACACCTTTTATGCTTCTCGGCTTAAGAGACTATTTTCAAAAAACCGATAATATCAAAAGAACCTATCCGTTGTTGGGCAGGATTACGAAGCTTCTGGAAAAACAACGTCACGTCGTTCAAGAAACGGTTTTATTGAATAGAACAGAGGGAAAACCTTTCAATTGGATACAGAAAGAAATTGTTTATAAACGTGCCGAGGACGCGGTCAAAAACCAACCCTTTGGAACGCAGATTCCGTATGACGAAGTTGGTCGCGAATGGTTTACCCATTCCACGTATCCTGTTAAGGAAATCAAAGATGATTTTAGGGTTGCCATAGGGAGTTCAAAATGCTCAAAACCCTATTCAGCGAGCATTCTAAATCTGGCAGGGATGAGCTATGGTTCCATCAGTAAAAATGCAACGCTGGCCCTTAACGGCGGTGCAAAAATTGCTGGCTTTGCGCAAAATACCGGCGAAGGTGGATTTACGCCCTACCATCAGGAATATGGAGCTGATATTATCTTTCAGTTCGGTACAGGCTATTTTGGGTGTAGGACAGAAGAAGGGAATTTCGACCCTAAAAAATTTGTGGAAATCGCATCCAATGAAGTGGTCAAAATGATTGAAATAAAAGTCTCACAGGGTGCAAAACCCGGTTTTGGGGCCATTCTTCCTGCCAAAAAAAATACCGAGGAAATCGCAAAGTACAGGGACGTAGAAAAAGGAACCGAAATTCTATCGCCACCACATCACGCTGCATTTGGTACTGATTTGGAAATGGTAGCTTTTATCCAAGAATTACGGAAGCTTTCCGCTGGAAAGCCCATAGGGATTAAAATGTGCATCGGACAGCAGGATGAATTCGAAAGAATGGTCCGCATTTTCGCCGAAAAGCAAAACTATCCGGATTTTATAGCCATAGACGGTGCAGAAGGTGGTTCCGGTGCTGCACATATGGAATCGCTGCATTGGGCTGGAATGCCAATAATTGAAGCCGTGCATTTCGCAAACGGCATTCTTAAAAAGTATGGGTTGCGCGATGAAATAAAAGTAATGGCAGCAGGAAAAATAATTTCAGCTTTTGATATCTATAGAATGTTGGCACTTGGTGCCGATGCTTGCTATAGTGCCAGAGGGATGATGTTTGCCTTGGGCTGCGTACAATCCTTAAAATGCAATCTGGATACCTGCCCTACGGGAATCACCACAATGGAACCTTCAAGGGTCGCATCATTGGTAGTAGAAGATAAAAAGACCAAAGTAGCCAACTACCATAAAAACACTATGGAAGCCTTTAAGGAGCTGCTTAAATCAATGGGAATTGAAAATAGAAGGGGTATCACCAAAATGTATATAAAGAGAAGAATCAGTGAGAATAAAGCAAAAGGCTATGATGAAATTTTTATAGATAACAAATAAGAATGGATAAAGAAAAAGACATAGAAACCACAGGGGCATTTTATGGACAGCTTTTCAATAGCTCAAAGTATGTTCTATTGGTGATGCTTATTGCTTCAGTAATCGAACTGTATGCGCTACCTACTATGGAAGGGTTTTATGCTATGATTATCCTACTGGCCTTAACATTACTAAAGATAGGATTCATTATAGCCTTGTCCTTTAACCAATTGATGAAGATAATTGGTCAGAGCCATCTATTGAGCCACGTACTGGTGTTGTTCGGATACCTGATTGTGTTGATAGTTTTCTC
This sequence comes from Allomuricauda sp. NFXS6, assembly GCF_040148835.1. Taxonomy (NCBI): domain Bacteria; kingdom Pseudomonadati; phylum Bacteroidota; class Flavobacteriia; order Flavobacteriales; family Flavobacteriaceae; genus Allomuricauda; species Allomuricauda sp. NFXS6. The sequence continues at coordinate 173,386 of NZ_JAGEMG010000005.1, read as the reverse complement.
GTTTGCAATAGATTACACAGCGTTGCAGTTTGTGGATGCTATTCATTTTAAAATGAACAACAGTATTGGCAAAGATGGACTGTCGGTATTTTTTGATTTATCCTATTTCAGTTTGATAACATTCTCATCAGTAGGATATGGTGATATAGTCCCAATTTCCTTACCCGCGAAAACCTTGGTGGCGCTTGAAGTGGCACTGCGGTTTTTCGTCCTGGTCTTTGGTATCGCAAATGTGAATAGAATACGAGTAAATAAATAACCTTTAAAAACTAAAAGTATGCAAACACTAAAATCAACTACAGTAACAATGTTGCTCATAATAGCGACAAGTCCACTATGTGGTCAAGATGCAAAAACAGAAAAAGAAGCAGTGCTTACAGTAATGAAAAGCTATAAGGATGCCCTACAAAACCTAACGACCGATGGTACTTTCGAATTATTTACCGAGGATTCCGAGGTTTTTGAATCGGGAGGCGTCGAGGGTACGTACAGCCACTATATAGAACATCATTTAGGACCGGAATTAGGTCATTTTGAAAAATTCGAATTTTCAGATTATGAAATCGATGTAAAGGTAGATGTACCCTATGCCTTTACTACCGAAACGTACATATATACCATTGTCCTCAATCCAGACGACAAGGGAAATAGCCGGACTATAAAGAAAAAAGGGGTAGCAACCTCAATCCTTAAAAAAATAGATGGAAAATGGAAAATAATAAAAACCCATTCATCTTCAAGAAATATTAAGTAACACCCGATGAGTAGATATATTTCAATTAGTATAGTGTTTGGTCTTCTTCTTATTACCAGCTGTAAAGAGAAGAAAACGGAGCCAATGCCAGAACCGTCAAAAGAAGCAATCACAGACCAACCGCCAAAAAAAGTGTTAAGCCCTCACACCTCTGCAATGGCGACCATTGGTAATGCGCACATCCATATTGATTATTCATCGCCAGGGGTTAGGGACAGGATGATTTTTGGTGGTTTGCTGGCGTATGACGAAGTCTGGCAAGCTGGGGCACATATGGCTACGTGGATAGAGACGGATACGGATATAGAAATAGATGGTAAGGAACTAAAAGCAGGTAAATATGGATTTTTTACCATTCCTTCAAAGGAAGAATGGATCATCATTTTAAATTCCAATTGGAACCAGCACGGTAAGGATGAATATGACGAAAAAGATGATGTAATACGATTTAAGGTGACACCGATTATTGCGGATAGCCTAAAGGAACACTTAGAATATAATATCGATAAAATTAGTGATACTGAAGGTGAGATAACATTAGCTTGGGAAAAAGTTAAAGTAGTAATTCCATTCAAAGTAAAATAACAAGATAGGGTCAACAAGGGTACGATGATAAAAAAATTAAAAAAACGTGTATCATCAAAGAATAAAAACTAATACAGTTTAAACCGTGAACGAATTTTTAAAACAATGGGGCGAAGCCGCCTATACGACTACCGGATTTTTCTGGATGGCGCTTTGGGCATTCATTTTGGGTTATATCATCAGTAGTATGATACAGATTTTCGTGACCGAAAAACGGATGCAAAAAACAATGGGCGAAAACGAAGGCAAAAGTGTGCTGTTGGGCACGTTTTTCGGCTTTATAAGTAGCTCGTGCAGTTTTTCTGCTTTGGCAGGTACAAAATCCATCTTTAAGAAAGGTGCAAGTTTTGTGTCTTCCATTGCTTTTCTGTTGGCATCGACCAATCTCGTCATAGAATTGGGGATTATCATTTCCATCTTTTTAGGTTGGCAGTTCGTGGTGGGCGAATATGTAGGTGGTATTCTCTTGATTGGTATTTCGTGGATTCTGATACGACTCATCAATCCTAAAAAACTCATCGAAAAAGCCCGCAAAAATATCGAAAATGAAGATGATGATGAGATGGACGGTTCCAAAGATTGGAAGAAACAAATCAAGAACGAAGACAGTTGGGCGCGCGTTGCCAAAAAATACAAGATGGAATGGCAAATGGTCTGGAAGGATGTAACCGTAGGTTTTACCGTTGCGGGTATTACAGCGGCTTTTGTGCCAGATTCGTTTTTTCAGACCTTATTTATAAATAGTGGTCAAGGCAATACAGATTTCACTTTTCTCGAAATTCTGGAACATATTGTTGTTGGTCCAGTTGCCGCATTCTTAACATTTATCGGTTCAATGGGTAACATCCCATTGGCAGCATTACTATTCAGCAAAGGCGTAAGTTTTGCGGGCGTAATGGCCTTTATTTTTAGCGATTTGGTGGTTTTTCCAGTACTGAGAATCAATGCAAAGTATTATGGTTGGAAAATGTCACTCTTTATTCTATTCTTACTTTTCACGGCATTGATTGGCACCTCTTTGACCTTGCATTATGGTTTCGATTTGCTGGGAATATTGCCCGACCCTTCGCAGGTCAAGATTCAGGATAAGGAACATTTTAAGATTGATTATACCTTTTTCTTGAACGTTGCTTTTCTCATCATTTCGGCCTATCTCGTTTATCTGGGTTTTTTCAAAAAAAAAGATGTAGAACATTCAATGAGCGAGATGGCACCCAAGAGTCCATTGTTGGAAAGTGTTTTAAAATATGCAGCCTTCATCTGTTATATATGGCTCGCTGGGGGACTTATTGTAAAATTTTTAGTGAACTAAAATTCGGATATAGAATAAAACAAATATGGTCAACAGAAAAACAGCAAAATGGATTCGAAAAGCCCACCGCTACTTGGGCATCTTCCTAGGTATTCAGTTCCTGATGTGGACGATTAGCGGGATGTATTTTAGCTGGACGGATATCGATGAAATACACGGCGACCAGTTCAAAAACCAGAAGCCAAAACAGACGGCTTTTTCAGATTTATTGGGTACAGGCCAATTAGATAGTACGCAGCCCATCCAAACGCTTGAATTATTGGAAATAGCAGAAGAACCTTACTATTGGATAAACGAAGCAAAGCTTTATAATGCCAAAACAGGAGAGGAAAAGGACGGTATCACTAAAGAAGAAGCCCAAGAGGTAGCACAAAGATATATACTTCCAGAGCTTAAAATAGCCGCAATAAAAAGGATAGAAGAAGTCGGAGACCACCACGAATATCGAGGACGTCCCCTACCGGCTTATGAGATTTCGTATGAAACACCACAAAATTTAAAGGCTTATGTGGCTGTCGAAAATGGGGCGTTTCAAACGGTGCGGCATAGAGATTGGCGCTGGTTCGACTTTCTGTGGATGACCCATACCATGGACTATGACACAAGAGATAATTTCAACACCCTTTTGTTAAGGTCATTTTCGCTTTTGGGACTAATAACCGTGTTGAGCGGCTTTGTCCTATGGTATATATCATCGCCATCTATTCGAAAGATAAAAAAACAGATTTAGAAAGTAATTTAATGAATGGAGACGTAATTTATGGAAGAAAAGAACCCGAACGGCGAGATTAGAAAAGTGCCATTTGAAAAGGAAGGCGCCTATATTTTAGCGGGCATTATCATACTTTTTATAGTACATACGCTCATTGTACTGGTTTTGAAAACTATTAGTGAATCCGTATAAATTTTTAAGAAACAATAACATTTCAATCTTCAATATCATGAACAAGAACATCATTTACATTGTAGTAGCCGCCTTAGCGGTCGGTTTATTGGGGGGATATTTTATTTTCTCAAACGCTGAGGCCGATCAATCGGCCATAAAAGATCTTTCGGATATGTCCGATAGCCATGACCATTCCGGAGAATCCGAGAATCAGATGTGGACCTGCTCCATGCACCCACAGATTATGCAACCCGAACCGGGAGACTGCCCAATCTGCGGTATGGATCTCATTCCTGCTGAAACCGGAGCGACGGGGCTTAGTGCCAATGAAATAAAAATGACGGACAACGCCTTGGCCTTGGCCAATATACGCACCTCTACCGTTGGTACAGGTGGTTCGGATGGGAGTTCACTTAAACTCTCAGGAAAGATTCGCGAGAACGAAGAAGCCAATGCTACCCAAGCTACATATTTTGCGGGTCGCATTGAACGGCTAAATGTGAATTATACCGGAGAGAACGTTGCCAAGGGCAAACTTTTGGCAACCATCTATTCCCCAGAATTGGTAAGCGCACAACAAGAGCTGTTGACGGCCGCATCCATGAAGGAATCGCAACCGGCATTATACAATGCCGTTCGCAATAAATTAAAATTATGGAAGCTTTCTGACAATCAAATAGATAAGATAGAAGAAGTGGGCAAAGTGCAGGAAAACTTTCCAGTCTATGCCACAGTTTCAGGAACGATTACCGATATCATGGTTGAAGAAGGAGATTATGTAAAACAAGGGCAGCCTTTGTACAAAATTGCCAACTTAAATTCCGTTTGGGCGGTATTCGATGCCTATGAAAATCAGATAGCATCGTTGAAGGAGGGTCAGGAGGTCAAGATAACGACGAATGCCTATCCCAATGAAGAATTTACGGCAAAAATATCCTTTGTAGACCCGTTACTTAATTCTTCTACAAGAACGGTCATGGTAAGGGCAATACTTAACAATAAGGATAATCTCTTGAAGCCGGGTATGTTCGTGGAAGGTACGATCAAAGCTGCCGAAATGCAGATGGAGAATACCGTTATCATACCGGCCAGTGCCGTAATGTGGACGGGGGAACGATCGGTGGTTTATGTAAAGACCAATCCCAATGAGCCTGTCTTTGAAATGCGCGAAGTTGCCCTTGGAAGTACCAATGGCGATACCTATACAATAATTAGCGGGCTTGAAAAGGGGGATCAAATTGTGACCAACGGAACATTTACCGTTGATGCGGCCGCACAGTTACAGGGTAAAAAATCGATGATGAACGCAGAGGGAGGCAAAACCATGACCGGGCATGAGGGTCATTTGGGTATGCAGGAAGGAGATAAAATGGAACCCTCAACAAGTACGGGCACCGACCATTCTAAGATGAAAAAAAGGATTGAAGTATCAAGTGAGTTTCAAGGTCAGTTGAAGCAGGTTTTCGAAGCCTATATAGATGTTAAGGATGCTTTGGTAAATGATGATGGCGCGGCCGCACAAAAAGAAGCAAAACAAATGGAAGAAAGTTTGGCCAAAGTCGATATGAAGTTGCTAAAAGACAAAGAGGCCCATGATCATTGGATGACCATTCAAAAAGAGCTCAAAGCATCGTCAAATGCAGTGGCCAGCACTTCTGAGATCAAGGAGCAAAGGGACCACTTTAAACATTTATCGGCCCACATGATCAGCGGTGTTCAGCTTTTTGGAGTCAATCAAAAAGTGTACAACAGCTATTGCCCGATGGCAGATAGCAATAAGGGAGCCAATTGGCTAAGCCTGGAAAAGGAGATTCGAAACCCATACTACGGAGAAGCAATGATGACTTGTGGGGAAATTAGGGGAACGATACAATAATTAATTATAAGGCCGATAAAATTATAATAGAGAAAATTGAATGGTGTGAGTAAAAGAAAAATGAAAAGATTTTGGCATCATGAGTCAAAAACGTAGGGAGAGAAGAAGCCAACAAAGAAAGGAGAGCAAGAAAACAAAAATAGAATCTAACCGAAAAACAAGATTCTATGCTGCATTGGCGATTATCATCTTGTTTATAGTCACGGTAGTCTTGGTTTTGTTGAGAGCGATTTGGGAACATCGGTCCCATCTGTGATAATGGATAATGTGAGCGCAATGTATTTTAAAACTTTATCATGAGCCATATGCTGCACATAAAAAACATGGTCTGCCCAAGATGTGTTACGGCGGTATACAATGTTCTGAAAAAGATTGGTATTGATTATTCCAATGTGCAACTGGGCCAAGTCACATTGAAGGAAGAACTGACCGCAAAACAAGAAAATCAATTACAAACCGAATTGAATAAGCTGGGTTTTTCTTTGATCGGTAATCGCAAGTCTCAATTGATCGAGCGTATGAAAAATCTTGTAATAGAAAAAATTTTTCATTCAAGACAAGAATTAAACGTCAAATTGACCGATTATGTTGGTTCAGAAATAGGTCTGGATTACAAGTACTTAAGTTCCCTTTTCTCTTCCGTGGAGATTATCACTTTTGAACAGTATGTCATTAGCCAAAAAATTGAAAGGGTTAAGGAATTGCTCATCTATGACGAGCTAAGCTTAAAGGAAATAGCCCATCAGTTAGACTATAGCAGTGTCGCGTATTTAAGCAACCAGTTCAAAAAAATCAATGGTATGGCACCTACACAATTTAAGAAAAGTGCCCTTCAAAATAGAAAATCGCTGGATAACATATAATTTATAAGCTTAACCTTCTCTTCGTGGCTTGTGATAAGAAGTCGATTCCCATGCATTGAATTTCATTATCATCTTCTTTATGTTCAGGTTTCAATAAAGATGTTTAGAGATTTTTTGGTGCATAGTGATGGGCGAACTTAAACCTATTGCACTGAATTTTTAGTCATTAATGGCAAAAGCTCGATTACAATAAAACTTTTTAGGTAATCGCATACTTAAATTGATGTAAATAGCCCTAAATAATCGAATGGGTCAAGGTTTGTTTTTTTTCAAACAACGCCCAGATTTAGTAAATGTTATTTTTCGATAACGTATTTGAATCAACACTTCTGATTCAAAAGGTGAAATTGTTAGAATAAAAATTGATCATAATATGAAAAGAAGATACGAAATAGAAGGAATGACCTGTAACGGCTGTAGAAATCATGTTGAAAATGCACTTTTAAACGTCGCAGGAGTGGCCGATGTATCTGTCGATTTGAAGGATGCCGAAGCAACGGTAGAGTCGCAATTTGAAGTGCCTTTGGAAAATTTGCAAGAGGCCTTAAAAAATGCTGGTAATCAATATAAAATACAACCTGTAAATTGAGTGGAACATGGCTAAAATAATCCCTTTATAGTTGTCCAGTAATCTTGATGATGGCCAAAAAGAATGAAATCATATTAACCAATTAAAAGTATATACAATGGAAAATAAAGAAAAGAAAGTCAACAATTACTTAAAGTTCTTCGCAATGATCGGTACCTCAATGGTCGCGATGTTCTTTTTAATGTACACACACTCCTATCAGATTATCGATCACTTCTGGTATAGTGAAACCAGGTTCTTTATGACGTTGATCATGGGTGGGTCCATGGTTATTATCATGCTGCTGTATATGCTACAGATGTACAAAGACCGCAATAAGAATATTGCCATCTTGGCTTTGGGTGTTTTGCTGATCGCAGGCGGAATATGGCTGGTCAGGAGCCAGGTTACGGTTTCCGGTGTTGACTATATGGAAGGTATGATTCCCCATCATTCCATCGCTATCCTAACTAGTGAACGATCTCAAATAAAAGATATTAGGGTAAGAAAACTTGCCGATGAGATCATCAAAGCGCAGCGTCGGGAAATAATGGAAATGCAATGGTTAATCAACGATATCAAGAAAAATGGGATAGTAGAAACAGAAGAAGAAAAGGAAAAGCGTTCGCTTCCCAAATTTGAAGGATCGCTTACCGAAGAAACAACAAACCTTGACTGATACGGAAAAGTGAATGTCAGGAGGTAATAACAGTTTTTACTTTCGAAAGGAAAAAACGAAAATACAGGAGAATAAACGAAGGCATTTCGGACGTTAAATTATAAACGCATAAAATTTTTATGAAAATACAGCAATTTGAATATGAACCACTTTCCCACTATTCATACGCACTGCTGAGCGAAGGGGAGATGGCGATAATCGATCCCGATCGCGACCCGATGCAGTATTATAATCTTGCGCATAAAGAAAATGCTGTGATTAGAGCTGTGCTATTGACCCACTCCCATGCAGACTTTGTAAGCTCACATTGGCAAATTAGCAAAGAAACAGGTGTCACGATTTATAACAGCAGCAAATTGGAAGCTGAATACCCTTTCGAAAGTTTTGATGGGAACAGTGCCATATTCGTGGGCAATACCAAACTAGAAGCCATAAATACTCCTGGGCATTCATACGATAGTATTTCCATTCTTGCCACAGATGAAAATGAGGTTGCACTTTTTACGGGGGACACCTTATTGATCGGGGATGTCGGACGCCCGGACCTGCGCGGAAATGAAGATGACAAAGAGCAAAAAAAGCAAGCACTGGCCCGTGAAATGTTCAACACAATTCGAACTAAATTCAAAAAAATACCGAATGAGGCCATTATTTACCCCGCCCACGGGGCGGGATCCCTGTGCGGCAAAAGCATGTCGGCAGATAGCATTAGCACATTAGGTAGGGAGCGAAAGGATAACTGGGCATTTGGCCATCAGAATGAAGACGAGTTTGTCAAAGAACTCCTTGAAGACCAACCGTTCATACCGGCCTATTTCAAACATGATGTAGCTATGAACAAAAAGAAAGTTGAATCGATTGATATGGTTACCGCTAAAATCCCTATTCATCTTAATGCCGAAACACCAAAAGATAATATCTTAATTGTCGATAGTCGTGATGAAAACGAGTTTAAACAAGGTCATTGGCCACAGAGTATCAATATTATGCAGGGTGGCGAAGCATCCTCTTTTGAAACATGGTTAGGTACTATAATCCAACCAAATGAGGAATTTCATCTGGTTGTCGATTCTCCAAAAAGTGTAAAGACCATCGCCCGGCGGGTGGCGAAGATTGGATATGAAAATCAACTCAAGGCGATAATTACCCTTTCGAAGAAAAGCTTTGTCGAAAACGAGCGATTGGATTTCAAGCATTTTGTGCAAAATCTGGATAATTACACCATTGTCGATGTCAGAAATACGGATGAAGTAAGAAAAAAGAAAATTTTTGACGGTGCCCTGAACCAACCCCTACACGAACTAAGGGAATCAATTCAGGACATTCCTAACGACAAACCCATTATTGTCCATTGTGGCAGTGGATATAGAAGCGCGATCGGAAGCAGCATACTTTCAAATGAATTGCAAGACGTAAAAGTATATGACCTAGGGGAAGTTATTGAGAAATTCAAATAACCAAGATGCTAAGTTTTAATTGGCAGAAGATGTAAGACAAAATTTTAAATGGTCATGGGAACACGTTTTTTTACAGGTTTAATCATTTCACTCTTAGTATTGGCAACTACAAATGCGCAGACCGTCGATTCGCTACCGCCGATATCGGCCTCCAAATCCTATTCCAACTATAGCAATGTCATTGGCTGGAAAAATGGAAGGACCCCCAAAGCCCCGCCCGGTTTTACCGTTACAAAATATGCTGACGGTTTCAAGAATCCAAGGTGGATGTACGTTACACCGAACGGCGATGTACTTGTGGCGCAAAGCAATTCGAATTATCCGCTCTGGAAAAAAATCGGGGCATGGTTCATCGGGGCATCAAAGTCGAAAAGCTTTAAGAACAGTGCGGACTTGATAACCTTGCTCCGCGATGTAGACAAGGACGGGTCTCCCGATGAACGTACCGTATTTCTCGAAAAGGAACTCGATCAACCATTCGGAATGCTTGTGCTAGATGATTGGTTCTATGTGGCCAATACCAACGGATTGCTACGTTTTCCTTACAAGCCCGGTCAATTGCAAATATCGGGAAAAGCGGAAAAAATTACCACCTTACCCGCAGGAAAGGCCAATCGGCACTGGACACGCAATATTATTGCCAACAAGGACGGCTCGAAAATATATATAGCGGTCGGTAGTGGCTCGAATGTTGGGGAGAAAGGGGCAGAGGCTGAATTCATGAAGGCGGCCATTCTTGAGATTGATCCCGATGGCGCAGGACTAAGAATTTTCGCATCAGGACTAAGAAACCCCGTGGGTATGGATTGGAATCCCGTTACCGGAGACTTATGGACGGCGGTCAACGAACGCGACGGATTGGGCAACAACCTCGTACCTGATTATTTGACCAGTGTCCGCGAAAACGGATTTTACGGTTGGCCCTACTTGTATTATGGGCAAAATGAAGATCCTAGGGTAAAATGGGTGCCTTCGGCCCAAGTGGGAAATACACTGATGCCCGATGTGAACGTTGGCCCCCATACCGCATCTTTGGGATTGACGTTCTACACGGGCGATTCCTTCCCCGAAAAGTATCGGAACGGGGCCTTTGTCGTACAGCATGGCTCTTGGAACAGACAGGTTTTATCAGGCTATAAAGTGGTTTTCGTGCCTTTCGAGAACGGAGAACAAACTGGAAAACCTGAAGATTTTTTAACGGGTTTTATTGTTGACGGCAAAAAAGATGAGGTCTATGGCCGACCCGTGGGTGCCGCCATACTACCCGATGGATCGATGTTGATATCCGATGATGTGACCAATAGGATCTGGAGAATTAGTTGGGACGGTAAACGCGGTATGTGAGGGATTCTCAGTGGGGGTTTGCCGTTTTATAAGTACTTTTATTTATGGAAGATGCACAACCTCCGATAAATGATTTGAGAAATCTTTTTGAAGAAGCCAAGGCTAAAAGCGAATTCGATTTTGTACTTAACCTGATTAATTATAGGGGAATCAGTTCATCTAATTTAAACTCTAACCTTCATGAATGGTTCGATGCAATCGAGTTTTATAAAAGGTTGTACAATGAATTAGAAGGAAAAGAGAAAACCCGTATGGGTTTACAGATTTACTCCACTTTTTTTGAGAACAGCGACTTCTACAACATAATAGGTAATTTGTGCCGTATTAAATTGGGGTACAAAGGTTCATCATATCTTTTTTGGAAAACGAAAAAATATGAGCGCCTTTTGGGAATTGGCGAAAAACAAGATTTCTTGATGGAGCTCTTGGCCGATTCGGAAAAGCAGCACCTAATCGATTTTTATGAACAGAACCATTTTAAAGAAATACGCAACAGTTTCTTTCATTCCGCCTATTCTATAGACGAAGGTCGGTATGTTATGCACGATTCAGACCCTATCAATTTAGATGGCGTTTTGATTCATTCCTTCGATTTAGATGAATTTTTCTATCCCAAGTTGAACAATGTTATTGACTTATTTGACATTTTCAAGAAATTGTATTTTCAATATTTTAATTCTTATAAAAAGGATGTGGTTGTAATGGGAATGTTTCCCAATCCTTGCGAGGTTACCATTTTGGGTTCTGAGGAAGGACTGAAAGGTTTCCGCATTAAAAATGCCGTCAACTTCTTTGGTAAATGGCACGATTCTGGCATTTGGTTCGATGAAGAGTATGGTTTTTGGGCAGGCCATAATATCAATATGAACTTAGCCAGAATTGAAGATATAGAGATTGACGAACAATTAAGACGATACGAAACAAAAGCTAACATTACCAAGAATGACTTAGAGTTTTTCAATTTGGTGGATAAAATCAAAGAACGAAATAACCCGCAGGAAATACGACGAGCAACACTATTACTGTTGAAATTTGGGGATGTCCGTAAAGACAAAATGGATGTAGAGGAAAATGAGTACAAGAAAAGGAGCTTTCCCAAAATCATTCTTCCCTATTATCGCAAAGCCATAGAGATAGGGGCACATATCTTCAAGGATTTAGAACAGTTTAAGAAAACAGTCGCTGAGCTAGAAAAACAACTTTGACTAGTTGTTTTCCCGAGAATATTACAACTCTTTCAGCAAATTTCGTAACAAGGTTGGCGGTAACGATTCTGAACTTTGCATAAAGCAATTCAGGTAAAGCTATGGAAACCACAACTGTTTTGGAGCAAAAGGATAAAACCAAGAAATCAGATATCAAAAAATCCTTTCCGGTAACAGGTATGACCTGTGCTGCCTGTGCCAGTAGTATGGAGTCGATTCTTTCCCATATCGATGGTGTAAACAAGGCCACCGTAAATTTTGCCAGCAATTCCGTGTGGGTAGATTATGATGCAAGTGTTTCCGAAGAAAAACTGCAAAACGTGCTGCGTGAAGTGGGCTATGATATCATTATTGATGTCGAAGACCCAGCCGAAGCGCAACAAGAACTTCAGCGGCAACATTACCGAGACATAAAAAACCGTACCATTTGGTCGGCAATTTTAACGTTGCCCATTTTCGTTCTTGGGATGTTCTTTATGGAATGGATACCTGGAAAATGGATTTCGTTGGTCTTGACCATACCGGTGCTTTTTTGGTTCGGGCGTAGCTTTTTTATCAATGCCTTTAAGCAAGCAAAGTACGCCAAGGCCAATATGGATACTTTGGTCGCGCTCAGTACGGGGATTGCCTTTGTGTTCAGTGTTTTCAATACGCTCTTTCCCGAATTTTGGTTGAGCCGTGGTATAGAACCTCACGTCTATTACGAAGCGGCCACGGTCATTATTACGTTCATTTCCCTTGGGAAATTGTTGGAGGAAAAAGCAAAGTCGAACACTTCTTCGGCCATTAAAAAACTGATGGGATTACAGCCCAAAACGTTAAAGATTGTTGAGGACGGTGAAGAAATGGAGATTCCGATTTCCGAAGTCCAAGTTGGGCAGACCATCTTGGTACGGCCTGGTGAGAAAATTCCTGTGGATGGTGAAGTTTCAAAAGGCAACTCGTATGTTGATGAAAGTATGATTACAGGTGAACCTGTTCCCGTAGAAAAATCAGATGGTGGAAAAGTATTTGCGGGTACGGTAAACCAAAAAGGAAGTTTTCAATTTACCGCTGAAAAAGTAGGCGGCGAAACCTTGCTGTCCCAAATCATTAAAATGGTTCAGGAAGCCCAGGGAAGCAAGGCACCCGTTCAAAAACTGGTCGATAAAATAGCGGGAATATTTGTTCCTATCGTTTTGGGGATATCTATCATTACGTTTATTGTTTGGATGTCGGTAGGAGACGATAATGCATTTTCGCAGGCCTTATTGACCTCTGTAGCAGTATTGGTTATCGCTTGTCCCTGTGCATTGGGATTGGCTACACCTACGGCTATAATGGTGGGGATTGGCAAAGGTGCCGAGAACAATATCCTAATAAAAGATGCCGAAAGTTTAGAACTAGGACACAAAGTGAACGCAGTCATTCTTGATAAAACGGGTACCATTACCAAAGGAAAACCATTAGTGACGGATATTCATTGGTCTGAGAATAATAAAGACACGAAAAAATACAAACAAATTCTTTTAGCAATTGAAGCACAATCAGAACACCCTTTGGCGGAAGCGGTGGTCAACCACTTAAAAGATGAAAATATTGAAAAAGCTGAAATTGCTTCTTTTGAAAGTATTACAGGAAAAGGCGTTCAAGCTGAAATAAAGGACGGTTCACAATACTATGTTGGAAACCATAAACTAATGCTTGAGAATAATATTCAAATCGACGCTTCCTTGATGCAAACAGCAGAGAGTCTTGAAGAGCAAGCAAAGACGGTCATATTTTTTGGTAATGAAAAACAAATGCTCGCGATACTCGCCATTGCGGATAAGATTAAGGAAACTTCAAAAAAGGCCATAGCAACACTTCAAGAAAGAGACATCGAGGTCTTTATGCTTACTGGAGATAATAATAAAACCGCATCGGCTGTCGCAAAACAAGTAGGAATAACAAATTATCAAGGAGAAGTAATGCCCTCGGACAAAGCAGCTTTTGTAGAAAAACTGCAAGCTGATGGAAAGATCGTAGCTATGGTTGGCGATGGCATCAACGATTCACACGCCTTGGCGCAAGCCAATGTGAGCATTGCCATGGGTAAAGGTTCTGACATCGCTATGGACATGGCAAAGATGACCTTGATTACCTCAGATTTGCAATCCATTCCCAAAGCGTTGGAACTTTCAAAAAGAACCGTTTTGGGAATCCGTCAGAACCTGTTTTGGGCATTCATATATAATATCATTGGAATACCGATTGCGGCGGGCGTTTTGTATCCCATAAATGGGTTCTTATTAGACCCAATGATTGCGGGAGCAGCAATGGCATTCAGTAGCGTATCTGTGGTTGCAAATAGCTTAAGACTTAAACGAGCAAAACTTTAATAATTAATTATAAATTCAAATACGATGAAAACTTTAAAATTTAAAACAAATATCAATTGTGGTGGTTGTGTCTCTAAAGTAACCCCATTTTTAAACAAACAAGAAGGCGTTGAAAGTTGGGAAGTGGATACCGCTAATCCTGATAAAATCTTGACTATAGAAAGTCATGGTGCTTCGGAAGAAGATGTAAAAGCTACTTTGCAGAAAATAGGGTTTAGCGCGGAAAGTGTTGATGTTCGTTAATCACCAAACGCCTATAATAAATTTATATCCAATCTAAAAGATATCGTTCTGTCAGTACTGACTTAAGTCAAATGAAAAGAAAATGAAGGTAGCGGAAAAAAGCAAATTCTATAAAACGAAGTTATTGTGGCACCGAATACGCCATGGATTATTTTTATTCACCCTTAGGAATGCTCTGACCCGGATAGGATTGGACATCGCACCCTACTATTGGTATAGGGAAATAAAAAATGGAGCCGAAAAACCTGAGATTCGAGATAGCTTCAAAGACTATGAATTATGTTATATAGGTTTGGACGAGATTGGGATAATGAATAACATCATGGGGCTTACAACCAAGGAATTAGAGCAGAATTTAAGTATGGGGCAGATATGTATCGGTCTCAAGCGAGGGAAAGAGATTGCCGCCCTATTATTCGTTGATTTGCAGGATTTTGTGTTTAAAGGCCGCTCCTTCAAAATAAAAGATAAGGAAGGTTACCTTTTGAATGTTTACACGTTTCAGGCGTATAGAGGTAAGAACTTGGCTACCTACTTACGTTATCATTGCTTTGAACTTCTTGAAAACTATAGCGTAGAAGAACTTTACAGTATTGTCTCCTACTTCAATACGTCATCAATAAAAGTCAATGAAAAATTGAATGCCCAAAAGTTGAAACTCTATTTGTACATAGGATTGTTAAAAAGATACCATTGGAATTTTCTGTTGAAGGACTATTCCAAATAATCAAACCGGATAATTTATTATATGGTGGTCATTCTTGGAAAAACTAAAATCAGATGATATTCCCTTATCCGCTACATCAACTATGATTTATACGATTATATTCGGATTGATGCTTGTCCTTGCCGTTTATTTTGTTTCAAAAATAGGAAGCAAAAAAGTAAAACCGTTCCCAAAATATTGGCATCCGTTACTGATGGAAAATGTGCTCTTCTACCGCAACCTTCCCAAAGCAAAACAGGTAGTTTTTCAACAACGAATGATGCAATTTTTAAGTGAAGTCTATATTGATGGGGTACAACTGGAATTGCAAGAGCTCGACAAGATTTTAATTGCGGCGAGTGCTGTAATTCCCGTTTTTGGTTTTGACGAATGGCACTATACCAATTTAAGCGGAATCCTATTGTATCCTGATAACTTCAATGAGGATATGCAATTTAGCAGCAAAGATAAATCGCGTAATATCGGCGGAATTGTGGGGAATGGACGTTTTGAAAAGCAAATGATTTTATCGAAAAAAGCATTGCATCACGGGTTCAAAAACACAACCGACAAAAGCAATACTGGCATACACGAGTTTGTGCATCTTATTGATAAATTGGACGATTTCACGGATGGAATTCCGGAAAGGTTGTTGGAGCATCAATATACCATCCCGTGGTTAAAGTTGATCCATGCGGAAATGGAAGTTATCAATGCCAATAAATCCGATATAAGAAACTATGGCGGTACCAACGAAGCGGAGTTTTTTGCCGTAGCTGCCGAGTACTTTTTTGAACGTCCCGATTTATTTAAGAGAAAACATCCAGAACTCTACAAAATGCTGGTAGAATGCTTTAGGCAGGAACCAGGAGTTTTAGAAAAGTAACGTTTCAAGAAACCGATTTTTTAGTTTTGGGTAGTAAAGCACCACAACGTAATTCCTTATTTAGGTGTTGGTATTACTAGAAGAACCTTACGAACCATTTTTAATGTTATACCTGATGGATGTTAAAAGATTGAAGCATACATTTTTTCGACATTTTCAATTTCCTCTTGGGATAATTCCTCGAATTCTTTTGCCTTTTTAGTTTTTGACAGCTTTCCCTTGTTTTGATTGAGAAGCTTGATTAATAGATCTACTTTGTTATCGGGCAAATTAACCAACGCATTGATTTGATGGGTCATTTGGTCATATTTTTCCAGAAAATCCAACTCTTCGGGTATTATCTTTTCAATGGTCTCTTCGACACATTCATAAAGAAACTCTGTCTGCAATGTGGCGTCAAAATAGCGATAGAGGTCAATGGTGTCGTTCAAGATTTCAACGTTGTGGTCAAGGGTCGGCTTCCATTCGATTAGATTAAGTCTGGGCGATGAGAAGTGCTCCAGAATATCTTGATACTCTCCTATCCGATTCAGTATAGCTGCCGAAATCGGAAAGATCATATCCCTCTGGGTATAGCCCATGCGAACCAAAATATGATGTATGATATATCGATGTATCCTGCCGTTTCCGTCTGAAAGAGGGTGGATGAACACAAAACCAAAAGCGATACTGGCTGCCGCCAAAACTGGGTTATAGCCACTGTTTTTCAAGAGGTTGTTAGTGTCAATCAATCCACGTAGCAATGATTCCAAATCTTTTGCCTTGGCCGAGATATGATCAGGCATTGGAAGTAAGCTTTCGCGGTCATGTTCACCAATAAATCCTTCGCCTTTGCGAATTCCCATGTGCTTCAATTTCTTGGTGCCTATTACAATATCCTGAAGTCGCTCAATCTCTTCAATCGTCAATGGTTTTTTACCTGCCTGGCCAATGGCCTTGCCCCAATTTCTGGCCCTCATGTTCGGAGGATATTCCCCCTCGATGGCAAAGGATGCTTTTGAATCTTTCAGCAAAAGGAATGCGGCCGTCCTACGTATCAAGTCCTTATTTCTTCCCATTAATCCTTTTTCCATGATTTCAGGAAATTTTGTTGCGGCGTAAGACTCTAATTTTTTGGTCTTGCGTATCATGGGACAGAATTCTCTGGTACCCGGTAGATTATTCTTTACGCGATGCCTGGTACTATTTTCAACCGGTCCTACATATTGATGCTTGGGGTTTACAACTTCAACATAATTACCGGTTTTTAAATCGGGGATATCCAGTTTTTTACCAAAGAGCCATTCATATAGGAACCAAATCCTTCTGGAATATTGACCAGTGGGCTCGTTCTGCACCATGCTCATTACCGGCGCATCACCCACTGCCAGAAAAAACTCTTTTAAAATGAGCAAATCAATACCTTCGTACTTCAGTGCAAAAGTGAGATGGCCACTTGCATTATCCTCGGGGATATACCGTTTTGCAAATACCTGCCATTGTGGGGTATTGTACCGCTGTTGTTTCTCTGTTACAATGGCAAGTAGCTCTGGTAAAGGTAATCGTCTATTTCTTGTATCCTCGATAAATTGTAGAAGCCAACCATACCCAACCAAAATTCCTTCCTCTGGCAAGACCCTATCGTGAAAAGTGCTTATTTTTCGTGCAAATTGATTACTCATAGTTACATTTCATGAAATATAAGTACAAATATAATATGAAAAATGGTTACTTTTCATGAAAAACAGTTATTTATGGGTAAGAGACATGAAAATAAGTTTCTCTTTGCTTAAAAGGAGTTTGACAGATACCTTATTTTAATATGTACTCAACCACTGTTGAATTTTAACAAATCATCTACATCAAGATTTCCAGAGCAGACGTAATTCGCCGCGACACAATCGAGATCTTTCCGTTCCAGATTTATCAACCTCCTCGGAGCCGCACCTGAACACGTGGAGGCGTAAAAGTGCGCTCCCTGCATTTATCTTGTCAAATTACGCAATTTAATCTTCCATTTCTTGTTTTAATCTCATTGATAGTTTCTTAATCGACTGGAAGGGTTAAAAAGGTTAGGGATAAAAATTTTATCTTTATAAAGGCGTCTAAACATTTCGAAATGAAAATCTACACTAAAGTCTTTTTAGTTTTATTGGTGCTATTAATTTACTCTTGTAATAATGACGACAATGGTGTTTCTGAAGCAGATAGGGCAGAAGCCTTGCTTGGTCAATGGGAGTATGAGGCCATTGGTTCCAACATCGCAGTCGATATTAATGGGGATGGCACAGTGAATGATGACTTTTATAATACAAACGAAATTCGGCAGTGCCTAAAGGACAATTTGACGTTTTTCAATGATAGGGGACCTGGGGAAAAGGATGTTTTCACCATCAATGAAAATGGACTTTCTTGCGGTGATGTTCCGGCATTTCAAAACGTGGAAAGTGATACCTATGAATTAATAAATAACGAGATTATCCGATTTGATACCCGTAGCGATTGGACGATCATAGAATTTACCCAAAACCGACTAGTTGTTGAAGAAGAGGACTTTTTAGATGACCGCAATGTGATTGTTACCTATGTATTTAGACGTAGTTAACAGCCTCAAAAAGGAATCTTTAAACGAAGAGATATTTGTCTTATACCCTTATTACTTTACCAAAAGCCACTTCACTCCACTGTCCATTGGTATCCCTGACCCTGACCTCAAAGTCTTGGTCTAAATAACGTAGTCTGCTTTCTCTGGCCTCCTCCTCTAACAAAAAGTATCGGTCCACACCATTCCCCACAGCCTCATTATAGTTGAATACCCGGGTATCCCATCGATTATCCCTTCTGTTGTAAATCCTGATCTCTACTCGGTCCAAGGTGGCACCCCCATAGGCCTCGGAACATCCGATATCATAACAAGTGTATATCCTTACCTGATAATCGCATCCATTCAAACCGCCACAACTGACATTGTACTTTTCTCCTTTTACAAAAGCTACAGGCCTTCTCAAGGTATCCACAAATGTGCTTCCGGTTTGCGTTTCCCCCGTTGAGTTCTCCACCTCAAAATCAATGGTGAACGTATCCTGACTGTCGGGATAGAATGTGAGATTGGTGCTCCCATAGTTCAATGGAACGGTTTCGCCCTCATCATATCTTGATCCTGAAAGAAGAAAATAACCCGCTCGATTACCCTCAAAGGAAAAGGTCATCGTATAGGAAACCGTATTATCATGGGTGCCTATGGCATTGGTGATGACAGTTATATTGAATGCCTCTCCCTCAAGGCGTTCACCAGGAGCCTGACTTATGGTTAAATCGAATGGCTCAACATATCGCTCATAATCAATATCCACACTTTCGTTTTTGGTGACATTGGAAGAAGATATGGTGTTGAATACTATGTTGTGCAAACCCTCCGAAAGGCCGGTGTAGTTACCCGAAAATGAACCAACGGGCACTGGGAATGCCTCTCCTGGGCCATAAGAGTTTCCGTCAAATTCAAAAGTACTATTAGCATTGCCGGTAGAATAGTACATGGTATACGTATCTCCCCCCAGGCCGATTTCAGTAATATTAAAGTTAATGGGTATGGCCTCTCCAATAAATGCGCCAGGCCCCGTAGCATTTACAGTGAGAACATAGTCTTTCGGGCTGACATTGACCGTAATGGGAACAGGTTTTTCCAGCCCTGTCTCATTTTTGGCATAAAAAGTTATAGTAACCGTTCCCTCGCTGATGCCCTCCAAACTCCAATTGAAATTCCCCTTGGGAACATCGTAACTATTGCCTGGGCTTACGGCGTTTCCATTGGTATCCTTCAACAATGCATTGCCGTTCATTGCAAACCGCATGGTATAGTCCGAAGACCCTACGCTTTCTGAAATATTGAAGTTTACCGAGGTCACCTCCCCAACAGAAATATCCGATTTTTGGATGCCGCCAGTGAAAGAAAAATCAACTTGTTGATATGCTATGGTTATAGGTTCCGTCGCATGGGTTACGCCTGATCCCGACTCGACACTAAAGACCAAATTATGCTCACCAGGCTCAAAACCGGTATAAAATATGTTGTTTATGTCTGCGGTCAAGTTAAATTTCTCCCCAGGTCCATAAGAATTTCCGTTAATACTTACCCCACCACTTTTTCCAGAGGTAAAAAATGCCTCATAGGTGTCATTGGTGCCTTCAGGTTCTTCATCGATATTCACAATAGCAGAAACGGGAATATTGGTAAATTCAGATGTTTTTGATGGGGTGAAAGTCGCCTCGAATTCATTTTGCTTGATTTCCAGATCGATGATAACCGGTTCAGAGGATTGTCCAAAATTATCCGTTACCACAAAGGAAACTCTATGGGTATCAGCCGTCTCTGGGATATAGAACAGTGAAAAATTACCGAAAGCGACTGGATAATCCGTTGAATTTATGAGTTCTGTACCGTTCACGTTGCGTACAATACCATTTCCCTCCAGAATTTCATAGGAGATGCTGTATTCTATATTGTTCGTGTTTCCATTGGATTTTATATTGAAGTTGAATTGGGTCCTTTCATTGATGAACACCGAATTACTTTCCGAGTTGCCGGAGAATGTGAACGGAATATTGGCGACCTCGATTTCGACGCTGTCCCGTTTTTGCTGACCATTACTGTCCCGTACGTCAAAATATATTTTACGCTTTCCCAGATTCGTACTCGTAAATGAAAAATTATAAGTGTCAGGGTCAATGGCCCTAAATTGCCCCGGTTCCATAACCCCGCCGTTCTGGTCCCTTACGGTTCCACCACCCTCACTTGAACTGGAAAAGGAATGGGTTATCTCATAGGTCACATTCGAATTTTCATCCTGTGTTGCAAGGTCTATGGCAATGGCCAGATTCGTATCGAGCTCCACCTGTGAAGAGGAAGCCGTTGTATTGAGTGTAAAACCAAGATTTAATACAGTCAATAATAGTTCTTGGGTCAAGGTAGCGCCATCAGGGGCTTTGGCAGTAACGATCAGTTTATGTTCACCCAAATTCTCGGGTAGGTAGGATAGTTCGGAAATGCCTTTTGGCAGGAAAAATGGATTCCCCGCATCAAAGACCTTATCGCCCAAATATAATTTGCCCGAGCCGTTCTCGATTTGATACGTTATTTCAAAATTCCCTATTGCACTTGGACTTTCAGTTTCCTTATCACGAATAAGTGTAAGATTGACCGGGTTTTTTGAATTGATGATAAATTCATTAAGTCCCTTGTTGAGCAAGAAACTGAAACTGGCATATTTGGCACGATGAAACAGCTCCAATCTCTTCTCTCGCATGTTGGAATCCCATGCTAAAAAATTGATCTTATGCATACCGGTATCAATAGCCACGTAATTATAGGCCCAATTTTTATCGGTTATGCGCAATGTGTCGTTCTCACGTATCGTATCCCCCTCCATGTTTAAAAAATAGCCTTTTGCATTGGCTGCCGAGTATTTTAGAAAATAATCTACTGTAGAGATTTCCTTTTCCGGAACCAGGGAAAATGAGGTTCTCGTACGTTCGAATACAAAGCTTTCCTCGGGATGTTCCACCGAGAAGCTGAAATCGAAATCTTCCAAAATGACATCCTCAAAATCCTTGCTACAGGCAATAACTAGGATAGAAATGAGGGTCAAAACCCCTATTGTCACTTTTGTAGTAGTTTTTAACTTTTTCATTTTCGACTGGTTTTAAAACAGAAAATAACGAAGGCCGATACCTGCATAGGGATAGAAATTGCCCACATCGCTATTTACATGATAATACTCGTTGGCCTTGACCAAGAGGGAAAAATCATTGCTCAGGGTAAGCTCGCCCTCAAGCCCTACATAGGCTCCGTAGATAAACTGGCTCTTGGCATCGATGACCGCACCCGTTTCCAAGAGGCTATTGCCATTGTTGATGACCTCGTAACCGATAATGGCACCACCCCCGATATTGAGCGCATAACGTTTAAAGTTTCTTTGTTCCAGAATTTTAAAGAAATAGCCAGGTTGTACCGTGAATATGTTGTAGGGAATCGTGAACGTACCTCGGTCTTCCGCTATGGCGGCGAATACGCTCAACTGGGCATACCGATTTCGATTCAAGTGGTAATTATAGGTTGCCATAATGCCAAAACCGTCTTCGGCATATCCGCTGCTGACCCCGATTGATGAAGCATAATTGCCTTCCTGGGAATGAATTGAACTGCAAGCTATTATTGCGGTTATGAATAATAAATTTTTCATGTTCAAAAGTGTATTGGGTTGTTGATTATTTCATGCCCGATTTTCAGGGACAGGTTTCGGTTGCCCGATTCTTCGTCCAATTCCACGACCACCTCTTTTTTTTCGTCCAATGCGAATTTTTTAAAGACCACCACGAAATGGTTCTCGCTCTTTCCGGCCACCGTTTTGGGCTGTTTGTAGGTAAAAAGGGGCTTTAGTTCCATTCGCTGGTTGCTGCTACTGTTCCTGTAATTTGTGGCGATTTGGTGCTTGATGAAATTGATGTCCAGATCAAGCCCTTCCTTATTCTCGATCCGAAACTGAAAATAGAGTTCGTCCTCGTTGTAATAGACCCCCTTGAGCCAAAGAAAAACATTATCCAACCGTGCAAAATAGCGACTGATTCTGGCCCTGTCAAACTGCATATAATAGCACCGAAGACGATAGTATTCCATTGGATCTTTTTCGTAAAGCTCTTTGGTTGCCCTGTCTATGGAATTGTCGGAAGTTTTTGCAGGTTTAGCCGTTGATATGGCTACCGCCTCATTCTCTTTGTTTTCTGATGTAGTACCCTCAGAAGCGTTATTGTTATTTTGCACATTTCTTGTTGTTCCATCAATATTGGTAATGGCCATTTCGGGCTTGATGTACCAAGTGAACTGTTTTGGTCGCTCGGTCAGTTCAAGAATGAAATCATAGACTTGGCCCGATTCTGTAATTACGGTATGGTTCGTAAAGTTTTTTTCCTCCGTGGCAAGTTCATCGTAATATAGCTTTAAGATCCTTCCATGAAATTTACTTCCCTCAGCTTTTGGCAGGTCTGCTATAAACCCAAAATCGTTCCCGATAATACTTTCAGAAATATTTTCAGGAAATATCAAAATGGTCTTGTAGTTTCTAGCCACTTCCAAAGTGTCGCTATAACGCTGTGCGGCACATGCCGAAGCGAAAATAAATGTTGATATGAGTAGTATTTTCTTAGCCATTCATTTAGGTTTTGGGCACCAAAAAAACACGGTCTCCATTGACCAATAAGATTTTATCCTGTTGTTTGTATTTTTTCTTCTGGAAAAAGTTGCCGAAGGAGCGGACAAGGTTTCGACCGAGTGGTGTTTCAGAAACTTCTCCTGCCGCTTCGGAAAGTTCATTGACTCCTTGTTGTCGGATCTCTGCGTTAAATTCATTCAGCAGTTCACCTGCCCTTTCGTTGTGTAATCCGACCATTCCATCTTCTTGGTCGATAGCCGTTAGCGGTATCTTTACGTTGTCGATATTGGTTACTTCCAACAGAACCCGAGATCCTTGCAAGTTCGATTTGGCATACACAAAGGTGTTCTTGGGGAATCGCTTGTTATTATAGTGCACATCTTCCCTTAAAATAAGCACTACACGATTACCGGGCAGTATGAACTGATCGCGATATATTGACGCATCAAATTTTATTGATTCCACGGTAACTGTAGATGGTGATTCCATATAAGGTGCGGAATAGTCCTGACTTCGCGAGAGACGTTCGTCACGAGCTTCCATCAGTAACTTCCTGTATTCCAGTTTTTCTTTGGCTACGCTCTTTTTTGTAACATATTCGGGGGTTGTAGTGTTTTGGTCGAGGGTGTTTTCATCATCGATATCTTGCGAAGCCGTTTCGTCCAATGAAAAATTGTTCAGTTCTTCCAAGAGGCGTTCCAGTGAATCGTTTTCTTTTTTTGAGTGGAGAATGCTTTTGAAAAGTCCATTATTCTTCTGGGCGTCCAAAGAATCTTGTTGAGCATTTTTATAGATATCGTTTGGTTCCTCGACCTTAAGTTCCTTCTTTTGGTCCGGCAGGAAATTGTTGTAACCATCCTTATCCAAATCGTTTTTCCCATGGTTCCGCACAGAACTTATACTGGTCGTGATAAAAAATACCGTAAGCAACACGATTATGGGTGCAGAAATAGCGAACAGCTTATGCTGCCGTATCCAATGGTTAAACTTTTCAATCATACTGTTCATAGGTTGGTGGTTACAGATCCGTATTGTTCAAAACATCGAACCTGAGGATCTTTAAACCGTTCAAATTGTTCGGTGTCGATTTGGTCTCCTCGATAAACCCCGTTGTGATCAAGGTTCGATATTCCGCATTCCCATCTTTTAAGATTCGTTGTTTTCCGACAAACCGAAATGGAAAGGGATAGCGTGAGTAATCCACTAAAATCGAATCCTTTTCCACTTCGATGGAATAGCCACTTTTGGCTATATCCTCATAATAACTTTGATCGATCAACCTATTGTACAATCGCTGTACCGAATGATCGCCCATATAAAGCGCCCTGCCTTCAATATTTCTTTTGATATGGCGCAAATCAGGTTCCAAGGCAAAGAAGAGTTCATGGAAATTTGCAATATGGCCTTCGCATAAAATATCTACCGCCCGCTTGTAGTCCTTGATTCTGACTACGGCCAATTTCTGGCCTTTATCGAGCAGATAGAAACTGTTCCTGGCACTCTCGTTCGTTCTGTAGGTATAGTAGATATTGAGGATGGTCGAGACGAACGTAAGAATTAAAGATACATATAGTACCTTGTTGCTATTGCTACGAATCCTACTTAAATCGTTGAAAATCCTGTATTTACCGTCCATCTGTTCTTCTGTGTTCGTTTAAATTCTTCTTTGATCGTTGAAAGGATTATTGTATCAAAGTTCTTACGCCTTTTGTAGCTCCGCCCGTCTTTGCATCGACCGCTGTCTGTGCGGCTTTTTTGGCATAATGTTTTGTCCTGTCTTTTAGTTGGCTTGCGCTTACGTTCATGCCCTGCACAATAAAGTTGGACAAGACCGGTGCCTTGAGGTATACGAATACGTTCATTAACATCAATAGGGCACTTGTCAGCACCAGGCCCAAATTGGCTTCTCCGTCGTATAGCAAAGTTTGTATAAGATTATCGAGAATCTTGAGCATAAAATTGTCGATCAGATATAGCATGGGTATCCATAGGCATACGCTCATAAACTTCTGTAGCCAAGCTTTCCACATCCCCGAAAAGACAGGAATGAATGACAGCCCGATATTCAACGGGCCAAATATGATCAGGACGAAAAGGTAGATTACCGACATGGCTTTGATGCCGACAAATACAACGGCCGATATGAACGAGGCAATCGACGTGGCCGTAGAGGTAACAAATCCCAAGGCGATGGATGCAAGTCCTTCCGAATCCAAAGCCAATAAGCTCCATGTGCCGTCCTCGGACTCAAGGGCCTCCATCTGTGCTATAAAAATCTTCGTTTGAAGTACGTCCCACGAAATATCGTTGGCTTTAAAAGTTGTTCCGACCGTTTGATAAAACTCGTATATGGTCAGGATAACCACTTCGTAGTTCAAAAGCAATATGGCCAAAGGCACCCATTTGAGGTAAGCAAGAATGTTCGCTCTTTTTTCTTCGTTCAGAAACACGCCCAGTGCGATAAGCCCGATACCGATATAGGCGAATTGTTGCCCGATACCTATAATGGGATCGACCACCTCAAAAGCGTCAATAATATATTGGTCAAAAAGCTCGTTGACCGTTTCCCGAATTCCTTTGTCCGTAATCTGCATGGTTTCTTTTTATTCTTTGTTCATATTTATCAGTGTGCTTCTGGACTTTCTGAAGGCATTGGTCCGTGAAAGTTTGTTGTTATAGACTATCAGGTTATCGAGAATACTTTCCAGTTCACTGTTGATTCCGTTCACTTTCTTTAGGCGTTCCTCGGGTAGGATTATCGCCTTGGTCTTCAGGATATCGTTGCATTGTTTAAAAAGGTTTTTGGTTTCAAGGATAGCGTTCGCGGCAAAGCCAAAAAACTCCTGCCTTTCTTTTCGATTCAAGTGTTCCAATTGTTGTACGGTCTGTTTGGAAGTGCGATACGCCTCCAAAATCTTGGTTTTTAAGTCGATGGTCCTGCTAACGTCCGTCGATTTGGTCACATAGGCCGGTGCCTGTTTCTTGGCCTCCAGCTCTTCTTTAAGGATCTTTCTCGATTTTAAGGTTTCATTGTTGTTTTTCTCCATCAGGTTAATAAGGCGGGAAAGATTTTTGTTGACGGCCTTTAGCTGTATGTTGATATTCATCAGTTGACTGTTTACCATTCCAACGCTGGCGTTGGTCGCGGCATCGGTAACCGGAATTTGGGAAATGATCGCCAATGGAAAAAGCAAACCCATTAATACAAATGTTCTTTTCATAGTCTTAGTTTTATGGAGCATTTTCAAAGGCGTAGGCCTTTGCGGTCAACTCCCAATTTTTATGATTCTTTTTATACAGTTCCAAAATTTTACCGCTCTCGGTCGGATTGGTTTCGTAAATGCATTTCTCTTCCAAAGAGGTTTCCAAGCCGTAGACCTTTACCTTGTCCATCCAACAGAACGCGGCCTCACGGAACTTTCTGTCCTTCGGTAAATCCTTATTGATGGAAAGAATAAGCTGTTTTTGTTTCTCGTTTAAACCCATAACGGTCTGTATCTTATCGAAGGATTGGGCAAAGTCCCGCATGTCCAGGAAGACCTTGATGTGCGAGTTGACCACAATGGCATTTTTGATGATTTCGGAGGAGATAAAGTCACTTACTTTTTGGGAAATAAAAATAGGCTGGCCTCCCAGTTTTCGCGCCATTCTTGATTGGCTGTTGAAATAGTGTACCAGTTCGGGCCTTACCAAGGCCTTCCATGCCTCGTCTACGGCCAATATTTTATTTATGGACAGTTTGGCGAGGTCATGCATCTTCTTGTTAAAGATCTCCATTATCATCAGCGCAGTGATGGGAAACAGCAGCTCGTTATCGATCAGTTTGCCCAATTTGAAGTACACCACTTTTTCATCGCTTAGTCTGGTAATCCTATCGTCCTGTTTGTTCAAGAGTTCGCCTCTCGGCCCGCCTGTGTAATACTTTTCCAGCAGGAAGAGGAACACATTGGCATCGAATTTTTCCTTCGGAATTTCTTTGGTTCCAATAAATGCTATTATATGATTCCTGCAATACTCATAGAAAGTGTCAAACCTGAAATTTGTATTACCGCTTTGCCACATTAACTCGTAATAACCCGTAACCAAAAGTTCGATAACGGTATTTGCGACTTCCAAACCTGTGACATCCTTACTGTTACCCGTAATCAATTTGAGAAGCGTTACAAGGTGCAGCAGTTTGCTTTCGGCCAAAGTCTTGCTCCGAGTGCGGTTCTCGACAACATCGTGATTGTCCAGAAGAAAAGGATTGAAGGTAAATGGCCGGTCATCATCATGCTGCAGGATTATGCCACCAAATACCTCGGTAAGTTTATCGTAGGAATTGCCGTCCTCGATGATAACGGCCTCCCCGCCTTGCCTCAGTTCGGAAGCGATGTAATGGTTGACATAATAGGATTTGCCGCCGCCCGACCCGGAGGCGACCAACATCCCCCGATTGAATATCCAACCTTTTTCTTCAGGTATTCGATACAAGCTGGCAGTAAGCGGCCGGCCGGAGATTCTATCCACCGTACGCAGCCCATCAACGGCTTTCGACGAATCTTTATAGCCGCCTTCAAAATAGAGTAGGGAGGAGGCCATATCGCTCGGCATGGGTAGGTATAGCTCGAACGGGATGCCAATAGCATTACCAGGGACACCGGCAAAAAACAGATTCTTCCTATCTATACTGTTCCTCTTTGCATTGATCTTCAATTTTTTAAAGGCGGAAGAAATGGAGTTTTCCATTTGCCCTTGCCTGCTCCGGTCGTCCTCGAACCCGAATACATTGAGATGGTAAAAGACCGTTTCCTTGTGGTTTTCAAGGATATCTTTGGTATAGTCGAATATTTGATCCGCGTATATCGCGTTACTGTCATCTTTCTTTCCGGTACTGAAGCGCTGGAAGCTTTTCGCTTTTTTCCGTAGGCTGGAAAGTGCTTTTTCCTGATCCGGTATGTGGATATATTGATTGATGATATGTTCATGGGGCACCTTGAAACCCAAAGAAAACAGATTGCCGATAGGGAAACGATTATGACGGGTAGTGAACTTTCCATATAGCTCATGGGTGCCTACATGCTCTTTGGTGAACTGATCCAAATTTTCCAGCGTGAAAAATTGCCCCTTCTTACTGCCAATATTTATGGAGTTGTTGGCGAAATCCACATCGGTTAGATTGGCGTTTTCTTCACAAATGCCAAAATATTTGGGGTATAGCCCATCCGGGGAAAACAAATCGTCATAATCCAATAGTTCGGACTTTATCAGACCGCTCGAATTAATCAAATTGTCGACATTCTCCACTTGATTTTCGAACTCCTTCAATATTCCGCTATCGATGAATTCTTCGGGAACGGTATGCGACAAATAGAATTCCCGCCTTTTGCCCAAGAACGAGTTCGCCCGTTTGGAACCATAGGTAATGTAATTTTTGGGAACAACGCTGATATATAGATAATGGCTGCCGACCAAATAAGGGCGGTCCTCAAAATGTTTTTCGTTGGCGCGTTCCAACATATCGCCTCGTAGCCTTTGGGAATTCGGAGTATAATTTTCCTGAAGAAAGAAATCCTGCCGGTGTAGGAGCCTATTCGGGCCCAAGACATTGATGATGTTGGAAAACAGCTCTTGAAGCATTCCATATTCCAGAGCATCCAATGTATATACTTCGGGTAATTCAAGTTTTAGGGGAACGGTCAAACAACCCTTCTCTTTGGATATCAATGCCCTTCTCTCATAACCGTAAATAGGGAACGCGTCCCAAAGTGCTACTTGTTTTTCCATAGCAATAGGTTTTCGTATGTATTGGATATTTTTATGGAATCGGGTTTGGCGGCATCTGCCATTTTTTTGACAAACCCATTGGCGCCGTAGGTTCGTGAGTAGAACAGAAGGACGAGGAATATGATGGCGATTGCGATGACGATCGCTAACATGGCCAATACCATCGGAATAAAAGTGGATAGGACCAGTCCCAGTATAATCGCTGCCAGGCCAAGATAAAGGCAGTACATAATGTACTTTGCCTTGAGGCCTCGATATAGGACATCCTTTTGCAGCCCTTTCCTGATCGGGATAAAATTATTCTCCATGACGTAAGGAAATTTAGATGTTGGCAATTTCCTCGCCAATGGCGATCATGGCAAAAAAGATGGCTATCCCAATAATGGCCTTTCCAAGTTTATCCGCAAGATCCGTCTGTTGGTTACGGATATAGATATAGGCCAAGGCCATAATACCAAGTGCCGTGCCCGCTATAATCTTGATAATATCTATGATTTCACGGGAAAGGCTTTTGGAGTCGTTCTTGAAATCTTGCGCCTCTTGCAGGAGTTGGTCAAACTGGCCGTAGAAACATATGGGAATGCAGACCAGAAGTAGGAATAGGATAATGGGATCAGGTTTCGGAATCCGGCCCATTGTTCTCGGCCGTATCCTCATTGCGGATAACTTTGAGTTTTTCATGCTTTTTGCGAGTTAAGGAATTTGCATCATCTTCCAATGAACCCTCTTTAAAAGCTTCCAGAAGTTCCGAGGTGTTTTCCACTTCGGTCATCTGGTCGAGTACAGCTTCCAAATCAGTTTGTTCATTATCTGACTTATATGCAAATATATTATTTAAATGCAAAAAAGCAATATTTTTTGAATCTTTTTTCTTTGACGTTTTTTTCTTCTTGAACAGCACCCACAGAACATACCCGTAATAGATTAGGGCCAAACCTATCAATATGTACCAGTAGCTGCTCAAAGTTTTCTATTTTTGTTCTATTATGTTTATCAGTTTTCTATACTTTTTATCTATAAAATCTTCCAAAACCTTTCTTATCAAGTCATTGCGATGGGTTTTTATGTCCAATTTATAGGATGCCCCCTGTGCCAATTTTTCATATTTTCCCATGCAGTCCTTACTTAAGGAAAGCACGAAGGA
This sequence comes from Allomuricauda sp. NFXS6, assembly GCF_040148835.1. Taxonomy (NCBI): domain Bacteria; kingdom Pseudomonadati; phylum Bacteroidota; class Flavobacteriia; order Flavobacteriales; family Flavobacteriaceae; genus Allomuricauda; species Allomuricauda sp. NFXS6. The sequence continues at coordinate 143,568 of NZ_JAGEMG010000005.1, read as the reverse complement.
TTCCTTTCTATCGCGAAAGTTTTCCGTGCGTAGGAACAATTTAAATTGTCGAACCGGGTACTCGTCGGTCATTGAAGAATTTTTGGATGTCATCCCTTTATGATTCTCAATGACTGCGGTTTCTTTCGTATTCCTAACGGTTTTAGGCTCAAAATGTTGTTTGGACCCACTCGGCGTTTCCTCAATCGAACGCTCACTTTTCAAGGTCTTCAGCACATTCACGGTTTCTTTGTTCTGTTCCGCCATTTTTTGGATCAGACCTAGTGTATTTACTTTTTTTCCTCTTTTCATAGTATTGCGCTATTTTGTTAGTTGGCTTACTTCCTCAAAGAAATGTTTGATATCTTTTTCGCCCCTTTCTTTATGCTCAGGTATGGGGTACAGTGTATTCCGATATCTTTCCTTGTAGATGGTCTTGTCCTTGACTACACTGGTCATCATGGGAATACCCGCCTCTTTAAATTGCTGGCGCAGCACCGCAAACTTGTTTCTTTTGACCAGCTTGTACTTGTTGAAAAAAAGATGGATGCTCTTTAATACACGCTCTTCATTATCAAGGAAATTATTTTTCAACGTGAAATAAAAGTGTGAAGTGCTGTCTATTTCCAGTTCGTCATGGTCAAAGGGCACAAAAACATGTTCCACATACATTAGCCCTTTGACCATCTCTACATTCAAACTGCCAGGAAGGTCGAGAATTATATAATCCACTTGGCCATAGTACTTCAGGATGGCATCCTGTAGATTCTGAACGGTTACTGGTTCAATAGGATAAAGTTCCAAACCTGCCCTTTCTTCGGCATCCAACATTTCCATTTCCCGATTCCGTTTTTTGTAGATGGAGTATTGAGGATTATCGGCATCCAAAAGCACAATTTTTTGCTGCTTTGCATAGAAAAGATTTGAAGCTAGAATAATGTTCAATGTCGTTTTTCCGATACCACCTTTTTCGCCTACCACACTAATAATCTTTGTATCCATAATCCGTTATTTAGTTCTTTCAATAATTAGTTAAATGATGAAATAATCAAGGCATTGTTTAATGACCTAAATCCCTAATTAATTATATAATTATTGAGAAATATATAATTATAATTTGTTAATAACTAGATGTTTATGAAAAATAATTTGGGCTAAAACCATATGAGGCCAAATGAATCTAAATGGATCCACAACGTGGTTTCATTTGGCTTAAGGACGAATCTATTTTTATGATATTTCGATGATTTTCTTGAAATGTATAAAGGTCCAATAATGCAAATAGGACCGATTTTTTAAATAATGATCTTGAAAAAATAGGATGGCTGTATCTAGAGCATTTTTGGGTTCAAACACAGTATGACCGATGGGTAAAATCAAAAGAATGTGTAGCCCTTGTTCCTGTGGAAGCCAAGAAATGCCTATCGGCCTCCTTGGCATCCTCGGAACCGCTCAAAAGCCCATGGGACAAAAAAGTCCCATGCACTTTTTTTGCCCAGGCACGGTATTTAAGTTTGCTGTATCGTTTATTATCATTTGAGATGGTGCATATCATAAAATGAATCCGTTATGGGGGCAATAGGTTGTCTTGACAACCCTACTTAAGATGGTAAAAACAATCGTTCGCTGTTATCCAAGATGTTATAATGTCCATAATTAATTTGATGGTACATTTATACCTTAAATATCCCATTTACTTTCGGTAATAATTTCGTATATTGAAATTCAGAGAATTTCGCAAGTTATGTTTTAAGTATCTTAAAACTACTACTTCTAACGAAGTGAAAAATGCGGTTATACCGTTAAACCAGAGAAATGGCACGTAAAACAGGCAGAAAACCTTTAGGCAATAAAAAGCGGATACATGGCATAGTGCTCCGCTTTAATGATTCGGAACTGCAAATGGTCAAGGAGACCATGGGAACCTACAACCTCGATTTTACCAAAAGGGGAGTAGTGGCCCCTTTTTTAAGGCGGCTGATACTTGATAAACAACAGGCCGAGGACACCAAAAAACTGCCCGGACCTTCGGCAAACCTCATTTATCAAATCAATAGGATCGGCACCAATATAAACCAGCTTACAGCAACTGCACATGCCAAAAATTTGAGAAGCCCATCCGCAAAGTTGGATGCTGAAATCGAAAAAACGAATACCTTATTGATGCAAATTTTGGAACTGTTAAGTGAAAAATTACCATAAATGATCGGTCGTATTCTATATCGCGAGACCGTACATGGGGTATTGAACTATGTTTTTGGAAAGAACGGAAGTACCATTTTGGGCTTTCAGAACACGATATCGGAATTTGGCACCACCCCTAAATTTTTCGCGAATACATTACATTTTCAGGGCCAACGCCATGATTCGGCCAGTCGATATGCCCATATTACCCTCAACCTGCCCCATGGGGAGCATCTTGACGACAAAACGTTCTATAAGGTTGCCAAGGATTATATGGATGAAATGGGATACGGGGAACAGCCCTACGTCGTGGTACGCCATAGCGATACCATCCATGAGCATGTACACCTTGTATCTACCACCGTGAACGAATCCGGTACGCTCATCAATTTGCGCAACGATTACCATAGAAATGTAGCCACCCAAAGGTTTTTGGAGAAAAAATACGGTCTCTCTCCTTCGCCGGGCACAAAGGTTCAAAGGGACCTTCCGAAGTACCGTTTGCCCGAACTACAGCTTTCTGTCGATGAAAATAACGGGACTAAATTCTATATGCAGGATGTAATCAACGGCCTGTTGCAGAAATATAAAGTTCGGGGTTTTGAAGAGCTGGCGCGATTGGCAAAACCTTACCATATCGTCGTAAGGACGATGACCCATGCCAGCGGAAGGGTAGGGGTGGCCTACGGCATCGACAACCAAAAACAATACAATACCCAGTTCATAAACGGCTATGTCGTCCATCCTGAACTGAGTGGGCCAAAACTAAGGACCATCTTTGAAAAATACAGCAAATCAAAGCTTTTACCCATGCACAAAAAACGTTTGGAAAAGCAACTGCTGACCACATTTAAACTCTTCAATAATATTAAGACCGAGGATTTGCCCGATGTCCTGAAATCTTATCAGAACATCGATTGTCAGCTACTATATGGAAGGAATAGGCAATTGGCGGACTTTATTATATATGATAAGTCGGGATATACTTTTAAGGCATCCGAGATAAGCCTGCAACACGATTGGCCCAATAATTCCCGATTGAGTGGAGACCAGTCCTCCGAGACCCACATTGATATTGGGAGTAATCAGTTTAGCCTTGAAATCAAAAAACTGATAAAGAACGCTTTCTACAAATCGTATCTGGGCACAAATAAAAGCAAGGAGCTATTGTCGGAATTTGTTGTAAACAGAAATCTTAAGGACTTGCTGCCACTTATAGCACGTACTGAGCACTATTCTTTTTTGAACCACTATCTAGGTGCAAATAACGGAAAAATGTTGCCCAAGACCCTTAAAAATAGGTTTGATGACATTCGAGCCGAATTCGCGAAGACCGAATCGAAAAGGGAAATCAAAAAACTGGAAATAAGGACGGGGTTGATTAAAAAGGTGCTGGAAAAATCGGTTTTTGACATAACCAACGATACGAACATCGCATTTTATCTACTACGGGGGTTAGGTCTAAAATATCATCACGGCAACGTTACCTTTTTGAATTCTGGCACACATTCCATTCCCCTTACATTGCAAGGAATAATTCCCTCCAATTCCGATGAAGCCTATATTTCCACCGGGTCCATCAACCAAAATGAAAAGGTGTTGGAAATGCTAACAGCGGACGATAGCACAAAAGCCATGGATTTAAATCCAACATCATTTTTCCTGCCGATATTGATGCCGGAATTATATGGGAGCATGACCAAAACGTTTCGAACGGGTTACGAGAAAAAGAGTTTAAAGGCCTTTCATAAGGCAATGGAAGGATTCAATATCCTATTTGAAAAATCCCCAACCGATTATATAAGGCTTTTCAATGCCAGAGGTTTCTTTTTTGAAGCACGGGGAGATAAAATCCATGTAGCATCCATCTATTCCAAATATCCGGTCAGTGTTCCATTACGTAAAAACACTAATGAATATCTCAGTTCCCTGAAAAATTTGGATGATGTACTGAAAGAACAACGCACGGCCATGGATAGTATAAAAAAGCAGGGACGAGGGCAGCTTAAAAACCTATGGGTCTCTTATTTAATGGAAAAGCAGTGGTACGGAAAGGTTGCCTACATAATGGTCTATGAAGGTATTCAACCCAATTTACATCCTGAAACGATGGAGTACCATATGGAAAACGGCTTACGGGAAAAATTGATCGAGATGTCAAACCGAAAAGTTAGTGCCGAACAGGCCTCATTGCTACGAAAAAGTGTTTATGCATTCAGTTCACTTCTAGGTGGCGATTATAAAGAAGAAGACGTCTTTAACGGGTTTAAGGACGAGTTTACTGACTACTCGAAATATAAATCTTTATTTATCTAGGAAAAGACACCTTATCGGGATTTGGTTTTGGCGAAACACTTTTTCAGACAACAGGCTGGTACCTATAAGTACCACCATCCACCAAAGCTACGACCCGCGACGTGGTCGACTCGGTAATCTGCGAAACACTGTCGGCATAGAATAGTCTTACGATAACTTTTGGGTTGTTGAAATAGGGTGGTTCCCCTCTCAAGGGCTGCCCTTCGTCAATTCCGGCTATGAACATGACCTGGCCTATGGATTGCCATGATTTCGCCTTGATGAAGAACCCATATTTCAATTCAGCTTCGTAGTATTGTTCGTAAATATTTAAAAGACCATCAGAATTCATACCCTGCTTATTTTAAGCTCCTTGTATCACGGAGAATTTTATTAATAAAGTGTTTCAAAAAACATGGCTAGTGTCGTTAATTTAGAAGTTGAAGCCAATGTCATGATTTTGGGGACGCAATAAAAATTGATTATTTGCGCCTCTTATTTTCAACTAAATATCCCAAATTCTTTAATTATCCCTAAGAGCTTGACTTTTCGAAAAGCCAGTTGGAGTTAACCAAAACTCCATCACTCCATGCCGAGATTTTTATATTTTTTATCGAGGATTTTCTAGTCCGTTTTAATCTCACATCATAGACATTTGCTCTTTCGTCGTTTAGTTCTCGTATTGAGTGCCATATCTTTTGGACTACGAGTTTTTCTCCCAGCTCTATTTTTGATCTAGGGTCCTTTGAAATTACTGTTAGAATATCCCCAGGTCTTGCATTGAACCATAGTCTGGCCTGTTTCAAATTTTCCTCAACTTTGGCTTTTTCCTTACTTTTACGCCAATTTGGGTAAAGAAGTCCTGAACTTGATAAGGATTTATATTCCGAATTGGTCAATCCATTTCTACACCAATCGGCGAACTCAAGTAATTCTTCCATGGTAAACTTTTTTGCGGGACGCTTCATTTTATTGGTTTGAAATATAAAGTCATTGAAATATTGAATTGGTACACGAGTTTAAATTTCCCATCGTAACCTGGTTACTTATATCCAATACGTTTTCTGGGCCCGGTCTCTTTGACGATAAGCTTTTTGATCGCGTCAAAGACCACTTTGAACTGCTGGTCGTATTTCCGTTCCATAGCCAGTATTTGTTTCTCCAGCTCCTTGTTCGATTGAAAAAGCTTTCTGAGTTGGACAAAGGTTCTCATTATAGCGATATTGACATCAAGTGCCTTTTGGCTTCTAAGTACACTGGAAAGCATAGCCACCCCTTGTTCGGTAAAGGCCATGGGAACGGCCCCACCTAAAATACTTCTGTTGGGTATCACATTCTGTGATACCAGTTCATCTATCTCAGGGACGCTGAGCTCGAACATGAAATCCTCCGGAAACCTGTCGAGGTTCCGTTTGACCTGCTGTTTTAACGATCTTGTTTCCACTTCGTATAATCTTGCCAAATAAAAATCCAAGATTACCTTGTGCCCCCTTAAATAATGGATTGTTTCGGCAATGGTTTCTGATACGATCTTTGTCATATTTGGTCGGTTTTGGGGTATCACAAATTGTGATACCCCTCTTTAAATTTTCTTCTTGAAGGTCATTAAGGCATCCACTATAGAGGACTCCAATTCCTTATATTCCTCCTGTACATCCGTTTGGTACACCACGTTCTCGCCGATATTGTGCTTTTCGATAAACTCGTTATCGTACGAAAAGATCCACATCATATTATAGCCCAACGTATAATAATATAGTGCCAGCTTTATAGTGGTAAGGGAAATGGTTCCCCTTTCGACGTTCGCGATGGTCATGGGATTCATATCAAAACGCTCCGCAAGTTTTTTCATTGAGAATTGACTCGTAATTTGATTGTCGGTGTCCTTCTTGACCAGTTCTTCGCGTATCATACGCAAACGCTCCCCGATGTAAGCAAAGTCCTTCTTTGACCCTTTCATGATTTTTTCTATATCTTCCATACTATTTAGTTTACTAGTTTATATGACACTTCAGCTATCGGCATTCTTGATTGGTGAATTTGAGGCTATGCTAAGTTGCTATTCATTATTCTTCTTTGGTTTCGACCGGAAAACTCGAATATAAAGCCTCCAGATCCTCTTGTTCGGCAGCGGCGAACAAATTCACTTCCTGGCTTGCCGACACCTTTTCGAATGTCGGGATTTGATGGACCTTTAAGAACGCATCTGCCAATTCCCTGCTCGGCTTCTTACGATATTCTTTCATGAAATGCGCTGCGATGGCCTCTTCCTTCTCTAGGGATTCCCCGATCTGATCACCCATTTTATTTTTATCGAAAACGGTGGATTCGAGTTGCTTTCCCGTGCTTATCAAATATTCCTCCTGAACTAAAGTATCGATATCCTTAATGACTTTCAAAAAATTGATATCCAACACATTATCGATTTCCTTGTCAATGTACATCCGGTCCACTAACTTAAAAATGAAAGCCTTTAGATCTTCTTTTGAAGTTTTCCTTCTTGAAAGCTCTTCCAAACGGGGCAGGTGGTCAAAAAGTTTCAGTTCACGTACCAATGCTATGAACTGCATACGTTTTATGGTATTGGAATAGTGCTTATGGGCAAACTCCTTTAGATATACATTGTAAAAATCAATATAGTCCAATTGCTGGAAATCGATTGCATGGACATTATCGAAAAAATCAAGGGTCCCAATAAGTCGTAGCTTTCCTTCGACCAACTCTTTATGGTTCTTGCATTTAAAATGGGTATGTACGGGAATATCGTATCTACCTTGAATTTTCTTCGAGGCCATATTAGGTCTTATCTGGCCGAAACATAGTTTTTGTTCAATGGGATTTTCAAAGGTGTCGGCAACGATTCCCCCAAAATGACCTGTGGACATGCTCGTAATCTTACTCTTCGGCAGCAGTTCGGAGAGAATGGTACTATAATTGACCGTAGTGTCGTTATTGGAAACCGTTTTGCTCTTTTTTTCCTGATGTATCCTACCGAATATTTCACTTATCCGTCTTGCGGTTTCTCCTTTGGCGGCCCCACTGAAAACGTTCGAGCAATTGTCGAATATAACCTCCGCAAGTTCTCTACCGTAATCCGCGATCAGTTGCGTGACGCTCTGGATGCCCAATATGGTAGCGATATAGTGCGACCTTCCGGTATCGATTATCTTTCGAAGCCCCATAATAAAGACAGTCGGGACTTCATCGAAAATCAATCCTAACGGTCTTCCCCCGGGTTTATTGACTACTTGCAAGGTCTTATTGATGTAGAGGCCGATAGGGGCCGCGTAGACTTCCGAACGGTCAGGATTGTTTTGGATACACACGATTTTAGGTTTTTTGGGATTGTTGATATCCAGGCGAAAATCGTTACCGGTCATGATATAGTAGATTTCCTTGTTGGCCAACATCGATAGTGAAATTTGTGCGCTCGCGGTCTGCCCTGCCAATTGCTGGCCCGCTTGTCTTTCCATGGCATCCTTAAATGGAATCATCAAGGTGCGTACCTCCAGGTCCTGCATCATGATTTCCAACAGGTACTCGATGTTGACCATGGATAAGGTAATGGCGTGGGGAAGCGTACATATGTTCTTGCCCAATTCCTCGGATTTCTTCTTCAAGTACCAAATCAGTCCCGAAACGAAACTTATGGCGCTCTTCGCGAAGAAATCGCTGCGCTTTATCCAATCCTTGTTCAGGTTTTTCATGATAACGGTGGCCGCATCCGCAGCATCGGACTGGTTCTTCATCAAATACGGATCGATGGGATTGCAACGGTTCGACTTTTCGATGTTATCAAAACTTATGACGTAGAATTCCGGAATTTTTACGGTTCGGGGGACCTTGTCATTTTCGGGCCGTTCCCTTTTTCTTCTGAGGTAGTTGTAGGCGATTTTGCTCAGGGTGTCGAATTTAAAATCATAGAGCAGCATGGTAAAATCCTTTTCTATCATTTGCTCGATAATTTCCTCGATCAAGGCAAAGGACTTTCCGCTACCTGGCGTACCGATAATCAACAAAGCGCGAAAAAGGTTGACAAAATTTATCCAGCCCTTTCTTAATCTCCCTTTATACCTATATTCATAAGGTATGTTTACCGAATGTTCGGTGTCCACACGTTTTTCCGTTTGCCGAAACATCTCGTTCCGGTCATTGAAAGGGTCGTCATCGACCATGTTGCCGAAATTCATCGTTTGGAAAATATGAACCGTACCGGACACGGTAAATAGGAACCCTAAAAAATAGAGACCTGCGGACAACCACAACATACCGATATGGTTCGTTTTAAAATATGCAGATATTAAAAGAAGCATACAGCCCATACCAAAATACGAAAGGCCACCGGAGAGCGATTTGCCTTCCTGTTTTTTAGGGTTGTATAACAAGACCGCACCAAAAATGCACATCACCAACAATCCCCTGCTTTTCAGGGGGCTTTGTAAGGGTCCAAATCGCATCAAGAACCGATAAACTATTTCGGAAAGATTGGAATCCAACTGCCGGTCCTGCAGGATGGGATAGTAGCCCGTAAAACCTATTACCGTAAATACCAGCACGGATAGTAGCATTGCCGAAAAAGCCAGATTCTTGTCCTTCATGTTGAAAACTTCAGGGTTGGAATGAAATTGAAGGACTAATTGAACATACGTTCCTTCCATTGCTCTACCACTATGTTGGACGCAAGGACGAAAGATACTTCATTCGACTTTATGTAGTCTATGGTCTTATCCATCAATAGACCGGCCTGATCGTTGATGAATTGGGCATAGGTATCCGCTTTTTGCAGACGGTGCTTTAGTTCGATATCGTTCTCTTCGACGAGTTCGTCCAAGAGGGCGACATAATATTGGTTGTCCTGTAGTTCTTCCGATAGTGGTTCCATGATATTCATGCGATATGGTTTTGTAAGTTATCGTTTTTCTTTGTTCTTTCATCCTCCCTTTCCCTGGAAAGAAAAGCGGTGTTCTTAAAATGGGAGACAATGGCCAAATAGGGGATGGCATACGTATAGGTCAACCCGAAATCACATTCGACGCCATTTGGCTTTATGGACTTGATGGTTCCTTTGTTCGTTGCGCCCTCTGGACCCTTGGGCGATTTCAATTCGATTTGATCGCCAATCCCCAATTCCTTGGGTACGACTTTTTCCATTTTTATAAATTTTGTTTTTTTCGAAACCATGAGGTCGTCGTTCCAGTCCTTTCCGTTTGATTTATGGATGTTGGCGGTAAAAGGGAGATACAGGCCGTTAATGGCGTCGAGTAAGGTCTTGAATACATTTTGTTGCCGTATGATATGGGTAGTATTGATTACTTCCTGTAAAGAGAATTCCAAAAGCAATTTATCGGAGAACCCCACACATCGAACCAAACCAAAAACATGGTTATCCCTACGGAGGTCAGAGGTCAATTTTTCCTCCAAGAGATTTTTGTGGGATGCAATCCGATTTCGCACTTTTTCAGTATAATGGATGCTCAAACTGACATTGCCATTTTTGAACGAGGCTTCCGCATAGAGGTCCGTATTGTTTTGATTGATCAGGGCCGTAAAGATCTTTAGGTCATACTCATGGCCAGATATGTCATTGTCCATGATGGATTTGAGTTCGAGGCCTTTATTTTGTAGCATTGGCGTAATCAATTGCATGAAGAATTGTAGTTTTTCCCTGTGCACGTTCCCACCGAAGGAAACGTAGAAATCATCCTTTTTGCCATGAAGTTCTTGGTAGGAAAGAAGGTCTATACCGCTTTCCCCGAAAATAATTCTGGTCGGCCTTGCCATGATTTTGGAATGAAAAAGAAAATGATCTTTTTGATTCAATACAAGACGGAACTTTTTTACTTTATTGTCGGCCCTTCTGCGGTAGGGCTTGTTATAGAGGATATAGTTTTTTGGGTCGCCCGCCAAATCATATTTGGGAAAGGCGATGTTGGCGATTCTACCGCCGTTGTCCCTAATGTGATAGGCATTGAAAATGCGGCCCCTAAAGAGCGGACTGTTTATGGTAGCTTTGCAGATTCCCCGATGGATCCGTAAATAGTTTGAATTCCGTAACGGGACTATATTGTATTTTTCTTCCAACGATTTTAAGAAAGCATTCGATTTTGTGATTTTGATAACGGTGTTCCCTAGATCGTAGGTTCGATTGGTTATTTCCAAACCGCTTTCTATGGCTTTGTAGAAATTGGCACTACGTTGCAAAAGGTATTTAAAGAACAGGCCCTTGTCGCAGGAATCGTTCCGGTTGAAGTAGGTCATGGGTTTGCGCATCGTCTGCAGTACAATGCGGTCCTCGTCATTTTGAAACTCCATAGACCCGGCACTTTGTTGTACCAACTTGTATCCGTTCTGATGTAGGTACATCGGAAAATTAGCCTCTTCATTGATCTGGGCAATCAAATTTTTATAGTGTTGCGGGTTATCCCCGTAGTTTGGACTTTGCATGGAAAGGTTTTAAAATGGCCGACACACCAAGCATGTCGGCCATTACATTGAGTTGGTAATTATTGGATTACATACTTATGGCGTTGCTAGGCTGTTTCTTTTTTTTTCGCCGCTTACCGTTATCGCATCCTTGGTTTCCATATCCTTGACCTTTGCTTTTTCCAAAGATTTAGTAATAAAGCGCTCGGCTCTCGGGCTGTAGCTGACCATATAGGTCAAGGGCCCCTTCTTGGTTGCCTTGATCGTTATTTTCGTCTCCTTGCCCTGATTTAAGGAATCCGCCTGTTCTTGGGTCAATTGTTGCCCATAGAGATAGGTGCTGGACGACAAAGCCGATTTTGTACGGATGTCGTTCAGTTTTGGCTCGTAATAGGCCAGTTTCGTGAACGATTCTCCATTGGAGGAACGGCCCTCAAAGGAAACGAACCGGCCCTCATTGACCATTTTGTCAAACTCGGCCTGTGTAAACTGGTGGTTGTATGCCTTGGCCTGGGCCAAGGTTACCTCCTCCTTGCGCTTGATTTGAACATCCAATCGGGAACCAGAAGTGGGGCTGTATACCATTTGCACCATTTTAACGCTTTCCTTGATGACACCATCTTTTGGATACGCGGATTTATGGAGGTATTCTTCCCCTCTTACGATGGCATCCTGCACATTCTCGGGGAGCTTGGCAAAACTGATATACGCACCTTCAAGCCGTTCTTTGGCCTCGCCCAACGCAAATCGCTGCGCAGGAGACTTTTGCATTTCGAGATATTCGCTCTGCTTATCGATTTCAAAGGTCAGATTGTCGGCCGTCTTCACTTTGTACGTTGTGTCGTTGACGGCGACCGCATCGCCTTTCTGCCATGCCTGATTGAGTTTTACGAACACTTTTTCTACTTGTTTTTCCATTTTTGAGTGATTTTTAATTGTTAAGGAATTTTTAATTAAGTACTTTTGAGTAACGAGCATTTCAGGAGTGATTTGCTAGTTAAGGAACGGAAAAGGGGCGGGAGCGCCCTTTTTCCATTTTTTTTATAGTGCGATTCTATATTCTTTCAACTGCACCTCCTTTCCGCTTTTGGATCGATGTTCCATGGTCTCCCATTCCGAATACCAATTACCGGACTTGGGTTTTAGAATATCTATCGCCTTGTTCAAATAGTTTTTATAGTACGACCAGACCAAAAGTTTAATGGCGTTCGTCTCCAAGGGCAATCGCACCTTGATACTTTCCTCGTTTTTGGAAACCGAGATTCCGTACCGGTTCAATCGATGCTGGTCGAGTATGTTGTTATATCTTAAAAAGCTTTGGGCCAGTTCCTTATTGTACCTTTTCGTATGGTCATAAAATCTGGAAAAGGCTTTTTTGTCGCCAATAGGGAATCTTAGTACCATATCCCTGTCCGTCAACGACAATTTGAATCCGGAATCCTTTATGAAGGTTATGAAATGAAGGTCCCGTAAATAACCTTCTATTTTCTTTTCTCCGGTAAAACTAAGCATAATCTTGTCCACTTTAACGGTTTGCCGTATTTGAAAAAGAATATCGGTTGTTTGTGAATTTATTTCTCCCAACGCCATATACACCACGTTTTTCAATTGGAATTTTTTATGAAAGGCCAAGGCCTCCTTGGGATTCTTGAAAAGAAAGAGTCCGTCAATTTTCTTGGGTATATTGGAATACCATAAGGCATGCTTCGCAGCTGATTCCCGGTAGGGGGCCACATTTTTGCCCGCGTCGACGAAATACCCGCAAACGGTATTCTGCATATTGAACAGGGGGAAAAGAATCTCCCCTTTTTCGTTTAGGAACATACGGCCGGTAAAAGAGGGTAAATCGGCAGCATCACCGTACAGGCCTTCGCCATTATTTTGGATGGGAAGTCTATAAGAATCGAAATGATTGAAATCCTTGGGCACTTTTTTGAACTCACCCTTCCAATCCCTTGATATGGTCAAAGCGTCAGTCTCCAATACCTTTGTATGGTAGGCCGCTACCTTGTCCCATAGCATTTCTTTTTGTACGCCCTCAATTTTCGAGACGTGTTCGGTGATCAGATCTGTTGCCGAGAGTTTTTCCTTCGGACGTTGGGCCTTATAGTACAAAAAGCCCTCTTCTGTATATATGACTATATAATACAGTCCGGCATTTTCGAAAATGCGATGGGTCTTTTCCGTTCGAATACTTTGGAAACCCAAGTGTTCAAAAAGTTTGGGGAGATGAATCCTATAGTCTTCCACAAGCCATTTGTTCATCATATCCTATTAATGTTTGTGTATTTGCATTAAAATAATATATTTGCTTATAAATACAAATATATGAATTTTTTTGAATTCACAACATTTCGAACAAAAAATATCATCTTGGGCATTTGGGAATGCTTGAAACAATTGGGAAGAAAGGAGTTGGCCTATCTTCTTTTATTGACGCTTGTATGCCTTGTGTATTTTGTACAGGGAGATCACAAGATGTCGGAAACGAGACTGCATGACGCCACCGTTGCCATGGCCCAGTATCAAGAACGCCTAAAACTGAATATAAATTCCGATTATGGCGATTCACTGACCGTTCAAAAAGAGCGGGAACAACTACTGATGGCCATCGAGGAACGCATCGTGACGTATCTCTATCAAATTCCCGATTATTCCTATATAGGTTCACTGGAAACGTACTTGAAATGTCGCCACGTACTATTGGAGCAACTCCCTTCCGCCGTTCCCTTGGAAAAAGGAGATTATATACTTTCGAGCGATTACGGTATTCGGAGCCATCCGATTTCCGGAAAGACAAAAAAACATTTTGGAATCGATTTGGCCGCATCCAACGGCAAACCCGTCTACGCATCGGCCTCCGGTATCATTACCGATATTTTCTATTCCGATAAGGGCTATGGAACCCATATCATAATCAAGCACCGATTCGGTTTTCAGACCCTTTATGGGCATCTGGATAAAGTTTTGGCCCATAAGGGCCAAAAGGTCGAACAGCATGAACTCATCGCTACCGTGGGAAGTTCGGGAAGTTCCACTGGCTACCACTTACATTACGAGACCATCAAAAATCAAGTAAAGATCGATCCGAGACCCTCACTTGCCTTAAAGAAGAAGATATATGAACATGTAATCCAAATAAATCCAAATAAAGATGGAGAAGAATAGCATAAAACGTTGGCAGAAGGTACTGCGTTCGGCAAGAAGGCTGTACCATTCCGTAAATAACTATAGGATGAGCGCTAAAGACCCCGATTTCAGGGATTTCAGCCTTCTGGAATACGACAAAGTAACACCTGAAGAGGTAAACGATGCGAAACGATTGGGTTTCATGAAACAACTCCAGCTTGCAAAAAGGGGATATGTAGATAAGAACCTTAAATTACAATTGGTAGCCGCAAAACGGAAAGAACGTTTTATAGAACAAGACCACAAGATTGTTCCCTTCGGAAATCTTCGGGTCATGGAAGGGGAAAAGCTAGTGGCCATGATGCAATTGGGCTTTGACACCCTTAACGAAACTTTCTGCGTAGCCTATCGCAATCATGAAAATATTCCCCTATGGAAACCTTATGACACGGTAAGATTGGAACGGTACTTTGGTGCACTGCATCCGGAAATGGGCAATAAACTTAAATTAAGCCATATTTTTTTCGATATAGGTGCTCTGAAAGTCGGCCAAGATTACAAATTGGCGATTTGTCGGGTCTATAATGATGCCGTTCGGCAAACATTTCATAGCAACACCTATTTTCAAAATAGTATTTCCTCCCCAAAGGAAGACCTATTAGTGAACCCCAAAAACTATTTTGGCCAGCAATTTTATCTGTCCTTGTCGCAAGGGAAGGAAACCATAATGACATTGACCGAGGCGACCGACCTTTATTTTGTTTTTCAGTCATTTATGGAAACGGCACCGAAACAGGAATCCATTTATTTTGAAAAGCAAGAGTTTAAGAAGCGATTTCTCGATAGCGGAATTATAGTATTGGCCCATCTTAAACATGGACTCCGCCTAGGGGTTCAAAATGGAACGTTACAGATAGGGAAACATGACGGGGCAAATGGAAAGGGGCGTTTACGCTGGGAAAATTTTGAAAGCCGGATGCAATCGGGTTCGCTCTCGGCCATTGAAAAGTACTATATATCGAAAGAGGTCATTTCAAAAAAGAACTTTTTGGTCGAAACGGATGCCATTTCCTTGAAATCCGACACCAATGAGGCCAGTCTAAAAAAGCACTATGGCACAGGAAAATGGCATTTTTTGGAAGGGAAACATCATCGGTCAGCAATGAATTCCAGACCGGTTGACGACTCGGTATTGGAACACATCAACCGAACCTATTCCCGAAGTACTAATTTCCAAACTGCGTTGGCAAAACTTCAAAAAAATCAAACCATACAAACTGCACAAATAAAACAACAATAGCATGGATCGGAATATGCTTATACATCAGGGCAACACCTTTGAGAAGGTAATGGAAACCATCGATTTTACCTACTACATGGATTTTAGCGAAGGGGACGATAACGGCAGTGTTATTCTATTCGATAGGGAAACACAAAAGTTGGTTTCGGATAACTATATGGCGAACCGTGATTTGTACGAAAACCTTTTGTACTACAATTACGAATGGATTTGTAAAAGGCTCAGATATGCCAGAAAATGTATGGTCGAAGAACACGGAATCGACCTTGCCAAGGAATATTTTCTCAAACATGAAAAAGAGTTCCAGGGAATTCTTTGCAGGTCTGAAAATATAACGGACAAATGCAATATGGCTTTACAAAAGGACTTGGGTTTTACGCTCTCAAGAAATGATCTGCAAGAAGTTCGCAAGCTTCTGAACAGTAACCAAAACAAAGGATTAATTATGTAACATAACCATCCGATCAAGTTCCTTAACTCACTCACTCAAAATGAAATACTCAAAAAAGAAGTACCTGGATTATTTGGTCAGGACGATTGAAGCACTCCACAGTCCTGAAAATCAATCCCATTTTTTCATCAACAATCCAGGATTCGGAAATATCTTCGACATTCTAAAAAATGATGCCTACCGGGCACAGCTCATTAGGATATTGGAGAAATATTATGGCGAAGAATACACAAACACCATTATCGGTAGCCTAAAAAAAGGATCGCTTAATTCTTTTTACACCCCCGAGCCGATTATCGATGCAATATCCCACTATTTAAAAACCCAAGGGTCCTTTACTCCTAAAACCATTCTTGAGCCAAGCGCCGGTAACGGGCTGTTCATTCGGGAATTGTTGAGGCGCTATCCCTCCGCGAAGTTTACCGCTTTTGAAAAGGAGATACTAACCGTACGAATATTGGAGCACAACTTCAGGTTCCGGCAGCGGGTCAAAATCTTCGGCGTTCCCTTTGAAAACCTTTCCCGGACCGATGCTGCGAAAAGCTATGACCTGGTCATCAGCAATGTGCCCTTTGGGGACAATAAAATATTCGACAGCGGTCTAATGGGCCATCCGTTACAAACCAAGATTTCCAGAAATATCCATTCCTATTTTGTCTACAGAAGTCTTGAATGTCTAAAACCTTCAGGTGTTTCCATTTTGATATGCACCAAGAATTTTATGGACAGGACCAAATACGTTCCAATTCGGGAGCATATCATCAAGCGAAACAATTTTATGGGTGGGGTGCGTCTGCCCGATACTACGTTTTCCAAAGAGAACACGGCTATTGTAACGGATATTCTGGTTTTCCAAAATAACCGGCGTATTGAAACTTCGAACGAACAGAAGAAAATAAACAGCTTGTTTGCCAACAGTTCAGAGCAAACCGTAGGGAAAAATAATGTTCAGATAAACGACTACTATACCGAATATACCTCCCAAATTATTGGAACTATCGAAGAAGGCGGTCTCTACAACAATGCGGACTACACCGTAAAAAGCGATAAAGGCTTGGCGCATATCGCTCTTGAAATCAAAGCGTTGATGGCAGGATTTACCGTGCAACCAAAGGCGCAAAAAAAGGCCACAATTCCGGCCATTGCCCCAAAACCTAAAGAAACCTCGCAGGCGGAAGAAACGGCCATCGGTATTTCCGGTGCTGACGATCCCGAACTTAAACCTGGAAATCTGACCATCAAGCAACAAAAACTCTATAAAGTAGAAGAGGAAAACGGTTTACGGTTATTGAAAGTAAAGCCCCGGGAGTTCGATAGGCTGTCAAAAATAATAGCGCTGCGGGATACCTATTTCAAATTTTTACGGGCACCCGAAGAACAGATCGACAAGGTAAGGGACGAGCTAGACTATCAATACGATGCCTTCAATTTCCAGTACGGGCGGCTCCATGACAAAGCCAACTATCCCTTTGTGACCTTGGATATTCAGGGGCCTTTGATTTTGGGGCTGGAAACACCGAAAGACGGAAACTTTATCAAATCGGAGGTTTTCAATAAATCATTCCGGTCGATTTCAAAAGAAAAGCCGCAAGAGCCGAAGAAAGTGCTCAGCTTGGAAGATGCCATTTATTATTCCCTGAACAAATTCAATCGAATAAAATTGGATTCCCTGGTTTCGAACACGGGCATGGAACAGGACGAAATCATAAAAAAGGCTTTGGATCTGCAACTATTGTTTTTGGACCCGAAGGAGCAGGGATGGGAACTGGCCCCCAAGTTCCTGTTTTTATCGGGAACCATTTACGAAAAACTGAATGCCTATCGCAAAAACGATTTTGGGGAATATCAGTCCTATGTGGACAAATCCTATATCGAACGTACTGTTGTTGCCTTGGAAAAGGTAAAGCCACCGATGACCCCTTACGAGGATCTGGATATCAAACTCCATGAACCGTGGTTTCCCATTGAATATACCCAAGCCTTCATTTTCGACACCTACCGCTCCTTGGTACATATCGCCTATAACGAGAGTACCTCCAAGTACATGGTCAAAATCGAAAAGACGGATTATGAGTATATCAAAAAATTCAGCGTGCGTACGGAACATCGCTATTACAATTTCAAAGAGATATTGGAAGGCGCATTGAACTCCACCATACCCTACGTCACAAAAGGCTCGAAACAATATAAGCGCACGGACAAGGCGAAAATGCAGGAAATACGCATCAAGTTCGACCTTATTTACAAGGAGTTTACCGCATACATCTTGGGCAAGCCTGAAATCAAGGCGCAATTGGAGCGTATTTTTTACAATACCTACGATGCCCAGGTCCATCCGAAATACGACGGTGACTACCTTCATTTTGAAGGGCTGCAATATTTTACCCCGTACAAAAGCCAAATGGATACGGTTGCGGGAATCATCGTAAACCAAGGCCTTTTGGTCAACAAGGAAGTCGGTTTTGGAAAAACCTTGGATATTGCCCTTACGACCCAGAAACTAAAGGAGCTGAACCTCTCGGAAAAGACATTGGTCATCGGTCTTCGCTCCACCGTGGTGCAATTGGAACGGGAGTTGTTAAATGCATTTCCCACGATGAAACTATTGGTGGCCCATGATAAGGTAGTAAACGGGAAGACAAAGCGAGACACCTTTTTTAAGAAAATAAAAAATGGCCGGCATGACGTCGTGCTGATGAGTCATGACACGTTTAAGTTCATACCCCAATCCCCCGAGATCATCCATGAAATCATAAGCGAGGAGCTGGCAAACCTTGAACGCGACCTTAGCGTAATCAACGAAAATAAATACGATGTAGGCAAAAGGGTGCTCAAAGGTCTGGAGAAACGAAAGGAAAACCTGAACGTAACCTTGGAGCAGGTCTATTACCAGATCAAAAGCAAACAGAACGATGCCATCGATTTTGAGCAGATGGGGTTTGAACATATTATGGTAGATGAATCCCACAAGTTCAAGAACCTGATGTACACAACAAGGCACCACAGGGTTGCGGGGCTGAATACCAACAAAGGCTCCGAACGCAGTAAAAACCTTTTGGTGGCCATCCGAACACTGCAGAGGGCAAAGACAAGGGATTTTCAGACCACTTTTCTATCGGGTACGCCCATTTCCAATTCCATTACGGAGGTCTATGTGCTGTTCAAATATCTAATCCCGCATAGAATGGAACAGATGAACATTACATCATTCGACCAATGGGCACAGGTCTTCGCCAACAAATCCTATGAATTTGAACCTACCGTCTCGGGGGATTATAAAGTTCGCGAACGCTTTCGTTCGTTCAAGAAAATGAAACTGTTGTCCTCACTGTACAATGAGATTTCCATAATTGTCAACGGAACCACGCACCAAATCGATAGGCCCAAAATGCAGCTCGATGTGCACACGCTAAAACCCACGGCGGCCCAATTGGAATATTTTGAACAGATCAAGGAATTTCTAAGAACGGGGGACAGCAGCCTATTATATGGGGATAAGGACTATACGGAAGACCAAAAAAGCGCCCTCTCACTGATTGCCTTGCACCACATGAGAAACGCCTCCATAGACCCAAGGATGTTGAACCAGAACCTAGAAGATCCGGGCGATGCCAAACTGCAGAAAATAGCCTCCGAGGTATATGACACCTATAGGAAAACGGACGCTTTTAAAGGTACACAGGCCATTTTTTCGGACCTGGGCGTACCGAAAGACACATTTAATATTTACGATGAACTCAAACGCATTCTGACCGAAGAATTCGATATTCCCAAAGAAGAAGTGGTATTTATCCATGATTTCAAGACCGACAACAAGCGGCTGGAATGCTTTAAGCAAGTGAACGAAGGCACTTATAGGGTCATCATCGGTTCTACTGAAAAGTTGGGGACCGGTACCAATATCCAAGAAAGATTGGTACGCATCCATCACGTGGACATTCCCTATCGTCCGACGGACATCGACCAACGAAACGGTAGGGGAGTCCGTAAAGGCAATATTGGCGCAAAGCAGCATTTTGGGGACAAGGTCGTTGTTTCCTTTTACATTGTCGAAAACTGTACCGATGCCCTCATGCTCAACAACGTCAACATCAAGAAAAATTTTATCGAGCAATTGACCAATGGCACCATACAGTTCAATCGGCTGGATATGGGCGCGGTAAACGATGAGGGCACCATAGATTACAAAACGCTCTTGGCGGTCGCAAAGAACGACCCGTTGTATCTGGAAAAAGAGGAATTGGGCAAAGAATTGGACGAACTGGAACTGGAACGATCCATTTTCAAGAAGAACCGTTTGGAGGCCAAGAACAATATCGCCTTTTATGAAACCGAACTGACAAGAACGACAAAGAATATTGACAAACTTGAAAAAGACCTGTCCTTGTGGACCACGCTGCAAGAAAAGGACGTTTACTATAGTGCATTGGGAAAGGCACTTGATAGCCCCGATACCATGGATGCCAATATGTTGGGCCAAATACTTAATTCGAGGTTACAGGCCAAACGGGAAGAAGTTGGCCAGCATACCATTATGACTATATCCAATGCAAGACTGGTTCTTGACGTAGAAGACAAATTGCACCACCGCTTATTGGTACTTACCCCGAATGCCTCCTATGGTTATGGTTCCAAGAGAATCGTGGCCAACTGGCAAAGCCTGACCGACTATGTTTACAATGCCCTATCCAAAATCCCGAAATCCCTCTTGGCACAAAAGGAACATCTGGCCGAGTACAAAAAATCCATAAAGGCCAACCGGAAAGTATTGGAACTTGAATTCGACAAGACCGAAAAACTGGCATTGGTTCAGAAAAGGCTCGTAGAAATCAATACCGACCTTGATGAAAAGTACGATGCCGAACCGGAGGAAAAAGAAGAGAAATGTAACTCACAAAGTGCACGGTCACAGAATATAAACATGAACCAAGAAATTTCAATGTAAGGTTTAGGGCGTTGCCCGGGCTATCCGCTATATCGCCCTTGCGGGCCCCAAGGTTTCGTAAGCCCAAAAAGAGCTCCGTTGTCGCTTTCTTGGGCAACGAACCCTAACGGCCCGCCGCGTTCGATGCCGCTGCTATCCCTAACGCTTGCTTTTTACTCCTTGACCATTCTCTCCGTAAAACGCCTTATAGGCGATTGATTTTCATTTCGTTCTAACCAATCATTAAATAAATTCAGCTCAGAAGCTCCACAGTTAATTACATATTCAACACCCATAATTACAAGAACGAAATAATATATGCCCGGTTCGATGATTAAGAAATCCAATTCGTGAAGTACTTCGTAGGGTTTAGGATTGAATATAGGGTCTACAAACCGCGCCTCTTCGGAATAAATTCTACGCTGACTATAAATCCATTGTTCTCCTTTTCCAAACCGGGCATATTCACGTAATGGGTCTAATTCGGACATATCAATAACTTCATTCAGATTTGACTGGTTATGACCTGCTTTTAAAGCAAATAACTCCAGAGCGGTCTTTGCAAGAAAACGGGACATTTGGTAGTTTTTGTTTTCAGGCATATCCACCACTTCAAACATTAATTTATTGACCTTCTTGTTGCGTATTAAGTTTATTACTTTAGTATCATCGCCTCTAAAACCCAAACTATCCCCATCCATATACATATCAAACCAGCCACCATCTTTATGCGGAAATAGGGTTTTGTATGGGATGTTACGCTCTTTTTTAGATTTGATATTGTTTCTAAATCTTACATTTTGGAAATACTTCATCTCCAATAATGGTTTCTCAATTTTCACGGCAAAATATTGGTTACATTCATCACATACCACACCAGGTCGAAGAATCAATTCTTTATTGCCTAACGATTCTGGAATGATATGCTGAATACTTGAAGACCTGCCGGACGATTTCTTGCAGAAAATACAACGCATAATTCAAAAAATTAAAATAAGCTAGTTTGTATTTCAATACCCGGTGTGAAAGTTCCAATTATCATAAATGGATTTTTAGAACGATAATGAAATGCCTTGGTTGTGCCCAAATACAAATGCAAATCTTTTTTCAAAGCAAAATAGTCGAAGTATTTCTGCCTGACTTTCTCAACGGCAACCGCTTCATTTCCTTCTGCTGCCGCAAGTGTGTTTCTAAATAGTGCTCCAATTTCCCAATCTTCAATCATCATTGTACTTGACACCCCGTTTTCATCTTCAATTACATAAGAGAATTTATATGGAAGTTTTGCCACAACCTCGAAGGGTTCTTCTTCCATTTCGAATAAATTCCCTTGTTCTTGTAGCGCTTTTTGTTCATCTAATTTTTTCTTATCCCATTCGGCCGAAACTTTCTCGACTTTGAAATCGGTTACCTTAGCAGGTTTAAAGACGGCTAGGGATGTGCAGATGTCCTTATCGTGTGCTTCGGCTATAAGTGCCTTGATATCCGTATAAACTTTTCCAAGAACAATTTGTTTGCGTTTATACCAATTGCCTTTGGTATCAATTGTATTCAGAAGTGTAATCGGTGTGTCAATAGTGGCCGGTCGAAAACTTTCAGGTCTAAAGTCCTTGTCGTTATTTACAATATCTAATTCAATCCATTGGTATTTTGTATACTTCTCGTCCTTTTTTAGCTTCCTAAATGGTATAGGATATAGTCTTATCCAAGAACCGTCTTCTAGAAAACCTGCCGTACACACAAGTTCTCCGTATTTCGCCGAAAGGGAAGGGTAGGTTTTTACAGTGATAAGTACTTTTGTAAGCGCCATTTTTTTAAATATGCTTCAAATCGTATTTAAAATTAGGAGACTTCTTCAAATTTTCAGCTAGGTGGGTTCTATGGCATTGACAGGTATCGGCCTCAAAACAAGTAAGGGCAATACGCCTGTGTTTTTCCAACAAACTGAGTATAAAATTTTGACTTTCAATGGCCTCTTTTAGTACGGTCGCCTTATATTCATCGAAAAGCAAATCATAGTCTTCTTGCGTATTTAATTCTCGCCTTTTACTAGAATCAATGCCTACATCCGGAATATGGATGTACTCAATTCCCAATCGACTACAAAAACTACTTAAAGACTTTTTGCTAAAACCGTATTTCTGGCTCAAGGGGTTTCTTCTGACGTCTACAAGAAGATGGACATTGTTTTTTAGTAACCTGTTTAAGTATTCCTCTAGCGAAATACCTTCATACCCAATAGTAAATAAAACTGTAGATTCATCATTATGACGTGCAGTTACAACTCTTTCAAAAAACTTTTCTGGAAGAATTCTCTCTGCTATAATGCTATTGGTGGCATAATACGGAAAATTGATATATGTATGTTTTGTAATGACATCCGTTTTCATGCTTCCGTAAAGCTCGAAAGTTTCGTTGACAAGTTGCTTATCTACTGGGGTAAGTTCTTTATAATATTTCTTCTTTACATTAAGACTATAGGTTTTCTCTGATTCAACTAACCAATCATGTTTTACCATAGCCGCCAAATCCGCCTTCAGAGAATACGAATAGCACCCATATCGATAAGGAACGAAATCATAGTTGGGTTCTTTCTGCATTTGGGTCAACAAAAACATAAGTTTTTGAAGACGAGTGCTTTCCAATCCATCTTCAAACTTTTCCAGTAAAGCAAAAACCAACTTTCTTCGATAAAACATGATGTAAAATTACTTATTAATAAACAAACAGAAATATCAAGGTAATTCCTTAATGAAAAAGAACTACATGAATGCAAACGTAGAATAAGCGTTTTGATTGTTATTTCGGATGTAGAATCCAGCGCCCTATCGGGCGCTTTTTTGTGGACAGGGAGAAGGAAGAAAAGGGTGGATTTTAGCCTGTTTTTACGAGGATTCCCACGGGTATGGGCGTATCTTGAAAGAGAGTTAAGGAAGGAGCGGGGCAAATTAATACGGTGCAAACCAAGCCCCGCTTTTAACTAAATTTTTTTAAGAACTATAAATACCGTTACTATGACAGACTTCTTTTCAACATTACGGCAAACGGGTATAGAACAATATGGCATAAGTGTCTCTTTTGATGGGGATTCGGTCAGCGTGTCCGTTTTGCCCAAATCGAGTGCCAAGGACAAGGCCCTCCAATCCATAAAACCGCTTACCCTACGGGGAAACGTAACGGAAGTGGACGAGAAATTCTTTCAAGTTCTTCAAAAACCATTGGAGCAGACCAAGGCACTTTTCAGAAACACCGTTGCTTTTGAAAAAGCCTTGGCGGAAACCGAACAAAAGACCCAACAGGCCAAGAAGAAAAAAGAATCGACTACCAAAAAGGTCACCGAGTTAAAGCAACTTCTAAAAGAGAAGGACTTTAACCCCATGAGCGACCATAAGAAGGCAACGGACATTGCCAACGAAATCTTGAAGATAGACCCGAACCACAAGGAAGCGCAAAAGGTCATCAAGGATATGAAAGCATACGAATCCCCAAAACTTTTTCAATGATGGAAATCGCAACGATAGAACGCAAGTACATCTACCAAGACGGCAACAACAATGCCATTGAGTTGGATGATTTGGATAGCCAATTGACCCATCAGCAAGTGATGGAACACTATTCGCAGATCTATGCCGAACTGACCAACGCCAATATCATGGACAAGGGCATAGTCAATGGCCATCATGAAATCCATTTCAAGACCTTGGCAGGAACAAAGGGATAGACCGATGAACGTAGACGAATTTCTAAATCACGAAAGATGCACCCACAAACCGACACCCCTTTTATCGAAAGAACTCAAAGAGTTCCACGCCCGATTGTTCAAGGCGGTTCAACAATCCCATTACAGGTACGGAACGCAAAGACCGAAAGTCTTGCAACCAAAGGTTTTTCCCTTTCTGACCTGAGCGTTCTGCCTATTCTTTCCAAGCCGATAATCGAGGACGGATCATCGGTTGATATAAAGGCACTTGCCAGTTTAATGGTGGATGCCACCCGTAACTTTTCGGGAAATATTGACGACTGGCGGTTTTCGGCATCCGATAGCTTGGATGATTTGATATTGCGATGTGCCAATCGGCTGAAAGAAAGGGCAAGAATTGACCATATCGAAGTTTTACGGGAAGATGCCGACCTGCGCTTGGTCTTGAAACGCCATATCGGGAATCGTAGCACGGTCTATTGCATTCCGTTGCGACCCGTTATGCCCCTTCGATGGAAAAACCCTATGCTTTTTGATATACTAATGTCCTTTATCAAAAGCCTACCCTATATCAATCTTTTCCATACGGGAGAGGATAGGGTGGACTGGCTTTGGGAATATCTATTTGAGGAAGAAGCCTACCATAGGAAAAACGGGAGTGTTTTTGGTAATTGTAACTCGGTCAGGTTCTTTGGTCGCTACCAAAAGCTGTTCGACGAATACGAACCACAGGATTGGAAATTCCTTTTACTAAAATACCGTCCTCGAAAACCCCTGCACAAGGGAATCAAGGAACTGTTATCAAAAGCCGATACCATTGATTTTCGGGTGCCGTTCCGTATCGGAACAAGGGATGCCTATGAAAGTATGTTCGAGCATTGGGAATCTTTCCTGATAGTTGACGATGCGGACAGTGAATTTACCCGTTCCTATATCGAAATGCTCAACGAATGTTCCAACGAATATGACATTATTTCTGCCTATGAACTAACTACGGTCGAAAAAGGTAACCTACAGCCCTTTGAGGAAGGGTCGACCTACAAACTTAATCGATTGGAAGAATTTCTTACCGATCTCAACGAACTTTTAAGACTGCTTTGAACATGGAACAGATTGCCAATTTACGGCCCGATGAACACTTTCTTCCAAAATTTGCCATTATCGGTTATTCCCAAGAAGAAGATTATTACAACAGGGGGCACTACTTTTCATATCACAACATCGTAGGGGCAAAGCTTACGGCAGGGATGCCGCTGACCAAGGATACCGCCCGAAACCTCTTTAGGTGTTTGGAAGGGGATTTGATAAAGTTCAGGTTTAAGGGAATGTTGCCCAAGAACCTTATTCATTTTGATTTCAAAGGAAATCTCCAACTGGTATGGTACGTCCATCCAAAACAGCACACCCTGTATTTCGATACACGAACGGGTATCGCTTCGGGAAATTATCCCTTGCCAAAACTGATCTTCAAGCTTGAAGGGAACACCCTTAAAGTCTTTGCCCTCCATCGAAAGGATACATTGACCGACACCGTTTCATTGTACCACGCACCGTTATTGAACGTAGGGAGGCAAGGAAATGTATGTATGGGCAATGCCTCGATGGATTATGACGGCTTTGACTATTACGAGGACATCATGGGGTTTGTCGAGCAGCAATTCTTTCGTTCCGTTTTTACGGCTACCCATCACAACAACATTGCGAAAGGGAACATTGTGGATGTAATGAAACGGAATTTCAGGAAAACATTCTTTGATGACGCTCTACTGAAAAAAAACAAATTGACCTTAAAGGATTTATATGAAAACTAGAATTCATTTCGCTCCCAACTACTTTTACAATCCAACACATCCCATAACCATTGCATTGATCGGGGTAGGGGGTACAGGTTCCCTGATGCTGGCACGGTTGGCACGGATGGATTTTGCCCTGCGCCAAATCGGACACCCAGGTTTGCACATAATCGCCTATGATTCGGATATGGTTGAAAACAACAATGTTGGCAGACAACTCTATGCCCTTAGTGATGTAGGGGAGTATAAAGTGGTCAATGCCGTCAATAAGGTAAATATTGCCTTTGGTCTGCAATGGGAAGGAATTCCCATGGATGCACTTCCCGATGGCGAGGATATTCGGGCGAACATCATCATCACTTGTGTCGATAATGCCCGATTTAGAACGCTGTTATCAAAATCGCTTGCATTTCCCTTCAAGGGGTCTGAATATCAAAGCATGTTCTATTGGCTGGACATTGGCAACTGTAGGGATAGTGGGCAATTCGTGTTAGGAACTTTGTTCGAGGAAGAACGAAATATGGAACGGGAAGATTTTGAAATGGTGGACAAACTCAAAAACATCATCGATTTTTTTCCCGATTTGGATGCCCATGACATTCCCCGTCTTCAAGGTGCGGGATGTGCCTATTCCGATAAGCTGAACGAGCAATCACTTTTCATCAACGATGTACTGGTCGCCCATGCTTCCGATTGCCTATTTCGGTTATTGTACCACAAGCAGATTCAAAAGCATGGGGCATTTGTGAATTTGGAGAGTGGGAAGGTCAATTCGATTTTGGTCTAATTGAGAATTAAAATATTGACGCTAAAAAATATCAGACATGGAAACGTTGCATTATAAAGGATATGAAATCAAAATCGAGCGGGATGATTTTCCCCAAAATCCACTTAGGGATTGGGATGGGCATGTACTTTTTTGTCTAAACCACAAACGATATGATTTGCATAATAACACCGATTTTGATACCAATGAATTTGAGAGTTGGGAAGCTATAAGAGAAGCTATTGAAGATGAATATTGCCCCTTGGCCATATTGTCAGTTTTCATGTACGACCACGGTGGCATTACTATTAAGACTAGCCCTTTTATTTGCTGTTGGGATAGCAGCCAAATCGGTTTTGCCTTTATAGATATTCCTACGTTGAAGCAATGGGGTTTACGGGCAGGGGATAAAACTGCCAAGGAATTGGAAGAAATGATTAGGGACAATGTTCGGTTGTACGATGATTATTTGACGGGTAATGTATTCGGTTACTCCATTGCCGATTCCAGTGGAAATACTTTGGACAGTTGTTATGGCTATTATGGGGATTTGGGAAAGGAAGATATGATCGGGGAAGCAAAATCAAATGATGAGCATTACTTAAGGCAAAAGATCGTTAAACACGCTATTAAAGTGAAAAGATGGATCAGGTCACAAGTTCCATTAATATATAGGCAATCAATTGGCCAAATTCATTTTTACTCTAAATAACAAAAATGAAAACAAATAAAAAGAACAGATCTAACATCAAAGAACAGCATTACGGGACAATTCACAATTTCGTCTACCACAACGAAAGGACAGGATTATATGGTAAAAAGTTGGAAGCCTTGTACCGATTGGTGCAATGGAAGGGAAAACCTCTTGATTTTCCGACTGACCATAAATTCTATAATGTCAAGGTTATAGAATATGCCGATAGGGATTTCATAGGTTTTATCAGAACGGGGTTTTCAAAAAAAGCTTTCTTTCCGTGTAAATTGCAGACCGTTGCGCTTCGGCTTTTGGGTAATACTGGCAAATCAAAAGCACCATTGCAATGACCATGTATGCACATTTAATCACGATTTTTAGAAAAATCGACCCAGAAAAACTGTATTGGGAGTTTACCTATTTTGAGGAAAGGTCTTTTCAATCCGCAGCATTTGGGGCAAGAAAAAAAGAATTATTCAAAATTGATGGCAAATTCTACCGTGTGGATATAGTCGAAAAAATTAGCCCTTTGAAACAGCTTCCGAATTTGGTGGTCAAGCACGGTAGGCACACTATTTTTAGAGACTATGTGGAATGATAAGGAAAAACCAAAAATGTTGTACATATGTTGTACAGAACAAAAAAACCCAAGATTTTCGTCTTGGGTTTTTTATCATCAAAAAGTAGCGAGAGGGGGACTTGAACCCCCGACCTCTGGGTTATGAATCCAACGCTCTAACCACCTGAGCTACCTCGCCATTTACTACAATATTTCAATTTTGTCTCCGGGTTATGAATCCGACGCTCTAACCAGCTGAGCTACCTCGCCGTGATTTTGCTAAGCGGGTGCAAATATATGTTTAAATTTTCGCTGAATCAAAATTCAGGATTAATTTATTATTTGACATTTATTTTTATATCTTCCCAAACTATACTAAAGTTGAAAAACGATTTAAAGAACACGACAATGAGTGATAAGGTTAAATATGAACTGGAATTTGTGATCCAGGCTTCGCCTCAGTTGCTTTACCAATATATTTCTACGCCCTCGGGACTATCTGAATGGTATGCAGACAACGTTAATTCCCGTGGGGAAATATTCACATTTATTTGGGATGGTGCAGAAGAGAGGGCAAAAATGCTCAAGCGTAAAAGTGAAGAGTTTGTAAAATTGGCATGGGAGGAAAGTGATGACGACTCCTTTTTTGAAATGCGCATCATAGTTGACGAAATCACTAAAGATGTATCACTTTTTATAACAGATTTTGCTGAAGAGGACGAGGTGGACGAATCAAAAATGCTTTGGGAAAACCAAGTATCCGACCTTAAACAGGTTCTTGGGTCTACCTAGCCCGATTCTCAACTAAACCGTATATTTGGTCCCGATAAAATTCGGGACTTTTTTATGGTCAATTATAACGGAGCACTTTTAGCGAAAGACAAGGCAATTTTCACCCACAATAACAGGGCTTTTAAGTATGGCGACGCCCTTTTTGAATCGGTTCGCTATGTAAATGGCACCCTATTTTTTTGGGAAGATCATTATTTTAGGTTGATGGCTTCCATGCGTATTCTGCGGATGGAAATTCCTATGGAGTTTACTATGGAGTTTTTGGAAGAGGAAATCAAAAACACGATAAAAGCCAACGAGCTGGAAAATGGAGCGGTGCGTGTGCGTTTGACGGTTTTTAGGAATGAAGGTGGATTGTACACACCGAGCACCAACGAGGTCTCCTACGTCATCGAGACCAGTCCTATGGAATCTCCTTTTTTTATCCTGAACGAGGAAACCTACGAAGTGGAGCTGTTCAAGGACTATTACGTGAACAAGGATATGCTGTCCAATCTAAAATCCACCAACAAAATATTGAATGTGGTAGCTGGGGTTTATGCCGAAGAAAATGGCTATGCCAATTGCTTATTGGTGAACACCGATAAAAAGGTTGTAGAGGCCATTAACGGGAACCTGTTTTTGGTCAAGGGCAATCAAATCAAAACGGCACCATTAAGTGATGGTTGCTTGGATGGCATTATCCGTAAAAACCTAATGAAAATGATTGCCGGTTCCGAAGAATATGATTTGGTGGAAGAATCCATTTCCCCTTTCGAGCTTCAAAAAGTGGATGAATTGTTTCTTACCAATTCCATTGTGGGCATACAACCCATCAGCAAATACAGGAAAAAGGAATATGAAACCAAAGTCGCCAAGAGTTTGGTGGGCAAGTTAAACGCTAGGGCAAGATTAGGTTAATTGAGCGAAGGATTTTCGGGCGCATTGGACCACAGTAGGTAATCGCCGCCCAATTCCACCATCTTTTCTTTCCAAAAGGCATTGGCGGCTTTTTCCAGAATACTGCTTTCGTAATCATTGGGTACCACAATCCAAGATTTGGATGAAAGCTCTTGGTTTAATTGGCTGTTGCCCCATCCCGAATACCCTAAAAAGAATCGGATATCTTGTTCGGTAATAGTGCCGTTATTGATCAGTTCTACGGTCATTTCAAAATTGCCGCCCCAAAAAATCCCATCGGAAATTTCGATGCTGTTTTCGATAAGTTCGGGTACCTTATGTATAAAGTAGAGATTATCCTGTTCCACAGGCCCTCCATTAAATACTTGGAAAGGAATAGTAATATCCGAAACCAAGTCGCAAATGGTGTAGTCCAAAGGTTTGTTCAGAATAAAGCCTACCGAACCCTCGTTGTTGTGCTCGGCGATAAGTACAACCGATCTGTTGAAAGAAACATCACCGGTAAGTGAAGGCTCAGCAACAAGTAAATTCCCTTTTTTCGGCTTTTGAGTAACCATTTGCACGTTTTCTTGTACTTAAATTTAACACATTATTTAACATATGCAAAAAACGCTGATCATATCAACTAAAAAAGCATCCCCGACAAGGGATGCTTTTATATATTAAATAAATAATTGATTAGTTTACTGCACCGCTCAATTCAGCACCTGCTTTGAACTTTACAACGTTCTTAGCGGCAATCTTAATAGTAGCTCCAGTCTGTGGATTTCTACCTTCTCTAGCGCTTCTTTTAGAAACTGACCATGAACCAAATCCTACCAAGGAAACTCTGTCTCCTTTTTTAAGCGTTGCTTCTACATTTCCCAAGAAAGATTCCAATGCTTTTTTTGCTGCTGCTTTAGTGATGCCAGCATCAGCTGCCATAGCATCGATTAATTCTGTTTTGTTCATAATGGAATTAAATTAATTGTTGTTAATATAATTTTAATGCTAAACAAATTTATATGGATTTGCCACTCACACAAGTAAAACCAAGGGAAATCGAGCTTTTTGTTGATAACTTGAAACGTTTGTTGATAAAGTGGGAAAAAAACGACAACTTTTCCCAGCCCAATCATAGCAAGGCTTTAGCGAAGATAGGCTTCTTTTTCCAGATTCAATCCGTTTAAAACCTCGTTGACCTGCATTTTTCGTTTACCGGGAAGTTGTAATTCCAATAAAGAAATGTACCCATCTTTTACCGCAACTTTCAACGATTTTTTCGCTACCAGCAGCTTTCCAAAGTTGTGGTCGTGTTCGGTCTGTTCCATTTCTGTTTTAAAGATTTTCATCTGGTCGGCCTTTCCATCATTAACCAATTTGGTCCAGGCACCTGGGTATGGGCTCAATCCGCGAATGTGATTATAAATATTCTCCATAGAGGCATTCCAATCAATGCGGCAGGTATCCTTATGTATTTTTGGAGCGGACTTGAGTTCCAAACTTTCATTCTGAGGTAGTCGTGTAACGGTTCCGGTTTCAATCTTTTTGCAAGTTTCCACCACTAGATCGGCACCAATCGCCATCAATCTATCGTGTAATGAGCCAGCGCTGTCATTAGGAAGTATTTTTTCTGTTTTTTGAAGTACGATACTACCGGTGTCAATTTTTTCATCAATAAAAAAAGTAGAGACACCTGTTTCCTTTTCGCCGTTGATTATGGCCCAATTGATGGGCGCCGCACCGCGATATTGGGGCAGGAGGGAAGCATGTAGATTAAAAGTTCCGTGTTCGGGCATTTGCCAAACCACTTTTGGCAACATCCTAAAGGCAACCACTATTTGCAAATTGGCATTAAGGCCTTTCAATTCTTTCAGAAAAGATTCGTCCTTTAAGTTGGTAGGCTGCAATACCTTTAAGTGATGCTTCACCGCGAATTGTTTCACCGCTGATTCCTGAACCTTACGGCCACGGCCGGCGGGTCTATCGGGCGCGGTGATCACGCCAACTACATTATAGTCGGCTTCCAAGATGTTTTTTAGGGATTCCACGGCAAATTCGGGGGTACCCATAAATACAATGCGAAGGGAATTATTTTTTGATGTACTCATTCTTAAAGTTAAGGGAGACCAACTCATCTTCCAACAGTTGCTCCAAGGTTTTTAAAAGTTCCTTTTCATTGGCCCCAATGGCCTTTTCCAGCTGTCTGGAGGTATGGGGACGGATTTCCAAAAGTTCCAAAACTCTTTTTTCTAAATCATAAGGAGACGCCACCCGCTCTTTCTTGGTGCAAATATCGCAAGTACCACACTTTTCATTCGTCTTTTCACCAAAATAATTCAACAGATATACGCTACGACATACCTTTTTATTGGAAATATAGCCCAACATAGCGGTCATATTATTTTGCTTCACCTCATTAAAATCCTTGATTTTTTTCGCAAACATATTAATGGTGTGGTCATCTTCCCGGGGCACCAAAAAGCTAATCTCCAGATCACTGGTGTTATTTTGATACTCCACCATATTATCGTCCGCGAGTTGCTGCAGTATTTGCTTTAGGCGATTCTCGCCGACCCCTGTTTTTTTGGACAACATATACAGGTTGATTTTGGTCTCGTACTCGGTAATACCACCGTAAGTGCGCAAAATGGTCTGGATTATGGGAGCGGTTTTCCTGTTTTTGTCCAAATAATTGAAAATTTCATTTTTAGAGGCCACAAATTGAAGGGTGGTTTTTTCCTTAAAATTTTCAGCGAGCGATAAAACTGAATGCTGATCTAGAATGCGAAGGGCATTAAAGGTCATATTGGGGTTGAACCCGTATCTTTTGCAAAACTCGTTGAATTTGAAGGCCAAGGAATCCAAAACCAATTCCCCATATGATATTTGAAAATAGTTGTTGAGCTTTGAATATACCTTTTTAACAAAGGCGACATCGGGTAAGGTGGACAAGAACTGTTGCTTCGCTTTATCTGCATCTTCGTTGGAGGTGATGATGATCGCTGTTGAAGGTTTCCCGTCACGTCCCGCTCTTCCGGCCTCCTGAAAGTAACTTTCCAAGCTATCGGGTATTTGATAATGTACCACGAGACGCACATCGGGTTTATCCACACCCATACCAAAAGCATTGGTGGCCACCATTACCCTTACTTTACCACTTAACCATAGGTTAAGTTTTTTCTCTTTATCGGATTTTGGAATCCCTCCGTGAAAAAAAGAGGCGGAAATTCCTTTCTTGATCAAAAAGTTTGCCAAGGAAATGGACATTTTTCTGGAGCGTACATACACAATGGCACTTCCAGGAATTCTGTCCATATATTTTTTGAGCTGATACAGTTTGTCCTCGGAACGTTTCAGCCTAAAAGTAATATTGGAACGTGAAAAAGAATCCTTAAAAATCCTCACATGTTCCAATTCCAGATTCTCTACAATATCATCCACTACTTTTGGGGTTGCTGTGGCTGTTAGGGCTATCATTGGTGTGTCTGGAACCAACTCCTTTAAAATGGAACAGCCAAGGTAAGCGGGCCTAAAATCGTTTCCCCACTGCGAAATACAATGCGTCTCATCAATGGCAATAAGGTTTACATTCATTTGCTGGATACGTTCCTGCACAATAGTTTGCTGTAATCGTTCCGGGGACAGATATAAAAATTTATAGTTGCCATAAAGGCAATTGTCCAGCAGATTGTTCAACTCATCGGGAGGGATGCCCCCAGTAAGTGCGACGGCCTTTATGTTTCTTTTTTTTAGCTGTGCGACCTGATCTTGAATAAGCGCCACCAAAGGTGAGACCACAATGCAGATGCCTTCTTTGGCCAAAGAAGGTACTTGGTAGCAGATGGATTTTCCTCCACCTGTGGGCATCAAAGCCAAGACATCCTGCCCAGAAAGAACAGTATCGATGATTTCCTTTTGGGATCCCCGGAAATCATCATAACCCCAGAATTGTTGTAAAATGCTTTTAGTATCCTTGTACACTATTTGTTTTTAAGTGTTTCCAAAATAAAATCAATCCGATTGGGGACTGCATCTTTTGGCACTTCGATGGGGTCATAGCCAAATTGGCTATATGTTTTCACCAAGGAGTGATGAATGTTTTCCGCTTCTTCAAAGGTTTCCATTCTTTCATTGTCGGAAACATAAATCTCTTTCCAAGGCGGAACAATAAAAACGGAATCGTATTTATAGTTCTCACAATTTGAAATAAAAAAGTCGTCGTAATCCTGACCAAAGTAATCCATATAGGCCAATACATCAGGTATGCCCCGGTCAAAAAAACTGATGGCCTCGTCCAAGTTGATGGACCTTTTATAGTGAGTAGTTCTTGCCTCGAGCAAATCTTTGTTGAACTGCAGGGCATCATCAACAAAAACCAGGGGATTGGAAATATATTCCTCGGATTGCCCTTCTTGCTTTGCCTTGGAGGTCATATCCCTAATAATCTCGTGAAAGCAATAAAATCCCTTGCTTTCCAGTCCGTTGACTATGGATGTTTTCCCTGTACCGGGTGCTCCCGTAATAACTACCTTATGCTTGCCCAAAGCCCTTGAATTAATGCTACAAAGTAATGAAATCGTCCGAAGGAAAAAAAATCGTTGGTTAAGCCATATATTTGTATAAAATTGCGATATGGACAAAAAGAGTACGGAGGAGTTTTACGCAAAGCTTCGAGAACAATTATTGGAGACCACAAGTTGGCCATCTACATATCTCTATAAATTCATTGTTCCGACGGATAAGGAGCGTATTGACCAAATTCAAGATATTTTTGATAATACCGGTGCGGTGATCGAATCCAAAAAATCCAAAAAGGGCACCTACACCAGTCTTTCCATCACCGTGAATTTGAAAAATCCCGATGAGGTCATCAAAAAATACAAAGAAGTTTCCGTAGTGGAAGGGGTAATTTCATTGTAAACCCAATGTTTGGCATATTTTTATTAATTTGCAAGCGTTATCAGACAGACTTTCCATTAATCAAGTTTCTAAATACATTAATTTGAACGAAGTATACAACTTAGAATACAATACAGAGCGTCCTAAACTTTTTATACCTGAGTATGGCCGTCATTTTCAAAAAATGGTGGATCATGCCGTCGCCATTGAGGACCGTGAAGAGCGCAACAAAGTAGCTAATTCCATTATTAGCGTTATGGGAAATTTACAGCCCCATTTAAGGGATGTCCCGGATTTTCAGCACAAACTCTGGGATCAACTGTTTATTATGGCCGATTTTAAATTGGACGTGGATTCACCTTTCCCGATTACCTCCAAGGAAGTTTTGCAACAGCGTCCAGAGCCATTGGAGTACCCGCAAAATCACCCAAAATATCGTTTTTACGGTAACAATATCAAAAGAATGATCGATGTGGCCGTAAAATGGGAAGAGGGTGATATGAGGTCCGGCTTGGAATATGCCATCGCCAACCACATGAAAAAGTGTTATTTAGTATGGAACAAGGATACGGTAGAGGACTCTGTGATCTTTAATCATTTAAAGGAACTCAGTGATGGAAAAATTGACTTGGCGAAGAGTGACGAGAGCTTAACAGATAGTGGACAGTTCCTCAAAAACAGGCCAAGCAAATCCGGTAGCAGCAATACGAATAGAGGTAAAAAAGGACAACGAGGTCGCAAGAAAAGATATTAAATTCCAGAGGAATACATGGGTACAT
Source organism: Allomuricauda sp. NFXS6 (assembly GCF_040148835.1). Classification (NCBI taxonomy): domain Bacteria; kingdom Pseudomonadati; phylum Bacteroidota; class Flavobacteriia; order Flavobacteriales; family Flavobacteriaceae; genus Allomuricauda; species Allomuricauda sp. NFXS6. The sequence goes on along the minus strand of NZ_JAGEMG010000005.1, from coordinate 108,019 downwards.
TTCGAATAGAGGGTGGACACCGGTTGCACGGTGAAATTACACCCCAAGGAGCAAAGAATGAAGCACTTCAGATTCTTTGCGCCGTATTGCTTTCAGAAGAAAAAATCACCATAAACAATATACCGGACATTGTCGATGTCAACAAATTAATTGCCCTGCTCGAGGATTTGGGAGTAAAAATCCAAAAGAAAGGCAAGGGTTCATACACCTTTAAGGCCGACGATGTCAACTTGGACTATTTGCAATCTGCCAAATTCAAAGAAGATGGTCGCGGACTTCGCGGTTCCATTATGTTGGTGGGCCCCTTATTGGCCAGATTTGGTAAAGGCTACATACCAAAACCAGGAGGCGACAAAATTGGTAGAAGAAGATTGGATACCCATTTTGAAGGATTTATTAAGCTCGGAGCCCAGTTCCGATACAATAAAGAAGAATATTTCTACGGAGTTGAGGCCGATAAACTCAAGGGAACCTATATGCTTTTGGATGAAGCATCGGTTACCGGTACGGCCAATATTGTAATGGCGGCTGTTTTGGCCGAAGGTACCACTACGATCTACAATGCCGCTTGCGAACCATATTTGCAGCAGTTGTGCAAAATGTTGAACCGAATGGGAGCCAAAATCTCTGGTATCGGGTCAAATTTATTGACTATTGAAGGCGTGGATTCCTTGGGTGGTACCGAACATACGATGTTGCCCGATATGATTGAAATTGGGAGCTGGATCGGTTTGGCAGCGATGACGCAGAGTGAGCTGACCATCAAAAATGTCAGTTGGGACGATTTGGGTCAGATTCCAACGGTTTTCCGAAAGTTGGGAATCAGCCTAGAACGAAAAGGGGATGACATCTTTATCCCAAAAAACATAGATGGATACGAAATCCAGAATTTTATAGATGGCTCTATCCTCACCATTGCCGATGCTCCTTGGCCTGGACTGACTCCGGATTTATTGAGCATCATTTTGGTGGTTTCCACCCAAGCGCGAGGAGAGGTTCTCATCCATCAAAAAATGTTCGAAAGCCGATTGTTCTTCGTGGATAAACTTATTGATATGGGTGCCAAAATCATCCTTTGCGACCCGCATAGGGCCACAGTTATTGGTCACGACTTTAAATCTACTTTAAAAGCAACTACGATGGTATCTCCGGATATTAGGGCGGGGGTTTCCCTTTTGATTGCAGCACTCTCTGCGAAAGGAACTTCCACCATTCACAACATTGAGCAGATTGACCGTGGCTATGAAAACATTGATGAGCGATTACGAGCCATTGGCGCCAATATTGTTAGGGTATAATTTTTGATTTTATCCTTTAGGAATTAAAATGGTAACCTTTGTACCTGAAAATCCATCTGTATTTAGGTCTTCCACTTTTACCAATTCCTGATCACAGAATTTTTTTAGCGCATTTATCCTCTTTCCCGTAATGGACATTCCCCTGGATATGTTTTTAACCTCCTTTTTCTTGGGTTTGGTAATTCCTACACCATTATCTTCAATTATACATTCGATGTAATTATCGATATCCTTGAATGAAACCGTCAATTTTTTGTCCCCCGTTTTTGGCATCAATCCATGGATAATGGCGTTTTCTATATAGGGTTGAACCAAGAGCATGGGTATTTCATATTTATCAAGGTCTAGGTTTTTATCAATATCAAAAGAGTAACTAAAGGAATGGTCAAATCGAAGCGCCTCCAGTTCAACATATATTTTTAGAAGTTCAATTTCCTCTTTGAGGACCAAGGTAATGTTTACGGAACTCTCCAAAACTTGACGCAAAAGTTTTGAAAACTTAGAGAGGTAGGTAAGCGCCCCCTTTTTATCGTCGGAGCTTATGAGATGTTGTATGGAACTAAGGGAATTAAAAATAAAATGAGGGTTCATTTGGGCCCTGAGCATTCTTTTTTCCAGTTGCCTGTTCATATCGCTGATTACATCTTTTTGTTGGGAAATCAATTGATTTTTCTCGTAGAGCAGGGCGTTGGATCTTTTCTTTGCCAAAAACCGGAAGTATAGGAGACTGGCAGAAAAAAGTAACAATATTAATATTATAATGAAATAAACCATACGCTTCTTATTTTGCTCCACTCGGGTATTGAGCAGCGCAAGCTGTAGTTGGTTTGCCTCAATCTCCCTGTCCTTTACATACACATCGTGCTGAATTTGAAGATTTTGAATTTCCCTGACCTTGGTCTCATTCATAAGGCTATCTTTATAAGTCATGGCCTGCTTTAAGTGATAAAAGGCCTTGGGCAGCTGGTTCACAGCCTCATAAATTTCGTATGCTTTTTGATGGACTTCACGTTTTTGTTCATATCCTCCAGAAATATCAAGGATTTCTATACTTTTATTTGAATAGTAGATGGCTTTTTTGAATTTTTCTTGTTGCAACATCAAATCAGCAAGACCATTATAGTTCTCTACAATTTGATGCTTTAAAGAAAGCTGTTCGGCTAGCTCAAGTGATTTTAGGAGATGTTCCTCTGCAGATTTCCATTGTTGTAATTTTAAATGGCACATACCAATATTTGAGTGACCTATACATTGCGACACATTATCATTTTGCTCCTCTGCGTATTGTTGCCTCTGTAAAAATTTGTCAAGCGCAGCCTGGTAATTGCCATTGTTAAAATCCATTACCGCAAGATTTGACAAGACAGTGTTTTCTGTGGCTAGTCGATTGGGACCCTTATATACTTCAAGCGCTTTTTCATAGCTTTCCACGGCCTTGTCCTGCTCACCCATTAAATCATAAAGAATTCCAAGATTTACATATTCACTTGAAACATTTTCTTCAAGCTGTAAAGAATCTACTAACCGGATGCTTTTAAGATAGTAGCCTTGACTGGCAGGGTAATCACCAATTCTTTTATGGACTATACCCATGGCATTGTAAACGGAGCATACATTACTATAATCTTTTTGCTTTGTTGCCAAATCAAGACATTTGTTGAGGTAATCAAGGGATTCGGCATAATTATCTGTCATTCCATGAGTCACCCCTAGAGCATAAAGCGCTTCGATTTCTCCTTTTACAAAACCGATCTGCCTTGACTTTTCCAAACTCTCTAAACCATATTCAAGGGCTTTTTCTCTGTCTTCAGACCTTGAGTATATTCCCAACCATCTCAGCAGGTTTACCTGTGTAGTGTCATCGGCGGTTTTTAGTAAGTTCTGTAGACTGTCAATCTCCGTTGTTTGCGAAAAACAATTGTTGAAAATTAAATAAAAGATAAGGGCATGCACAATCAATGTTCTGGACATCTTCATACGTAAATGTTCTTGCTTGAATAGTTGTAGGTTGATTTCTATTCAATGGGTTCTGGCTGAAGCTTAAATTATGAAGAATTCTTTTTAATTGCCCTTAAATTATTGAAGCAAAGCACTAAATTATCTTTTCTGTAAGAAAAAAGTTATTTTTTTTCAACCAATTTCCCATCTGGGTAAAGTGCAAATCGACTTTTGTCCTTATCGTGAACGTTGTCAGGATGTGGCCAGGGCCATCCACCAAATTGGGTCAAGCGGTACTCCTCCATCACTTTTTGGATTTCCGCTTGGGTGTTCATTACAAAAGGGCCGTATTTGGCGACAGGTTCCCCAATGGGCTTGCCTTGCAATAACATAAAATGAGCAGTTTCCGAACCTGTTTGGATGGTAACCTCTTCCGTTGGATCTAACACAATTCCGAAATTGGGATTTATTTTCTTGTCTCCAATATGAATTTCACTGCCTTGGTAAAAGTACAGCACCCTATTTACAGCAGAATTAGCTTTCGGTAGCACGTATTCAGAATTTGCTTTGGTATGAATGTTCCATACTGCTACTTCATTTTCGGTATTGGCGGCCCAAGAATCGGGAGCGGGATCAATCGGGGCAACATTTTTATACGTGCCCGTCACTACTTTGATCCTAGCATTCTCTTCTTCAACCATTGGTATATCTTCATTCCAAAGCATTTTAAAATGAGGGTCCACAAATTTTCCAGCTTTGGGCAGATTCAACCAAATTTGGAACAACTCCAAAGTATTCTCCTCATGGTCCTGTAGTAATGGAAACATTTCGGAGTGTTGCACGCCTCTTCCAGCAGTCATCCACTGCACATCTCCTTGACCAAACCTACCAGCGGCACCCAAGGAATCGGAATGATCGCAAAAGCCCCTGTTTACAATAGTGATGGTTTCAAAACCGCAGTGGGGATGAGACGGAAATCCAGGTATGGTCTGCCCGTGGTACATTCGCCATTTTTGGCTGGGATCGAAATCACTTCCTAAGTTCCGCCCTTTTAGCAAAGAGACATCGGGGCCCATTTCACTATTGCCCTTCGGAAAATGGTCTAGATGATAGACACTAAATAAAAAAGGATCCAAGGTTTGCCATGGAGTACTTAATGGAAAGGTTTGTAGAACGGGATTATTCATTGTTCAATAATTTACTAGTTTGAAGGTGTCTAAAAAGATTATAATCTGTCAGTTCGAGCGCAGTCGAGAACCTAAAGTGTTACTGGTAGGCAATAGGTTTCGACTCCGATCAACCTGACAAATTCAAAGGTTTGTTGCTTTTTAGACACCTTCTTCAAATTGTAATTTATTTTCTAGTTAAAGGTTAAAACCCTGCAATTTTATTGCAGTTACTTTAGTTGCTATAAATTTTACGGGTAGTCCCCTCTCGGGTCTCCCCAAGGGGAGAAGTTTCCCTCCTTTGGAGGGATTAAGGGAGGACTTGATAACGGATGACAAAGAATTTCATTCTTTTCTTTAAAACTATGGATTTCAAATCCATAGTGTTTTATTTACCAGGGATTGGTGGTGGGCCATCGATCATGGCCTCATATTTTACATCACCTTTTCTGGTTTTAAACTCTTCTTTTACTTTTTCTACCAATTTTGGGTCATCAAAAAGATCCAACATGGTCATTCCCATTGCTTTTGAAGCATAAATCATCCCTTTGTGGCCAATGCTCATACCGCCACAGGCCACAACAGCCCATGAGTGCCAAGGCGTCCCTTTTGGAGCTACGGTCACACCTAGGTTGATGTTTGGAACGTTCCAGCTTACATCACCCACATCGGTGGAACCTCCACCCGGAAGCTTCTCGGTTTCTTTTAAGGGATGAATTTCTCCGTCCATTCCCACCTGTGGTTTTCCAGTAGCTTCTTGAATGGCTTTACCATAGGTGATTTCTTCTTCGGTATAAGTAATTGGACCCAAAAGCTCCAAATTATTCTGCATTATTTTACCACCTTCGCGGTTCACCAAGGTCTCGTAAATGCCTGAGATCAATGAATATTTGTAGTCCACATCGGCCATGATGGCTGCACCTTCTGCCATTGCTTTTACACGTTCAAAAGTGGGAAGCATCACATCTCTCTTGGGGTCACGGACCCGAACCCATAATCGGGCGTAATCAGGAACCACGTTCACCACTTGCCCACCATCTTGAATGTGGTAATGGATACGTGAAGTTGGTTTGATGTGTTCACGATAATAATTGATTCCCGTGGTGTATAATTCCAATGCATCGGAAGCACTGCGACCGTTCCAAGGATCGGAAGAAGCATGAGCGGCTTGACCATAAAACTCGATCATAAAGTCAATTAAAGACAGACCACTCTGTACGTCGGCCTCAATTTCTGCGGATGGATGCCAGCTTACATTCACATCTACATCGTCCCAAAGACCTGCTTCTACCATCCACACTTTACCAAAAAACTTTTCTTCTGCAGGGGTTCCGAAGAATTTTACGGTTCCTTTTATGTTTCCGGCTTCTATTTGCTCTTTAATGGCAATGGCAGCACCCAAACTAGCAGCACCGAACATGTTGTGTCCACAGCCGTGTCCCGGTTCGCCTTCAATTCTTGGGTCTTTAGTGGGTACGGTGTTTTGCGAAAGCCCAGGAAGTGCATCAAATTCGCCCAAAACGCTGATCACAGGTGAACCCGAACCATAGGTTGCAATAAATGCAGTTGGTATATCCGCCACGCCTCGGGTCACGGTCATTCCGTTTTTCTCTGCATAATCAGCTAGTAATTCTGCGGAAATGGATTCTTCGAAGGCAGTTTCGGCCAGTGCCCAAATGGAATCACTGATTTTAATGAGATTTTCTTTGTGCTTTTCAACGGAAGCAACAACGGCTTTTTTGTCCTTGGTCATCTTTTGGGCGGATAGGTTAAGCGACACCAATCCCAAAAGGAGTAAGGTTGAAAGTTTTTTCATTGTAAAGGTTTTGAGTTAGTTAAATGATATTGATTTTTTCTGTTTTTGGATAAAGCAAAACAGCATCAACAGGAACTAAAAATAACGAAAAAGCATCAACTTACCGCTTCTTTGTACGTTTTTAAGCAACGTTCACGAGCCATTTTATGGTCGACCATGGGTTCGGGATAACTTAGTTCTTGTAAGTTGGGCACCCATTCATTAATGTATTCCTTCTCTTTGTCAAATTTCTTTATCTGGGTCGTAGGATTGAATATCCGAAAATAAGGAGCGGCATCTACACCACTGCCCGCGGCCCATTGCCAATTGCCCACGTTGCTGGCCATTTCGTAATCCAACAGTTTTTCGGCAAAGTAGGCTTCGCCCCAACGCCAATCGATCAACAAGTGCTTGCATAAAAAACTGGCCACCAGCATACGAACCCTATTGTGCATATAGCCCGTCTCGTTCAATTCGTGCATTCCTGCATCTACCAAGGGGTAACCTGTTTCTCCCGCTTTCCATTTTTCAAATTCATCTTGATTGTTCCGCCACTCGATTCTATCGTATTTGGGTCGGAAAGCTTTATTTACCGTATGTGGAAAATGCCAGAGAATCTGCATAAAAAATTCTCGCCAAATCAACTCGTTCCAAAAGGTCTCGTTCTTTTCATCAATGGCTTTTTTTACCATTTTGCGAATGGAAACGGTACCAAAACGCAAGTGTGGCCCTAATCGTGATGTACCTTTTTCTTTGGCTGGATAATCCCTCGTATCCTCATATTTTTGAATCAACTCAGAAGAAACCGTGAAATCGGGAACTTTAATAGCGGACTCTTCGAAGCCCATATCTTCCAATGAAAGTTGTGGTAAAGACTTGGTCTTATACAGGTTTTTGTGTAGGTCACTCAAGGTATCGTATTCCATCAAATGGATGGATGGATTGAAATTCCCCTTCCATTTTCGCATGTACGGGGTGTACACCACATAGGGGTCTCCATCGTCCTTGACCACTTCTTCCTTTTCAAAAATTACTTGGTCCTTAAATGTTTTGAACGGGATATCTTTCTGCGCTAATAGTTCCTTTATTTTGGAATCGCGCTTTTTGGCGTAAGGTTCATAGTCATGGTTGGTGTAGACAGCCTCAATAGTATAGTCTTGTAGTAGTTTTTTGAATACCGCATCCGGCGTATCATAAAACTGAGCAATACCACTGCCGTAATCCGTGCTCAGCTGATTGCTTAGTTTTTGAACCTGTTCGTGAATAAAAGATACCTTCGCATCGGTTTTGGGCAGATTTTCCAGTATTTCGGTATCAAAAATAAATAGCGGTAATACTGGAACATCATTTTGAAGTGCTTGATAAAAGCCAACGTTGTCATCCAATCTTAAATCACGTCGGAACCAAAAAAGTATGACTTTATCTTTCATTAGCTCACATTTAAACTTGACATTCCTCCATCAACACCGATTACCTGCCCAGTAATCCATGAGTTATTGGAATCAAGTAAAAACAGTGCCATGTTTGCGATATCTTTTGGAACGCCCACCCTTTTCATGGGATGTCTTTCGGACATCATTTCTTTTTTCTTGTCGTTGCTCAAAAGTCTTTCGGACAACGGGGTGTCTACCAAGGAGGGGGCAATCACGTTGACCCTGATTTTTGGTGCGTATTCTGCCGCCAGTGCACGTGCAAAGCCCTCGATAGCGCCTTTTGCAGCGGAAACGCTCGTGTGGAAAGGCATTCCTGTTCCCACGGCCACTGTGCTAAAAAAAACCATACTGGAACCTTCGTTCATCCTGTTCATGATGGATTTGACGGTTTTTGCCAAGGCGATAAAATTGATTTCCATATCCTTTTGAATGGTATCGACCCCCATAGTTTTAAAGGGTTTTAGGTTGATACTGCCTGGGCAATATACAAAGCCATCCAATTTTTCAGGTATTTCTTTTTCGGAAATGTCGTCGGACAGGACATCGAAAGGAATATGGGTCACCTCCAGATTTGAAAGTTGTTCGTTGCTTCTGCTAGCGATATAGACATTGTGCTCTGTGGATAATTTCTTAGCCATTTCCAAACCAATGCCGTAAGAACCGCCAATCAATAATATGTTCTTTTTCATGCTATACTTTTCTAATGCTTAAATAATTCTCTTTTCCCTCAACTTTACCGAATAGTTCAGCAAGTTTGTTCTCCCGAAACTCGAAAATGGTTTGCAATTGTTTTTTCACTAAAAGGGGGTGGGTCAGTTGTCCCAAAAATCCAAAGGGTAATTTGTAATCGATAACATCTTCCATTTCAACACCTTCGGGTACTTCTTTTAAAAAATGTTTGTGGTGCCAAAGGGCATAAGGACCAAAACGCTGCTCATCTACGAAATATTCCCCTTCTTTGACATGGGTTATTTCCGTTACCCATTTAGTTGAAACAAGGGGAAATGGTTTTACAATGTATTGAATTACCTGGCCTTGGAACATGGGTCTGTCCGCTCCAGACAAAATATGAAAACCCATATGTTGTGGAGTAATCACGGCCAAATTCTTAGGATCCGACAGAAAATCCCAAGCTTCTTTTTTGCCAATAGGAAATACTTGTTTTGATTGTAATTGGTAAAGTTGCATCCAATAGATTTTCTACAAAGATAAAAGTAAAATGTTCAATATAAATATCAAATAGTTAAACAAAAATTAAATCATAGCCATTAATTGACTATTTTTGTTTTAAGGTTTAATTAACAAATAGAGCAGTGCTTTATCTTAATTTTGCTATACTAAACAATTAATATATACAACAACTATGAAAAAATTTACACTCTTATTATTTGCGGTGTCCATATGTTTTTCTTTGGAAGCACAAATACAGACACCAGCACCCAGCCCATCTTCCACATTGATGCAAAAGGTGGGATTGACCGATGTTACCGTTAAATATTCGCGCCCTGCAATGAAGGGAAGAAAAATATTTGGTGACTTGGTTCCTTTTGATGCCATTTGGAGAACTGGAGCCAACGAGAACACGACAATTACATTCAGTGATGATGTAACTGTGCAAGATAAGCCATTAAAGGCCGGTACCTATGCTATTTTTACTAGGCCAAACGAAGCTGTTTGGGAAGTTTTCTTCTATACAGCTACCGATAACTGGGGAACTCCCCAAGAGTGGGATGCATCTAAAGTGGCTGCAACTGTAAAAGTGGAAACTATGGATATTCCGATGCCTATTGAATCTTTTACCATTACCATTGATGACCTTCACAATAATGGAGCAACCTTGGGCATAATGTGGGAGAACACTTATGTGGGAGTTGACTTTGTGGTTCCCACGGTTGATAAGGCTATCAAGAGCATTGAAGATACCATGGCAAACAAAGAAGATTTGACCGCTAACGACTATTTTGCTGCTGGATCCTATTATTTTGCAGAGGGCATGAATATGGGACAGGCCAAAGAATGGGTTGATAAAGCCGTTGAAATGGATGGGGGTAAAGCCTATTGGATGATGCGTACCCAATCGTTGATTTATGCCAAAATGGGCGATAAAGAAGCTGCTATTGAAGCAGCAAAAAGATCAATGGCCGCTGCACAAGCTGCAGGTAACCAAGATTATGTGAAAATGAACAGAGAGTCATTGCAAGAATGGGCTAAAATGTAATTTTAGGTTCATTTTATAATATCTTAGGAAAGCCCACTTTTTAAGTGGGTTTTTTATTCTCCTACAGGGGAGGAGTTGCCCAAGAAATTATCGAATATTTGGATTATGCTGGCCAAAACAATCACCAAAACACATCCAAAGGCATTTAACCACAAATAAGACATCCAGTCCAAATTATAGCCTACAATAACAATGATCTGTGTTATGATGGCCGCTATAAATACAGCATTTCCTTTTACGAATCTGAAGAAGAAGGCCAACAGAAATATCCCCAGTACGTTGCCGTAGAAAATAGAACCAATAATATTGACCAATTGTATCAAATTGTCAAAAAGACTGGCCACATTGGCAATAATTATCGCGATAATTCCCCAAAGCAAGGTAAAGGCCTTTGTGGCTTTTAGATAGTGTTCTTGGCCATGCTCTTTTTTTACATTTCTTTTATAGAGGTCCAAAGCGGTAATGGTACCGAGTGCATTTAATTCCGAAGCAGTGGATGACATTGCTGCGGACAATATCACCGCCAAAAGCAGACCGATCAGGCCCACGGGCAAATTGTTCAGGATAAAATGGATGAAAACATAATCCTTGTCGTTGGTTTCCACAGATTCATCCGCTTTGGAAATCAAACTCTTGGCGGTCTCTCTATTTGCACTTTCCAGCTCATTGATCTTTACAATATTTTGCTTTGCTTGTTCTATCGCATTGTACTCCTTCAACTCAAGGGCTGCGGAGAACGAATGTTGTGCCATTCGTTTTTCTTTCTCCAATTCTTTATGGTCGGTTTCCAGCGCTTTGTAATCGTTGGCATATTCGGACTGCATCACGGCTTCGGTAGCTGCAGGATTAAAATTGAGGGGGGAGGAATTATACTGATAAAAAACAAAGACCATGGTACCTACCAAAAGGATAAAGAACTGCATCGGTATTTTAAAAATCCCATTAAAAATAAGTGCTAGTTGACTTTCACGAACAGACCTTCCAGATAAATATCGTTGCACCTGACTTTGGTCGGTTCCAAAATAGGCCAAAGCCAAAAAGAAGCCTCCCGTGATACCGCTCCAAAAGGTGTATCGGTTATTGGTATCCAAAGAAAAATCCAAAATCTCAAGCTTGCTATTTGCCCCAGCTATTTTTAAGGCCTTTCCAAAAGATACATCCGTAGGGAGCGCACCCATAATAAAAAAGAAAGCAAAGAACATCCCCAGCATAATAATGAACATTTGCTGTTTTTGAGTCATGCTAACCGCTTTGGTACCGCCCGAAACGGTATAAATAATTACAAGTACCCCGATGATAATGTTCAAGGTCTTTAGGTCCCACCCTAATACGGCCGATAGTATTATGGAGGGGGCAAAAATAGTGATACCGGCGGCCAGTCCGCGCTGTACCAAGAATAAAAGAGCCGTAAGCGTCCTTGTTTTTAGATCAAAACGTCCTTCTAACATTTCGTAAGCGGTGAAGACCTTTAGTTTTTTGTAGATGGGAATAAAAACCAAACAAATGACGATCATGGCCAAGGGCAATCCAAAATAAAATTGAACGAAACCCATCCCATCATGGAAAGCTTGTCCCGGTGTGGATAAAAAAGTAATGGCACTCGCTTGGGTAGCCATAACGGATAATCCAATGGTCCACCATTTCACATTGTCTCCACCACGTACGTAGTCGTCTACATTATTGTTGCCGCGAGTTTTCCAGACACCGTATGCCACGATGAATAGGAGGGTGCTACCAAGAATAATCCAATCTAGTAATGCCATTCAGGTTTCTAATTGTTTAATATCATTATGAGGTAAAAAACCAAAATATATATGGCATTCAAAAAGATTACAATGCTGTATTCCTTTTTCCACTCCAATTTGTTATCCATATCATCCTTTGACATTGCTATCTCTTTTTACTTCATCTTTTCCTATGGAAAGCATATTTGCAAACAGCTTGTATGCCCCCGAAACTCCAACGGGCAACTCCCTGAAAAAGCTTAAACCTGTGTAAATATAGTGACCTTCTCCGTAAGGCGCCACGATCAAGCCACCTTGTTTGTTGTTTTCCCCTTCATCTTTCATGGAAAGTACAGGGGTAAACTCGGAGCTCCATTCACTGGGAAAATAAAGTCCTCGTTCTTGAACCCACCCATCAAAATCTTTTTTTGTAATGGTATTTGGGTAATTGACCAGCGAGTTGTTTGGTGCCAAAATTTCCACTTCGGCATTTTCATCGGTAACTCTATCCCTTGAAAGTGTAATGCTGTAAGGGGCGATGTTTTCAAACTGTCTGGCCCATCTTCCAGCGGTATTGTACTGTACAATCATGGTGCCGCCATTTTTAACATAGTCAAACAACACGGGCTGTTTAAATTTAAGGGCGTCTATCACATTATAGGCTCTAATACCCACCACAACAGCATCATATTTGTCCAAATCACCGTCTTGAATATCATTTGGGTCCACAAGATGCACTTGGTAACCAATTTGTTCCAAGCTTTCAGGTACCATATCGCCCGCTCCCATAATATAAGCTATATGTTCGCCGGATTTTTTAATATCCATACGCACCACTTTGGCTTCCGAAGGCAGTAATACGGATTGCTTTGGAATATGGTCGTAATCGATTTCTACCAGTTCTTTGTCGTAGATATTGTTACCCATTTTGATTTTGGGCTCAATTTTTCCTTCGCTTTCGGTATCGGGAGGGGTAACATTAAAGCTTACCGAGATTTCCTCCCCTTTTTGTGCAATGGAAAAAGGAATATTTTGTGGTGAAACTATCCACCCGGCTGGATGATCTAACTCAATCGTACCGGACACATCATTTTTACCCGCTCTAATTTTAACTTGCACTTCCTTGGTATCTGCATTGGCAAAAATCAGTACCTTTTCGTCAATTTTGGAAGTTACTTCGGGCAAAATGGCAAAGGGTTCGTACTGTTCTCCTTTGTCAGGTTTGGAATAGCGGTGGACCACTTCTTTTTCGAACGGAATTTCAATACCGTCGATCACTAAAGTAAAAATGGCCTTAAAGGCACTTGGCGTTTCGGGCTTGCCTATCAAAGTTTGGTCTTTTACCGTGTAAGTTCCCAACGTTCCCGGTTCGTTCAGCCAATACGGGCTGGTATAGGAGGTGTTTTGAGGAACGGTAAAACTTATTTCAAAATTCTCTCTTTGGTTGTCTTCCAAAATTTTGTTTGGGGTTAGATGGGCATCAACTCCAACAATGTCAATTTCCTTTAGCGTAACACTGGGAGAAGTCCTGTTTATGGTTTCTATATTGATGGTTGCCTTACTGCCGGGCGTTGCAGAAGCACTTGAAGAACTAGCTTCCAAATACAATCCAGCAGCAGCTTGGATGATATTTTTTAACCCTTCCGACTTGAGGGTTTTCCAATGCTCATCTTCGACTTTTTGTAATTGCTGATAAGCTTTTACAAGATCGGGAATATGTTTTGATGGGTTCTGGAAATCGAAGTTCTCTTCAATCTCATATAATAATTCTCCAACCGCTTCACCTCCTTTTACACGCGACCAAGTGGTGTTGATGCCTTCAAACACATCATGGTTTTTGGGCATATCGCCCTTAAGCAGTTCAATATACTCGTTGTCAGCGCCTCTATCCGTCAACCTACCAAATCCTTGGCACAAGTGTTGGCTACGTGCCATAGCGGCAATTTCGTTGTTGGAAAGACCTAATTCTGGATAATACGTACCCACATCCAACTTTACCATATTGGACTTGTCTACTTTTTCAAACGCTTCTTGACTACCATATTGCCACCAAGAAGTATTGTAAAAAATACGTTTGGGTTGCCATATTGTTGTCCATTCCAGTTGCTCCGAGTAAGCATTGGTATTGTTGGCCAGTTCAAAAGCTTCCATGCTCAAAACAGCCGAAGAAGTATGGTGACCGTGGGTGCTCCCGGGCGTTCTATGGTCAAACCTATTAATGATTACATCGGGCTGTATATTTCTAATGGCCCAGACTACATCGGCCAATACTTTGTCCTTGTCCCAAATTTTCAATGTTTCCTTAGGGTGTTTGGAAAACCCAAAATCATTTGCCCGTGTAAAACGCTGTTCACCGCCATCTATATGCCTTGCCGCCAAAAGTTCTTGTGTACGCAATACGCCCAACAACTCGGCTAATTCAGAACCGATCAAGTTTTGTCCACCGTCGCCCCTTGTCATGGACAAATAGACCGTTCTTGCCTTTTCGTGGTTGTCGAGATAGGAAATCAGGCTTGTATTTTCATCATCGGGATGGGCGGCTACGTAAAGGGCCGTACCCAAAAAATTCAGTTTTTGGATTTCATGGAACAACTCGGCAGAAGTGAGTTTATCCGGTTTTTGGGCAAAAGCGTTTGTAAAAAATAAACTGTTAAGGAGGAAGAATACCCAAAAATGCTTCATAGTTGGTCGTTTAGTGGTTGTTTCAAATATAGGCAGTTTGTATGCAGTCATTGGCGTATTTAGAAGAGTTTTAACATTGCCATTTGCGAGGTGCTATAAACCTAAACTATCTCGTAAAATTAGATTTTTATTGTCATTTTGACTCCAATACGCTGTTTTCAGAGTTTTCATTTTGGATGCCGACGTGGTCAATGATTTAGCATTAGGGCCAAAACCACTTTTAAATTCTTCCGTCCAACTTTCTATGTAATATGGGAATTCCGAAGTGAAATTGATGGTTAAGCTACGCTCCAATTCAGGGTAAGATAGGGTATAGGTGGATAAGCCATTTTCTGATGTAATTGATGCGTTGACCTGATAAGCCTTGATTTCCTGATGCCTCAATCGAAGAAACTCCAGAGAGGGAATCATTTCAAAATCGTTCAAGGGCAGGTTTTCAGGATTTATTCTGATTTTGGTCCAGATTTCATTTTCTAGGAATGATTTTTCCATCGGAAAATTTTGGTCGGCTTCCCCTTCAAAATATGAATGTGAGGTAAATTCAAATTTTTCACGATTGTTGAGTTGACTATACACATGCCCACACCATTCCTGAACGGATAAACTAGTTTTTATGGCATGTTGATTATCATAAACAGGATAAAAAGTACTGCTCATAATGGAGTATGGGTAAATCCCTGTCAAAAACTTTTTGGTGGCGTTCAATTTTAGGACGGAAACGTTTTCAGGATTGCTATTATCCGCCTTAACTTGTTTGTTGGGCAAAAATGGTTCGGTAACATAAATTAGTACCGCATTTCCGTCCCGAAGTTCTCCATATCTTGCCTGATTTAATTTATATGAAGTGATTTCAGCCTCACCGGCATACCAATAATCTTTAAAATCTTCATCCAGGGGTTGCTTTGGCTTTACTTTTTCATTGCTTGCAGGATTGGATGCTTCATTGTTTTCAGTTGTTGAAGTTTTATCAACACAGGAGGTCAATATAAAAAAAGCAAGTACCCATATAATACTTGGCATATTGGATTTACCGAATAATTTCATAACAAGAGGATTTTAGTAAAGTTACGGATCCAAATTCAAGAAACAAGCGCAATTAGGGAATGGTAGACCAAATCGGTAGGAAGTCCCACAACATTATTGTAGGAACCTTGAATTTCAGAGATGCCGATCATCCCGATCCATTCCTGAATGCCGTAGGCTCCAGCTTTATCAAAGGGCTGGCAGCTTTCAATATAGTAATTGATTTCATCATCCGTGAGATCTTTCAATTTAACCTTAGTGATGGCGCTAACCGTTTTTTGGGAACCTATTGTGGTAAAACAAACGGAGGTTATCACTTGGTGCCAATCTCCCGAAAGCGCGCGCAGCATTTCAAAAGCCTCTGCTTTGTTGGCGGCTTTGGCTAAAGAAACGTTGTTGTGCCACACCACCGTATCCGAAGTGATCACGATTTGGTCGGACTCCATTTCTTCTTTGAAAGAAGTGGCTTTTAGCTTTGCCAAAAATTCAGAGATTTCCTTGCCTTGCAATTTTTCGGGATAGACTTCCTCTACGGATTTTGGTCGAACTTCAAAATCCAGCCCCAACTCTTCCAAAAACATTTTTCGCCTTGGCGAACCGGAACCCAGTATGATTTTCTTGCCTTTGAGTTTTTCTTTGAGTGGGTTTTTAGTCATTCTTGGCGCTAAAATTATCGTTCCAATCACCACGGACTTTTAAAACCTGCTCAATAATATCCCGAACACAACCATCGCCACCATTTTTATGGGAAACATAATCTGAAATTGCTTTAACTTCGGGCACTGCATTCTGTGGAGCAGTGGCAAGGGCCACCATTTTCATTGGGGGAATGTCGGGCATATCATCACCCATGTACACCACCGATTGAGGGTCTATACCGTGAATGTCCAAGTATTCTTCCAAAGGTTCTTCCTTGTGGTGTGCGCCCATATAAAAATCGGTTACCCCTAATCCTTTTAAGCGCTCTTTTACGCCTTGGTTGGTGCCCCCTGTTATAATGCAAACGTTGTATCCTTTTTTAATGGCCGTTTTAAGGGCGTAGCCGTCCTTAACACTCATTTTACGGAGGAGTTCACCGTCAGTTGTGATCAAAACCGTTCCATCGGTAAAAACACCATCAACATCAAAAACAAAGGTGGTAATGTTGCTCAAAAGCTCTTTATAATTCTTTTTCATGCGCTTGTTTTATGGCTTGGCTCAATAATTTATAGAGTGCAATGTGTTCTTTTTTGTTCAAAAGTTTAAGGTGACTGTCCATACTTTTGGTATCATTTCTGCGAGCTGGCCCTGTTTGTGCTTCTTTTGGCGACATGGCTTGGATTTTATCGGCCGTTTCCGAAATCAGTGGTTTCAACAAATCAAAAGATAGTCCTTCTTCCAAACAAAGTTCTTCTCCAATACTAAACAGGTAATTGGTAAAGTTGTTTACAAAAACGGCTGCAAGATGCAATTTTTTTCGCTGTTCCGAGTCAATATGGTGTACGTTTTCCGAAATGGAGTTGGCCAATGTCCGTAAGGTTTCCAGTGATTCCTTTTCTTCAGCTTCAATGCAAATGGGAATAGAGCTAAAATCAACCGTTTTACCTTTGGTAAAGGTCTGTAACGGATAAAGGACTCCTTTGTTTGCAGGTTGAATCGCCTTTAAACCTAGAGCGCCCGAGGTATGGGCCACGATTCCCTTTTTCTTTAATAAATGTTGAGACACTTCGGTAATGGCATCATCTTTTACGGCAATTAGGTAGACATCGGCATCCGCAATGAAAGCAAAATCATTTGATAGGGTGGAATGCATGGAAAATTGTTCCAACTCTTTCTGATTTCGACCCACGACTTGGACAATATCAACAGCATTAGCTTTTATAAAAGCAGTGTACAAGTGTTTGGCGAGGTTCCCGGTCCCCAAAATCACAATCTTGAGCATGCCCAAAACTACAAATTTAGGGTTGATGGATTGCAGTAAGATTTAACTTGTTGTGCATTTTGAAGCCTTCTTATGCCAAAACTGTCAATTCGAGTGAAATTCTGAAGGGATTTTGTATCGAGAATAGGTTTTGGGCTTGGATTTCTGGTTCTCGATACAATTTTTCTTTAGAAAAATCACTCGAACTAACAAATCTCAGTCAAAACAAACAACGGGTAAGAATTAACAAATCTGTATGATTTTTATAAGCTTTGACAACAAGGATGTTCTAAAAAGACCGTATTTTTGCAAGCCGAAAGTAGACCGAATTTCCATGATCGATATTCTTAAAAAAACGCTTTTTTCCACAAGACTTATGGCTGTTCTTTTTTTGGTTTTTGCTACGGCAATGGCCATGGGAACCTTTGTGGAAAGTTGGTACAGTACCGAAACAGCACGGATTTACATTTACAATGCCACTTGGTTCGAGGCCATTATGGTCTTTTTTGTGATCAATTTCTTTGGGAATATTTACCGATATCGTTTGTTGCAATGGAAAAAGTGGCCCGTGCTCACCCTTCATTTATCTTGGATTTTGATCATTGTTGGGGCGTTTGTTACGCGCTATATCAGTTATGAGGGAATGATGCCTATCCGCGAAGGTGCATCGGAGAAGGTATTTTATTCGGATAAAACCTATTTGACCGCTTTTGTGGATGGTGATATCAACGGGGAAACCAAGCGAAGGGTTTTGGAAGACGATATTTTAGTGACTCCCGAAGGAAAACGTTCCAGTTTGCCCTGGAAATCCGATTTCAACGGACAACCTTTCTCCATTGGTTATGTGGATTTCATCAAAGGAGCCGAAAAAGGATTGATCCCAGATGAAAATGGAAAGGAATATTTACAGCTTGTGGAAGCAGGTAATGGTCAGCGACACGAACATTATCTGGAAAATGGTAAAATAGCCAGTGTCCATAACATTCTTTTTGCCCTGAACAACGAAACCGACGGAGCCATCAACATTTTTTATGATGAAGAAAACGGTTACCGTATCAAATCTCCTTTCGAGGGGAACTTTATGCGAATGGCCGACCAATTCCAAGGCGAAGTGGCCAGTGATAGCATTCAACCCCTGCAATTACGTTCGCTATACACTATGGGCGGTATGCAATTTGTGGTGCCCGAACCTTTGGTTAAAGGAAGCTATGGGATTGTTAAAGTACCGGATGAAGAAATCACCAAGGTTACCCAAGATGCTCTGGTAGTTGCTATCTCTGCCAATGGCGAGACCAAAGAAGTGAAATTGTTGGGAAGCAAGGGAACTTCAAATTTCTCGGATAAGATCAATGTGGGCGGATTGGATTTTTCTTTAAGTTATGGTTCCAAAGTGTATGAGCTTCCCTTTTCTATCGAATTGAACGATTTTATTGCGGAAAAATATCCAGGTACGGAAGCAGGTTATGCTTCATTTATGAGTAAAGTAACGGTGCATGACGATCGCCCTTTTGATTATGATATTTATATGAACCATGTACTGGACCATCAAGGGTATCGCTTTTTCCAGTCCAGTTTTGACCCGGACGAACGAGGAACGGTACTTTCCGTAAACCACGATTGGTGGGGAACATGGATTACCTACATAGGCTATTTTCTACTTTATATTGGTTTGATGGGAATTATGTTCTTTGGAAAAACACGATTCAGGGATTTGCAAACAATGCTCGAAAAAATCAAGACCAAGAAAGCAGCGTTGACCACTATCGCGATTTTCTTCGCCTTAGTTTCTGCCAATGCGCAAGAAGAAAGCCATGAGCATGCCGGTTTGCCTACACAGGCTCAAATAGATTCCGTGATTCAAGCTACGACTGTGGCCACGGAACATGCCGAAAAGTTTGGCGCTTTGGTGATTCAGGATGAAGGTGGACGGATGAAGCCTGTGAATACCTTTGCTTCCGAACTACTGCGAAAGCTAAGCGGAGATGATAAATATAAAGACCTTACAGCCAATCAGGTATTCCTTTCCATGATGCTGAATCCCGGGGTTTGGTACACTGCGGACATAATTGCTTTGGGCAAAAAGGAAAACGACAGTATTCGTAAGGTTATCGGGGTTCCCGAAGGCACCGAGTTTGTAAAGGCCACCGATTTTTTTGATGCTAAAGGCACTTACAAACTAAGACCCTATCTGGAAAAAGCCACGTCCACCAACAATCCATCAAACTTTGAAAAGGACTTTAAAAAAGTAGGGGAGCGGTTGAGTTTGTTGGACATAGCCTTAAGCGGACAGATTGTGAAGATATTTCCTTTGTTGAACGATGAGAACAACAAGTGGATTTCCGCTGTGGAATATCGTGGTGGAGAATACCAAGTTCAGGATTCGTTGTATTCCAATTTTGTTAAGAATGCGATGCCCTATTATTTAAACTCCTTGCAGCAATCCATTGCAAGTGGTGATTATTCCCAACCGGATAGGTTATTGGAAGCATTCCAACAAAATCAAAAAAATCATGGAGAGGAGATTCTACCATCAGAAAACAAGATAAAGACGGAAATCATTTACAACAAGTTGGACCTGTTCAATCGTTTGTACAAGTACTACGCCATGGTCGGTGTGTTGTTGTTTTTTGTGTTGATTGCTAAAATTTTTAAAGAAAGAAAGGTATTGGATGCCTTTGCCTATTTATTAAAAGGTACTATAATCATATTCTTTATTTGGCATACTATTGGTTTAGTGTTGCGTTGGTACATTTCTGGCCACGCCCCTTGGAGTGATGCCTATGAAAGTATTCTGTACGTCGCGTGGGCAACCATGGGCATTGGTTTGGCCTTGGGTCGAAAAAGTGAACTTACCATTGCCGCAAGTGCCTTTGTAACCTCCAT
This sequence comes from Allomuricauda sp. NFXS6, assembly GCF_040148835.1. NCBI lineage: Bacteria > Pseudomonadati > Bacteroidota > Flavobacteriia > Flavobacteriales > Flavobacteriaceae > Allomuricauda > Allomuricauda sp. NFXS6. The sequence continues at coordinate 87,959 of NZ_JAGEMG010000005.1, read as the reverse complement.
GCTATTATGGATAGCCCATCAGAGTTGGGTGGATCCTGCCATCGCCAACTTACAACCTGTTTTGGACAGTTACTGGTTAATGATTCACGTAGCTGTGATCGTGGGCAGCTATGGTCCTTTAACGGTCGGGATGATCTTAGGTGTGGTAGCATTGCTGCTCATGGTTCTTACTACCAAAAAGAACAAAAAGCGAATGGACCTCAATATAAAAGAGCTTACGGTTATCAATGAACTTGCTCTTACCGCTGGTTTGGTCATGTTGACCATAGGTAACTTTTTAGGCGGCCAATGGGCCAACGAGAGTTGGGGACGTTATTGGGGATGGGATCCAAAAGAGACTTGGGCACTGATTTCGATTATGGTATATGCTTTTGTACTTCACATGCGGTTGGTTCCCGGGCTAAGAGGCAAGTGGATTTACAATTTCGCAAGTGTTGTCGCCTTTGCCAGTATTATGATGACCTATTTTGGGGTAAACTTTTATTTGGTTGGCTTGCACAGCTATGCGAGTGGGGACCAAGTAATAACCCCAAGCTTTGTGTGGTACACCGTACTTGGGGTTTTTGTTCTTGGAGGCATAAGCTTTTGGAGATACAAAGTGCATTATGCGAAAAAATAGGTTATTCTTCCATTAAGAGCTTCATAATTTCTTCGGCAGCTACTTTACCTTTTTCCTTTAGGAAAGGTCTGGAAGTATTGTCGCCCAATTCAAATACGATGGCAGGCATTCCATGGTGCACGTAAAAGTATTTGCTCGAAACCATGGTCGGGTCAATCTCATCGGAAGCGCTTATGTTGGTTTGCTTTTGAGGTAATCTTTCGCTGATGTTCTCGATCCAATCAAAGATTATTTTTCCTTTTTCGCCCGTAACTGTGGTATCGATAGGGTAGTAGATATCGTCCCAAGTGGAGTGAAAATCTGCCCCGAAAACAAATTCGTAGTCTTTATCTTTTTCAACAAGGAAATCACGAACATTTCTAGTTTCGGGCTGATTAAAGTTTTGCCAATCTCGGTTTAGGTCTATTCCACCCATATTGTGTCTCCAATGTCCATTGTCGGCTCCATCAGGATTCATTAGGGGCACCGCAAAAACCGTATGTTCTTGTCTAAACGTTTTGGCCAGTTCCGTATCGCCCGAAATGGTTTCAATAAACGATTTCATGGCCAAAAATCCTGTTACCTCCGGTGGATGTTGTCTGGAGATGATCATCAAAGCTTTTTTGGCCTCTTCATTTTCATTGATTTCCATCAGATGCATGGTTCTTTCTTCTTTGGAAAGTCCGATAGGATAATTTTCAATAAAGGGTTTTTGACTCAAGGAATCTACCCATTCTTGCACCACTGAAGAGGTATAAAGCTCCTGTGCAGTAATCCATGTTGGATTTTCATTTACACGGATGGTAAGTTCTGCGGATTCTGGCGCCGCTTTAATGCCAAACTCTCCTTCTCCTGGATTGATTGACTTAAAATTTGTGCTATCTAATGGTTTAAAATTTTTTCCATCAGTGCTGATTTTTGGATAATACCTGCTTCTGGAGTCTTGGTAATTTAGCTGAACTGTAATATCACGAGGTTCTTCGGACCAAACTTGAAAAGCATACCATGGACTTACATTGATGGGTGTATTTTCCGCGGTCACCCAAATGGTGTAATGGTCGTCGCCATCGTAGGCAACACCATTTAAACGGGCACCTTCAAACCTATTGGAAAAGAATGTGATACTGTCGTTAAAGGCCCAAACCCCTCGCCATTGTTTTTGAATGGGTTTGTCCTCGGTTGACACAACAGGACTTTTACCTTGTCCTTGATAACCCGTTTTCTTTTCGATTTCAGCAGCTTTAGGGGTCTTTTTACAAGATGATATGAGCACAACGGAAAACAGTATCCCTATGGCAATCAAATTTTTGGTACGCATAATATTGGAATTATTTGAGTTGGTTTTGTTACGAAGGTAGGAACTAGAAATGGAGTAGGCAGTAAAAATTTATTACTAATATATCGGTTTTTTTCGCATATTTGCGTCATTATGAAGCTATAAGAATTATGTACGCGATAGATGTCACGTTTGGCCAAGGGCCAATCCAATAACCGAATTACTTCTCGGTTCAGTTGACATTTCACACTTTTTACACACATAATTCTTTTATAATGACGCATCAACATACAAATTCATTTAAAAAATTTATCCAATATTTCTGGATAGCTATTTCCGGTAAGGAAACAGAGTTTACAACAGGAAGCATCCGAAAGGCCATATTTATGCTTTCCATTCCAATGATCTTGGAAATGCTCATGGAATCAATTTTTGCCTTGGTGGACATAGCCTATGTTTCCAAAGTGAGCGTAAATGCCGTGGCCACTATCGGGCTCACGGAATCCGTAATCACATTGGTATATGCCTTGGCCATTGGGCTTAGTATGGCGGCAACAGCTGTTGTTGCCCGCAGAATTGGTGAAAAGGATGTGGACGGAGCCAGAATTGCCGCAGTTCAGGCCATTGGTTTAGGAGTACTAATTTCTGTAGTAATTGGAATTATTGGAATTATCTACGCCAAGGATATTTTGGCCTTAATGGGCGGGGAACCGGATTTAATTGAAGAAGGCTACGGCTACACCCAATTTTTGATTGGAGGAAATATCACGGTTGTTCTTTTATTTTTGATCAATGCCATTTTTCGGGGGGCTGGAAATGCCTCGATTGCCATGTGGGCCTTGGTACTTTCCAATGGACTCAATATTATTTTGGACCCGATGTTTATTTTTGGGTTTGGACCTATTCCGGAAATGGGGGTAAAAGGAGCGGCCGTGGCCACCAATATAGGGAGAGGAACCGCTGTACTTTTTCAATTGGGAATATTGTTTTTTGGATGGGGTAAAATCAAATTGATGGCCAAGGATTTAGTCTTGAACCTTAAAGTTATGATCAGTTTGATAAAGGTTTCTTTAGGAGGAATCGCTCAGTTCTTGATTGGAACCTCCAGTTGGATTTTCCTTATGCGCATCATGTCCGAATTTGGAAGTGAGGTATTGGCAGGCTACACCATAGCCATCCGGGTAATTATGTTCACTTTAATGCCCTCCTGGGGTATGAGCAATGCCGCGGCCACCCTGGTAGGGCAGAATTTAGGTGCCAAACAACCTGATAGGGCAGAACAGTCCGTTTGGAAAACGGGTAAGTACAATGCTTGGTTTATGGGAACGGTTTCACTTGGTTATCTCATTTTTGCAAAAACCATCATTTCCTGGTTTAACACCACTCCAGAGGTCGTTAAGAGCGGATCACTTTGTCTACAGATTATTGCTTTGGGGTATATTTTCTATGCCTATGGTATGGTTATGACCCAAGCATTCAATGGAGCAGGGGACACCCGCACGCCGACCAAGATAAATTTCATTTCGTTTTGGCTTTTTCAATTGCCTTTGGCCTACATTTCGGCCTTGGTATTGGGTTGGGGAGCAACGGGTGTTTTTGTCGCCATCACTTTGGCAGAAATACTTATAGCGGTCTTGGCCATGATCTGGTTTAAAAAAGGAAAGTGGAAGAAAGTCCAAGTATGATGGGTTTCGTATCTTTATACGAAAGAAAACCAACATGAAAAACGATAAAAAAGGACTGAACACTATCTGCACCCACATTGGAGAATTGGAGGATAAAGAATATAAAGGAGCAGTGTCTCCATTGTATATGAGTACCTCTTATCAATTTGAAAACGTCGCGGTAAAAAGATACCCTAGATATTTCAATACACCCAATCAAGAAGCGTTGAGCAAAAAACTGGCAGCTTTGGAACATGCCGAGGCTGCTATGATTTTTGGTAGTGGTATGGCCGCTATCAGTACCGCCTTGATGACTTTTTTACAAGCTGGTGATCATGTGGTTTTACAGCAGACCATCTATGGAGGTACTTACCATTTTGCCGAAAGCCAATTTGAACGATTCGGTATCGAATATTCCTTTACCACAGGTTGGGAGGTAGAAGATTTTGAGAAAGAAATCAAACCAAACACCAAAGTGTTGTATTTGGAAACACCTTCCAACCCCTTGTTGACCATTACCGATGTAAAAGGAGTGGCCAATTTGGGAAAAAAGAAAGGAATCCTTTCCATGATCGACAATACTTTCGCGAGCCCCGTTAACCAAAATCCTATTGATTTTGGAATTGATGTGGTGGTGCACAGTGCTACAAAGTACATGGGAGGGCACTCAGATATTTGCGCGGGTGTTGTTGCGGCATCCGAAGAACACATGAAAAAGGTATGGCAAACAGGGATTTGTTTTGGTGGAAGTTTGAGCGATTACACCGTTTGGCTTTTGGAGAGAAGTTTAAAGACCATGGTACTCCGTGTGAAAGCACAAAATGAGAATGCGATGAAGATGGCTAAATATCTCAATGAAAGTAAGGATGTGGACAACGTATATTACCCTGGCTTGGAAAAACATCCCGGGCATGCATTGGCCAAATCGCAAATGAAAGGTTTTGGAGGAATGCTTTCGTTTGAACTGAACCCTGAGATTGATGCATCCTTGTTTTTTAAGGAGCTAAAACTGATAAAACCCTCCATGAGTTTGGCAGGAATTGAAAGCACAGTACTATCACCTACGCAAACTTCCCATGCATTGATGAGTGCAGAGGATAGGGCCAAACAAGGGATAAAAGATTCATTGGTTCGTTTTTCTCTCGGCATTGAGGAGATAGAAGATTTAATAGCGGATATTGAACAGGCGATCGCCAAAGTAAAATCCATGACCGTTACCGCATAAAACAATATGAAATTAGACATTTTAGTATTCGGCGCGCATCCAGACGATGCCGAACTTGGTGCAGGAGCCACCATTGCAAAGGAAGTTTCCAAAGGAAAAAAAGTAGGCATCGTGGATTTGACCCGTGGTGAACTCGGAACCCGCGGTTCTGCCGAAATCAGGGATAAGGAAGCGGCCAGGGCAGCTGAAATTTTGGGTGTTGCTGTTCGCGAGAACATGGAATTTGCGGACGGATTCTTTATGAACGATAAAGAACATCAATTGGAACTTATCAAAATAATCAGAAAATATAGACCGGAGATTGTGTTGTGCAATGCTGTCGAGGACCGGCATATTGATCATGCGCGAGGAAGTAAACTGGTAAGTAACGCCTGTTTTTTAAGCGGTTTGATGAAAATCGATACCAAAATGGATGGTGATGATCAATGGCAAGAGGCTTGGAGACCTAAATTGGTCTATCATTTTATACAATGGAAAAACTTGGAGCCCGATTTTGTAGTGGACGTTACTGGATTTATCGAAAAGAAAACCGAGGCGATCATGGCATATGGTTCCCAGTTTTATGATCCGGATAGTGATGAACCAGAGACGCCAATCAGCAGTAAAAATTTTACTGATAGTGTAAATTACAGGGCTCGGGATTTAGGCCGAATCATTGGTGTGGAATATGCTGAAGGCTTTACCGTGGAACGTTTTGTTGGTGTGGATAGCTTGGAGGACTTAATTTGATTTAGGAAGCTTTTTGGTACCTGTTCTGCGCTTTAGGAACAGTAAAATAGAATGTTGTACCCTTGCGCGGAACACTGTCTACCCAAATTTTCCCATTGTTTTTTTGAACCATCTCTTTACATAGGGAAAGACCAAGTCCAGTACCTTTTTCGTTATTGGTACCGTATGTGGTAACGTTAGAGGAGTCTTTAAAAATGGTCCGTTGCATTTCAGCTGTCATACCAATTCCGGTATCGCGAACCGAGATTTGCCACATATTACCCTTTTCCTCCGCCTCAATGGTAATAAGTCCATTTTCTGGGGTAAACTTTATCGCATTGCTCAGCAGATTTCGGATAACGATATCAATCTGATTGTTATCGGCCCAAATACGGGGATTTTCCGGGAGCTGATTTATAATCTTGATCGATTTGCTTTTGGCAATTTCTGATAATAGTTTAATATTATTGTTAACCAAGTAGGACAACGAAACTCGCTTGGGCTTTGTAACCACTCCATTGAGCTGGTTAAGGCCCCACGAAAGTAAATTGTTTAGGGTAAAGGAAATGTTATCGACATCCGTTTTTAGTTTGGGAATGAAAGAGACCAGTTCTTTTGTGGTAATATCCCCATCGGTGAACATTTTAAGGATGCTCTGTAAACCACCAATGGGACCACGAAGGTCGTGACCAATAATGGAGAACAATTTTGTATTTGTTTTGTTGATTTCGTGCAACTGAGCTTCCCGTTGGGTTACCGCTTGTGATTTCTCTTTGAGTTCCTTGTTCAATTTTTTTTGGATGTTCTCACTTCTGCGGATTACAAAGGTTATAATCGTTAAAATCAAAAGAACAATTACCGAAAAATAAATATAATTCCGTTGTTTGGCAAGAGCTTCCTCGTTCGCTTCTATTAACTCCTCCTTTTCCAGCTGATATTGAATTTTGGTCTCCAAAAGCGACAAACTCTGTTTGTTCTTGTCCATGAACAAAGAATCCGACAGGGTTTTAAATGTTTCTAAATAGGCCAGGGCTTTTGGTGTATCCCCATTCTTTTTATAAACCTTGTACAGCGTTTCGGAGCAGTCTATTTGACCCTGAAGTGATCTGATTTTGTTGGATAGGTCCAGTCCTTTTTTGGCATATACCAAGGACAGACTATCCTGTTCCAGCCCAAAATACACCTTGGCCATACCATTCATCAATTGAATTTGTATTCTATCGTCCTCAATTTGATGTTTGAAGAGCATATCGCTCTGATCATACCAATATAGTGCCCATTTATATTTTTCTTGATCTAGGTAAACATCACCTTTTACCTGATATGCGTAGGCCAACCAATCATAAACTTTATGTTTTTCAAAAATGTTGATGCTCCTGTTGATATTGAACATTGCATTCTTAAAGTCCTTGGCATCTTTATAGATCGATGCCATGTTGCTTTGGGTTTCTGCATCTACAACCTCATCATTTAATCTCCGATTGTATTTTTGAACTGTATCATAGAACATCAGAGCATTTTTAAAATCCTTTTGGTCCGCATAAAGTCCAGCGATATTTTCGTTGAGTACCGATAAGGTTTGCTGGTCTTTGATTTTCCTGGCCAAATCAATTCCTTTTAGGTTAAGGTTTAAGGCTTCGGCGTAATTGCCCTCAAAACTATAGTTTTGGGCCATGGTGTTTATGAGGGACAATTCAGAATCAATATCCCCAACTTCGTTCGCAAGTTCAAGGGCCTCCTTAAGCATGGGCATTGACTTTTCTCGATTTCCTTTATTGTAATGATAGACACCTAAGGCGTTCAATCCCTTGATTATTCCATGTGCATAGTTGATTTTTCTGCTATAACCCAAGGCTCTGTTGGCGATAGAATAAAGGCTATCGCTATCTAAATATTGATAAGAAAAAGCAAGATCGGTCAACAAATTAATGTGGGTGGTATCTTTGGGGTTAAACCGATGGGTCGATTCAAGGCGCTGTAGCTTTAAAGCCAAGCTATCCCTTTCGTTGGAAGATTGAGACAGAACAGGAAAGGAAACACAAAACATAAAAACACAAAGCACCATTGAAAACAATGAGGCTTTACGGTTAGCTATGAAGTTTTTTTCTGACAACACCCAGTTGAAAATATTTAGTGCAAAAATAATTTTGTGACACCGTTTTGGGAATTAATTGTTGTGAAATGCCCAAAAATGTGTGTTTGGTCTTAAAAACGAGCATTTTATCGAGAAATTGTACCATACAACTTTTAATGTTAGTTGCCAGCGAGTTAAAGGATAGGTTATGAAGGACAGATAAGAGGGCATAATAATAAATTGATGGAATTTGAAAAATATTTTGGTTGAATCATTACAAAAAAGTATTTTTGCATCCGCTTTAAATGGTGGTTGTAGCTCAGCTGGTTAGAGCGCTGGATTGTGGTTCCAGAGGTCGCCGGTTCGAACCCGGTCTTCCACCCTTTTACATTGAAATGAATCCCGGACCTTGATTGTTCCGGGATTTTTTTTGGAAATGATTTAGGGTGAGAGGCCTGTGCCGAGCATAGTCGAGGTAAACCCGGTCTTCCACCCTTTTACATTGAAATGAATCCCGGACCTTTATTGTTCCGGGATTTTTTTTTGGAAATGATTTAGGGTGAGAAGCCTGTGCCGAGCATAGTCGAGGTAAACCCGGTCTTCCACCCTTAAGTTTGTAAAAATCCCAAGCCAAATGGTTTGGGATTTTTTGTTTTTTGGCCTATTTGTTGTCTTTTCTCCCTCATCCGTCAATTCAAAAGGGGCATTCATCAATTAGGACTCATATTACATTTCTTTTCAATTACTTTCCCGTCCACAAACAATTCATTTTCTGTTCCCCCGGAAAAAAAGTGATTTTATATGTTCAAACGGGTAGCCTTGATCTGTACACTTATGCTTCAAATGGTACAGTTGATGCAGGCAAATATATCAGTAGGAAAAGATTCATTATCAAATATAAAGGGAAAGACCGAAGAAAAATCTACTCGTCGTTTTTTTGATGGTTTAAGTACAAACCGGCAAAAATCATACAAATATTCTCCTTTAAAAAGTGAATTCGACCAAGATTACTTTTTAGAAAATTTTGCATCGGACACGGTTACCAACCAACAGGTCGGTACTGCAAAATCTGTATTTGAAGCACTCGAAACGAACCAAAACTATGTGAACCTTATATCTCCAAATGATTTGGTCACTTTGCCCATAGGGGTTAAAAAAGAGATTGGGACAATTACCTACAGATTGGCCATTAGTAAGGCTAAAATTATGCGTGATTTTACAGAGGTAACCGCTTTTGTTCATATTCAAATACCACAATCCGATGCAAATGATGAACCCATTGAGCTTTTTTTTGGGGCGGACAATATAAAAATATCACATCAAGGTGGGATTTATGGTGACGCCAACCTTGTGTTGTTGGGGGATATTGGCATTCCAATCAATGGGGGCAATGGATTAGTGGCATTAAAAGGTGGTTTTGATATGCAAACAGGAAATATTCAAGACCTGACCTATGTCACGATTGATTGTAGTGGATTTAAAGAAATGGGCATAACTGCAGATGTATTATTTCCACGTAGTATGCTGGAACCTGTTGATTCCAATTATGAAGTTATTGCAGATGAAAACGTAAAGGTCCAAGGGCACTTTCAAACCATTGTAGGGGATTGGAACGATATTTTGGTTGAGATTGATTTACCCTCTTTTCAATTGGCAAAGCCGCAAAGTTCCGATGGTTCTGGAAAGGCAGGACTCATTTTTGACATTAACAATGCTGTTTTTGATTTTAGTGATATTCGAAATTCATCAAGCGTACAATTTCCTGAAGGTTATCAACAATATTTAGTGCCAGGGAATGAACAGTTATGGCGTGGGGTATATGTCAACAATGTACAAGTAATATTGCCGGAACAGTTCAAAAAAAGAAATAGTGAGGAACGCATAAAATTTCAAGCTACCAATTTGCTTATTGATGGAGTTGGCGTCTCAGGGAATTTTTCTGCAGATAATGTTTTGCCAATCAATGAAGGAGAGGCTTCAAAGTGGCAGTTCTCCGTAGATCATATTGAGGCTGATTTATTGGCCAATAATCTAGTTGGGGCAGGATTTGATGGTAAAATTGTGTTGCCCGTCACCCAAGAAGTTACAGCTCAAGAAGCAAACAATACAACGGAACTCAACAAAAAAACGCTGAGTTATGAAGCAATCATTGACCCTGTAAATGAAGAGTATCTGCTAACCGCCACGACAAATGATGCCATACCCTTTGATGTTTTTAAGGCCAAAGCAACCATTACAGCCAATTCCTATGTAGAATTACGCGTTTCCGATAAAAAATTCAGACCCAAAGCCGTGCTTCATGGTAATTTGGCCATAAAGGGAAGCAACAGTACCTCGGACCCGGATAAGGGTACTGTGGACTTTAAGGGCATCACCTTTCAAAACCTACAACTTCAAACGGTTTCGCCTTATTTTCAAGTAGACTACATGGGCTATACCGGAGATGTCACGTTTGGAAACTTCCCGGTCACCATTTCTCAGATTGAATTTAATTCCAGTAACACCACCGCATCACTTTCCTTCAATTTGGATGTGAATATGATGGAAAAAGGGTTTGCAGGGAACACAGACCTGGCTATTGTGGGAGGGTTCAATGAAGATGAAGGACTGCATCGTTGGCGTTTTCAAAAAATTGAAGTAGGCCAAATTGAGATTAAGGCGGATTTGGGTACGATCCAAATCAGTGGAATGGTCGACATTAAAAATGACGACCCTGTCTACGGCGATGGATTTTATGGAGAATTGGGAGCTACTTTCAATGGTATCGCTGTGGATGCCTCCGCATGGTTTGGCAAAACGGAATTTCGCTACTGGTTCGTAGATGCCTATGTGGATTTATCCAATGCTGTCACACCATCATTCATCGGTCCCGCCAAGGTAAACGGATTGGGTGGTGGAGCTTATTATAGGATGAGCAAAAAGCCCGGAGAATACTCTGCATTGGTTCCTTCGGGACAATCCTATATCCCAAATGCGAACAATGCACTTGGTTTTCGTGCTCTGGTCGGCTTTGCACTTGCCAATGAAAAAGCATTCAACGGCAAAGTGGGTTTTGAAATGGATTTCAACACCAATTACGGACTGAACCGTGTGATGTTTTTTGGAGAAGGGCACATAGTCAAAGCATTGGATTTTGAGTTTGGAGACCAATTCAAACAAAAGCTGCAGGGTATGGAGGAAAAAATCAACTCCTTTGGCGAAAACAATACCACAATGCAACGCCTAAAAGAAACCAACTTGGTTGATTACAGCAAAGTCAGCTTTCCACAAGATGGTTTGACCTTTGATGTCGGAATCGATGCCCATTTTGCCATGGAAATGGATTTTCAGCACAGTACTTTCCATGCAGAATTGGAAATATATGTAAATACACCCGGAGGACTTTTTCAGGGAGTTGGCCCCAAGGGTAGGGCAGGTTGGGCGGTTTTCCACATTGAACCGGAAGAATGGTACCTGCATATCGGAACCCCACAAGATCGAATAGGATTAAAGCTTGGTCTGGGCAGCTTTAGTTTGCAGAGTACAGCTTATCTAATGATTGGGGAAGACCTTCCTGGAAGTCCACCACCCCCACCTATAGTTGCTGAAATTTTAGGTGTGGACGTTGAGAGCTTGAATTATATGCGTGACCTGAATGCACTGGAAAGCGGAATGGGTTTTGCTTTTGGGGCAGATTTTAGCTTGGATACTGGCGATATGACCTTTTTGGTTTTCTATGCACGTTTTCAAGCAGGGCTGGGCTTCGATATTATGATTAAGGACTATGGGGAAACTGCTTGTGCAGGCAGTGGTCAAATAGGCATTGATGGCTGGTACGCGAATGGACAAGCTTATGCTTATCTGCAAGGAGAGTTGGGAATCAACATCAAATTGATGTTCGTTCGGAAGAAGATACCCATAATCAAAGCAGGTGCCGCGGTTCTGTTGCAAGCTAAATTACCCAATCCAGCCTGGTTCAAAGGATATGTCGGCGGCCACTTTAACCTTCTCGGAGGACTGGTCAAAGGAAGGTTCCGGTTTAAGATTGAACTGGGCGAGGAATGTGAAATCGTGGGCGGGGCACCTTTGGGTGGCCTTAAAGTGATTTCCAATGTGACTCCCAGGGACGGGTCTGATGGAATGGATGTGTTTACCGTGCCGCAAGCAGCATTCAATATGCGCATAAATCACCCTTTTGAATTGGAGGATGACGAAGGGATAAAAACCTATCGTATACTTCTGGATGAATATCGGGTAATCAGCGAAGGGAATACAATCCCGGGGGAGTTGGAATGGAATGAAAATAAAGACCTGGCCAACTTTGTTTCTCACGATATTTTACCTCCCAACGCTCCAGTGAATGTCAAAGTTACCGTCAGTTTTCAAGAAAGAAGGGGCAATAGCTGGATTACCTTGACACAAGATGGTAAGCCTGCCAAAGAAATCGAGGAGCGTAGCTTTACAACAGGTGAGGCTCCAGATTATATTCCGTTGACCAATGTAGTTTACACCTATCCCGTGGTCGACCAACAATATTTTTATCAAAATGAGCGAAAAACAGGCTATGTTAAACTGGAAAGGGGTCAACCCTATTTGTTTGCTCCACAGACCGATTGGGTGCAATCCACTAGTTTCAGCACAGAAACACAAAGTTTGGGTACAGATCAGGTATCGTACAATACCTCCGAAAAGATGGTTCACTTTGATTTTCCAACACTTCAAAATCAACAAACATACACGTTTAAAATAGTAAGCCAGTCTCCACAGGAAGCCTCATCAGGTAGTGTAGATGAAAATTATGTGGCTGAGAGTACAGGGCAGGAAGGGACAACCGTGGAAGTGCGCAACCGAGAAATTGGTACAACCGCCCAAAAGGCAGCTGGAACCGAAATTTTGGTGTATGAGTTTTCCACAAGTGTCCATAATTCCTTTAAAGAAAAAATACTTAACAAGGCGACTACAGGTACAGTTAAGGAAATTATATACTCAAATGTACATGCACTTCAAGTAGATGTGAATTCTTCGGAAGGTTTTAGTCTAGAAGAAATTTTTGGGGATAAGTACACGGAAGATCAACCCATGATGGCTCTAGAAGCAGTATTGGACGATTCTTACTATCAAAGTACCATATATCCCCTCATATACGAAGATTACCCAATTCAATCACAGATTACTGTAAGCAGAAATGAAAATATTTTAGGTATTCCACCAAAACGGGCATTGGAATTGATTGGTTGGTATCCCACTTATATGCAACACCAACCTGATCATTCTATGTTGAATGTGCGGTTTCCATATAGGTATAATTTACCGTTCTACTATAATCAGGATTTTAAAGAAATTCAATACAAACTATTGAACGGATATATCTCGAACAATCAAGATTTTCAAATTGAAAATTATAATAACATAATAAATGGTGTTTTTCCGCATATCCCAAAGGGAACTTATAAAGTTAGGGTTAACTATATCCTTCCGGGTAACATGAATGGATCATCAGCAATTTTTAAATATGAAAATCCATTCAATTAGTAATGAAGAACTGCATCGAATATATAAAGCTCGGACGAAAGAGGAAATTATCAACATATTCATTTGTCCTCCTTGGATTTCTTTCAGTGTTTGCGGTCGACCAAGTCTGGTCACAGACACAGGATATGGATTCTATTTTTGGAGATGAACCAAAGATTGTAGTCATGGCACGTCCGCAACAAGATGGCAAGATTATGCTGCGATGGGCGGTCACCACACCCTTGGCATGGCGAAAACTCAACGAATATGGCTATGAGTTAAAGCGCTATGCGGTAACCCGAAATAATGAAACCTTGCCTGTTCCCACAGAAAAATCACTTGGAATATTTAGGCCAAAACCCTTGGAGGAGTGGATGCCGTTAGTGGAGAAAAATGATAATGCCGCCGTAATGGCACAATCCATTTATGGGGAAGGTTTCGATGTGGAGGGTATGAATCAACTATCGGCCATCATAAATTTGGCAGAAGAGCAGGAGCAACGATTCACATGGGGGTTATATGCCGCCGACCAAGATTATGAAGTGGCACAAATGGCAGGTTTGGGTTTTGTAGATGATCAAGTAGCACCCAACGAGAAATATGTGTACAAAATAGTTTCCTTGGTTCCGGAAGATGTAATGACGATAAAGGAAGGTGGAGTGTTTGTAGGGCTTCAAGATTATGAGGATTTACCAAAACCCTTGGATTTGGCAGCGGTTTTTTTTGATGGAAAATCCATGTTGAGTTGGAACTATGCCATCCACAACCAAACGTATAACAGCTATTATATAGAGCGGTCAGTTGATGGTAAAAATTTCCGTCAACTCAATGATTTGCCCTTGACCAGCCTGAACAACAGCGATAAAACGGACCCGTTGCGGATGTTTTATACAGACTCCATTGTGAATGGTACCATTTACTACTACAGGATCAAAGGGAAAACTCCTTTTGGGGAAATAAGTCCCGTTTCTGAAGTGGTTTCTGGAAAAGGAGAGAAAAAACTACCCTACGTACCGCATATCACCTCGAGATATTTTGAAGACGATACAACCGTATTGTTGGAATGGGAGTTTCTGGAAGAAGGCAATGATTTGATCACGGGCTTTGAACTCAACCAAAGTGATAATGTAGACGGAAACTACAAGGCCGTGGTGAAAAATATTCCTCCAGAAGCCAGAAAGGTGCGGTATGATAGTTTGATGCCCACCAACTACATGACGATTACCGCCTTGGGCAAAAACGGAAGTAAACGTACCTCTTTCCCAGCCTTGGTGCAGCCGGTGGATTCCATTCCACCAGCTAAACCCAAAGGGTTTAAAGGGGAGGTGGACAGCTTGGGGGTAGTTACCTTAAGGTGGACTCCCAACACCGAAAAAGATATGCTGGGCTATCGTGTTTTTAAAGGAAACAACAAAAATGAGGAATATTCCCAGATTACGGTTTCGCCGCACCAAGGCACAAAATACTATGATAGTGTTTCGGTAAAAGACCTGAACAGCAAAGTGTATTACCAATTGATTGCTGTGGATCATCGCTTTAATATGTCCGAGCCTTCCGAGATATTGGAACTCAAAAAACCGGATTTTATCAAACCCACGCAACCCGTGTTTAAATCCTACAAGATTAAAGAGGGAAAAGTACACCTCACTTGGGCCAATAGTTCCAGCGAGGATGTGGTAAGGCACGAAGTATATAGGAAGGAACAAGACAGTGATGGTTGGAAACTTGTTTTTACGGTTGACAGTACGCAGTATGCAGGGAGCAGTATGCAGGGAGCAGTGGGCAGTATGCAGATGGCAGATGGCAAATGGCAGTTGGGGGATAGTAGTGTGCAGTGGGCCGATAGGGAAGTAACAGAAGGTCAACAATACAGCTATACCATCATAGCCATTGACGACAGCCAACTGGAATCCGACCCAGCGCCCCCACTTACAGTAATTGTACCCAAGACCAGTTTACGTTCACCCCTGGAAGGATTGTACGGGGAAGCGGACAGGGAAATAGGAACCATAACCATTCGGTGGAAGATCTATACCGAACCTAATGCTTCCAAAATTACCATTTACAAAGGAGTACAAGGCAAATCCATCAATTTGCTAAAAGAAGTGTCTGTAGATGCCAAAGGCATTGTGGACAGCAAAATACAACCGAACAATACCTATGAATATCTGTTTCGGGTGGTTTTTATGGATGGTGGGGTGAGTGAAACTTCAACCTTGGAAGTAAAATATTGAGAACTATGAAAAAACTATTGTTCATACTGACTTTGATAGTATCCACAGGTGTATTTGCACAGCGGCAGGTGATTGTAAGGACACTAATTACCAATGATGAGTTTTTTGATGATGTAGACGCTGTCTCTTTCAATTTGATATTGTCCAACATGGATGAAGATTTCAATGAATCCTACTACTACAATAACGTTCTCTGGCAGATGCCAGGAATCATCGATGAAGAGGTTATAGAAGTACCGGAAAGCTTTACAATAAGCTCCCAACTAAACCTCGATTCATGTCCACAGGATGGTGAAGAATGGATTAGTAATGTAACCCCTGAGAATTTTCATAATTCGGCAGCATATACTACAGGTGCTTGTAACGTCAATGGTTATACCTATCCATTTTATATAGAACCCTTTTATCTCGAACCTGATCCAGAAATGGATAGCACCTTTTGTAAAAGCGAACCAATTCCTTTAAGATCTGCAAGGAGATGGGAGTATCAACTAGTGAATGAAGGAAATACGTGGTATAATTTTGGTTCAAACCCAGACGCTCAGGTACCTATGAATCCAGATTTGATTAACGTATATAATTTTACTTTCGAACAAATTTCCAATAATTACAGCTATACAGGGCCAATACGCATAAAGGGTACTTATAAAGGCGTTTCTACCAACACTATACAGCTAGAAATAATTCCTTGTTCACCCGAATTATTAGAACCTATTGAAACTTTTGACACGCAATGTTCAGATAGTAGTGATGGAGGTTTTATAGCTCAATTTGATAGAGCACTACTTCAAAATGAAGAACTTCAAATGACGCTTTATTTCATTGATGAAAACAACAATGAAATTGCACAGATACCAACCCAAAAAGCAACAGTTTTGGATGAGAATAATAGCTACGACTGGCCAGTTGGGTTGGCCCCGGGAATCTATTATATAAGATATCAAACCGTGGGAGGGGAATACCCAGCGAGTGTGGTGCAAAGTAACCCTTTCGAAATCCTACCCCCATCTGAAGTTACCTTCTCCCTCCAACATCTCAACGATGTCTATTGCCATAACGGCAGTGATGGCCGAATCGAAATTGAAGCTTCTGGGGGTACAGGAGCCAATTATCAATACAACGTAAACAATGAGGGATGGCAAGATTTCAACAATGGGAGCACCCATATCTTGAATAACTTGGAGGCAAATGATTACATCATTCAAGTAAGGGATGGCAACCAATGTGAAGGAACAAGTGAGGATGATTCTGAGACCATCATTGAGCCTCCCGAACCAATTTCAGCTGAGCTTTTTCAATATGTAGAACCCACCGCCTACGGTTTTACCGATGGCAGCATTACAGTAGATGTTTCTGGAGGTACATACTATCAAAACAACAGCTACGACTACACTTGGTATGATGAAAACAACAACCCCATCAATACCACATCGGCAGTTCTCGTGGGTGAAGTCTATCGCATCACTCTGGAAGATATTACCGCAGGCACCTACACCTTAACAGTTGCAGACGCCAATTACGACGATGCCGACGACCAAGGAGGCTGTGAATTGACTCAAGATTTTGAATTGCCAGGCCCTCCCGAGCTGCAATTGACCATAGAGGAGACCCTTCCCATTTCCTGTAACAGTGCCAACAACTATAACAACCCATCCAACGACGGCCAATTAACGGCCATAGCTTCTGGTGGAGTGCCGCCTTATGAATATTTCTGGAGCAAGAAAGATGAGAACGATGACTGGCAAGCCATTCCAAATAACAATTCCGAAGTGCTCAGCGATTTGGAAGCAGGTGAATATGCGGTAAACATTGTCGATGCCAACGGAATTGTCGTCGGCACCTATGAAAACAATCTTTTACAACAAGCCACTCCAGTGGAATATCTATTGGAAGAACCCGTACTGCTTACCGTTCAGATTGAAAAAACAGACATCAACTGTTTCGGGGGCACCGATGGAACGGCTACCGCAATTGTAAACGGCGGAACCCCTCCCTTTGAGTTCAACTGGTCTACCGGAGCGAATACTGAAACTGCAGAAGGATTGTGGTTAGGAAATCATTCCGTATATGTGATTGATGCTCGTGGCTGTGAGGCCGAAGCAGAGGTCAGCATTGGGCAACCCGATGAAGCCGTTTCCATTTCAAACCCACAATATGTGCAGCCCACGGCCAATGGCTTTACCGATGGCAGCATTACGGTACAGGTTAATGGGGGAACGCCCTTCAACGATGATAGCTATAACTACGAATGGCGAGATCAAGGAAACAACATCATCAATACCACCACCACACAGAGCACTCCAGACGGCTACGTCATACAGGCACACGATATACCCGCAGGCACCTATACCATTACCGTAACCGATGCCAATTACGAAAACGCAATTCAGCAAGAAGGGTGTACGTATGTGGCTGAATTTATTTTGGAAGAGCCGCCCGCTTTAGCGTTGACGGTGGAACAGACCATTCCCATATCCTGCAATGGGGGCAATCAGTTCAATAATCCTTCGGATGATGGTCAGCTTCTGGCCATTGCATCCGGCGGAGTCCCTTTTGATCCCTTGATTGACGGTCAGTATGCCTACCTATACACTTGGAAAAAGAAAGACGAGCAGAACAACTGGCAAATCATCCCCAACGTCACTGGAAATGTACTGGACAATGTGGATGCAGGTGAATATTCCGTCAATATTGAGGATGCCAATGGAATCATTTTGGGCATTTACGTGGACAATGTGCTACAAGAACCCACGGATTATGAATACCCCGTTCAGGAAACCGACCCCATTACGCTGCAACTGGATAAAACGGATGTGAGCTGCTTTAATGGCAACGATGGATTTGCCACAGTGGCCATAGAAGGAGGGATGCCCCCTTATGACATTTCGTGGTCATCAGGAGCTACTGGGGATATGGCTGAAAACTTAACAGCAGGCAACTACATGGTCTATGTGATGGATTTTTATGGGTGCGAGGTGAGCGGTCAGGTAACCATAGACCAGCCTGAAGCATTGGTCATCAACATAGTTGATACTGTCGCCCCTACCTGTTACGATGCTACAAATGGTAGCTTAAGTGTGGAAATTGCAGGTGGAATACCTCCTTACACCTATTTGTGGAATATTGATGAAACCTCTTTGTCACTTGATGGTTTAGGGGAGGGCACCTATACCTTGGAGGTGGTGGATGCCATTGGATGCATTACTTCAAAAGCTATTGAATTGACGGCTCCATATCCAAGTGCCGTGGACTTGGGAGCGGATAGGACCCTTTGCAACGGACAAGAACACTATTTGGACATTTCGGTGGATGACCCAGCGGCCACCTATGAGTGGACGTCCAACAACGGGTTTTATAGCACCTCGCCCCAAGTAAACCTATCCGAAGCTGGAATTTACACCGCCACCGTGACCAATAGTTTGGGATGCTCCGGGGTCGATACCATTGAAATAGTTACCACCCAAGTTGATGTAGATGCGCAGTTTTTGATCACGTCGCAGGCCTTTGCAGGGGAAGAAGTGGTTTTGGTAAACACCAGTAACCCAATAGGCACTAATGAAGAATGGATTTTCCCCAATGGTGCTGAGGTTGTGGAACAAGAAGAGGGAATGGCAATCCTCCGATTTGATGCCCCCGGCAATTACGAAGTAATCTTAAGAAACTACCAAGGCGATTGCTATCAAGATGTGTCCAAGACCATCATTGTGGCAGAAGCTAGGGAACTCCCGGATGCAGGAGAGGCCATATCGCCCTTCATCAAAGAATTCAAAGTATATCCAAATCCATCCTCAGGAACATTTACGGTTGTAGTGTCCTTGCAGGAAGCATCAGCTGCATCGTTACGAATTTTCGGTCTCACCACAAATCATATTCACGATGAACAGGAACTGACCGGCAGTGCCATTTATGAAGTTCCGTATAGTTTGGATTTAGCCTCGGGGATGTACCTCATACTGTTGGAAACGGCCAAAGGAAGTGAAATTCGAAAGATTGTGGTTTTATAATGAAGAACGCAAAAAACATAATTGTGTGCCTCATGGCAATCTTTTTGGTTGCATGTGCCAAAGAAGCAGCATTGCCCATTGAGGCCAATTTTGATGTTGAAGTGGTGGACAAGGACTATTCTGTGCCCGTAGCTGTTAAAATCAATAACCAAACCGAAGGCGCGGACACCTTTCAATGGACTTTTGAAGGTGGGGAACCGGCTGCATCCACCGACAAAAACCCGGGAACGGTACGCTACAGTGAGAAAGGGGAGTACAAAATCCGTTTGGTGGCATCCAACCGAGATGGGATTGAGGAAGCAGTGGATTATGAATTGGTAATTGATGAAGCCATTGTACCCAATTTTGAAATCAATGTGGAAGGCGATGATTACGCCCCGGTAACCATCACTATTGAAAACACCACCACAGGAGCCACAACCTATAATTGGACGTTTGACGGAGGCATTCCCCCAAAATCCGATGCACATACCCCTGGGAAAATTGTGTTTCAAGAGCCGGGGGACCATATAGTAACGTTGGAGGCCGGGAATGGCAGGGAAACAGAAACCATAACGGACACAGTTACGGTAGCTTCTGATGTTTTTGCCGATTTTGATATGGAACCCGCCTTTGAAGATGATGACTTTCAAGCACCGGTAACCTTGAATCTTTTCAACAAAAGTATGAACGCCACAGGCTACGAATGGACTTTTGAAACTGCCGAACCAACCTCCAGTATAGCCACTGACCCGATCATTACCATCAATGAACCTGGGGTGCATCAAATTAAGCTTAAAGCTTACAACACCAAGCGCAGCGCCACCAAAATCAAAGAAGTTACCGTTTATGAAAACACCAACCTTAGAATTTTGGAAGATGTGGTGATGGGTATCAGTACGGCCCACAATTCCAATCTAAAAGGTGCGCTGTACTCCACAATTACCCGGCAAGTCTATCACGCAAGTTCTGTGCCCATGGATGATGCCAGTACGATTGATATCGCCTTTTTTGCGCTTAATCAAGAATTCAACTTCAACAAATTTGTGACCCTGGATGAGGTTCAGGACTACACCTTTGAACCGATGCCCAATGCAAAGCATACCAAGTTCATCAATCTACAGGAGTCCTGCGAGTGCGAAGCATCCCTTTCAGTAGCGGAATTTGATGCCTTGGAGGATGATGGGCTTTTGTCTGAAATGATTATTGAGGAAACCATGGGTGGTATTCAAGATTTTGATGACTCTGTGGTTCCTCGGATTGTTCTTTTTGAAACAGCGGACGGACGTAAAGGTGCGATTAAGATAAAGGAGTTTGTAGCGGATGGTATCAATTCTCACATTATGATGGATGTTAAGGTGCAGAAGCAATGAGCAATAAACAATTTACAATAATCAAAATGAAAAATTATCAAAGCCTGATGAATGTCATTCTGAACATCGTGAAGAATCTCTTATGGTGCCCGACCAAGCACCTATCACTTTTTAACAGACTGTTCATTGTATATTGTTTATTGTCCACTGTATTGGCAACCGCCCAAATCTACCCTGTTCAGGCCACACCGCAAATGGTACCGCCGTACAGTTTCAAATTGTCCGATTACACCACAACGACCCAGGAAAAACTGTTTTTGAATCTTTTGCTCACGGATGCCCAGGAATCCGGCAGGCAAGTGCGATTGAAACTGTTCGTGGAAGGCCCCGGCATCAACTTTCAATCCGCGGATTTTGTGAACGGTGCACTGCCCATTGTCTTGGATGGGGGAATCAACCAACGCCTGACCAACCTGGACCTGCAAGCTTATTTTAACCTGAACAACCTGGTGGGGATAACGCCCAAACAATACAGCGAACAATTACCCGAAGGGCAGTACCAGTTCTGTTTTGAGGTGTACGACCAGTTTTCGGGACAGCGCATATCCAACCGTAGCTGTGCCAACATCTATTTGGTGCTCAACGACCCGCCCCTGCTCAATGTTCCCTTCCGTAGCGATCTGGTCACGGCACAGGAGCCGCAGAACATCATTTTTAATTGGACCCCAAGGCACATCAATGCCCCAGCGGTGCAGTACGAGTTTACCCTAAAAGAACTTTGGGATACGGGTATGGACCCACAGGCCGCCTTTTTGACCAGTCCGCACTTGTACCAGACGACCACCTATGCCACTACTTTGCATTACGGCCTGGCCCAAACACCCTTGTTGGAGGGCAAGACCTACGGCTGGCGGGTAAGGGCCTTTGTAAGCGACGGTATAAACACCACAAGCTTGTTCCGAAACAACGGACTGAGCGAGATCTATCATTTTGCCTACCGGGCCGATTGCAAACCGCCTAGTTTTGTGCTTTCCGAGGCCGAGAACTCACAGACCGTAAAAATCAATTGGCAAATGGGGGAACATTTACGCTATCGGGTACAGTACCGCAAAAAGGGGTATGGGGAGGACGATTGGTTCGGACTCTGGTCGCAAACCAACGTGGCCACCATCCGCAATTTGGAGGCGGGCACCGTATACGAGTTCCGTGTGGGTGGGGACTGCAACCCCCTCTCGGTCTCCCCTGGAGGGGGAGAAGAAAGTGGTGTTGGGTTGGCATTTTCGCCCATCCACGAGTTTACCACGCCCACCGAGGACGAAATGGCCTACTACAACTGCGGCATACCGCCCGAGGTAGAAATTACGAACCAAGACCCCTTGCAGCAGCTGGAGCCTTATGAAGTTTTTACGGCAGGGGATTTTCCGATAGTGGTCAGGGAAGCATCGGGAAGCAAAGGCTATTTTTCAGGTTGGGGCTATATCACCTTGCCTTTCTTGGAACAATTCAAAGAAGTCATTGATGTGGCCAACATTGCCACTGAGGGAGAAGTGAACATCGGCAAATTCAGTCGGATACGGGTGGAGTTTGACAACATCAAGATCAACACCGATTACCAATTGGTGGAGGGTATGGTGGAGACGAGTTATGATCCCAATTGGTCGGGGATTGTGGATGTGGACCAAGCTATTGCCGATGTTGGCGATTTTGTAAATGAAATTTATGAAACGCTGGAAGAGGCATTGGCCGCCTTAGGGATTACAAATGGAAATTATGAGGAGGAAAATGTAAATTTTGAAATAGCTGATATTACGGTCAACGAAGAGGGAGAAACCATTGTTGCCGGGAAGAATGGCGAAGAGCAAAACCTTGGTGCTGGAAACAATACCGTTGTGCCCGATGCCAATGGCACTACAATTGTGGTGAATGATGAAGGGAAGGTTGCCGCTGTGAAAAACAGTGATGTAGTCGAAGAAGCAAAGGACACCCCATATTATGTAATGGTCGATGGAAGAACGCAACAATTTAAATATAACGATAAGTTATACTTTGTACGCCAAAGGAAACCAGCGACCCTGTATTTAAAAACCTCAATTGATAGTTTGGGATTTGCAAGCCCAATTTGGAAAATGGGCGATGAAGTTGTTGGAGAGGGAGATACTATTTCTATTGATTTGAAGCAATTGGTAAATGAAAATCTGAATATTGAGGATGGAGAGGATGGCAGCAAAAGTTTTAAAGTAAAATTGGAGGTATACGAGAAGCCAATCACTAGATTTGATTTAACCGTAAGCAATAGAAATAATTTTGATGGAAGTTTTTTGTTTGACGATACAGAAACCGGAAACAACACATCCAAACTAGTATTGGAAAACTCTGGGGATTATGAGGAAATATCGGACGACCTTTTTCACCAAGATTATAGTTTGGACAAAAAGGAAAAATATTTTGTGCCAGTGCTGGGAACAAAATTGAACCAAACAATACAGCTAAAAGTCAAACTTTCCCATTTGAATAACAGTGATTCTGATTTTAAAGTAACTCTAAAGCCTACCAATAAAAATATTATCGTGGGAACCTATCCAACCTTGGATATTTCTTCAAATAACACAACTATTGATATTCAAGTAATAAAAAAACATATTGATGAAAATATAAAGCACTACATTGAAGTATTAGATCAAAGCAATGAACTGGTCGGAAAGATAGAGATTGTCTGTAAATCCCCTTCACCAAAAGAAATACGGTTTGTATACATTGAGGATGAGAACGGTTTGCAAAGTATATTGAAAGAAAGTGATATATTGAACAAGCTCAACAATAGTTCCCACAATCAATTGTTCAAAGAATGGTCTCATGAAAGCTCTGTTTCAATAGCATTGGATACTTTGGCCAAGTACTCATTGCAACGTCCTTCTTTCAATATTACAAATCCAACCATACAACAAATTATCAATGAACGTAATAGAATAAGGACAGATAATCTACAAATGTTTCTTGCGTACGCCTATTATAAAAATTTAGATATAAAAACAAGAAGGGATAAGTTCACCATCATGTTTTTGTCCAGTGAGTTTAATGGAACAAACTCTGGAACAGTGATTTCTAAGGTCAATGGTAGTAATATTTTCAGCTACCATTCCACAATTTTATATTCTACTGCAAATATGCAAACAGTAGCCCATGAGCAAGGCCATGATCTTGGGCTTCCCCATGTGTTTGATGGTTCATCGGGCAAAAGAAAAATGCCAAAATACTCAGCATCTAACAATTTTATGGATTATACCAATGGTACGGATAACAGAAATATGTTCTTTCAATACCAAATGAAAATCAGTCAATAAACCCAAAATATATAACAATGAAAAACTTAATGACAGTGACATTGATTTTATGTATGGGGTTAACCTGCAAAGCCCAGAACGACACCATACGAAAGATGATGAAAAATATCAAAGACCCTAAACGTATAGTGCCTTTGGAAGTAGTGCAAAAGGCCGTAGAAATAAATCTGGACAGTATTAAATACCTAGATTTTGATATCATATTTATAAGGAAGGATATGGCTTTGGAATCTAATCCTAAGACTCAGAAATTTTTCTTTTACGATTATTTCACTGAAAAGGCAAAACAACGAATGGTAGAACTTTTTGAAGGGAAATGGACGGAAGAAGAAATAGAAAATAGGTTAAATGCAAGTATAGAGTCTACTTTGGACACATTAAACCCTAGAAATGGATATTACCAGCAAGCCAAAACAATAGCCAAGCGAGACACCTTACCTTTACAGCAGGTATGGGACAGCATGATTGTGGCCAGAAAAGAAGAGTGGAGACAAGATTTGTTTTTAAGCAGTTACGTTCCAAAGCCAGTGATATTAATTGCAGGTTATTTAAAGGACCCTCGTTTTTTACCCTATTTGAAAAAAATGGCTGAAGGTGACCATGTAATGGATGAAGTTGAACTAGCATTGGCCCGTTATGGTGAAGAACCCTATCATACTAATGCAGTAAAAAAATATGCTTATACCCCTAAAAATTGGAATACCGATGTCTCTAAATTGATGTATATCTGCTCCAAAGAGGCTGTTGTGGAAATATTCAATTACATTATAAAAGAAGATGGGCAGATCTGTGACTCCAATGGGGTCTGTCATGGATATTTGGCAGTATTGGAAATGGGGGCCTTGGTGACATTATTCAAAAGCAAAACTATGAGTGAAGAAATGGATGCACTGGATGCTGAGTATTATCAAAATGGCAAAGAAATAGATGAATCTTATCTAAAAGATATGCGAGGAATAGCAGAAATATATTACAGGAGGTTCAAAGAACAAGAACCTGACTGTGAAAATGTGCCTTTTAATGCATGGTAGTTTATTAAGGACCTAAAGGTTTTATTAAATAGAAGCTAAGTTCTTTGACATATTGAAACAAAAATTATCCACGGACTTTCAGAAAAAGAAATGAAGTCCGTGGAAGCAACGGCCATTTTACGGGTTGGGGCTATATCACGCTGCCCTTTTTGGAAAGTATTAAAGAAATAGTTGATGTCGCCAATGTAGTGACAGGGGGAGAGGTCAACGTGGGCAAATTCAGCCGGATACGGGTGGAGTTTGACAATATCAAAATCAACACCGATTACCAATTGGTGGAAGGGATGGTGGAGACGAGTTATGATCCCAATTGGTCGGGTATTGTGGATTTGGACCAAGCTATTGCTGATATAAAAATGACCCTAGAAGAGTTGGTTGAAATGTTATCCAATATCGGAATTGACAGTACCACTAGGGAAAACATTAAAATTTTGACTGAAATGCTCGTTCAACAGGCTCAAGAAGAGCTTCCACAACTCATTGCCGATAAAATACAGGCGGCCACAGATAAAATTAATGCTGCCAAAGAACAATATGATACGGCACTAGCAAATGGCAATCAGGAATTGGCCGATCAAGCCAAAGATGATTTTAAAGCAGCCCAAGATGACTTAAAAGATGCTGAGAAGGAAAAAGATGATTTTCTAGATGCCTATGCTTCCATCATAAAAGAGGCTCTTAAAGAAATTGTGCGCGAAAGTGACAATAATTTAAAGAATGGGTTGAATCAATATGGAGAAGAGAACATTCAAATTACCGAAACAGGCGAAACGTTGGAATTGGATGGTACTGGCTTAGACCAACTGTCAAACGTATTACAGCCTGATGCTTCAACCACAAATGAACTGGAACAAACAGGAAATTTTGAGTATGAACGTTGGAACATGCTGAATTTTATTGCCACGAACCTACAAACGGACGAAGGCACCCAAGAGCTTGGGGGTTTGTTGGAGAATGAAGGCGAAAAACTGGGTGTGTACATCTACAATAGGTTGGAAGAAGGGGCAAAGGAAAGAGACCTAGTTACTGAAATAAAAGAACTGATTATAGAAACTATTACCGAGAAAATAGCCCTATCCACCAAACTCTTTTGAAAATGAAAAACTTAACCACAATTTTTATGCTTTGTATGGGGCTTCTATGTCAAGCATCCCCCAAACCCAAGGATACCATTTACACCAATGTTGAAGCCTTATTGAAAGAAGTACGAACTACCAAAAAGAAAACGGCGACGTACTATCTAGTACTCAATGATGGAGAGGATAAGGAGGTGAAGGTACGGATAGACCTAAAACAAATCGATTGTGAAATACCCATCTACAAATCAGAATCTTTTGACATTAAAAAGTTGATGGCCCTAAAGGAGGAAAGCCTAATTGAACCCAACCAAAAATTAAAAGTCATTGATGCTAAGTCAAAAGAATGGAAGCGGCTGACAAATGAAGTAAAAACTTTGACTAAGGAACGCGATGCCCTAAAAGCAGATACGTTGTCTCTTGATTCCACGGCCCTTGTCAAGGCTGAACAAGATTTACAAGATAAAAGAGAAGAATATAAAAAGGTAGATAAGGAAGCTAGAAATCTATTTGATGAATACGAAGCTATGATGGACAGCCTTATGGGAAACTTGCGCACGCAGTACAATGAACGTTTGGTTGCTGCAATGGAAGAGGCCTATGAAAAAATTGAAAATAAGGAAACTACCTTTAGAAGTGTTGATGATGATGCGCACATTTGGGATATACGCATGGATCTTTTAAAAATTGATGCCACACGCGAAATGAAAATACCACGACGTTTGGATGGTGGAGATGAGACGATAGAAAAGATTACAGCGGGAAAGCTCTATTATCTATTACATTTTGCTGAGTTTGGCAGTATGTTCGAAGAAGAAGAGGTGAAAAAAGTGTTCAGTACCATTAAATTATGGGAGTTCCATTTAAACCCTTATTTGGTGGACAAACAGTTTGGGTTGGTCTGTGATGATCAGTACCGTACACAGCACTATATTAATAGTGTGGTGGATTATAAGAATTATAAGGAGAATTTAATTGAAAAAGATGATTCAAAGTTTGAAAATATATTTTTAGAAGATGTGCAATGGGTTAGTCAAATCGATGATATGTATAAGGGAACAACTTGTTGGAAATGGTCCTGTTGTAATCGCGCTAGTAATGAAATTTTAAAAAGAAGTGGAACTGGCACAGATAGATCTAAGCAGGTTGTCATTGCTCAAAGCTCTCAACAGGATTGTGGAAACATTACAATGAAAAGCAAAGAAGAATTTGAGGAAGGAATTAATATTTTAAAAACCTCCTTAAAAGAACATAAGTTGCCAATATTGATAGGAGTACATCATCCTAAAGCTATTAAAAATGATAAAGGATTGATAATTGAATGGGTAGAAAAATGTTCAGGGAACACGCCACAAATAACTAACCATTATGTTGTAGTGG
The DNA here is from genome assembly GCF_040148835.1 of Allomuricauda sp. NFXS6. Taxonomy (NCBI): domain Bacteria; kingdom Pseudomonadati; phylum Bacteroidota; class Flavobacteriia; order Flavobacteriales; family Flavobacteriaceae; genus Allomuricauda; species Allomuricauda sp. NFXS6. The sequence goes on along the minus strand of NZ_JAGEMG010000005.1, from coordinate 60,566 downwards.
TTGGAATGGGATATGATGAGCAAAAACAGCAAAACTATTTTAGATTTTATGAGGTAGGAACATCTATTTTGGGAAAAGGAACAAGTACAAATAATAAACTATATCTAGACGAAAGCTTGAAAATTTTAAAGGGAACCACAGAATACAAATCAAACTCTGAATACTATTATATAATAACAGAAATAAGAAAAAATGATGGAAAGAGCTATAAATAAAACAAGTCTTTTTAAACACTCAATTTTATTGATTCTAACGTTAATCAACTATTGTTGTTCAGCTCAAGTAGAAGAAAAAAAGTTTTTAAATAAAGTTAATGATCAAAGATTCAAAAAAATACTAAATAATCTGGAGCAATTAAAAGACTACAGGTTTACAGATTTGAATTTACCAGCCGTTGACGCAATTGGATACAAATTCAATGAAAACGAAAGTAAGAGTTATCTGGATTTTCAAAAGGATAGTCTTTATGATCGAGTAGAGTATTATAATCACGACGAGGATATTCGAACTTATGGTGAGACAAAGGAAATATTACCCTACTCATGGATTAAGGCATTTTTGTCTGAAAATTTGGTATCCCTCTTTGTGGCTAAGTCTAACGGTGTTAACGATGGGGATTTAGATATGTATTATCTATTCATTTTGGATTACGAGGGAAAACTTGTAGACCATATTATTTTATCCAAACAAATGATAACGTATGATGGTATTCGACCAAACCATTTTGGTTTTTTAGATAAGAACCATTTTAATCGGTATATCTATGATACGCGAGAAATACATAATGGTAAAAAAGTAACATTTGATAATTTCTGCATTATTGAGAAGTATGAAAGAGATGATAATGGAAAAATAAATCTATTGGAAACTATTCAACAAGATTTAAACGATGACCCTAACTTGAATTATGGAAGATACTTGAATTTAAAAGAAATCCCTAGCGATGATCCTATGAGTATATTTATTGAGTGATTTTTGAATATCCTAGCAAGCACTTGGAGGGATAAAGAAAATCATTAGAATCAAGCAAAATAGATTTTGAAAAATGAAGAAAATAATATCAATTCTATTAATAATAAATGTTTCATGTATTAATAATGGTCAAATTAAAAATTCTGAAACATTAAAATATGAACAAAAAGTAAAAGTGATTGAAAACAAAAAACAAGAATCCCCCCGCTAGCGCGAGCACCTGCACTGAGCTTGGCGAAGTGTCGCACTCGTGCTGAAAACAGTACATGGGCTTGAGCATATGAGCATAAAAAAGCAAAGAATACTAGAATGAGCCGTAAATACAAGTTCCATAATCCAGAGACAGCTTACTTTGTAAGCTTTGCCAGTCTTAGAAGTAATTACAGATACAAACAGGTACTTAAATGAATTAAACTTATAAAAACTAAGCGCAGCATAACCCCCGCTAGCGCGAGCATCATGCCCCCCCCCCCCGCTAGCGCGAGCGTCCCGCTCGTGCCGTAGCGAGTGAGCGAACAAAAAGTAATTGAATGAATATGAGCCGTAAATACAAATTCTACAACCCTGAGGCAGCTTACTTTGTAAGCTTTGCCACGGTGTATTGGATAGAGGTGTTCACGAGACAGATGTACTTTAATGTATTGGAAGAGAGTATAAATTATTGTCGGTCAGAAAAGGGTATGGAAGTATTTGCCTACTGTTTTATACCAAGTCATGTGCATTTGATATTCAGGTCAACGAATGGTGCCCCATCAGGTTTGATAAGGGATTTCAAAGGTTACACGTCTCGAAAATCAATAATGGCCATAATGGAAAACCCCCGCTAGCGCGAGCGTCACGCTCGTGCCATATAAGAGTGAGCAAAAAAATGATTGAACAATAAAATGAGCCGTAAATACAAGTTTCACAACCCTGAGGCAGCTTACTTTGTAAGCTTTGCCACGGTGTATTGGATAGATGTGTTCACGAGACAGATGTACTTTAATGTTTTGGAAGAGAGTATAAATTATTGTCGGTCAGAAAAGGGTATGGAAGTATTTGCCTACTGTTTTATGCCAAGTCATGTGCATTTGATATTCAGGTCAACGAATGGTGCCCCATCAGGTTTGATAAGGGATTTCAAAGGTTTCACATCGAGGAAAATGATAAGGACAATTACGGAAAACCCACAGGAGAGCAGAAAGGAATGGCTGTTGGAAATGTTTCAACGAGCAGGAAATGGGAAGAGCAATGTAAGGCAGTGTCAATTTTGGCAACAGCACAACAAGCCTATAGAATTATGGAGCGATGCGGTCATACAGCAAAAGATTGATTATATCCACAACAATCCGGTTGAAGCAGGTTTTGTGACAGACCCAATGGATTGGAAATATAGTAGTGCGAGGAATTATCAAGAAGACCAAACTGTTTTAGCCATAGATATATTATGAACAATAAATATGTACATGGGAGATACGAGCGTGACGCTCGCACCAGCTGGCGACAGCAGGAAATTTTTAATTTAGAGTGATAAACAGACATATTTTAAAATAAACATCAACCTCAAAAAGAAAGCTATGAAAACATAATCCAAAACCAAGACCAAATCCTAACCTACATATGCCATTTTTAAAAGCGCCCAAATTTTGGCTTACGCTATCTTTTATCTTTTTTACTGTTTTTTCATCCGCCCAAACCGTTGATTTGGGGACTTTGGGTAAGGGCAAGGCCTTTAAAGTTGGAGGAGGAGTTTCATCCAATGGTATTTTTTATAACTCCAACCAAGCATTGGGCAGACAACCATTCACCTATTTTTTACAGGGCAACCTTAATATCTCATTCTACCAGTTCAGTATGCCTATCAGTTACAGTTATTCCAATCAAGGGGAACAGTTAAATTATAACCTGCCCTTTAACCTAAACCGATTGAGCCTGCATCCAAAATACAAATGGGTACAAGGCCATATGGGAAGTGTGGCCATGAGTTTTTCTCCCTATACCTTGAACGGACATCAGTTTACCGGCGGTGGGGTGGACTTGACCCCAAACGGACCTTGGAAAGTAAGCGCTATGGCCGGCCGATTGTTAAAAGCCACGGAATTTGATGGCGAGGAACAGACCATTCCAGCTTTTCAACGAATTGGGTATGGATTCAAAGTTGGTTTTGAGCAAGAGAAGTATTCGGCAGGAGTTATCGCTTTTTATGCCAAAGACGATATCAATTCCATAGCACCTGTTCCTAATGAGCAGGAAATAGCCCCAAAGGAAAATTTGGTATTAAGTTTGGAAGGCTCCTACAAAATATTAGAAAATTTACAAGCCAATGCAACTTATGCCACTTCCGGGATGACGCAAGATTTAAGAGCCGATGTATTGGATTCAAGACCATCGAATTTGGCAGGGTTATTTTTAAGGGATAGAACCTCGACCGAATATTTTGATGCTTTCCGTGCAGGTTTGGATTATAATTTTGATAAATCCACCGTGGGAGTCGCCTACGAACGTATCGCTCCCGGCTATCAAACCCTTGGCGCTTATTTTTTTAATAACGATTTTGAAAACATCACTTTGAATACAAGCACGGTTTTGTTTGATACTAAATTAAGCTTGGCATTTAACATTGGGTATCAACGGGATGACCTCAAAAATCAAAAGGAACGTTCCATGAACAGAACAGTAGGTTCCTTGAATGCAACCTACAACGCTTCTGAATTATTGACCATTACAGGCTCGTATTCCAACTTTACCACTTTTACCAATGCCAAAGTAAACCAGTTCGAAGTGATTAACGATGACAACTTATTGGATGACCAATACGATGTTTTGGATTATAAACAATTGTCACAAAATGCCAATATCAATGTCAACTACATACTTTCCAAAAAAGAAAACCTGCAGCAAAACCTGAATGTAAACTATGCCTTGGCGGATGTATCCAATGCCGAAGATGGTGTGGTCAGATTAGGGAATGCGTCAACATTTCATAACGGAAATGTTTCATACACCTTGGGATTGCCCAATCGAAATATTAACATTACCACGGCGCTCAATGGAACAACGAACACCATAGGTGCGGAAAACTCATCAACTTGGGGCCCCACATTGAATGTCAACAACAAATTTTTGGAGAATACCCTGAACACAAATTTTGGTGCATCCTACAACGTCAGCAATTCAAATATGGGAAAAACCAGTGTGACCAACTTAAGGGCAAACCTTTCTTATGTGTTCAAAGAGAAACACAATTTTCACTTGAACATCATCCAATTGTTCAAAAGTCTACCAACAGACAATAGAAACGAACTGACCATTACCTTTGGCCACAGTTATAGTTTTTGAAGTGAAGAGGAAAAAAGCCATCTGTCAATTCGAGCGCAGTCAAGAATTTAAAAAGGTTTTTTAAATTCAAAAGGCTTCGACTGCGCTCAACCTGACAATTGACTTTAATTATTTATTTAAAATCAATGGAACACTAATCAGAAGATTTATCAACTACTAACCTACCGGGTCTGTTTGCTATTTCCCAAGCTGTGTAGAAAATCAGACGGGAACGGTTCTCCAAAAGATCATAATTTATTTTATCGGGGGTGTCGCCTGGCCTGTGGTAGTCCGCATGTGTTCCGTTAAAATAAAAAATGATCGGAATATTGTTCTTTGCAAAATTGTAGTGATCGCTTCGGTAATAAAAACGGTTGGGGTCGTTCTCATCATTATAGGTATAATCAAACTCAATGTTGGTGTACTTTTTATTCACCTCTTCCGATAGCTCGTGCAATTCCGTACTCAATTTATCAGAGCCGATAAGGTAGAGGTAATTTCTAGCTCCGGCATAATTTGGGTCAATGCGACCGATCATATCAATATTAAGATCTGCCACGGTATTTTCCAAAGGAAAAACCGGGTCAACATCGGTATAATATCTTGATCCCAACAGCCCTTTTTCTTCCCCCGTAACATGCAGGAAAACCACGGAACGTTTGGGTCCATTGCCTTCATCCGCTGCTTTTTTAAACGCCTGTGCAATCTCTAACATCGCCACGGTTCCCGAACCGTCGTCATCGGCACCATTGTTTATTTGTCCGTCGCCTGTTATTCCAATATGGTCCAAATGTGAAGAAATCACCACATACTCGTTAGGTTTTTCTGCTCCTTTAATGAATGCAACAACATTTTCGGAGTTTATTTCATCATTGCTACTGGAAATATCCATTGCAATGTTTGTGTTAATGGCTTTCGGCACATAATCTTCTTCAATATCACTTTTTAGGGTTTTTGCAACGTCATCATTCAAGTAAATCAGTACTTTATCAACAGTGTCGGATGCCAACTGCATTCTGCCGCTATTGTTACTTTTCATAAACTGGAAGTATCCTTGAAACCTAGGGAAACTCAACATATCATAGTACAGTACCCCGATTGCTCCCTTTTCATGAGCAATGTCCCGTTTTTTGCCCACTGCTTCGGATGCATTGCTCCAAACCGATTTCTCCATATTTCCTGAAATAGCATAAACACCGTTTTGGTCAACAGGTTCCCCCGCTTTTATTAGCACAATCTTCCCCTGTACATTAATACCACTGTAATCGGAATAATCACCTTCTTCAATACCGTATCCAGCGTAAACAATATTGCTATAAGTTCCTTTGGCTTCGGAAAAGCTCAATATGTCTTTCCCAAGCTCAAAAGACGTACCGTTTATGGTTAAACTGCCCTCTGGTACTTTGGACACTTCCAAAGGGACCTTTTGGAAATAATCCCCATTGGATTGGGCGGGGGGCACATCCAAAGATTCGTAATGGGCTTTAATATATTCAACCGCCTTTTTTTGCCCGGGAGTACCGGTTTTCCTTCCTTCGAACTCGTCGGAAGCATAGGTGTATAAATGTTCTTTTAAGTCTTCTTGTGTAATCGTTTCCGCGTAGGGCAACGGGCTTGCCATTGGTTTGGGTTGTGGTGCCTCCGAAACGGTTTGCTGTGAAGAATTGCAAGAAAAGGCTAGGCCCAATACCAATAAGAATAATTTTTTCATTCGTTAAGATGTTTTCAAAATTCTCCAAAAATAGTCAAAAGTTTGATAAAGAAATCCTAACGTACTAATTAACATTTTCCGGTCCTTTATGTATCTTGGCGCTTCTTATGAATACTGCAAACTTGTATCTATGGGCAAGAATAAAAGTGTGATTGTAGTCGGGGGCGGCATCGTGGGGCTTTCCACAGCTTATTTTTTACAAAAGGCAGGACATGAGGTCACCGTACTGGACAGATCGGACATTACTTCGGGAGCTTCGTTTGTAAATGCAGGGTACCTCACCCCAAGTCACATAATCTCCTTGGCTTCTCCGGGAATGATCACACAAGGATTAAAATATATGTTCAATTCTTCGAGTCCATTTTATATGAAACCTCGGTTGGACCCTGATTTTATACGATGGGCGTGGTATTTTAAAAGGTCTTCTACAAAAGCAAAGGTAGACCAGTCCATGACCGTTATTCGTGATATTAATCTTTTGAGCAGGGAGTTGTATGAAGGAATACAAGCTTCGAACGACTTGGGGGATTTCCAAATAGGGCAACAAGGTTTGATGATGGTGTACCAGACCGAGAAAGCCCGTGACCACGAAATGGAAGTGCTGGAAAAAGCGGCCAAAATGGGTTTGGTGGGAAAGCATCTATCCAAAGATGAACTAAAGAAAATGGAACCCAATGTTGATTTCAATGCGGAAGGAGCCATACTTTGGGAGTGCGATAGGCATACCACACCACCGCTTATTATGAAAAAGATGGTGGAATATCTAGAAACTGTCGGCGTGGACATTCATAAAAATGAAGAAGTAACCGATCTATCTGTTTCTGGTGGAAATATTATTGAAATAAAAACGGAAAAAGCGTCCTACATGGCAGATGAAGTAGTTTTTGCTGCAGGATCTTGGACTGTAAACCTGTCCAAAAAGCTCAACTTAAAGTTACCATTGCAAGCAGGTAAAGGGTACAGAATCGATATGGAAGAACCTACAAACATTACGATACCCGCCATTTTAATGGAAAAGAAAATTGCCGTCACGCCTATGGAAGGATTTACCCGTTTTGCCGGAACCATGGAATTCTCGGGAATCAACCACACTATCCGAAAGGAAAGGGTAGCCGCCATTGCCAAAGCTGCTGAAGCATATTACAACGGATTCAAGATTCCTGAAAAGGCAAAAAACGAAGCAAAATGCGGGCTTCGACCAGTTTCGCCCGATGGTCTCCCGTATATTGGCAAGCCCAAAAACATTAATAATTTAACCATAGCAACAGGTCATGCCATGATGGGATGGAGCATGGGACCGGCAACTGGTAAATTGGTCACAGAACTTATTTCGGGCGATAAATTATCCATGGATATTTCACCCTTTGCCCCCCAACGTAACTTTTAGGTAATTTCTTTTCCTTACGGGCATGATATATGTAGTTTAGATTTTTCAGTTGCGTTTTTAACGACTAATTTTACAGCATGAAAAAACACTACACCCTTTTCCTATTTTTTTCATTCTTCCAGATTTTTGGAATGTGGTCCCAAGAGGTTCAAATCTTTACCTTGGAAGATTTTGATTTACGGGGCAAGGTAAAATCCTGTCTTGTTTCTACTGACTATGGAAAGGAATTGTTTGAGTTTGACAGAGATGGTGTACTCACCAAAACGGTAACCCAGTACAATGATACCGACCAAGACATCACATACTATAAATATAATGATGGTGAATTGGTGGAGAAACGTATGGAAAGCTACAAGAATAATGTGCTCGATGAGTCCACCTCTATGGCCAACTTTTATGAAGTTGATACCGTTCCGAATCGGAAAGTAGTTGAGAAAATAATTTCTTATGACAAACAGTTTTTGGAGCAACAGCAGTACCATTATGATGAGGAAGGAAAATTGGTAAAAATGATTTCTTCCAATGGGGAAGGTGTGGATGAGACGACTTTTGAGTATACCCAGGTAAAAAACGAGCATACGGTAAGCACGTTTACCAACGGAATTTTGCAGAAAGCGGTTAGAACATCCGCCAAAGCCGGACCCAATGGCACCCAAGAGGTGATTTTGACAAAGGAATACATTGATGGTGAGCCCAATACCGCTAATGAAGAAGTTTTTAATAGCAATGGAAAATTGGTGACCAGTGAAGACTTTTTGTACGATGTGGCCGAAAAAGAGTTTGTATCCCAAAAAAAGCGTTTCTATTATTACACTGATGGTAAGTTGAGCAGGATGGTTAAAAAAACAGTGAACACGGAATCTACGGACAAATTTATTTTCCAGTTTGATAGCCATACCCCTAGCAATTGGGTAAAACAGATTGTAACGCCCGGTAACACTTACATTACAAGAACCATTGAGTATTACGAAGATGAAGTTCCAGAGGAAAAAACCACAAATTAGTAGTTAAATTAAATCTTTAATGATTTCTGGCTTCACTTCGTGCCCACCGTTAAAAGTGATGGTCTCTGCTTTGCCTTGAAATAGCTTTTCAATTTTAATCTTTTCGCCTTTCAATCGGTCTGGGGTCAAATATTTGTCCTCATTACCATAAATTAATTTGATTTCGGTGGAATCATGATCAACAAACTCAAAATCATTGGCGGTAAGCTCATTGGGAATGCCCCCGGCGTAGAGGGCGACCAGTTTACAATTAGCTTTTTTACTGGCCCACCATCGTGTGGCCACCGAAACGCCTTGCGAAAATCCAAAAAGGATAAGGTTCATATCTTCTGGAATCTTTTCTGCTTTTAGCACGGCATCAATATAGTTTAGTACATTTTTTACCTCTGTGGCCGTATTTTCCTTGGTGAGCCAACTGGCACCAACGTATTTGTATTCGTTTTTCAAATAATATTTGGAGGGTGCCTGAGGGACTATAATGTAATTTTCCTCGGCATTCAAACCATTAAAATATTTTACAAAATAGCGGCTCAAATAGCCAATGCCATGAAAAACCAGCCACACATTCTTGGTTTTCCCCGTCAATTCATTCTGCGTCAGATAGGTGTTCTCCGTTGTGTAGGTAACTGTCTTCTCTGTGTTGGACATGTTTTATTGTTGATTTAGATATTGCCAAAGCTTTGCGTAATTTTACAAAAAATAGAAGGATGAACGAGCATAAGGAGAAGATTCTGTCCGTTTGCAACGAAATTTGCAAGGGCACATTAATGGAGACGTTGGACATTACTTATATTGATGTGGGTGAAAATTTTCTTTTGGCAAAAATGCCCGTCACCCCAAAAGTTCACCAGCCCGATGGTGTTTTGCACGGCGGCGCATCGGTGGCACTGGCCGAAAGTGTGGGTAGTGCAGCATCCTATATTTTTTTGGACGGACAAAAGTTTTTTGTTCGCGGCATTGAAATCGCTGCCAACCACGTTCGCTCCATTAAGGATGGCTTTGTCTACGCCAAGGCATCCATGCTGCATAAAGGCCGAACCACACAGCTGTGGGAGATAAGAATCACCGATGAGGAGGACCGTTTGATTTCCAATTGTAAACTTACGACCATTGCGCTACCCAGAAGCTAAAGGATTTAAAGCAATTTTGGAAAGGGCGGAATCCTGTCTGGAAAGTGATTCTCCTTTTGTGATGTACAGAAAGCCAAGTGAAACTGCTATTGTTGGAGTTTTTCAGTCCAGTGACACCTTACATACCTCCAAGGATTTTACCGAAAAAGGATTTGTTTTTGCCCCTTTTAATTCAGAAGAAAAAGTGGTTTTGATTCAGCCCGATGAAGTTTGGGAAGGAAAACATCAATTGGAACAATCCCAAGCTGAAAATGATATTACCTTGGATGAATCCGGCAAGGAAGTCCACATTGAATTGGTGAAAAGTGGAATAAAGGAAATTGAAAAGGGAAGGCTTCAAAAAGTGGTGCTCTCCAGAAAAATCCAAGTGTCCATCACAAAATCGCCCATCAAAATATTTGAAACACTTTTAGACAAATACCCGAATGCCTTTGGATATTTTTTCTACCACCCTAAAGTTGGTACGTGGTGTGGTGCAACACCAGAAACTTTGGTGAAGGTAAAAGGAAATAAATTACAGACCATGTCCTTGGCCGCTACCTTACCTTATATAGAAAATGAAAATCCTAAATGGGGCGCTAAGGAAATTGAGGAACAACAAATGGTATCGGAATACATTGGGGATAAATTGGCCCATACCATGGAGCGTTTGGAAGTTGACGAGGCGGAATCCATAAAGGCGGGGAAGCTTTGGCATTTACGTTCCGAGGTACGTGGTATTATGTTGCCTAACCTAAAGGTTAACGAAGTAATAAGGGCCTTGCACCCGACCCCCGCGGTGTGCGGAATTCCCACAGGTGAAGCCCAAAAGTTCATTCAATTGAATGAGAATTACAAAAGAAAGTTCTACACGGGCTTTTTGGGTGAACTGAATTTACGTTTCCAAGGAGAGTTGTCCCTGTACGTGAATTTGAGATGTATGGAGTTGGAGGAAGATAAAGCCTCCATTTTTGTGGGAGGTGGAATCACTGAGGCCTCCGACCCGGAAAGTGAATGGTTGGAGACCCAAAACAAAAGTAAAACTATGCTAGGCATCTTGTAAAATGATGTAGTTCATCGTGGCGTTTGCCGTCCAGATAATGTATTTTTGTAGTCCATGATGTACTCCGATATACCCGCTGCACAGACCTTGGTTTTGTATTTTAAATCAAGAGGCGTTAAAAATATAGTTATCTCACCAGGGTCCAGAAATGCTCCGTTGACCATTAGTTTCACCAAAAACTCTTTTTTTAATTGTTTTAGCATCGTGGATGAGCGTTGCGCCGCCTTTTTTGCCATGGGGATGGCACAGCATTTACAAGAACCTGTTGCCGTGCTTTGCTCGTCGGGCAGTGCTATGTTGAATTTTTACCCAGCTGTTGCCGAAGCTTTTTACAGTGATATCCCGTTGATTGTGATTTCTGCCGACAGGCCCAGTTATCGAATTGATATTGGTGATGGACAGACCATCCGACAGGAAAATGTACTGGAAAAGCACATTGGTTACTCCGCTAATTTGAAACAAGACGTCTCACATGCAACCAACACCATTGCAAAATATGGCAAGTCATTGTTGCATGAAAGCCAAGAAGAAATTCAAAAGTATAATGAAGGTGAAATAGCCAAAGCACTTTCGGTAGCTTTTGATGAAAAAAACCCGGTTCACATCAATGTTCCTTTTGAAGAGCCATTGTACGGTAGGGTAGAGGAGCCTTCTTTACAAATTCAAGATGCAGGAGCAAGTGTGAAGAAAGAAGCATCAGACGATCAGGATTGGGATAAATTGCGTCAAATCTGGCAAAACAGTCCTCGCAAAATGGTTTTGGTAGGAGTGAATCAACCCAATGCTATGGAAACGGAAGTTTTGGAACGGTTGGCAAAAGATCCAAATACGGTATTGTTTACCGAGACCACCTCCAATTTGCATCACCCTGAATTTTTTGAGAGTATTGACAGTATTATTGCCCCTATTGAGAAATCCGAGAAAAGGGATGAACTTTTCAAAAAATTGCAACTAGAGCTTTTGGTAACCTTTGGTGGTTTGATTGTTTCCAAAAAAATTAAGGCCTTTTTACGTGAATATAAGCCCAAGGAACATTGGCACATCGACCCCAAAAAAGCCAACGATACTTTTTATTGCTTAACGAAACATATAAAAACAAACCCTAATCAGTTTTTTAAGGAGGTTGTTTCCGAGGAAATTAAACCAACAAGCGACTTTAAAACATTTTGGGAAAAGAAAAAAGACAACTACGAGGCTAAACGGGATGCTTACCTCAAAGAAATTCTATTTTCAGATTTTTCTGCTTTTGACCAAATCATAAAAAACATACCCAAAGGGTATCAAGTACATTTGGCCAATAGTTCCACGGTTAGATATGCACAACTATTTCCTATGGACAAATCCTTAAAAGTGTTCTGCAACCGAGGAACAAGTGGTATAGACGGCACTACATCCACAGCTGTGGGGAGTTCTGTGTTTAGTGACGACCCCACACTGCTTCTTACAGGCGATCTAAGCTTTTTTTACGATAGCAATGCCTTGTGGAACAAGTATATGCGTCCAGATTTCAGGATAGTGCTCATAAATAATTCTGGTGGTGGAATCTTTAGGATTTTGCCAGGCAAAGAAGATACCGAAGAATTTGAGACCTTTTTTGAGACCAGTCACGAACTATCTGCCAAACATTTGTCCGATATGTACGGTTTTGAACACATCACCGCCAAAAATGAAGCTGAACTGGAAGCATCACTTCAAGATTTTTACATGGATTCCAACAAACCAAAAATCTTGGAGGTCGCTACACCAAGGGTTTTGAACAATAAAATTTTGCTTGGGTACTTCGATTTCATATCTTAGAACCTTAGCTATAAAATAAAACAAGAACACTGACACATTATGAGCAAAAGAGACGAACTAATCGAAAAGTACGCAGAAGACATCAAAGGTAAATTTGGACAAACACCTGATATGGATTTATTGACCAAAGTGGCCATAGGTTTGGGCCCGGCCATCTATAATTTGGATGCCTCAAAGGTTTCTGGTTCTGACGAAAAAGAATTGGAAACGGTCAAGAACAATTTTTTGATCAAAAAATTAGGTTTGGCCGATACGCCTGCATTAATGGAGTCCATTGATAGCGTAATCGATGCCTACGGAAAGTCTGAAAAGAACAAACACCGTGCAGTCATTTATTATATGTTGACGAAGCACTTTGGAAAAGAGTCGGTTTATAATTAAGAATACGACCCATATAAGGGGAGGTCTAAAATGTCGATTTTCGTTAACCTGAACTTGATTCAGGTTCTCATAATGGTTTGGTTATCAAATCGATGAGATTCTGGAAATGAACCCGCCTACCGGCAGTCAGGTTCAGAATGACACTTTTCAATACTTTTTAGACCTCTTTTTATACCCATAATTTACAGCTACCTTTGGCAAATGATAGAATTGGGAAATTATAATACCCTTAAGGTGCTCAGAAGCACCAGCATAGGACTTTTTTTGGGCGATGAGGAAGGCACAGAGATTCTTTTGCCCAACAAATACGTGCCCGAAGATTTTGAGATTGACCAAGAAATGGAAGTGTTCTGTTATCTGGACAATGCAGAGCGTCCAATTTCCACAACCTTGAACCCTAAAATTATCCGAAATGGTTTTGCCTATTTAGAAGTGGTGGAAGTTGGTGCCTACGGCGCTTTTTTGGATTGGGGCTTGGAGAAACACTTGCTGGTTCCCTTTAGGGAACAGTCCGAAAGGATGGAAGGCGGAAGCAAATACATTGTTCATTGTTATATGGATGAGGAAAGTATGCGACTTACCGGGTCGAGCAGGGTGGATAAGTACCTTTCCAACGAAAACGTGGAATATGGGCAAAACAATCAAGTAGACCTTCTTGTGCACCGTAAAACACCTTTAGGTTGGGAGGTCATTGTAGACGATGCCCACAAGGGACTTATTTTCGATAGCGATATTTTTAAACCAGTTTCCGTTGGTGACCGTTTAAAGGGGTATATCAAAAATGTAAGGGAAGATAAAAAGATAGATATTTCCTTACAGCCCATTGGAGCCAAAATGTTGGAACCTACGGCCAAAATGATTTTGGACAAACTAGAAGAAAATGGTGGTTTTTTGGCACTTCACGACAAGTCATCGCCGGAAGCAATAAAGAAAACATTGCACTTGAGCAAAAAAGCCTTTAAAAAAGGAGTGGGCATATTGTACCGTCAGCGCAAAATCAATATTCAGGATGATGGCATCCATTTACTGGATTAAAACCGAATATATGCCAGATTCTTTCAAGCTTTGGCGAAGTAAAGTTTTTTTCTTTCTACAAAAGTTCTATTTTTGTAAGGATTCAGATTAACTTATTGGTTGCTATGGCTTTAGCATAGCATATAATTATAACCCCCTTCACGATATGCCTTTTATTGAAGAAAGCGACTTGTTGGACCTTCATAAGGATATAGATAAGGCCCAGATTATCAACGAGAGACTTCTCGATCAGATAAAGTTCAAGAACAAAGACCTTCGTAAAATAAAGCTTCAACGAAACGTTCTTTTGGGTTTTGTTGGACTCTTTGTAATTGGCGCACTGGCCATAACTTCTTTTACTGCCGGACTGAGCAGCAAGCAATCTTTTGAGAACCAAGGAAACCTTTTGGTATCCATAGATAGTTTGGATGTAATCAAAGCGCGAATAGACAATCTTAAATCCCAAAATGAAGAACTTAGTTTGGTCAAGGAATTTTATCTGGCCAAAGAGTTTTTAAACAAGGAAAAAATCTATTCCGTTCAGGTAAAATCTTTTGTGGAAAACAATGTGACCTTGGCCTCCGAAGCTTTGACCAACACGCTTTTTGTAAAGACCAATCCTTTTTACGCTTATTCCCTAGGTAATTTTGAAACTTTGGAAGAAGCACAGAAATTCAGAAAGCAATTGGTACAAATGGGCTTTCAAGATGCATTTGTGGCATCTTACAAAGATGGTCAAAGAGTTAAAATAGAAGATCCATATTAACATTGGGAAACACGAAGGCTTGGATACAAGCTGCTAGACTAAGAACACTTCCGCTTTCTTTTTCCGGAATCATTGTTGGAACGGCATTGGCTCGTTATCAAGGGCAATTTAATTGGCCTATATTCATTTTAGCCTTGTTGACCACCGTTGGTTTTCAAGTGACCTCCAATTTTGCCAACGATTATGGCGATGGGGTCAAGGGAACGGATAATGAGGATAGAATTGGTCCGGTACGGGCACTGCAAAGCGGTTCCATTTCTCGAAAGGCGCTTAAGCAAGGAATCCTTGTTTCTGTTATAATCAGTATGTTTTTGGCCTTGGCACTTGTTTATTTGGCTTTTGGCCTGGATAACTTGCCCTACATTCTGGTTTTTATGGTGTTGGGGGTGTTGAGTATTTGGGCTGCCATAAAATATACCGTTGGTTCCAATGCATATGGCTATCGTGGAATGGGAGACTTATTTGTGTTTCTTTTCTTTGGGTTGTTGGGTGTATTGGGAAGTATGTTCTTGTACACCAAATCATTGGATTGGAATGCTCTTTTTCCAGCAGTGGCCATCGGACTTTTATGTGTTGCCGTATTAAATTTGAATAACCTGAGGGATATAGCTTCGGATAAAAAGCACGGTAAAATCACAATGGTGGTGAAGATGGGCTTTGAAAAAGGAAAGCGCTATCACTTCTTTTTGATTTTGATGGCCTTGATATGCTTTTCTTTGTTTATATTCATGAAAGGCTTTGGTTGGAAACAATCCTTCTTTATGCTGGCTTTTTTGCCCTTATTGATTCATTTAAGAAAAGTGAACCAAACAACCAACCCGGGAAATTTGGACACAGAATTAAAGAAAGTTGCGTTGAGCACCTTTTTGTTGTCCTTATTATTCTTAATTTCAGTTAATATTTTTTTGTAAATTTGATAGACAACCAAATAAACTTAAAGGAACTTGGAACATCCGATAAAAATTTTAATCGTAGAGGATAATGTTATCATTGCCGATGACATGCAGTCCATGCTAGAGGAAATCGGTTATGAGATCGTGGACAATGTTATTGTTTACGAACAGGCCGTTGATGTATTAAAAAACAATCATGTCGACCTTGTATTGATCGATATTATTTTGGCTTCGGACAAAACAGGTATAGACCTTGGCAAGCATATACGGCAAACGTATAACATACCCTTTATATTTGTTACCTCAAACTCCGACCGGGCTACCGTTGAGAATGCAAAAACCGTAAAGCCCGATGGTTATTTGGTTAAACCCTTTGAGCAACAAGACCTTTACACTTCTATTGAAATAGCACTTTCCAACTTTAATTACGAAAAGAAGGGTGTTCAAAATATGGAGGATGATGCAGCGGATGAAATTACATCAAATTCCGTGCTCAAAGATTCTATTTTTGTGAAGAAGCAACATTTGTATTACCGAATTCAGTTCAGCGATATCCAGTTTATAAAAGCGGACAACGTTTATTTGGAAGTGAACACGGCAGATAAAAAGTTTTTGGTGCGCTCCCCGTTAAAGGATTATTTGGAAAAATTGCCCAAGAACAAATTCTACAGGGCGCATAAATCGTACATAGTAAATGTGGACCATATAGACGCCATCAATTCCAAGGATATAATGATCAACAATAATTTAATACCTATTTCCAAGGACTTCAAGGAGTTTATACTTTCCTCCATGAACAGTTAGTTTTTAAGGGGAACTACAGTACATAAGCGCCCTGATCGGGGCGCTTTTTTTATGATGCCATACTTTTATAAGCGGCTGACCACAACTTTTACCGGCTTCACAACAATATTTTTCAAGCTAGCACAAACAATCATAGTTTAGCAGTGTTATTGATTCAGAAAGTAATTTTTTCATTTTCATATAGTGTTCTCGTAAAAGGGTCTTGTTTGTAAAAAAGCAGGGCCTTTTTCAATTTTAGATATGCTGTACAGAGCACTAAACTCCATGAAAAGCATAAAACATCGATAAAACGACATTTCACATACGGTTAACATCTTTTCACAACAGAAAAGAGCACTTTCACAACATTAATCGACAACTCTTTCTTCTGAGATTTAATTTTACGACCAAACTAACGTTCTTTATATACCCCATACATTGCAATTCAGTACATTGTTCTGTTTTTTGAATTGAATTGATTATCGGGGGCAATAAAGGAAAAAAGGGCACGATAATAATATAGGATCTACGGGATACTCCAATAGGTCACTGTATCAATTTAATTAATGGGACGTTACACAAGACTTTTATTTACCGCAGTATATTTTGTTTTTCTTTTTACTTCTTCGGCACAATCCATTTTGGATCAGGAGCAAAGTGTACTTACAGAATTTGAGAATACCGACCAACCTTCTCAACGGTTTGAGGTCTTCTTCAATTCCTTGGACCGGTACAATGTAAATTCAGCCTATGATTGGTTGGACACCATCAAAATTTATTTGGCCAACGCCCAAAAAACCCAAGATACATCAGCAACACGGCTTTACCAGGTAATGCAGGCCCAAATTTACAATGACTTGGGCGAGTATGACAAGAGTACGGCCCTGGCCAAAGAACTTTATGAAATCAAGGATTCCTTGGACACGGATTCCCAAAAAATTGTTTTGGAAGTTCTGGATAACAACTATGCCAATTTACAATTGTTCGACAAGCAAATTGAAATCAGAAAACAAAAACGTGAACTGGGCATCACCAACAACGTCGCTTTTTATGACATATACAGTAACCTAGGTCTGTACAGAAAGGCGAGGAACCAGTATATCATGGAGGTCAAGCCCACCATAGCCGACAACGATTCTTACGGATTGGCTAAGTACCATGCCAAGGTTGGGAACTATTTGCGCTTGGATGATTCCGCACCCACTGCTTTGAGCGAATTAAAAAAGGCCAATTCCTACTTGGGGGTTTATATGAACGATATCTCCACACAAAAAAGTGAATCCGATATCATTGAAAGTGAGCTTTTGCAAGCAGAAATAGAGGGAAACATTGCAAAGTGCCATATCATGTTGGGTGATTACGAAGAGGCCGTGCCGCTTTTGGAGAAAAGTATCGAGACCTTAAAAAAATCCCCAAAAAACAAAGATCAAAGTGCAGTTGTCGAAAACACACTCTTTTTGGCGGAAGCCAATTTGCAAATGGAGCGCTATAGGGAAGCAAAACAATATTTGGATGTTGAGTTCGACAATATATCCGTGTTACAGACCATTAAAAAGAACAGCTTGCTTGCAGGTTTTTATGATAAGGTCGAAAATTACAAGAATGCTTCTATCTACTATAAGCGCAACGAAAGAATCAAAGATTCGTTGGCCAAAAACCAATCCGCATTGATAAAACAACAGTTGGTAACCATCGTGGCCAATGAGGATTTACAGAATTCGCAACGGTTGATAGATGAGCAGAAACGAATCAACGAGCTTGCGCGGAGCGAAATGAAGGCCAAAGATGAGCGAATCAATCTGGTATTCATTTCGCTGATATTTACACTTTTAGGCTTTGCCGGATTGGTTTATGCCTACTTGAAAAGTATAAAAAATCAACGTTTGATCGCGGAACAAAAACACATTATTGAAAACTCCCTTGTGGAAAAAGATTCATTGCTCAAAGAGATTCACCACAGGGTAAAGAACAACCTACAAATGGTTTCCAGCTTGTTGAGCCTACAAACAAAAAACACACGTAGCAAAGCAGCAATTGTGGCCTTGGAAGAAGGAAAGAGCAGGGTGAAGGCCATGGCACTGATCCATCAGAAATTGTATCAGAACGATGATCTTTCAGTGATTGAAATGCAGGGCTATATCGAAAGTTTGATCAATAGTGTGCAATCCGTTTACAAAAAAGGAGGACATAACATCACCATTACCATTGATGCAGAAGGAACCGAACTGGATATTGACCGTGCAATTCCGTTTGGTTTAATTTTGAACGAACTCGTATCCAATTCGTTTAAATACGCCTTTCCAGAGAATGACGATAACGGAAAGATATATATCCATTTGCGCAAAAATGGGGACCAAGGTTATTTTGAATATACAGATAACGGAATAGGGCTTCCGGAAGATACCGATGAACGCTCTCACTCTTCCATGGGCATACGCCTTATCAACCGATTGGTGAATCAGCTTCAATCCAAATTAAATGTGGATAGACAAGTTGATGGGGTTCGGTTTTGGTTTAACTTTAGTTAAAATTACCTAACCTGACTTTTAAGGACCATTTTGTGCAATAGTTTTGGGAAGAAGCGTTTCAAATAGATTCCTTTTACTTCTTTTCCTCCCACGTACACTTCAAACTTATCGTGCTCTATGGCTGAAACCATTTTTTTGGCCGCCAATTCAGGGGTAATACCGTTTTGTGTAGCAACATCATCGTCTTTTTGAGGGGAGCCATCGGCCGTTAAGGCATTTTTAGCAACATTGGTCTGTACAAAACCTGGACATACCATGGTCACTTTTACACCATCCCCTTCGTGTTCCATACGCATTACATCAAAAAAACCGTGCAATGCATGCTTGGCGCCACAGTAACCAGAACGATAGGGTGATCCAAATTTGCCCATTAAGCTGGTAACCGTAACAAAATGTCCGGAATTGTTGGCAATAAAATGTGGTAAAATAGCTTTGGAAAGCGCCACGGTACCCAAGTAATTGATATGCATAAGTTGCTCATAGACTTCCAATTTGGTGTCCTTTATCAGAGAACGTTGGCTAATCCCGGCATTATTCACCAAGATATCCACTTTACCGTAAAAAGAGATAGCCTTTTGAGACAGACCAATCATCTCTTCATGTTTCTTGAGGTCCAAGGGTAGAACGGAAATATTGTCAGTGTTACCGCAAAGAGCCTTTACCCTATTTAGTTCATATTCCCTTCTTGACGAAATGATCAGATTACAGGAATAGGAACTCAACAACAATACTAAACTTTTTCCTATTCCCGAAGATGCGCCCGTGACCCAAATTGTTTTTCCTTGGATACTTCCCATAAGTGCTGTTTTAGATTCAAAATATACTTAAATTTGGGCTACTGCATGAAAGCAAGCTATAAAAAGTACACCCTCGATTTTAAAGTTCCCAGCGGCACCTCGCGTGGGGTAATGACCCAAAAAGAAACTTGGTACATCATACTTAAGGATGGTGATGTGTTTGGAATAGGGGAGTGTGGCATTTTACGTGGATTGAGCATTGACGACCGTCCAGATTATGAGCAACAACTTGCTTGGACATGCAATAATATTCATTTAGGCAAAGAAGATCTCATGTATCAATTAAGGGAGTTTCCTTCCATTCAATTTGGATTGGAACAAGCTTTTTTGTCTTTTCAATCCAATGATCCATTTGAACTATTTCCTTCGGATTTTACGCAAAAAGAGTCTCCAATATCCATAAACGGGCTTATTTGGATGGGTAATGAAGCCTATATGCTCCAGCAACTGGAGCAAAAGTTAAAAGATGGTTTTGGATGCATTAAAATGAAGATTGGAGCTATTGATTTTGAAAAAGAAATCTCCATTCTTAAAGCGATCCGCGATAATTTTTCACCAAACGAGATAGAGCTACGGGTAGATGCAAACGGGGCATTTGCTCCCAATGAGGCCATGAAGAAGTTGGATCGATTGGCCAACTTCCAACTACATTCCGTAGAACAGCCCATAAAAGCGGGACAATGGGACAAAATGGCCATGCTTTGCGAAAAAACACCATTGCCCATCGCTTTGGATGAAGAGCTTATTGGCATTTTTGATGTAACGGAAAAACAGAAATTGCTACAAACCATACAACCGCAGTTCATCATACTCAAACCGAGTTTGGTAGGTGGAATAAAAGGTAGCGGTGAATGGATAGATTTGGCAGAGAAACAAAACATTGGTTGGTGGATTACCAGTGCGTTGGAGAGCAATATCGGGTTAAACGCCATTGCACAGTTCACCTATTCATTACAAACAACAATGCCACAAGGCTTGGGTACGGGCAGTCTGTTTACCAACAATATAGAAAGTCCTTTGAAGGTAAAGGAGGGCAAACTTTTTTATAGACAGTCAAACGTCTGGGATATGGATTTAATACAAAGAATATGTACATAGAACAAGCATACAAAGGGTTCACGGACCGCTGGAGATATTTTGTGGGATTATTGATTGTTTTTGTAGGGTGGCAAATCATTGGAGGGATTCCCCTTCTTTTTGCCCTGATCATGAAATCAGATTCCTTTAATAGTATAGGCGCCGATTATGGGGCTATGGCCGACTTACTTGGGCTTAATTTATTCTTTTTTTTGGTATTGCTGACTTTTTTCGCGGCAATGGGCAGTTTATGGATCGTGGTAAAGTTTGTGCACAAACTATCATTTAAAAATTTTACCACGTCTCGTAAAAAGGTGGATTGGAAAAGAATCATTTTCTCGTTTGTCCTATGGGGTATCATTTCATCTGGCCTAGTTTTCCTAGACGTTTATATGTCCCCCGAAAACTATGAATTCAACTTTAATTCTGGACCATTCTTTGTCTTGCTTGTTATTTCTTTAATTTTTATCCCTATCCAAACCAGTTTTGAAGAGTATTTTACCCGTGGATATTTGATGCAGGCGATTGGAATTGCTACCAAAAGGAAATGGCTTCCTTTTTTGGTCAGCTCTTCGCTTTTTGGTCTTTTACATATTTTTAACCCGGAGGTGGAAAAACTGGGATATGGTGTTTTGGTATTTTATATAGGAACAGGTTTTTTTCTGGGCATTTTAACCTTGATGGATGAAGGCTTGGAATTACCCTTGGGTTTTCATGCAGCCAATAACTTTTTTACGGCCATCCTTGTTACGGCCGACTGGACAGCTTTCCGTACGAACTCGATTTATAAGGATGTTTCCGAACCCGTATTGGGATGGGATGTGTTAATTCCGGTATTTGTAGTATATCCTATTCTACTATTCATTTTTTCAAAAAAATATGGTTGGAAAAACTGGAAAGAAAAACTTTTTGGACGCGTGTTGTCCAAAGAAGAATTTGTAGCACTTACCGATGGCGAATCCGATATGGCATAATATTCATTCCGAATTTAGACTCAACGGAGTTTCCTGCAAGATGGAAACACTACGTCAGGTGGCGGATGGACTTCAAAAGAAAGGAAAGCCCTTTGAAAAGGCCATTGGCAGATTTTTATCGGATTGGGTTTCCGACGCACCAACGCTAGCGGTTCAAACTTCTGGGTCTACGGGCGAACCCAAAACCATTTTGCTTAAAAAAGAGCAAATGATCAATTCGGCAAAGGCCACTGGGGAGTATTTTGATTTAAAACCCAAACAAAAAGCACTTTTATGTTTGCCGTCCACCGGTATTGCTGGTAAAATGATGTTGGTCAGGGCCATGGTTCTTGGGTTGCATTTGGATTATGTGGAACCCTCATCCAAACCGTTGCCGAACAACAAGAGCTATGATTTTGTGGCGATGGTCCCCTTGCAGGTCGAAAACTCCTTAGATCAATTGGTCAACGTGAAGAAACTGATCATTGGAGGAGCCCCCATAGCTTCCAATTTGCGGGTCGAACTTAAAAAACAATCGGTCGAAGCTTATGAAACCTATGGTATGACGGAGACCATCACACACATTGCCGTAAAAAGAATTGCGGAAGAATCGTCGAACAGTTTTGAGGTGTTACCGAACATTTCCATTGCACAAGATGAGAGGGGCTGTTTAGTGATCGATGCACCTAGAATTTCGGATGAGAAGATAATCACCAATGATTTGGTGGAACTGATCAGTGAAACCCAATTCACCTGGTTGGGCAGGTACGACTCCATCATCAATTCGGGCGGAATCAAATTGGTTCCCGAGACCATTGAGGAAAAACTATCAAGCATAATAAAGTCACGTTTTTTTGTGGCTGGCATTCCGGATGAAACGTTGGGACAAAAATTGGTGCTCGTCGTGGAGGCAGATTCTGACGAAGCGCAAGACCTGCGTCGATCCATCAAGAATATAGAAACGCTTTCAAAATACGAAGTGCCCAAGGAAGTTTACTTTGTAAAAGCTTTTTCGGAAACTGTAACTAAAAAAATCAATAGGCAAAAAACAATTCAACAGATTACTTAATTTTATAGACATCAAACCAAAAAATCAACCATGCGAAAAACCATCAAATTAGTACTGCTGCTCTTACCTTTTGTAGTGACCTCCCAACAAATACTCCCAGAAGTGGAACGGGCCAAGATAATGGATGAAATCCTTGAAGAAAGGTTCAATACATTACTGCCAAAACTAATGGACGAGGCCGGATTGGATATGTGGGTGTTGATCTCCCGCGAATACAACGAAGACCCAGTGCTCCGAACCATGTTGCCCGCTAAGTGGCTGAATGCAAGACGAAGAACTATCATACTCTTCTATCGGGACAAGGAAAAGAATACCATAGACAAACTTGCGGTAGCTCGATACAATATTGGAAAGAGTATCACCTCGGCTTGGGACAAGGAAAAGGAACCGGACCAATGGAAGCGATTGATGCAATTGATCGCAGAGCGAAATCCCGATAAAATAGGCTTAAATTTCTCCAAGGACCACAATATAGCCGATGGATTGGATAAAACCGATTATGATGAGTTTATGGCCAATCTTCCCAAGAAATACAAATCCAAGGTGGTGTCCGCAGAACAATTGGCAGTACGTTGGATAGAGACCCGTACCCCAAGGGAAATGACGATTTATAATCAATTGGTGGATATCACCCACGACATTATTGCAGAGGCTTTTTCTGAAAAAGTGATCACACCGGGTGTTACAACCACTACCGAGGTGGAGTGGTGGATGCGTCAAAAAGTAACCGATTTAGGTCTGGAAACTTGGTTTCATCCAACAGTGGACGTTCAGCGGACCAGTGAAGAGTTGGTGGGACACTTGTACTCTTTTTCCGGAAGACCGGACGATGAAGTCATCCAACAAGGTGATTTGTTGCACTGCGATTTTGGAATCACCTATTTACGTTTGAATACCGATTGCCAAGAATTGGCCTACGTACTAAAACCTGAAGAAAGCGAAGCTCCCTCTTTTTTGGTGAACGCACTTTACGATGGCAACCGCGTACAGGACTTCTTAACGCAGAATATGGTAAAGGGCAGGGTTGGCAACGAAATTCTTTCCAAAGCCTTGCAAGATGCCAAGAATGCTGGACTTAGACCGGCCATTTACACCCATCCCTTGGGTTCTTATGGCCATTCTGCTGGCACTACCATTGGAATGTGGGATTCACAAGGAGGAGCGATGAAAGATGATGGTCAAAACTATCCTTTGAACCCCAATACCGTTTATGCCATTGAGCTCAATACAACGGTCCACATTCCAGAATGGAACCGAGACATAAGAATAATGTTGGAGGAAGCAGGTTTTTTTGGAGAAGGAGGGTTTAGGTACGTCAATGGAAGACAAACAGATTTAATCTTGATCCCTAGGTCTAAACCACAGTTGGGCAATTAGTTGGACTGTTAATTTTTTGTAAGTTTCATAACATCCTTGGATTTATTTTCATAATTTAATTACAAAACTAGGCTGCTATGAAAAATTTATGGATTTTATTTTTTGTGATTACCACTTGCGCTTTTTCACAAACCGCAGAACTTAAAACAATCCGAGGCACCATTACCGATGGCACCCGCCCCATTGAGGATGTGGCCATTTCCATCGAAGGAAACACCCAGACCACCTTTTCGGACGTTAAGGGGAACTATACCATCGATGCCAAAACTGGTGATATCCTTACGTATTCCTACGCAGGTATGAAAACCGTTCAAATCAAAATAGAGGACGTGACCCGGATTCTGAATTTGGAAATGTTCCCCGATATCAACAACTTGGATGAGGTGGAGGTGACCGCAAGCCGCAGAAAGTCCCAAAAGGACCTGGCCGAGGAATATAGAACAAATCCTAGAATCATAAAAACAGCCTATGGGTATTTG
The DNA here is from genome assembly GCF_040148835.1 of Allomuricauda sp. NFXS6. Lineage (NCBI taxonomy): Bacteria > Pseudomonadati > Bacteroidota > Flavobacteriia > Flavobacteriales > Flavobacteriaceae > Allomuricauda > Allomuricauda sp. NFXS6. The sequence goes on along the minus strand of NZ_JAGEMG010000005.1, from coordinate 36,109 downwards.
AACGCTGAAACAGCAGCGGGTAGAATTAACGTGTTTGGAAAAGAGGACGTCAACGCCATTTTTGTATGCCTGCTCGATTTTGCAAGAGTTAGGATACCAGGAGTCATTGTAGTGGGTGATTGTGGAAAAGATGATAGTGCCATTTATATGAGAGGATATGGTTCAATCAATAACCCATCGCCTATAGCCTACGATATCGACGGAATGCTTTTTACAGACGTGCCCCTTTGGTTCGATATCAACAACGCTGAGCGTATATTTTTATTACAAAGTCTGTCCTTGACCGTGCCCTACGGTTTTCTGGGAGCAGGTGGGGTGATGGTCATCAACACCAAAACGGGAACCCCGGCTGCAAAAAAGGTTGTGGACCAAGCACGCCTGCGCAACAATTATTTGGAAAAAACGGTACTAACGGAAAACCAAGTGCAACAAAATGCTCCCGAATACTTGAAAGAGTTTGCCAATAGCAGTTCTATGTCCGAATCACGTGAAATCTATGAAAGATATGCCGGAAGCTATGTCAATTCATCCTACTTTGTTTTGGATGCCTTCAATCATTTTTCCAAAAAATGGAAAGCCTACGATATGGCAGATGCTATTGTGGACGAACACTGGAAACGAATGGAAACCAATCCCGTGCTGTTAAAAACATTGGCCTATCTCTATGAAGAGCAAGGACGCTTTGACAGGGCGAACGAGATATACAAAGAGGTGTTCATCCTGCGCCCCAATTATGTGCAAAGTTATCTGGATATGGCCAAAAGCTATCGGACCACTGGAGAAATAAAAAAGGCTGCTTCCATTTTTGCACGTTACGAATATTTGGTTGATGAAGAATTTTTACCAGATGGAGAAAATGATTTCGCCACAATCTTTCAAAGGGAGTACAACAACCTTTTGACCTTGGAAAGGAAAGCCATTTTAAATGAAGAAGGCGGAAAGTCCTTGTATGTTGCTGAGGAAGATTTTAAGGGAACCCGTTTGGTATTTGAATGGAGCGATGGGGAAGCGGAGTTCGATTTGATGTTCGTTAATCCTGAAAATCAATATTACACTTGGAAGCACAGTCTGGTCAATAACGCCGAGGAAATCATGGAAGAGAAAAACTTGGGTTACAACATAAAAGAATATTTGATAGATGGTTCACTTCCGGGGCTCTGGCAGGTGAACATCAACTATTTGGGCAACAAAAGCTTGACTCCATCCTATCTGAAGGCGACCATTTACACGGATTATGGCACACCGGACCAAAAAATGGAGGTAAAGGTATTTCGTTTGGGCTTAAAGGGCGTTTATCAGGAGTTGTTCAAGGTCAACGCACCGACCATGGTCTCAAATTAATCCTAAACCTGTATCACTCCCATATTGAACTTTTTCTCGATGGGCGCGTGGTTGGCGGCCTCGATTCCCATAGAAATCCATTTACGGGTATCCAAGGGATCAATGATAGCATCCGTCCAAAGTCGAGCGGCGGCGTAGTAGGGTGATATTTGATCATCGTACCGTTGTTTTATTTGGTCAAAAAGCTCTTTTTCCTTTTCGGCATCAACCGGCTTACCGCTTTTTTCCAAACTGGCTTTTTCAATCTGCATCAGTACTTTGGCTGCCGAATTCCCGCTCATCACCGCAAGTTCGGCACTTGGCCATGCCACAATCAACCTTGGATCATAAGCTTTTCCGCACATTGCATAATTTCCAGCTCCGTAGCTGTTGCCAATCACAATGGTAAATTTGGGTACTACCGAATTACTCACAGCATTCACCATTTTGGCACCATCTTTTATAATACCACCGTGTTCGCTTTTGCTGCCCACCATAAAGCCGGTCACATCTTGTAAAAACACCAAAGGAATTTTCTTTTGGTTGCAATTGGCGATAAATCGCGTAGCCTTATCGGCAGAATCGGAATAAATTACGCCACCGAACTGCATTTCACCTTTTTTTGTTTTGACCACCTTACGCTGATTGGCCACAATGCCTACGGCCCAGCCATCAATACGGGCGTAACCCGTTAAAATCGTTTGTCCGTAGCCTTCTTTGTATTGCTCAAATTCGGAGTTGTCCACCAAGCGTTTTATGATTTCCAACATATCGTACTGGTCGCTTCGGGATGCAGGCAAGATTCCAAAAATATCATCAGGATTCTCGACAGGTTTCTTGGCTTCAACGCGGTTGAATCCCGCCTTGTCAAAATCACCGATTTTACCCACGATGTTCTTGATTTTGTCCAAAGCATCTTTGTCATCTTTGGCTTTGTAATCCGTTACCCCACTAATTTCAGAATGCGTTGTGGCACCCCCGAGGGTTTCGTTGTCAATGGATTCCCCAATGGCCGCCTTCACCAAGTAACTTCCCGCCAAAAAGATGCTTCCGGTTTTGTCCACTATCAACGCTTCGTCACTCATAATGGGCAAATAGGCACCACCGGCAACGCAACTTCCCATAACCGCCGCAATTTGGGTGATTCCCATACTGCTCATCACGGCGTTGTTTCTAAAAATGCGTCCAAAGTGTTCTTTGTCGGGGAAAATCTCATCCTGTAAGGGCAAATATACCCCTGCGCTATCCACCAAATAAATAATGGGCAACTTGTTTTCGATGGAAATTTCCTGTGCGCGTAGGTTTTTCTTTCCCGTAATCGGGAACCAAGCGCCTGCTTTTACGGTAGCATCATTCGCCACCACCACGCATTGTTTTCCTTGCACATAGCCCACTTTTACCACAACGCCTCCCGATGGGCACCCACCGTGTTCTTCGTACATATCTTCCCCGGCAAACGCACCTATTTCAATGGATTGTGTGTCATCATCCAACAAATAATCAATGCGCTCCCTTGCGGTCATTTTACCTTTGGCGTGGTGTTTTTCAATACGGCTTTTGCCACCGCCAAGCTTCACTTTGGCCAATCTACGTTTTAGATCGGATAGTTTTAATTTATTATGGTCTTCGTTCTTATTGAAGTTTATGTCCATTCTTTTGAGAATTCATTTAGTTGGTTAAAGATAAGGAGTTATAATTATTACTTTTGACTGTATGGAAACCAAAATACGATGGGGCATTGTTGGCCCAGGAAAAATAGCGAGAAAATTTGTGTCGGACCTTTTGCTTGTGGAGGATGCCGAAGTCACAGCGGTGGCATCACGATCATTGGAACGGGCCGAAGCGTTTGCCAAAGAATATGATGTGGATCATGCCTTTGGGAGTTATGATGCATTGTTCCGATCAGGGACAGTTGATGTGGTCTATATTGCTACACCGCACAATTTTCATAAAGAATTGTCCGTAAAGGCTTTGGAGAATGGTATCGGTGTACTTTGTGAAAAGCCAATGGGCATCAATAGGGCTGAAGTGGTGGAACAGGTGAATGCTTCCAAACAAAACAACGCATTTTTGATGGAGGCCATGTGGTCTAGATTCAATCCTTCCATTCAAAAAACAAAACAATTGGTTGATGCAGGAGTGGTGGGTGATTTGAAATACATCCATGCGGATTTTGCATTTTACGGTTTGGACAAAGGTTTGGACTCTAGATTATTGAATCCCGATTTAGCTTCGGGCAGTATATTGGATATAGGTATTTATCCCATATTTCTATCGTACTTATTATTGGGAATGCCTGAAGAAATTATGGCTTCGTCAAAATTTCATGAAAATGGAACAGAACTCCAAACCAGTATGATTTTTGATTATAAAGATGCCCAATCAATCCTTTATAGCGGACTTACAAGCGATTCTAAAATGGAGGCTGAAATATCAGGCACCAAAGGGCAGTTATTTTTAAATCCACGCTGGCATGAGGCGGACGGCTACACCTTGGTTAAAGATAAAGAAGAGAATCCCTTTGATTTGCCTTTAACGGGAATTGGCTACTACTACGAGATTTTGGAAGTGAACCAATGTTTGAAGGAAAACAAAATTGAAAGTGAGCTTTGGTCACATCAAAATAGCTTGGATTTATCAGAGTTGCTGGACACGGTCAGGGAAAAGTGTGGTGTAAGTTTTCCTTTTGAAACATAATCCTTAATAATAACTTTACATTATCCCTATTTTTACGATATTTGAAATTCTTCAGAAATTTAAACAATGAGTATGAACAAGAACACGGTGCTGGCCTATGCCACATGGATTATGATTTTGGTAGGCTTGGGAATGATTGCACTTGGAGCTTTTAAATATGATGAAGTAGCAGGATGGGGCTTTGCTGCTGTTGGAATTGGTTTTTTTGCCGTAGCCTGGGTTTTCAATGCCCTAAAAGGTAGAGTGTAGCCCCTTTTTCTTAAACAATTTAATTTATAGTAGATGTCAGACGATAAAAAAGTCATTTTTTCAATGTCTGGGGTAACCAAGACCTTTAAAACGGCCAACACCCCAGTACTTAAAGATATATACCTAAGTTTTTTCTATGGAGCCAAAATCGGAATTTTGGGTCTCAATGGTTCGGGTAAGTCCACTTTGCTGAAAATAATTGCTGGGGTCGATAAGAACTATCAAGGCGATGTGGTTTTTTCACCAGGTTATTCTGTAGGCTTTTTGGAACAGGAACCGCAGTTGGATGAAGATAAAACTGTTCTGGAAGTTGTAAAGGAAGGTGTTGCCGAGACCGTTGCCATTTTGGACGAGTATAATAAAATCAACGATATGTTCGGTTTGCCCGAAGTGTATGAAGATGCAGACAAGATGCAGAAGCTGATGGACAAGCAAGCAGCACTCCAAGATCAGATAGATGCTTCCAACGCTTGGGAACTGGATACCAAATTGGAGATTGCGATGGATGCCCTTCGTACTCCTGAATCCGATAAAAAAATAAGCGTACTTTCCGGTGGTGAGCGTAGACGAGTGGCGCTGTGCCGTTTGTTGTTGAAAGAACCGGACGTGCTTTTGTTGGATGAGCCTACCAACCACTTGGATGCAGAATCCGTACATTGGTTGGAACACCATTTAGCGCAATATAAAGGAACTGTAATTGCCGTAACGCACGACCGTTACTTCTTGGACAATGTGGCTGGCTGGATTTTAGAGCTGGACCGTGGTGAGGGAATCCCTTGGAAAGGAAACTACTCGAGCTGGTTGGACCAAAAGGCGAAACGCTTGGAGAAAGAGAGCAAACAAGCATCCAAGCGTCAAAAAACATTGGAACGCGAGCTGGATTGGGTTCGCCAAGGTGCCAAAGGTAGACAGGCCAAACAAAAAGCACGTTTAAAAAATTATGACAAGTTGCTCAGTCAAGATCAAAAACAAATGGAGGAGAAGTTGGAGATTTATATTCCCAACGGACCTCGTTTGGGAACCAACGTCATCGAAGCCAAGGGGGTAAGCAAAGCTTTCGGTGACAAATTGTTGTACGAGAACTTGAACTTTAACTTACCACAAGCTGGTATTGTTGGTATTATTGGTCCGAACGGAGCAGGTAAGACCACCATTTTTAAAATGATCATGGGTGAGGAAACTCCCGACAAAGGTGAATTTGTGGTTGGTGAAACCGCAAAACTGGCCTACGTGGACCAATCGCATTCCAATATTGACCCTGAAAAATCGATTTGGGAAAATTTTAGCGACAGCCAAGAATTGATCATGATGGGAGGAAAGCAAGTGAATTCCCGTGCCTACTTGAGCCGATTTAATTTTTCGGGGAGTGAGCAGAACAAAAAAGTGAGCATGCTTTCCGGAGGTGAACGTAACCGTCTGCATTTGGCGATGACCTTAAAAGAGGAGGGCAACGTTTTGCTTTTGGATGAGCCTACCAACGATTTGGATGTGAATACGCTACGTGCGTTGGAAGAAGGTCTGGAGAACTTTGCGGGTTGTGCCGTGGTCATTTCCCACGACAGATGGTTCTTGGATAGGATTTGTACCCACATCCTAGCTTTTGAAGGTAATTCTCAGGTATATTTCTTTGAAGGTTCTTTCTCTGATTATGAGGAGAACAAAAAGAAACGCTTGGGAACGGATATCATGCCCAAGCGTATCAAGTACAAAAAATTGATTCGTTAAAAGAGGAATTATTCTTCTCCACCGAGATTTTTGATACCTTCCTCCAATAGTTTTTTGGCTTTTTCCAAGTAAGCTTTTTGGTGTGCAGCCAGACTGTTAGGGTCTTGATTTCCATCAGGTGTTGAACCTATGGAGTTGGATAGCTCTACTAATTGACTAATGGCTTGTTCTGCGGATTGAAGCTTGTCATCAGCGTGCTTTTCGAACACTTTGATCATTTCCAGTTCCATGGATTCTACGGTGGCAGTTTCCGTCGTTTCCTCAATTTCACTTCCCTCATTGTAAGAAGTGGCCTCAGTAGTTGCTATGGATGATGTGGTTGAAGCTCCAAGGGTACATTGGTCGATAATGGTGATCAACTCGTTGATTTCGCCCAATGCTTTTTTGGTAAAGAACCTACCAGTTTCCCAGTCAACAGGTTCTATGGCCTTGTCCAGGGTTTCCATGGCATCCAAGGTTTTGTTCTTGGCCTTGTCGCAACTGCATTCGGCCATAAAAGCTTCGGATTTTTCCAAAGCGGTCAAAGCCCTTTCGGCATAGTACATCTGATGCTCAAAATTTGTGGCATCCATAGCTTTTTTGCCATGGCTGAGGGCATAGGTTACTTTAGCATAAAAATTATCACATTGATTGGAATAGGTAGCTTGTATGGCAAAAAGAAATGCCATCACTACAAAAACATGGGATTTGGGAGCCATATTCAAGTATTTGATTTGGTTATTAAGTTTGTTGTACTAACGACAGAATACCGGTATTATTTCAATAGGCCTAATATTCTTCGTTGGGATACCAATCCAACTGTACTACTTCGATGTTGGAATCCCCTTCGTTTACAATCGTTTTGAATTTTTCCACATCGCTTACCTCAGGTCTTCCCCGAAAATGATATGGATACACTTGCTTAGGCTTAAATTCCAAAACGGCATCGGCAGCACTTTCCACGGTCATGGTATAGGGCAGGTTCATACAGATAAAAGCTTTATCAATATTTTCCAAAGCACGCATTTCAGGAATATCTTCAGTATCACCTGAAAAATAGATGCGTTCATCACCAAAGGTGAAAACATAACCATTTCCTCTTCCTTTTACATGGAAGTCTTTGGCTTCTTCACGTAGGTTGTACATGGGAATTGCTTTTACAGAGAAACCAGCCACTTCTTTAATCTCGCCATTTTTCATTGCAGTTGTTTTGGAAGATAAGTTTTCCTCCATTTGTAATTTCACGGCATCAGGAGCAATAATCTGGACACTTTCAAGATTTAATTCATTTAATGTTTCTGGATTAAAGTGATCACCGTGTACATCGGTAATAAAAATCATATCTGGCGACTCTTGACCTTCAAAAGCGGCTTTACCCCCAACGGGATCTATATATATGGTATTGCCGTTCCATTCGATTACCGCAGTGGCATGCTCAATGGGAATAATTTCGGCTGCTGCTGGAGCTTCTGCTTCCATAGTAGTTTCTTCCGCTTCGGCAGTCTCTTCTTTCTTTTCTTCCTTCTGTTTACAGGAAACGAGGAATATCAGTAAAGCACTTGCAGTTAAAAGTATATTTTTTTTCATGGTCCACTCTTTTTTTAAATCCTTCTAAAAATAGGGGATAATGGGCAGAATACTAATTTTTGTGAAGATTATTTTCATCCGAATAATCCAAACTCAAATCTGATGCGTATATAAACCAAACACGATTGATTAATAACTTTAAAAAAGAATCAATTAAAACAAAAAGTTATGACTGAAACAAAAAATAACAATAACGGATTGAAGGTAATTGCAGGTCTGTTGGGTGTAGTTCTTTTGGGAACCATTATTTACACGGTGAGTCTTTATCAAGATAAAAAGGCTACCACAGAAGCGCTTACGCAAGAGAAAGAATTGGTTGTTGAGGATTTGAACAACCTAAAATCTGAATACGACAAAGCAATTTTGGAAAGCAATGCCACCAACGAAGAATTGGTTGCTGCTAGAGACAACATTGCAAAGTATATCGATTCTGTAAGTGCTATGAAAGCTGACATTGCTACACTATCCCGCTACAGAAGGCAGGTAAGCGTTCTTAAAGCTGAAAGAGAAGAGCTATTGAAGCAGGTTGATTCTTTAACACAATCCAACAGCTTGTTGGCCATGCAAAGAGACAGCACTTTTGCTGAATTGGAAGAACAAACCGTATTCAACGATTCTTTGATTATCCAGAACACACAATTGGCCGATGCGGTTGAAAAAGGTTCTGCGCTTAACTTGAGCACTATCAGTGTTGACGCCATCAAAGAAAGAAACAGCGGTAAATTGGTATCTACAAGAAGAGCCAGAGCTACTGATAAATTTAAAGTTTGTTTTACCATTGCCGATAACGTAATCGCCGAAGCTGGTGACAGAGAATTCTATATAGAAGTTCTTGGCCCACAAGGTAACGTACTAGGCGAAGGTTTGACTAAAACTACAGAAGAAGGAAGCTCTCTTACATATAGTAAAGGAACTAACTTTTACTACGAAAACGATGCTTTGGATGTATGTGATTACATAAACAAGCCAAGTGGAGATTTCCAAGATGGAAACTACATGGTAAATGTTTATGACAGCAAATTGAAATTGTTGGGTACTTCCAGTTTCGAATTGAAATAATAAATACACACTATCACCATTATAAAAATGCCCGTCCAATTTTGGACGGGCATTTTTTGTGTTTCCAACCTGAGTTCGATTATTATTTTTGACCTTGAAAATGCCGTCACTTCGAGTGCGAAGTGTATCGAGAAGTGGCATTTTCGGACTCAAAATCGTTGTTTTCGACCTGCCTGCCGGCAGGCAGGTACAATTTTCTCTGGTTTCGACTTTAGTTTATCCAGAGTATAGATAAAGGGCTCAACCACCTAAAATCACTCAAACTGACGATTTTGAATCATAACTTTCGAATAATTGAACTCAGGTTTACAAGTTTGATCCACTTATTTAAGACTCCCAACCATATCTTCTGGTTTTACCCACTCGTCATACTCTTCCGGGGTAACATAACCAAGATTAACGGCCTCTTCTTTAAGCGTAGTACCGTTTTTATGAGCTGTATTGGCAATCTCCGCAGCTTTGTAATAACCAATCTTGGTGTTCAGCGCAGTGACCAGCATCAAAGAGTTGTTTAATAACGTTTTGATGGTTTCGTGGTTTGGCTCAATGCCAGCAGCGCAGTTTACATCGAAGCTAACACATGCATCCCCAATCAGTTGGGCAGACTGCAAAATATTGGTAGCCATTACAGGTTTAAACACATTAAGCTCATAATGTCCCTGGGTACCTCCAACACTAATGGCCACATCGTTGCCCATAACCTGTGCGCAGACCATGGTCAAGGCTTCACTTTGGGTCGGGTTTACTTTCCCGGGCATAATGGAACTACCGGGCTCATTGGCGGGGATTATAATTTCACCGATTCCAGAACGTGGCCCAGAAGCCATCATACGAATATCATTGGCAATTTTGTTCAAAGAAACGGCCAACTGCTTCAAAGCGCCGTGGCTTTCCACAATGGCATCGTGTGCTGCCAATGCTTCAAATTTGTTTTCTGCCGTCACAAAAGGTTTTCCTGTAAATTCAGCAATATATTTTGCAACCAGAACATCGTAGCCTTTTGGCGTGTTCAGACCAGTACCTACGGCGGTCCCACCAAGTGCGAGTTCGCTCAAATGTGGTAGGGTGTTTTTCAAAGCCTTTAAACCGTGGTCCAATTGGGAAACGTAGCCCGAAAATTCTTGACCCAAGGTTAGGGGAGTGGCATCCATCAGGTGGGTTCTACCTATTTTTACCACATCCTTGAACTCTTTGGATTTTTTCTGTAAAGTGTTTCGCAACTGTTCCACTCCGGGAATGGTAACCTCTACAATCTTCTTGTAGGCCGCAATATGCATTCCCGTTGGAAAAGTGTCGTTGGAAGACTGACTCTTGTTCACATCATCGTTGGGCTGGATGGTTTTTTCGCCCTCTCCAATCTTTTTGCCAGCGATTTCGTGCGCGCGGTTGGCAATCACCTCGTTGACGTTCATATTGCTCTGTGTACCGGAACCCGTTTGCCAAATCACCAAAGGAAACTGGTCATCGTGCTTGCCATCGAGTATTTCATCACAAACCTGTGCGATCAAGTCTCGCTTTTCTTGGCTCAGCACACCAAGTTCGTGGTTGGTATAGGCCGCGGCCTTTTTTAAATAGGCAAATCCGTAGACCACATCCAAAGGCATGGACGCCGGCGCACCAATTTTAAAGTTGTTGCGGGAACGTTCTGTTTGTGCTCCCCAATATTTGTCGGCGGGTACTTTTACCTCGCCCATGGTATCTTTTTCAATCCTAAAACCCATAGTTTAAAATTTTGAATACAAAGGTAGGATATAGGGCATTTATATGGTAGTTGATCGTGGTAAATACATTTTTTTTGTGCTGTATTTGTTTTTTTTGATAAGAAGAAAGTATCTTTGTTAAAACAAAAGGAGTAAAGATGTTCGAATTTGACCAATATTTAGGTTTTTTAGCTTTTCTAACAATTTTGACAATCGGTTTTTGGTTGATGATATTCCTATTGACCTTTGTAGTACCATATTGGTTGATTGGCAACCTTAGGGAAATGTTCAAAGAAAGAAAAGAGGCCAAACGAGCCGAAAGAGAACAATAAAAAATAGAAGAAAGGAGCCGATTTGGCTCCTTTTTTATTTTACGACATTTGCGAAGATTGGTTTGATTACTTTTCTCGATTAGTCAAGAAACATACAAGTTCAGTTTAAAGCATAAAAAAAGCAGCCAAATTGGCTGCTTTTTTAGTTGTTAAGTTTCGGGGGAACCTGATTTTCTAAATTTTAAAATTGTCCTTCCTCATAATCTTCACCACCATTTCTTTGTCGATCACGTTTCTTTTGTTCGTTGATACGATAGATGAACGAAACTCTCAACTGGCGTTGTCTCCATTGAAACTCACTATCCTGCTCGAAAAAATCTGTTGTAGTGAATGAGTCTCTTTTTCTTGAATTCAAAAGGTCTTGCACGTTCAACGATATCGTGGCATTATCATTCAATAAATCTTTACTAAAGGCCAAGTCGATTGACAAAATTCCGGCCGAACGACCTTGAACCTCATCGGATGCACCTCGGTAAAAGGCATTGGTTTGCCAATCAATTTTCCAAGGCAATGAAACTTTGGAACTAAAACGTCCGAACCAGCTATTGTTGGATTGGCTATAGTCCACCCCATTGAATTCACCATCAAGGCTGAAGTTGAAAAAGTTGACACTTCCGTTGATTCGTAGCCACTTTGTGGGATTGTACAATAGGCCCAGTTCTGCACCGGTTCTGTCGTTTGTTGCCAAGTTAAAGGGAATGTTTCTGATTACCTCTACTTGCGAGCCGCCGGGTCCAGTAATGAACACCTGCTCCTGTACCCTTTGAAATGCATCCGTCTCCCTTTGATAATACACGGATGAAGTCAAAGTAAGTTTATCCCATCGCTTTAGGTAACCCAAGTCAAATGCATTGGAAAATGCGGGTCGCAGGTTGGGATTACCTTGAAAAATATTGGTTCTACTGCTTCGTGATGGGAAAGGATTTAAAAACCAGCTCCGAGGACGATTGATTCTTCTGTTGTACCCTAAAGAAACATTTTCTCTTTCATCAAATTCATAAATCAGGTTTACGGTAGGAAAGAGCCCCGTATAGGTATTATCAAAATCTGTATCTATGGGAAATGAAAATTCTTCCTGCAGTTCCTCTTCGGTAAGTTCGGATTCTATTTGACCCTTTAACTGGGTGCTTTCCATTCTTAGGCCCAAAAGAAAGTTGAAATCACCAAATTTTGACCCATATTGTGAATATAGAGCGTGCACGTTTTGGGTAAAATCAAAAACATTGGTCTGATTCACATTGAGCTCAAGAATTCCACTTGCATTTTCCTGCAGTAGTCGGTAATCTGTTACTTCATTTTCAAAGTTCCCTCGATATCCCGCTTCAAATTGTGAGTCTTCACCAAGCGGTAGCACATAATCACTTTGGATTAAATATTCCGTTTGATCTTGTGTTTCGGAAGTTTGTTCCCTTGGAATGTTAATATCCGTATTGTCAGTATTATTGTAGCGGACGGGTTCTGATATAAAACCTTCTTGAGTTTCGGTATCCACGGCATATTGTGCATCTGCTGTTAACACATGTCCATCATCGTCAAATCGATTGATATAGTTAAGCGAAACTTGATGTGTCTTATCCTTCTCCGTTTCTAGCTCACTCCTTGTTGTACCTACCTGTGGATTGTTGTTCAATAGATAATCGTTGACGTTTGTGGTTAAATCTTCGTCACTTCCACCTCTATAAAAATATGACCCGGTAATGGACGATTGTTCATTAAAGAAATACTCCACTCCAAAGTTGGCATTGATACCACGATTTATTCGGTCATAATTTCTATCCTCTATATTTCTGTCATAGGCAATACTGTCCAAAAAAGCATCCTGTCTTGGTTCAAAATACCTGGTGTCAAAAAAACCATTACCAGGACCTTCTCTATATCGATATCCGATCGTGGTAAAAAAGTTAAACTTGTCGGTCCTTAGGTTGGTATTCACGGTTATGCCGCCATTGGTTGGGTGACCCCCAAACATATTGATGGAACCATTGAATCCAAGGGTCTTCTCCCTTTTTAAGACAATGTTCAAAATACCAGCTGTTCCTTCGGCATCATATCGAGCGGAGGGACTGGTGATGACCTCAACTTTTTCTATGGCATCGGCCGGCAATTGTTGAAGGGCTTCCGTAGATCCAAAACCAGCGAGTGCGGAAGGCCTACCATTGATGAGGATACGAACATTTTCGTTTCCACGGAGACTGATGGCGCCATCGACATCAACATTGACCGAAGGCACATTGCTCAAGGCATCACTGATGGTTGCCCCGCTAGTGGTTAAATCTTTACCAATGTTGTAGATTTTCTTGTCCAAACGTACCTCAACGGTCGTTTTTTCTCCCACAACCTCAACTTCTGCAAGTTGGGCAACATCTGGAGATAAGGAGATGGAGCCCAAATCGGTGTCCGAATTATAGGTTTGATTTTTTTGTGAGTATGTTTTGTAGGAAATGAACTCTACGCGGATATTATAAGTACCAGGTGCAGTTTCAACTTCAAACTCACCGGAGAGGTCGGTAATTCCACCCGTTACTTGGTCTGGATTATCAGCATTTTGCAACACGAAAGTTGCATATTCCAGTGGTTGTCCTGACTCCGAATCGATTACTGTTCCCGAAATAGAAATGGGTTTTTGGTTCTGTTGCGCTACTCCTTGATAAGTTGCCAAGGTCAATAGCAGCAACGGAAGTATTATCTTTTGCATAGTTTGATTTTTACGTTGCAAAAGTGGAGGAAAAAAGGAGGAGAGGAAATATTAATCCCCCAACAACGTAATTGAACCTGCGAATGACCTTAAAGAATTGTTAATCCTTGTTCTTCTTCTTTTTCTTCTTCTTTTTCTTTTTGGCCTTAAATTGATTTTCTTGGAGTTCCATAAAGGCTTCGTACTTGTCTTCGGGCAGACCGGCCTTTAATTCTTCGTCTTGTCGACGTTTTATTTTCTCGACTTCCTCTTTCATCTTAAGAGGTTCCAACTGCAATATCTGGAGCTCTATTCGTTGTTGAACGGATTGTATCAATGAGGTACGCACCACCGCTTGCTCAAATGGGTCCAATCCGATGGCTTCGGAGATGGCCGGCATTTGCTCGTCCACAAGTTCCTCTGCTGTTGGCGGGGTTTCATCTTTTTGGCTGTCCACTGGTTGTGCTTGCGGTATGGAGGTACGGCCCTTACCGTACATACTGCGATTGCCATATGGAGATCCATAACCGTATTGGGCCGAAATATCATTGATGAACAAAATGCCCATCAACAAACTAATATAGAGGAGAGTCTGCTTGCTTTTCATACTTCAAAGATACTGTTTAGGTTGAATTTGTCGGGATATTCGCTGTTAAATCTAATTGGTTATCAGAATTATAACAGCTTTGAAATAGACTCAGGAGGTCTACCGACCACGGCTTTTTTTCCATTCACCACAATGGGGCGCTCTATCAATTTTGGGTTTTCGGCCATCGCGGTGATCACCTCATCATCGGTCAGGGTTTTGCCCTTGAATTTTTCTTTCCAGATAGCTTCGGTTTTACGAACCAGATCTATTGGGGATATCCCCAAATATTCAATTAAAGTTTTTAAATCCTCTTTACTGGGAATATCGTCCAAGTATTTCACAACTTCAAATTCCTTCCCCGATTTTTCCAAAATCGCCAATCCTTCCCTGGATTTTCTGCATCGCGGGTTGTGGTATATTTTAATCATGATTATTTCGATTTTTATTCTTGTTCTTCTTTTTGTCCCATCATCATAAGATAGGCTTTTAAAAACGCGTCCAAATCACCGTCCATTACAGCATCCACATTCCCGGTTTCTTCACCTGTGCGCACATCTTTCACCAATTTATAAGGATGCATCACGTAGTTACGGATTTGTGAACCCCATTCAATCTTCATTTTCGAGGATTCTATTTCGGCTCGGGCCTCTTGCTTTTTGCGAAGTTCTATTTCATATAACTGTGACTTCAGCATTTTCATGGCCGTGGCCCTATTATCGTGCTGTGAACGGGAATCGGAACAGGATATTTGGATTCCCGTGGGCTTATGTACCAACTGCACCTTGGTTTCTACCTTGTTCACATTTTGTCCTCCAGCGCCACTGGAACGGGCTGTTGTAATCTCAATATCTGACGGATTTACCTCAATTTCGATGCTGTCGTCCACCAGCGGATACACATAAACCGAGGCGAACGAGGTATGCCTTTTGGCATTGCTATCAAAAGGAGAGATGCGCACCAAACGGTGCACCCCATTTTCACCTTTAAGCCAACCAAAGGCATATTCGCCTTCAATTTCCAAGGTAACGGTTTTGATTCCGGCCACGTCGCCTGCTTGGTAATTGAGCTCTTTTATTTTGTAGCCGTTTTTTTCGGCCCACATCATATACATACGCATAAGCATGGATGCCCAATCGCAACTTTCCGTACCTCCGGCACCTGCCGTTATCTGAAGAACGGCTGTAAGTTCGTCGCCTTCGTCCGAAAGCATATTGCGGAACTCCAGCTTTTCAATCGCCAGCTGGGCTTTGTCAAATTGTTTTGTTACTTCCTCTTCGGAAACCTCACCTGCCTGTTGAAACTCAAGGAGCACTTCAAGGTCGCCGACCAAAGTTTTGGCCTCCTCAAAATCTTCCACCCAATTTTTCTTGAATTTGATGGATTGCATTTGCTTTTGCGCTTCTTGTGGGTTGTCCCAAAAACCGGGAGCGAGGGTTTTTTCTTCCTCGTTCTCTATTTCAATGCGTTTGGCATCAATGTCAAAGATACCTCCTTAACGCACCAAGGCGCTCAATAAGATCTTTCTGATGATCTGTAGTTACCATATATAATATTTTGGGTAAAAATAAGTTTCTTTCCGCAGATTACCTTAGGTAAAGTAGAATACTATTATTAAAATAATCACATCAAAATAATAGGGTTAAAATAAAAATATGTAAAATTCACGAATCAATTTTATCAATTTGAGTTTTACATCCAGTTATAGCTTTTGGCTATCGATTATTAAAAATGAATTCCATATTTTTAGGAACAATATTTCAACCAGATTATGAAGAACACAACTACCCTCATCACTTTGTTTTATTTTGTTTGCGCTTCGTTGGGAGCACAAACCTTTGAGAAGACCAAAGACTTTCAGAAGTTCAACGGTTACTTCAATTTTTTCTATGATGATTCAACCGACAAAATTTACCTTCAGGTGGATGAGCTTGAAAAGGAGTTTCTATACGTATATGCCCTAAGCAGTGGCATTGGCAGTAACGATATTGGCCTTGATCGCGGACAGCTGGGCAACGAGCAAGTGGTTTTTTTCCGCAAAGCGGGAACTAAATTGCTTTTAGTACAGCCCAATCTTGAATTTAGGGCCATTACCGACAACGAACTTGAAAGCAAATCCGTAGAACAGGCCTTCGCCAAATCTATATTGGAAGGGTTTAAAATTGAAGAGGAATCCAAGGGCAGTTATCTTATAGATTTTACTGATTTTTTAATGCGGGATGCCCACGGGGTTTCCAATAGATTGAAACGTGCAAAGCAAGGATCTTACAGCTTGGATAAATCCAAAAGTGCTTTGGCGTTTGACCGTACCAAAGCATTTCCCAAAAATGTGGAGTTTGATGTAACCCTTACCTTTAAAGGGGAACCAGAGGGCGCATGGATTCGTTCGGTCTCCCCAACAGCAAGTTTGGTGACCGTGGCCCAGCACCATTCATTGATAGCGCTTCCGGACGATAATTTTGAGAAGAGGCTGTACGACCCACGAAGTGGAGGATACCCCTTCTCCTATTATGATTATGCAACCCCGGTAGAAGAATCGTTGGTAAAAAGATTTATAAGAAGACACCGTCTTAAAAAGAAGGATCCCAATGCCGAAGTAAGTGAAGCAGTAGAACCAATTGTATATTATTTGGACAACGGTACCCCAGAACCAGTACGTTCGGCTTTATTGGACGGCGGTAAATGGTGGAACCAGGCTTTCGAAGCTGCCGGATACAAAAATGCGTTCCAAATGAAAATGCTTCCGGACGATGCCGACCCCCTCGATATTCGCTATAATGTAGTGCAATGGGTACACCGTTCCACAAGAGGATGGAGCTATGGAGCCAGTGTTGTTGACCCACGAACCGGGGAAATCCTAAAAGGGCATGTAAGTTTGGGAAGTCTTCGCATCCGTCAGGATTTTATGATTGCCCAGGCATTAATGAACCAGCCTTTTGAAGAAAGAGACGATAACTACAAACCTATGTTGGAATTGGCCTTGGCTAGAATTCGTCAGCTTTCTGCGCACGAAATAGGACATACCCTCGGATTTGCCCACAATTTTGCCGCAAGCACCAATAATAGGGCTTCCGTAATGGATTACCCGCATCCACAGTTCGAGTTGAAAGGTGGCGAAATAAGTTTTGAAAATGCCTACGATACTGGTATAGGTGAATGGGACAAGGTAACCGTGGCTTATGCCTATTCAGACTTTCCCAATGGCACTAATGAACAAGACGCATTGAATGCCATTTTAAAGAAAGCCCAAGACGACGGGTTGCGTTATATTTCCGACCAAGATGCCCGCCCAAAAGGGGGAGCACATGTATTGGCACATTTATGGGACAACGGTAAAAGTGCTAGCCAAGAATTGGAAAATATGTTGGAAATACGAGAAAAAGCCATTGAAAACTTTTCTATAGATAATATCAGAACAGGTGAGGCCTATTCTATTTTAGAGGATGTTTTTGTTCCTCTGTATTTCTTCCACAGATACCAGACCGAGGCCGTTTCCAAGGTTATTGGTGGCTTGGATTACAATTATGCAGTTAAAAATGGTGGTCAAACACCTGTAAAACCGGTCGATCAAGCTGTTCAAGAAGCAGCAATGGAATCCATTCTAAAAACACTGGACGCCGAGGTGATTGCGGTTCCTAAGGACAAATTAGACCTTTTTCCGCCAAGAGCCATCGGTTTTAGCCGCTCCAGAGAATCCTTTAAAGGAAGAACAGGTGTAAGTTTTGATGCCCTTTCGGTTGCAGAAACGGCTGCAGATATGACCTTGGAGTTGTTGTTGCACCCAGAGCGCGCATCTAGACTGATTCAGCAAAAAAGTTTGGATAAGGGTCAAATGGGTTTAAAAGAAGTTTTGGATGAAACCATTAAGGGTACATTCGACCTTTCTCATCGCGATGATTACGAAGCAGAAGTACAAAACACCATCAATTTTAGAGTACTTTACCACATTATGAACTTAGCTGCACATAATAAGGTGCACCCACAGGTAAATGCTGTTGCCAACCAGGCGTTGAACGATTTGAAGACGGAATTGTTGAGCGATGGCAAAAATGCTATTTCTGCTGAAATGGTAAAGCGAATCGATGCTTTTATGAAGAAACCATCAGAATTCAAACTTATTCCAGTTTCCACAATTCCGGACGGTTCGCCCATTGGTATGGACTGCATGGACTAAATATTTTTATGGAGATAAATTTAATAAGTGACACTGTCACAAGACCTTCAACGGGAATGTTGGAGGCCATGATGAATGCGAAAGTAGGGGACGATGTATTCAAAAATGACCCTACGGTAAATGAATTGGAAGCCAAGGTGGCCGAGTACTTTGGTATGGAAGCCGCACTATTTTTCCCAAGCGGCACTATGACCAATCAAACGGCGATAAAAATTCACACCAATCCCGGTGATCAGTTGATTTGTGATAAATATGCGCACGTCTACAATTACGAAGGGGGAGGCGTCAGCTTCAACAGTGGTGTTTCCTGTAAATTGGTAGATGGTGACAGAGGGATGATGACCGCCGAACAAGTGGAGGCCTCCATAAACCCACCTGATTTTTATCACAGCCCATTGACCTCATTGGTTTGCATAGAAAACACTACGAACAAAGGCGGTGGAGCCTGTTGGGATTTTGAGGAGTTGAAAAAAATCCGAAAAGTCTGTGATGAGCACAATCTAAAATATCATTTGGACGGTGCCCGACTATGGAACGCCTTGGTGAAAAAAGGCGAAGACCCAAAAGCTTACGGAAAATTGTTCGATACGATCAGTGTATGTTTGAGCAAAGGCATGGGGTGTCCTGTAGGGTCCGTTTTGGTGGGCAGCAAACAAGATATTGACAAAGCAATACGAATCCGAAAGATATTTGGAGGTGGTATGCGTCAATCGGGTTATTTGGCCGCAGCAGGCATCTTTGCACTGGAAAATAATGTGGAACGATTGGCGAAAGACCATAAAAAGGCCAAAGAAATAGGGGAGGTGCTTCAATCTTTGGATTTCATTAAAAAAGTGGAACCCATCGAGACCAATATCATCATTTTTGAAATAAATGAGAACAAAATGTCATCCGAAGCCTTTTTGGAGCAATTGACCAAAAATCAGGTGTCCATCATTGGGATGGGGCAAGGTAAATTACGCATCGTCACCCATTTGAACTATACCGATGCGATGCATCAGCATTTCTTAAAAGTTTTGAAAAGTATTGGGTAATAACATGTAGTTCTCGATACGCTTCGCACTCGAACTGACAATTAATGTCACTTCGAGTGGTTTTGGCGAAGCCAAAATTGTATCGGGAAGTGATTCGGTCTTTGTCAAGAAAATGGTCTCACAAAAAGGTTCTCGATACGTTTCCTGCGGAAACACTCGAACTGACAAATTACAGCAACAATGTCATTTCGAGTGGTTTGGGCGGAGCCAAAAATGTATCGAGAAGTGATTCGGTCTTTGTCGTGAAAATGGATTGCAGAAAAAAGGTTCTCGATACGTTTTCCTCGTTCAGAATACTCAGAAAACACTCGAACTGACAAAATAGAGTCGTGATGTCACTTCGAGTGGTTTTGGCGAAGCCAAAATTGTATCGGGAAGTGATTCGGTCTTTGTCAAGAAAATCGGTTGCACAAAAAGGTTTTCGATACGTTTCCTGCGGAAACACTCGAACTGACATATTTTATTTGAATTGCCATTTTGAGTAACTTTGGTGAAACCCAAATTTCACCAAAAAATCAATCAATGGACAATCCATATGAGAAGCTACTTTGTTTATATCTTAAAATGTTCGGATAATACTTATTACACAGGAATAACTTCCGATTTAATGGGAAGATTGGAATCTCATCAAAAAGGAAAATATAGAGACAGCTACACATATTCCCGTAGACCTCTTGAACTGGTATACCATTGTAAATTTTCCGACCCCAATACTGCTATTATAACAGAAAAGCAGATAAAAAAATGGTCCAAAAAGAAAAAAGAAGCCTTGATTGCAGGTGAATTTGACAAGCTTCCCAATTTATCCAAGAAAAATTTTAGTAAATAAGCAGTTCTCGATACGTTTCCTGCGGAAACACTCGAACTGACAAATTACAGCAACAATGTCACTTCGAGTGGTTTGTAGAAAAGGGTTATCGATGGATTTCCTTTGTGCAAAGCACTTCGGAAAACTGACTAAATATAACTACAATGTCACTTCGAGTGGTTTTGGCAAAGCCAAAATTGTATCGAGAAGTGATTCGGTCTTTGTCAAGAAAATCGGTTGCACAAAAAGGTTCTCGATACGTTCCTGCAGAAACACTCGAACTGACAAATTACAGCAACAATGTCACTTCGAGTGGTTTTGGCGAAGCCAAAAATGTATCGAGAAGTGAATCGGTCTTTGTCGTGAAAAAGGATTGCAGAAAAAAGGTTCTCGATACGTTTCCTCCGTGCTCACACTTCGGAAACACTCGAACTGACATAGTCATTACTTCATAAAAGCATCCATCCCGGGAATATTCGGCATACCCTCTTTGGCTACGGCTGCCAATTCAGCTTCGTTTACCTTGGTAGCTTTTTCAATGGCTTTATTTATCGTAAGTAATAGGTAGTCTTCCAATTGCTCTTTATCATCCAAAAGCGAATCATCAACATAAATGGACTTTATTTCGCGGTTCGCGGTAAGCGTCACTTTGAGCAGTCCATCGGAGGATTCTTCATCAATCATCACGGTGTTCAAGCGTTCCTTTGTGGCTTCCACCTTCTTTTGGGTTTCTTTTATTTTACCCATCATTCCCATAAGATCTCCAAACATAACTTCAATTTTTTTAATTTTTCTTAGATGTGATTCTTGCTCGTCTTTCACTTCAAGCGCAGTCGATACGATTTTTTGCTCTTCCACTGCGTTCAGGGTGACAAAACTCGTGTAAGCAGGCTATATTTATCAAACTTAAGGTCAAAAGTAGTAAATTGGCTAAAATACCGATCTATGAAACATTCTATTTCAAGAATTTCTATTCTGGTTTTATGCCTTATTTTTGCGACCGCTTGCAAAAACAATAAAGAAGAATCCATGAGTATAGCTCCCCCGGTAGCACCCAAACATCCTACCCAACTAGAGAAACACGGAGATGTTAGAATCGATGATTATTACTGGATGAACAATAGGGAAGACCAACAGGTTCTTGATTATTTGAACGCCGAGAACGAATATTATCAAAAAATGACCGCCCATACCAAGGAGTTTCAAGAGAAACTTTTTAAGGAGATGAAGGGAAGGATCAAGGAAGATGATTCGTCTGTTCCTTACAAATTGGATGGGTATTGGTACATTACCCGCTATGAAGAGGGCAAGGAGTATCCCATATATTCCAGGAAAAAGGAAAGCTTGGATGCCGAAGAAGAATTGTTGTTCGATTGCAACGAAATGGCCAAAGGCCACGAATACTTCAACTTGCGTGGTGTTTCCATAAGTCCGGACAATACCATGGCTTCCTTTGGAACGGACACCATTTCCAGAAGGCAGTACAACATTCAGGTTAAAAACCTAAGATCAGGTGAAATTTACCCTGATATTATTGAGAATACAACGGGAAGCGCTGTTTGGGCCAACGATAACACCACGCTATTCTATACCAAAAAAGACCCGGTAACCCTACGTTCCGATAAAATTTTTAAACACGTACTGGGAACATCTTCAGAAGATGATGAATTGGTTTTTCATGAAAAGGATTCTACTTACAACACCTTTGTTTACAAGACCAAATCCAGAAAATATATCGTAATTGGATCTAGTAGTACGCTGACATCGGAATATAGAATTTTGAATGCAGACGATGCTGAGAGCGAATTTAGGGTGTTTTCCCCACGAGAAAAGGGGGTAGAGTATGGCATATCACATTTTGAAGGTGATTTTTATGTGTTGACCAATAAGGACAAGGCCACCAACTTTAAGTTGATGAAAACCGATGAGAGCAATACCTCCTCAGAGCATTGGGAAGAATTTATACCGCACCGGGAAGATGTTTTGTTGGAAGATGTTGAGATTTTTAGGGATTATTACGTGCTTACAGAGCGCAACAATGGCCTCAATCAAATGAAGATAGCCAGATGGGACGGTTCCGATAGTTACTATTTACCTTTTGATAGTGAAACTTACGTTGCTGGACCCTCTGTCAATTTAGATTTTGACACGAAAGTACTCCGCTATTACTACAACGAAATGGGCGTTCCGTTCGCCATCATCGATTTTGATATGGAAACCAAAACCAAAACCGTTATGAAGCAGCAAGAGGTTTTGGGAGGTAAGTTCAATAAGGATAATTACAAAACAGAGCGCTTGTGGGCCACTGCCAGGGATGGTAAAAAAGTCCCTATTTCGGTAATCTATCATAAAGACACTCCCTTGGATGGAACCAGTCCGTTATTGCAATATGGTTACGGTTCTTACGGTGCTACCATCGACCCTTATTTTTCATCCATACGATTGAGCTTGTTGGACCGTGGATTTATCTATGCCATTGCCCATATTCGTGGTGGGGAATATTTGGGGAGGCCTTGGTACGAGGATGGAAAGCTGTTCAATAAGAAGAATACGTTTACCGATTTTGTTGATGTTTCCAAATATTTGATTGACCAGAAATACACCAGTCCCGAGCATTTGTACGCCATGGGGGGCTCTGCTGGTGGACTTTTAATGGGAGCCGTTATTAATATGGCGCCAGAACTGTATCACGGAGTTATTGCGGGAGTTCCTTTTGTGGATGTGGTCACCACCATGTTGGATGACACCATTCCATTGACCACCGGAGAATATGATGAATGGGGAAATCCCAATGACAAGGAATATTACGATTATATTAAATCCTATTCCCCTTATGACAATGTAGAGGCCAAGGAATATCCTAATATGTACGTATCCACCGGATTGCACGATTCGCAGGTGCAGTATTGGGAACCGGCCAAGTGGGTGGCTAAATTACGGGAATATAAAACCGATGACAACCTCTTGTTTTTGGATACCAATATGGAAGCAGGACATGGTGGTGCATCGGGTAGATTTGAGGCTTTAAAGGAAACCGCAAAGGAATATGCGTTTATTTTAGACCTTGAGGGCAAAGCCCTTTAAAAATAAAATGTTACATTTGCATGGAACATTGCTCTTAGTGTTATAGGAATGTTCCCTACCTAATACCAGTTATGAAGACACAGATAAATGCGCACAGCAATATCCTAGACCTAATTGGAAGTACCCCCTTAGTTAAGCTAAATAGAATTACCGCCCCACTTACTGGAAATTTTTATGCTAAGTTGGAATGCTTTAATCCTGGGCACTCTGCAAAAGATAGAATTGCGATTCATATCATTGAAGAGGCCGAGCGAAAAGGTATTCTTAAGCCGGGTAGCACCATTATAGAGACCACATCGGGTAATACGGGCTTTAGTATCGCCATGGTGAGTATTGTTAAGGGATATAAATGTATTTTGGCCGTAAGTTCAAAATCATCCCCCGACAAAATAGATATGTTACGCTCCATGGGGGCCAACGTTTATGTTTGCCCGGCCCATGTTAGTGCCGATGACCCACGTTCGTATTACGAAGTGGCCAAACGTTTGCACAGCGAAACACCGAATTCCATTTACATCAATCAATATTTTAATGAGCTTAATATTGATGCTCACTATTCCAGCACGGGACCCGAAATTTGGGAACAGACCAATGGTCTAATCACCCATTTGGTAGCTTGTAGCGGAACAGGGGGAACTATATCCGGTATCGCTCGTTATTTGAAAGAGCAAAACCCAGATATTAAAATATTAGGGGTTGATGCTTATGGTTCAGTATTGAAAAAGTATCACGAAACCGGAGAGTTCGACCACAACGAGGTGTATCCTTACCGAATTGAAGGATTGGGGAAGAACCTAATCCCGGCAGCCACCGATTTTAATAGTATTGACAGGTACATCAAGGTAACGGATGGCGAAAGTGCCCATATGGCCCGTAAATTGGCCCATACCGAAGGTATTTTTGCTGGTTATACCAGTGGTGCAGCGACTCAAGCCTTATATCAATTAAATACGGAAGGGGAATTTACCGAGGACAGCAACGTGGTTGTGGTGTTCCCAGACCACGGTTCAAGGTACATGAGCAAGGTCTACAGCAACGAATGGATGGAAAACCAAGGGTTTTTCGATATCCAAAACGCAGAAATACCAGAAGAAATCAAGTATATTAAATAAACCAGTACCCTATAATACCTCAAAAACGGCAATGAATTTTTTATTGCCGTTTTTTTATGTGCATATTTCGTTATGCAAGGTTCATAAAAATCTATACTTTTGCATTTGAATTAATACTAAGGTAGATGAGAGATTTATTCGATAGAATCATTGAGAACAAAGGACCTTTAGGAAAGTGGGCTTCGCAGGCTGAAGGCTATTTTGTTTTTCCAAAATTAGAAGGACCTATTTCCAATAGAATGAAGTTTCAAGGAAAAGACGTGATAACGTGGAGTATCAATGACTATCTGGGTCTTGCCAACCTACCTGAAATCAAAAAAGTGGATGGAGAAGCTGCTTTGGAGCATGGTGCGGCTTATCCAATGGGTGCTCGTATGATGAGCGGTCACACTGATTTTCACGAACAATTGCAGAACGAATTGGCGGAGTTCGTCCATAAAGATGCCGCTTATTTATTGAACTTCGGGTACCAAGGATTTATGTCGGTAATCGACGCTTTGGTGTCTAAAGATGATATTATTGTGTACGATGTAGATTGCCACGCTTGTATTATTGATGGTGTTCGTTTGCATATGGGCAAGCGTTTTACCTTTAAGCACAACGATCCCGAAAGTTTGGAAAAAAACTTGGAGCGTGCCACCAAATTGGCCAACGAAACCGGAGGAGGAATCCTGGTGATTTCAGAAGGTGTTTTTGGCATGCGGGGCGAGCAAGGAATCCTTAAGGAAATCGTGGACCTTAAGAAAAAATATCAATTCAGGCTTTTAGTGGATGACGCCCATGGTTTCGGAACATTGGGCAAAACAGGTGCTGGAGCAGGAGAGGAGCAAGGAGTACAAGACGAAATCGACGTGTACTTGGCCACTTTTGCCAAGTCCATGGCCAGTATCGGAGCCTTTGTAGCTGCGGATAAAGAAATTATAGAGTACTTGAAATACAATCTTCGCTCTCAGATGTTTGCTAAGTCCTTGCCGATGGTATATGTAAAAGGAGCCCTAAAGCGACTTGATATGCTTCGTACCATGCCCGAACTTAAAGCAAAACTTTGGGAAAACGTGAATGCCCTTCAAAATGGGTTAAAGGAACGAGGGTTCGATATTGGTACTACTACCAGTTGTGTAACGCCCGTTTATTTGAACGGTAGTATTCCAGAAGCCATGGCCTTGGTGAAGGATTTACGTGAAAATCACGGAATCTTCTGTTCTATTGTGGTATATCCAGTAATCCCAAAAGGTCTGATTTTACTTCGATTGATTCCGACAGCGACCCATACGATAACAGATATAGAGGAAACACTGGTTGCTTTCTCGGCCATTAGGGAACGTTTGCAAAATGGTACTTACAAAAGACTTTCTGCGGCAGTTGCAGCGGCAATGGGAGAATAAGCAAAGAAATTTATATTAAAATATAATTAGTTGCAGCGGACTTTGTTCCGCTGCAATGCGTATTGGGTGTTTCCGCGTCGCCATCTTCCTTGGCGAACTTCATTTGCATTGAATGGATTTAAACTGGTATCCCCATTGTAATATTTTAGATATACCGCAGGTTGACCTTGATAAGAAACCAATTGCCAAGTACCCGAATTATTGCCGTAAGAAGCTCCTTGGGCATTTCCGCCATAATTGCCTTCAATACTGAACGAACCATCCGTATTCATGGCAAAGGTGCCATTGGCACAAAAATTCACGTAGGTGATGGAACTTGCCATACTATCGTTGACATAAGAAGTACGCTCATAAAACACCAATTGACTCCCGGCAATGATGTTCAGAAGCCCTTGGTTATCCAATTCTGGATATTGGGTTGAAAGGTTGTTTTGAGTCGGTGGCGAAGTGGCAGATTGCATACCGGTATTGTTTCCAACAATCCCTGTATTGGTCTTCATATAAGGCGTTAAATCAAAACTGCCCAGATTGTGCAAGTCTGAATATTTGTAAAACGGCTCATTGTATCCTGTGGCTCGGACACGCATATTATTTCCAGAAAGGGTGGCTTCGAAGTCCATTGGACCATCCAATCCATATAGTTCACCATTGATTTTATTCATCGATCCGGTTGCCCTAATGGCAAAACTGGCCCCAACGGCAGCAAGCATACCGTGGTATTCGTCTCCTACTCGTTTAAATTGGATGGAAATACTGTTGGATCCGTTAACAAAGGTTCCAACAAAGTCAGCGCTTTGACCCAAAACGCTCCATCCAGAGAGCAGTATTGTAGTTAAGGTGAGTACAATCTTCTTCATAGCCAATGGTTGAGCTACTAAAACTATCAAAAACCAAGTTGCTTCGCAATAAAATTAGATGTCTGACACCAACATTATGTTTTTGGTCATGTCGATTTTACTGATTTAGCCGTTCCACCAATAATGACGAAAATAGATTCACCCCGGTTTTTATACAGCTTTCGTCCACGGCAAAGTTTGGCGAATGCATTTGCGCAATTATGCCTTTTTCGTAATTGGAACCTCCCATAAAAGAGTATACGCTGGGTACCTTAGGCTGAAAAAATACAAAATCGTCGCTTCGTCCATCGGCAACAACGCCATACATTCTAAGCACCCTGTCCTTTCCGTAAATTCCCGATAACCGTTCCAAACCGGCATTGACCAATGCTTCGTTATTGTCCAAAGTAGGGAATACGTTCACCAATTCAGCATTTATGAATTTATCGGCATATTTGGATTCACCTATTTGTGTTTTAAGTTTCGGAACCGCGGCATCCCGCTGTTTTTTATCGCTAAAACTTAAAAAGGTACTTATTACGATCTTATTTTCAGTTTCCGTAACGGGGTAGTTGTTCTTTTCTACCGTTGTAAAATTATTGTAGATTGATTTTGGTGCCGCAATCCCTATTTCTGGGTCGCCCATGTTCTGCATGTTCCAAAATTTACTTTCGGGAGCAACGTTCTCAAGGCTCATTAGCTGTTTTTTCGTAAAGGCAATCAAGGCTTCATTGTCCGTTGTTACGAATGACTACTCCTTTGTTTTTTTATAGCTAAAGTGTTGAGTGCTATCGTTCTTAATTGATTTAGCCTAGGTGAGTATTGAATGGTAAAGGGTTCTCCATCATTCCGATTTACCAAAATAAAACCAAGTTAGTGGTACAATAAATGTGGTGATGGTCACCAAAACCTAGGGTCTGTAGATCTACGTGTTCTTACTTTGCTTAGTCTATTCAAATTTGATGTAACCACTTCTTGATACCGAATCTTTAATAGCCGATGACACTTATCTTTTTCTTAGTTCAAATAGGTCTTTTCGTCTATCCTTCAGGTTTCTTACACTTCCAAACTGATGAAGCTCTCTCAACAGGTCGATATCCAGATCGGCAATCAAGATCATTTCCGTGTTGGGTGTGGCCTCTGCTTTTATACCGTTGGTCGGAAATGCAAAATCACAGGGAGTGAACACCATGGATTGTGCATATTGAATATCCATATTGTGCACATTTGGTAAATTGCCCACACTGCCCGCAATGGCTACGTAGCACTCATTTTCAATCGCTCTTGCTTGTGCACAATGCCTTACCCTGGAATAGCCATTTTGTGTATCTGTCAAAAATGGCACAAAGAGTATGTCCATTCCTTGGTCCGCGAGCAGTCTGCTCAACTCCGGAAACTCCGAATCGTAACAAATGAGCACTCCAATTTTACCGCAATCCGTATCAAAAACATTTAATTGTTCGCCTCCTTGCATGCCCCATACCTTGGCTTCATCGGGTGTCACGTGCAATTTTTCGTAGCGCTCCACCGTACCATCCCTTTTGCAGAGGTAACCGACATTATAGAGCTTATCATCCTTGATTTCGGGCATGCTTCCAGCTACAATATTGATATTGTAGGAAATGGAGAAGTTGGAAAACTTTTGTACAATCTCTTTGGTATGTTTGGCCAACTCCCGAATTGCTTCCGCTTCCGATAAATGATTGTCTTTGGCCATTAAGGGCGCATTGAAAAACTCCGGGAACAAGGCAAAATCCGAACGATACCCAGCAACCGCATCAATAAAGTATTCTGCCTGCTGCAGCAAGGTTTCAATATCTTTATAGGGTCTCATTTGCCATTGGATCAAGCCCAGCCTTACCACTTTTTTCTTTATAGCTGCTTTTTTTGCCGATTTTTCATAGTAGATATTGTCCCATTCCAACAACACAGCAAATTCTTTGGAGGAGGAGTCCCCCTCTAAATACCCTTTTAGGATTCGGGCAGGGTGAAAATCATTTGATATTTGAAAATTCAGTACAGGGTCGTGGATTTCCTTGAGCTTAACTTTTTCAATGTATTCTTTTGGACTCATTTTATCGGAATACCGATGGTAATTGGGAATACGGCCTCCAAAAGCGATACTTCTCAGGTTCATTTTTTCACAGAGGTCCTTTCTATAGTCATAAAGTCGCCTGCCCAGTCGCAGCCCTCTGAATTCAGGTTTGATGAACACATCTATGCCATATAGGACATCGCCATCCGGATCATGAGAATCAAAAGAATAATCCGAGGTGATTTCCCGATAGGTGTGGTTGTCATCAAATTTGTCATAATCAACAATTATGGACAGGGCACAACCGGCTATTTGGCCATTTACCTTTATTACCACTTGGCCTTCGGGAAATTTATCGAGCAATGAAAGTATGTGGCTTTCCTTCCAATAGGCTTCGGGCATTGAGGAGTAGGCCAATTGCATGGCATCTTTTATCTCCAAATAATCTTCAATTTGGAGGTATAATAATTCAATCTTATCTATGTCGCTTAATTTCATGAGCAATAATTGGTGGGCTTACTTATTTTAAAGATACTAGATTGCGGGTACTAATCTTTAGAAATTTTGGACGGAATTGATTTTATACAGGTGCAGCTTTGTTCTTTTTTTCCGGCATCGCTAAATTAGCCTTCCTTCATAACTTTTTTATTCCAGGCCACTTTCGGAAAGGAGCACTTTCCAATCCATTTTTTCAATATTGTAAAGCATCGAATAATTTATGGCTTGGCTGAGGGAATCCGGTAATTGTTTGCTTAAGCCAAAGGCATAGAACTGAGGATTGTATTTGATATCGATCAGGTCATACTTTGAAAGCGTGTCATTGTTCACTATGGCTTGCAGTGCGGGGCGGTCGTGAGCAATTGCTTCTATTTTTTCTTGGTCCAATGCATTCAGTAGTTCCTCCATGGTTTGAAACTCTTTCTTGTTGGTGAAAAAGTTGTTCCTCATCCATTCGCTCGTAACCGAGTTGGTTATCGTTCCTACGGTTTTATTTTTGAAATCGTCTATCTTACCATTGGATGAACTAATATTATTGACCGTTAAAGAAGATGCGATACTTGCAGTAAATCCTGAGATAATGATAATGGCGGTAAACATCCAAATCAGTGAAATGATCCTTCCCCCCGTGGTTCTAGGCGATTTGTCCCCATATCCTACGGTGGTCATGGTTACGGCGGACCACCAAAAACCTTCCCAAACCCCCTTGATGCTATTATCGAATTCCTCGTGATTTTTGTTTCTCTCAAATACCCAAATCAGAATACCGAATATGAGAATTACGAACGCAAGTGCCCCCAATGCACGCATAAAGTTCACCGAAAAGAATGATTTTACAAATTGCCAGGACTTTTGAATCGGTGTCACTTCGTTTTGTAGTATAGAGGCATGAGCGATATGATATGGAGATGTAAAATCTATGACTTGAGATCTTTCCGCAGTAATGGTCAACGGAGACAGGCTTACGTCTATTTTATCCTTTTCAAGCCCCGATAACAGCTCCTCGAATGGAAGTGCTATGTACTTGTACTGTATGTCGTTGTCGTTGGCGATATTTTCCCACAACCAAACAGAAGGTCCGGAAAGACGGTTATTTTGTAATTCCACCACAAAAGGAGGTTCTAGATTATAGCCAACTCTCAAGGTATCCTTGGATGAGGCCATGTTTAAAATGGGGGATACTAAAAACAAAAGAACAATAATTTTTTTAGGCATATTCACTGTTTCCGGGGTTCTATTATGTGGCATTATAACGAGAGTCTAAATACATTTAATTTTTGGTTGGCACAGACTTTAGCAATTCCAAATGGATTCTAGCCTGTGCTGAGCTTGTCGAAGCATAGTCGAATCCGCCGTAATTGCGGTTATACGTTGTTGTGCTTTCGTTATTAATCTCTAATCTCCTCATCTAGCAGTTTTAATATCTCATAATTCTTTGCCTGCACTTCAATTAATGCCGGAATCAATTTATTTCTTATAATATTAATTCTATTTACCGTATTATTCTGATGTTGCGGATCTCTTGCCCAGCCAAGAAAATCTGACTTATGTGGTTCAGATATACCTAATAAGGACTTGTCAAGCCTTAAAATAGAAGTATATTGTTCACCTAAGGCTCTGTGCTTATTTATCACAATATCTCTATTAACATCCTCAAATTCTTTGTATGCCGCAAATGTACTCGGGTAGGTAGAAAGTTTCTTTTTTAGAAGTTCATTTTGAATTATTCCAAAAATATCGGTATTAATAACGGCTTTTAACGTACCATCAATCAGATTTAATTTCCCATAGTCGGAAACATCAAATTTGTAGATAGAATCTGTGAGAGCTGGTACACTGGGACCTAGATGCTTTAAATACGAATATAGTTCATCCAAATGATATTTGTGCACGGCTAAGCTTCTATCAATAATACTCTGATTTGCTAAAAAATCCTCTTTTAGATTCTCAAGAACAATTTGCTCTTTGTTTCGTCCCTTTCGATTTTCATTCCAATTATTAATTGACAGAGCAATCAGTATCCCGATTACCACAAGCACAATTTCCCCAATCGCATATTTTAGATACTTTCCAGTTTTGCCTTCAGAAAGTAAGTTTTGTCTAATTTTCCTATAGAATTTTATCATTGGTTAGTGATTGGTCTTAAAAATAGTGACCTGTTTTTTAACTTAATTTTCCAATTAAGATTGTTGGTGCACCTCCTGTTGAAATCCTATTTGCATCTGCTGCAACTTCTTGCATTCCTGATGAAGACATTACTTCATTTAATGCCTCAAGCGAATCAAAAGGCATTGTAAACATTTGATAAAAAGGTGGCTTACCTTCTGGTCCTTGTAAAAATTTAGTTATTGTATAAGGTTTTACATCGTTGGGTATTCCTGTTTTCTCGTGAAGTAATTTAATATGAGCAGAATATTCTGATTCAAATTTTTCTACATCTGTTGGTTGTGGATAAAGTACTATTAGATTCATAATTTTTAAGTTTGATTTTATACCTACTCTTGTCGGTTTTCGGTGTCCCCTTTTTCACTCGTTAGTGGTTCGTCGTAATGACGCACAACGTCCCGTATAAAAACAGTGCGAGCTGGCAAGCTTGATTGTCCGCAGGACAATCAGGCGCTGCAAGCAAGCCCAAAATTTTGA
Source organism: Allomuricauda sp. NFXS6 (assembly GCF_040148835.1). NCBI lineage: Bacteria > Pseudomonadati > Bacteroidota > Flavobacteriia > Flavobacteriales > Flavobacteriaceae > Allomuricauda > Allomuricauda sp. NFXS6. Next base: position 4,592 of record NZ_JAGEMG010000005.1, on the reverse strand, counting down.
TTTGAAAATAAATTAAGCATTGTTTTTATATTTTGTTGGTAGCTGGCTTTTTTACCCGTTATTGCTTTTTTGTCAGATATCTTATTTCCTCAAGAAATTCTAAATCTTTGACTATTCCCCCCATCATACAGATGCTGGTCCTGATTTTTCCTTTATCATCATAATTCCCGAAAAAGATATAACTATAACCGATCTCATATAATCTGTCACAATTAGTCCATTCTGTCTGATAATTGAATTTCCCATCTATTAAGTGATCATTTATATCACCTTTAAAATTTTCAATAATTTTAAAAATAGGTTCATAACCGCCTTTATTTGCATAGTCTTTCCCGAAGGTGGAATATTTGACATTTTCTGCGTAAACAGGATCATTACGGTCGTCCACGGCAACAACAGATCCATAAAAAATTATATCCGCGTCCTTAACCATCTCTTCCATTGATTTAGTTTGAATACATTCACAGGCGTAAAGTCCGCCAGAAAGGAAAAGAAAGATTAGTAATATTTGAAATTTAAATTTCATATTAGTTTTTTTCAGCTTGCTGCCAACGGTTGGGTATAACCGTCAGTTGCGGTTATACATTGTTGGCAGTAGTGTTTTTCCACTCACTTATATTCGTTTACCTTCAAGGTTTTCAATTGCATTGATTATTTTTTCCGCTTTTTGGTCGTCCGTTGCAACAGTCCAGATTTCATTTAGAATTTCTGTCTGTTCTATTTTCTCCAGTCGTTCAAAAATTTGCAAAACTTGTGCATCTTTAAAGCACTCCAAAATTTCAGAATTATCATTCGTTCCGGTTTGATTTTCGAGATATAATGTCACAATTACAGTATCTCCTCCATCTTTGTTTATTGCGTTTCTAATTTCTGAATTAACAGACATTTTTTTGTCCGAATTTTTTACTGGTCCTAAATTCTTATTCTTTATTTCATAACCATCTATTGTCCCAGACACTTTCAAATCGCCCCATTTTCCTTTGATATTTTTTGTGTTGGGGACTATCAATTGATAAGTCCAAGCTCCATTTCCTGGAATATATTGAAGGGTTAATTTTTCATTTTCAACAATATAATTCATTTGTTTTTCAATCTTTCAATGGTCTTTAAATTTCGATTTTGTTCGTTTTGTTTACATTACTGCCAACGGTTTGAATATGGTGCGTTTGCCATTTCAACGCTCCAAACTTTCAATTTACTACTATGTTTATTAATTGCTATCATCTTTAATTTTAGCACTATCTGCCAAATGCACTATATTTTTTGTTGTACACAGTTATTCTTTTATGTACTTGCCTTTAAAATTACCTTGTTCAAATGTTAAATGGTCACCATCAGAGGAAAACATAAATGATATAGATTCCCCATACATTTGTTCCATAACAAATCGGTTATTTCCTTTGTAAATAAGAGGTTCCTTAAATTCTCCTTTTATAATATGAACTAAAGTAGTTTCATCCTGGATAAAAACCACTTTATCCTTTTTGTCTTTTTCATAAACATATGTTCCAACAAATCTTTCAACTTCGGTTTTTGATAATTCTATTATAGCATCATTAAAGTATAATTTAAGGATTTCTATATATAAATCATTAATATCAACTTTAGCACCATTTGAAATTAACGTAAAAGCTAAATCTTCTTTAGGAAAGTAAATTGAAGTAGACCTAAATTCATCTAAATGCCCTCGATGACCAAATCCTTTTCGGTCAGTAATTTTGTATTGAAAAAGCCCCATTCCATAATTGTCTTCTATGGTTTTCATTAAATCTAAACTTTCCGTTGAAAGTAATTTACCTGTAAATAAGGCGGTCATAAACTTATTTACATCTTTTGGGGTTGAAACAATTGAACCACTTCCAATAGTTATAGACATATCAGTTTCTACGAATTTTGTCTGTTTTTTAGAAAAGCTGTAGGAATGGGATTCGTTGTTATTTATGTTTATTTGTTTTCCAGAATATGTGTCTTCTAATACTAATGGTAAAGTGATTTTCTCCTGTAAAAGTATTTCATATGGTTTGTTATATTTTTTCTCAAGGATTTGTGATAATAAGAAATAATTAGAATTACTATACTCTCCTTGAGTGTTAGGCTCAAAATCACTTTCATAATTTGATATTATTGAGAGCATATCTTGGGACGATTTATATTGTGTTCTATACTCAAAGAATTTTTTATCTCTTGTATAATCATGAATACCACTTCTGTGTTGAAGTAAATTGGCGATGGTAATCTTGTTAGCATTTTTTATATTGGGAAAGTACTTCTCTATAGTCTCATTGAAGGATAATTTATTTTCTTCAATGGCTTTAAAAATTAATGCAGCGGTAAAAGTTTTTGAAATAGAACCAATTCGATATTTAGTATTTGAATCTGCTTTCTTTTTAGATTCAATGTCACTATATCCGATGGTTTTTGAGTAAATGGATTTCCCTTTATGAGACAATTCTAAACTTCCCATAAATTCTCCATTTTTCTCATAAACAGTTAAGAGACTGTCTGTTTTTAAGGTAAAATTTTTGGGATTTTTCTGATTTAAAGAATTGTTTTTATTTTTTTCTTTACAAGAATAAATTAATAATACTGAAATTAATAATAAAAAGGATGTTCTCATTTTTTTTGATTGATTTGATGAAAAATTGACTATTGATTAAATAATGCTACAAATATCAAAAAATGTCAAATGGTAAATGAAAACAACAACCCGACAATATAGCGTCAATTTGCTGACAGAATTTATATGATGCTGTAATTCAGTGTAATATGAAGCCGTTTGTTTTTGCCAATTTCCATAGCATTTCTAAGAACAATATAGATATTAATAAGCATACAGATAAAAAATATAAAGAATGGTAACTGTTCGTTTAGTAGAAGTTCTTTCTTAAGAATTTCGGTTGTAAAAAATAGAGAAACAGAAATTATCGTCCACAAAATTTGAATAGAAATAATTTGTTTCGTAATAATATTTTTTTCCTTTTTGAGATGCACGATTAATAAAGGAATTAAAATATTAGCAAGGGGGATAAGGAATGATAGAGAAGATAAATTTATTAGTTTAATAAGAGGGTAGTTGTATTGATTTCTTTCTTTAGAGGTTTCATTTAATTCTGAAGGATCAATATTTAAAGCTAAAGCAATGGCTTTAAGTGTATGGCCCTTAAGATTTGCTCCAGATTCGATTCGTTGTATAGTTCTTACAGATATACCTGATTTTTCGGAAAGCTCACTTTGAGTGAAGTTTAGTTTTTCTCTATATTCAATAAGTTTAGACATTATTTTAAACTATTAATTTTAGTATTGGCAGATTTCCATAATTGTGTACAACGTCCCGTATAAAAACTGTGCGAGCGGGCGAGCTTGATTTTCCGCAGGACAATCCGCGAAGCAAGCGAGCACAGAGTTCCAGTTCAAGACTGATTTTAGCATAGTTTTTATATAATGTTGGCAAACGTTTTATAAGTCGATAATCGCGATATTATAAATTTAAAATATTATCCGGGGAAAAATCCAAGGCCAGCATTTTCTATAGTTAAACGAGAAATTTTCCTTTGCTCATTACTATTAGCTTTTTCAAATATTACATCTTCAAGCAAAATATCTAAACTATAAAAGGTTTCGAATTCTGTTATTTCAATATCAGAAACTGATAATTTTATAGTGCCTGAAATTGCGTTCCACGAACTTATTAAATTAGGTCCATCGTCAATAACAACGTCATTGCAAAAACTACTTCGAATAGAAGCGTCAAAAATGGTTATAGTACTATATAAATCATTATTTGGTAAAGAAAATGTTTTGTATTCTGAACTTAGTTCCAATTCTTCTCTTCCTTGACCATGAATATTTAAGGAGATTTCAAAATTCTCCGGTTCAAGAAATTGTTTAACTGAAAAATCGGCACAGCTCAATACTTCTCCATTGAAATTCAATTCCTCAGGTAGAGTTATTTCATTATTATCATCATTGCTACAACTTAATAATATGGTCGATATTAATAAACTAAAAAGTAATTTTTTCATTATTAAGTTTAATTAAAATTGAAATAGTTGACTTCTCTGTTGAAATGTTTGCCAACGGTCTCGGCTATGAGTAGTTGCGTGGTTTAGCACTTAACTTCGCAAGTACACACCAAGTTGGAAATTCCGCAGGAATTTCCAAAGTAGGCGAGAACAAGCAATTACTTATAGCCATTGTTGCCAGTAGTTTTTTATTCAGTTATTATTTGTTCGTTTATTTTTTCCGCAATTAACGAATCAACGATTACTTTACTTTTCACTTTAATTTCAAGATAGGAAACCAATTCATATCCATCTTCTCGGTTATAAGAGTCATATTCCTCAATTTTCTCAACAATTCCATTTCTGCCATAATAGTATTTAGTCTTTTCTTCCAATCCATCTTTTGTCAATTGTAATTCTTCGATTTCAATCAAACGACCAAGATTGTCATAAGTTCTAATTTCTTTTTTTGAGTAATCTTTTCCGTCATTATAATATGTCTGAAATAGGCCAATTCTTTGACTGTCAGAATAAGAATAATTCGTTTCCCAATTCAGTTTTCCATTATAAATCTGCTGTAACTTTAAAAGA